>CALRWS020000003.1:0-157246 GCA_943371935.1 Chitinophaga pinensis | reverse complement strand
CGCCTGCTCGCCCGGAGCCGGGCGAGCAGGCGATATTCGGGGCATTGGAACAGGAACGTCGATGACGCCGAAGCTGCGTCGGCGTCTTCCCCGGTCACGCCACCCGCTGCGCGGTGTGCGGTGCGCGTTTCGCTTACCGGCCGAACCGTATCAGGTCTCCCGCGGCGCCCGACAGGCGCCGCCCCGACCGCGAACGCCGGGATGCGGATGCACTGTCCTGCCTCCGACGGCATACCGCGATTGCGGGTGGGTGCGGTGCGCGGTTACTGTCCCCGACGGAGGTGCACATGCACGGTGATGGTCTGCAATTGGCGTTGGTGTTCCTGCTCGCGGCGGTGGTCGCGGTGCCGCTGTTCAAGCGTTTCGGCCTGGGTGCGGTGCTGGGCTATCTGGCCGCGGGCGTGATGCTGGGGCCGTTCGGCGTGAAAGTGATCCGCGACGCGGAGCCAGTGCTGGCTGCAAGCGAGATAGGCGTGGTGATGATGCTGTTCGTCATCGGCCTGGAGCTGTCGCCGGCGCGATTGATGGTGATGCGCCGGCCGGTGTTCGGTGCGGGCGGGCTGCAGGTGGCGCTGACCGGCGCGGTGCTGGGCGGGCTGGGCCTGGCCTACGGGCTGGGCTGGAAGGCGGCGCTGGTGGTCGGGCTGGCGCTGGCGCTGTCGTCCACCGCGGTCAGCCTGCAGCTGCTGTCCGAACGCAAGGCGATGAACACGCCGCACGGACGGCTGGCGTTCGCGATCCTGCTGTTCCAGGATCTGGCCGCGATTCCGCTGCTGGCGGCCATTCCGCTGCTGGGTGTCGCCGCCGCCGGCACCGACCCGGTGTGGAAGGACGTGCTGAAGGCGGTCGCGGGGATCGTCGCGCTGGTGATCGGCGGCCGCTATCTGCTGCGGCATCTGTTCCGCCTCGCCGCGCGCATCGGCGTGCCGGAGATGCTGACCGCCAGCGCGCTGTTCGTGGTGCTGGGCGCGGGCTGGCTGATGCATCTGGTCGGTTTGAGCATGGGGCTGGGCGCGTTCCTGGCCGGCGTGCTGCTGGCGGATTCCGAATTTCGCCACGAGATCGAATCGCAGATCGATCCGTTCAAGGGTCTGCTGCTGGGCCTGTTCTTCATGGCCGTGGGCATGAGCATCGATCTGAACCTGATCGCCGCCGAGCCGTGGACCATCGTGCTGGGCGCGGTCGCGCTGCTGGCGATCAAATCGCTGCTGCTGTTCGGCATCGGCCTGCGCCCGGGCAGGCTGGGCTGGCAGGAGGCGCTGCAGCTGGGCATGGTGCTGGCGCTGGGCGGCGAGTTCGCGTTCGTGGTGCTGTCCGAAGCGGTGAAGGCGAATCTGATCGACGCCGCGCTGCAGAACCGGCTGGTGGCCATCGTCGGCCTGTCGATGGCGTTGACGCCGCTGTCGATGATCGCCGCATCCCGGTTGCTGCGCGAATTCCCGGATGCCGCGCCCAAGCGCGCTTTCGACGCGATCCCCGACGGGCACCCGCAGGTGATCCTGGCCGGCTTCGGGCGCTTCGGCCAGATCGTCGCGCGCATGCTGGTGGCGCAGAAGATCCCGTTCGTGGCGCTGGAGACCGATGCGGTGCAGGTGGATTTCGTACGCCGCTTCGGCAACGTCGTGTACTACGGCGATCCGTCGCGTCCCGATCTGCTGCGCTCCGCGGGCGCCGGCCACGCGCGCATCTTCATCAACGCCATCGACAACGCCGAGGCGAATCTGCGCGTGACCCGCGTGGTGCGGCGGCTGTATCCCGGGCTGAAGGTCTTCGCCCGCGCCCATGATCGCCGGCATGCGTGGCAGCTGATGGACCTCGGCGCGGACGTGACCCGCGAAACCTTCGCATCCGGTCTGGAAATGGGCCGCGACGTGCTGATCGCGCTGGGCCTGTCGCCGGAGCAGGCGGCGCAGCGCACGCTGAAATTCCGCGAGCACGACGAGGCCTTGCTGGCCAATCAGCATCTGATCTACGACGACGAAGCGGCGCTGCTCGAAAGCGCGAAACAGGCGCGCAGCGAGCTGGAGCTGCTGTTCGAGGCGGATGTCGAGGACGACGGCGCGTCCACGCCGGAGCGCTGAAAGCCGTGTCAAAAATCTGCCGATCGAACCTGCAGGGCGGCCTTCAGGCCGGCCCAGGACGAACCAGAAGCACGACGATATGCCAGCCGCGCCCGCGGCTCATGGCAATGAATCGGCCGTTCAAAAGGCCCTTGCCGATGGGAAAGGCAGCGGCCTGAAGGCCGCTCTATAGAATCTGATTACGGCGAATGGATCGCGCCGAGCACCCGCGGCCCCGCGGCGCCGGTGACGCCTGGCAGATTGCCCGGCCGCCCCAGCACGGTCTGCCGCGCCAGCCAGGCGAAGCCCAGGGCTTCGACCACGTCCGGATCGATGCCGTGCGCCGCGGTGGATTCCACTGCGATGCCGGGCAGCGCCTCGGCCAGCGCGCGCATCAGCGCCGGGTTGTGGACGCCGCCGCCGCAACCGATCACCCGCGCGGCACCGGGCAGGGTGGCGCGCAGCGCGTCGGCGACGGTGCGCGCGGTCAGCGCCAGCAGCGTCGCCTGCACGTCGGCCGGGGTTTCGGTCCCGCCGAGTTTCGATTCGACCCAGCCCAGGTGGAACTGATCGCGGCCGGTCGATTTGGGCGGCGGCTGCGCGAACCACGGCTCGTCGAGCAGGCGCGCCAGCAGCGCATCGTCCACCCGCCCGCCCGCGGCGAACGCGCCGCCGCGGTCGAAGCCGGCGCCGGTGTGGCGCAGGCACCAGGCGTCCATCAGCCCATTCGCGGGGCCGGTGTCGAAGCCGCGCACGCCGTATCCGGAATCCGCTCTGCCCTCAGCCGGCAGCAGGGTGAGATTGGCGATGCCGCCGAGATTCAGCACCGCGCGATCTTCCGCCGACGAAGACAGCAGCGCGGCATGCAGCGCCGGCAGCAGCGGCGCGCCGTGGCCGCCGGCGGCGACATCGCGTCGGCGGAAATCGGCGACGGTGCGCAGACCGGTGGTTTCGGCGATCACGCTCGCGTCGCCCAGTTGCAGCGTGAAGCGGTGCACGCCATCGCCGCGGCGGCCGTCGGGACGATGGCGCAGGGTCTGGCCGTGCGAACCGATCGCGGCGATATCCGCGTGTCGCACGCCGCTGTCGCGGATCGCCTGCGCGGCGGCAGCGGCGAAGGCTGCGCCGATGCGCACGTCCAGTTCGCCGATCTCGTCCAGCGTCAGTTTGGGCGCGTGCTGGCCCAGCTCGACCAGCACGGCCCGCAGATCGGCATCCCAAGGATAGGTGTGGCCGAACAGCACCTCGGCCCGCGGCGCGCGGTCGGTTCCGGCATCGTGGAAGCGGGCGATGGCCACGTCGATCCCGTCGGCGCTGGTGCCGGAGATCATGCCGAGGAAGAGGTCTGGATCGGGATTGGGGGTGTCGGTCGTCATCGCCGCATGATCGGTGATGATGACAGCGCTTGCCAGTCGCGGCCGGCAAGCGTGCGGCTATCCGGCGCGCGGACTCAGCCCTTCTTGCGCGGCTTGCGGCCCGGGGTGGTTTCCAGCGCGATCGCCAGCGCTTTTTCCGGCGTCTGCACAGCGTCCGGGAACACGATGTTCTCGACCGTGCGGATCTTGGTCATCGCGCGCTGGGTCTCGGTGCGGAAGCTCGCCAGTTCTGCGCCGCGCAGCGGCTCCGGCGGCGGCATGGTCACGCTCAGCGGGTTGCGATGGACGCCGTTGATCCGGAATTCGTAATGCAGGTGCGGGCCGGTGGACATGCCGGTGCTGCCGACGTAGCCGATGACCGTGCCCTGCGGGATGCGCTGGCCCTGGCGGATATTGCCGAAGCGCGACATGTGGCCGTAGAGCGTGGTGTAGCCGCGGCCGTGGTCCAGGATCACCGCGCGGCCGTAGCCGCCGTGCCAGCCGACCAGTTGCACGCGGGCATCGCCGGCCGCCTGGATGGGCGTGCCGGTGGGGGCGGCGTAGTCCACGCCCTTGTGCATGCGGGTACGCCCCAGCACCGGGTGCCGGCGCGTGCCGAAGCTGGAGCTCAGCCGGGCGTACGGGATCGGCATGCGGATGAAGCTCTTCTTCAGCGGCCGGCCGTCGGAGGTGAAGTATTCGGGCTTGCCGTTGCGGACGTGGCGGAAGCCGGTGTGCAGCTTGCCGTCGATGGTGAAGGCCGCGGCCAGCACCGCGCCGGTCTTCTCCAGTTCGCCGTCGACCCACATCTGGTCGACCACCACGCTGAAGAGGTCGTCGGCGTCGAGGTCGGAATCGAAGTCGATGTCGTACTTGAAGATTTCGTCGGTGAGCTGGTCGAGGTGCGCGCCGCTCAGTCCCAGTTTGCGCGCCGAGCGGAACAGCGAGCCGCCGACCTTGCCGCTGAGCACCACGGTACGCACGTCGACATCGCGGCTCAGCACGGTCTCGCGCACGCCGTCGTCGGTGAGTTCCAGCTGGACGCGCTGGCCGTCGCCGCGCACGAAGCGCACCGCGCGCAGCTTGCCGTTGATCGGCAGATCCACCGACAGCTGGGTCTTGGGGGTGACCTGGCCGATCGCGGCCTTCGCGCCCGGATGCGCCAGCACGCGCTCCAGCTCGGCGGCGGGGATGCCCAGTTGTTCGAACAGATGCTTGAGCGAGGCGCCGCGACGGACGGTGACCGCCTGCCAGCTGTCGCCCAGGTTGCCCTTCTGTCGCGCCAGCGACAGCGGCGGGAGTTTCAGCGACAGCGTCTGGATGGGCGTGGCCGGCGTGGGCTGCAGTACGGTATCGAAGCCGGGGACGATGGCGCCCAGCAGCGCGACCATGGTGGCGACCAGGCTGGCTTGCGCCCATTGGCGCCGGGTCCAGCGCCCGTTGAAGCCTTGGGCGGGACCGTTTCCGGGCAGGATCTGGTTGGCTTCCTGCTCGGTGGCCTGGTGCAGATTGCGCAGGCGAACGAGGCGATTACGCAGGGTGCGACTCGACGGTGATGTCATTGAACGGATTCCCCAGTCGGGACGGCCAAGACCGGTACCATAGTTGACTCGAAAAGAATGCGTCAAATGCTTGACGGGCTTGGTTTTTTTTAACATTTCGGTTTAACTAGACTTTAACGCGCCATTCATGCTCGCGGCCCCGGAACTGCAGGCCGCGTCACCTTTGCGGCCCTTTCTTCCCCTACAGGTTCACGGTTCGACTCCCCATGTCCATTGACGCCCCCAACCCGGCTTTCGACCTCATTGCGCGCGGCGCCGACGAAATCCTCAAGCGCGAGGAGCTGCAGATCCGCCTCGCCGCCTTCGAGGCCGGCGGCCGCCCGCTGCGGATCAAGGCCGGCTTCGACCCCACCGCGCCCGACCTGCACATCGGCCACACCGTGCTGCTGAACAAGATGCGCCAGTTCCAGGACCTGGGGCATCAGGTGATCTTCCTGATCGGCGACTTCACCGGGATGATCGGCGACCCCACCGGCAAGAACGTCACCCGCAAGCCGCTGACCCGCGAGGACGTGCTGGCCAATGCCGAGACCTATGCCGAGCAGGTGTTCAAGGTGCTGGACAAGGACCGCACCGAAGTGCGCTTCAACAGCGAATGGTTCGGGAAGATGAGCGCCGCCGACATGATCAGGCTCGCCGGCCAGCACACGGTCGCGCGCATGCTGGAACGCGACGACTTCGCCAAGCGCTACGCCGCGCAGCAGTCCATCGCGATCCACGAATTCCTCTACCCGCTGGTGCAGGGCTACGACTCGGTGGCGCTGAAGGCCGACGTGGAACTGGGCGGCACCGACCAGAAATTCAACCTGCTGATGGGCCGCGGCCTGCAGGAACACTTCGGCCAGCCGCCGCAGATCGTGCTGACCATGCCGCTGCTGGAAGGCCTGGACGGCGCGCAGAAGATGTCGAAGTCGCTGGGCAACTACATCGGCATCAACGAGCCGGCCATCGACATCGTCAACAAGACCATGAAGATCGGCGACGCGCTGATGTGGCGCTGGATCGAGCTGCTGAGCTTTGAGATCGGCATCGATGAAGCGAGCCGATTGAAGGCCGATATCGAAGGCGGGCAACTCAACCCGCGCGACGTGAAGCTGCGCCTTGCCCGCGAGCTCGCGACCCGCTTCCACGATGCCGCGGCCGCCGACACTGCCATTGCCGGCTGGCAGGCCGCGGTGAGCGGCCAGGGCGACATGACCCTGCTGGCGCTGCAGGACGTGACCATCCCGGCCGAAGGCATCCGCATCGCCGCGCTGCTGACCGCCGCCGGTATCACCCCCAGCAACGCCGAGGCCGGCCGCAAGCTCAAGGAGCGGGCAGTGAAGGTCGACGGCGAAGTGGTGGAAGATCCGGCGACAAGCTTCGCGCCGGGGTTCGAGGGCGTGCTGCAGGTGGGCAAGCGCAACTTCGCGCGGGTGCGGCTGGTCGCCGGCTGATCATCGCAGGCCGGCGCGCCCGGCTAAAGGCTCTGGGCGCGCGGCTTGTCCGGACTGTCCTGCGACATATCCCGCGGTGCCATGCCTGCATGTTGCTGCAGTGTCTCGATTGCCAGAGGAGACGTCTGCTGAGGAGCTGGGCCGTCCTGATGGGCGATCAGCGAAGGTTTTCCGCCATCAGGGGTCGCCACTTCGAGGCGCGAGATCGCGGTCAGTCCGCTCAGGCCCGCATGCGAGGCGAGTTCGCGCGCGCTTTGGATGGCCTGCTGCTCGGTCTTGATGCCCAGCGTCTCGCGCTGCGGGCCGAGCGCATCGAACGCCTGCTGGTACAGCGATGGCGGGCTGCCGGAAGAGACCGGTGTGCCGATCCGCGGCGTGGAGGATTCGGCGATGGGTGTGGGGGCCGCGCTCGGCGTGGAGGACTCCGCGACCGACCTGCCTGGCGCGACCGAGGGCTCGGCCAGGGGCACGCTTGCGGGCAGCAGTTTGACTTGCCGGCCGGTAACGCTGAATTCCAGCGATTCCTCGCCTTTGGTGAGGGTGATTTTGTCCTTGGCGGCATTGGCGGTCAGCGTGAAATCGCCGCTGATGTCGGCCGCGTGCGCCGCGGTCGCGATCGTGCCGGCGGCCGATGCTTTCTGGTAGCCGAAATTGATGCCGGTGCCGTCGAGCTTCGCGCGAACGGCCGCCGTCAGTTCGGCTGGCGGCCCGACCGGTGCCACGAATTCCGGTTCCGGTAGGGGCGCCACATAGCGGGCGCCGGGCGAGTGCGCGACGGCGCCGCCTGCGCGTGGCGCGACTTCGATATCGGCGGGGCCTGGCTTCCCGCGCGAGCACGCGAACGTGCCGTGGCCGAGATGCGGCTTGATCCCTTCGGCCAGATCGGGTTGAAGGTCGGTCAGCGTGGTATTCGTATAGCCGCCGACGTAAAGCGCCTGGCTGTCCGTCCGCTTCAGATAGAGGTCGTCGGAGGTGATCGTGCAGCCGCTGTCGTCGTGCGTACGGATACGGTCGGCGTGCACCGCATTACTCGTGACCAGATGATCCTGGATCAGTCCGGCGAGACTGCGTTCGCGCCCCTCGGCGACCCGGCTGCCATTCTCGACCAGATGCACTTCGCGGATGGCGTCGCGGCCGCCAACGCCTGCGATGAAACGGTTCAGGTCGCCCTTGTAGGCATCGAAACGGTCCTCGACGCCGGCGTCTGTTCGCTTGCGTTCGTAGGCATCGCTGAAGACATGCGTGAGCGCGATCCTGTCGTCGGTGCGGACCGCCACCGCGACGCAGCCGGACAGGCCGTCGGTCATGAGTTCGGCGCCGCTGTTGCGGCGCACCGTCGCCCATTCGTCCAGGCTGACCTTGATGGTCGTGGGGTTGGTCGGCGTCGATGACGACGATGCCGGCGACGAGCGTGGGTAGTCTTCCATGGAGCCTGGCCTTTCGTTGGGCAGCCGATGCAGGGCCGCGGTGGTAAGCGATGGTTGAAGATCGTCGTCGTGAGGGCGACGGTATCCGTGCCTGTCGTGTGCCTGTCGTGTGCCTGTGGCGCGCATGGGCTCCCGCGCTGCCCGGCAGGCAGCCACGATAACAGTGACGGTCCCGGTGGGCGACATCGGCCATGGCGGCCCCGCAGGCTTGGACTTCTGGGATACTGCCGAACTCCCGCCGCTCCGGCTCTGCGGATCATCTCCATGTCGCCCCTCCGAATCCCCGTGCTTGCCATCGCCATGACCTTGACCATTCCGTTGACCGCCCTCTCCGCCGATCTGCCCACCCCGCCCGACGCCGCCAAAAAGCCGCATACCGTCAAGGCGCCGCACGGCGCGACCCGCAGCGACGAGTACTACTGGCTGCGCGACGACAAGCGCGAGGACAAGGCGATGCTGGGCTATCTCAACGCCGAGAACGCCTACGCCGACCAGCTGATGGCGCCGCTCAAGCCGCTGCAGGAGACGCTCTACAACGAGATCGTCGGCCGCATCAAGCAGGACGACGACTCGGTGCCGTACCGCGAGCGCGGCTGGTGGTATTTCACCCGTTTCCAAGCCGGCAAGGACTATCCGGTCTATCTGCGCGCCAACGCGGCTGCCGACGGCAGCCAGGGCAAGGACGAGCAGGTGATGCTGGACCTGAACGTCCTGGCCAAGGACAAGAACTACTACAGCGTCGGCGACATGGCCGTGAGCCAGGACAACAAACTCCTCGCCTATGCCGAGGACGACAACGGCCGCCGCCAGTACACGGTGCGCTTCCGGAACCTCGATACCGGCGAGCTGTATCCCGACGAGATCAAGGGCGTGTCGGCGAACCTGGTCTGGGCCGACGACAACAAGACCCTCTTCTACATCGAGAACGATCCCGAAACCCTGCTCACGGTGCGCGTGAAGAAGCACGTTCTGGGCACGCCGGTCAGCGCCGACGTCCTGGTCTACGAAGAAAAGGACGACAGCTTCTATATGGGCATCGGCCGCACCCGCGACGACGCCTACCTCTGCATCACCGTGGAAAGCACGGTGTCCAGCGAAATGCGCTGCGCGCCGGCCGCCGACCCGAAGACCTTCACCGTGCTCGCCCCGCGCGAACGCGATGTCGAATACGACGCCGATCACCTGGGCGGCCGCTGGGTGATCCACACCAATGCGCCCGGCGCCGATGGCAAGCCCGCCGCCAACTACAAACTGATGACCGCCGACAGCGGTGCGACCTCGCGCCGCGAGTGGAAGGAATGGGTGGCGCACCGCGACGATGTGTTCATCGACGGATTCGAGCTGTTCGACGGTTTCACCGCGATCGCCGAACGTTCCGAGGGTCTGGAACGCATCCGTCTGCTGCGCGCCGGCCAGGCGTCCGCCGACGGCGAGGAATACGTGAAGGCCGACGAGCCGGCGTATTCGATGGGTCTTTCGACCAATTCCGAGTCCGACACGCCGTGGCTGCGCTACGGCTACACCTCGCTGACCACGCCCACCACCACTTACGAACTCAACACCGTCACCGGCGAGCGCCGCACGCTGAAGCAGCAGCCGGTGATCGGCTACGACGCGTCGAAATACGCGACCGAGCGCGTCTGGGCCACCGCCCGCGACGGCGTGAAAGTGCCGGTCTCGCTGGTCTACAAGAAGGGCTTCGAGCGCAACGGTAGCGCGGCGATGCTGCAGTACGCCTACGGCAGCTACGGCAGCTCCAGCGACCCGGGTTTCAGCGCCACCAACGTCAGTCTGCTCGATCGCGGCATGGTCTACGCCATCGCCCACATCCGCGGCGGCCAGGAAATGGGCCGCAAATGGTACGACGACGGCAAGCTGTTCAACAAGAAGAACACCTTCACCGATTTCATCGACGTCACCGACGATCTGGTCGCCAAGGGCTATGCCGCCAAGGACCGCGTCGCGGCCTACGGCGGCAGCGCGGGCGGGCTGCTGATGGGCGCGATCTCGAACATGGCGCCGGACAAGTACCTGGTGATCCTGTCGCAGGTGCCGTTCGTGGACGTGGTCACCACCATGCTCGATCCCACCATTCCGCTGACCACCAACGAATACGACGAGTGGGGCAACCCGGAAAAGAAGAAGTACTACGACTACATGCTGTCGTACTCGCCCTACGACAATCTGTCGAAGCAGGCCTATCCGGCGATGTACGTCGGCACCGGCCTGTGGGATTCGCAGGTGCAGTACTGGGAGCCGGCGAAGTACGTGGCCCGCCTGCGCGACCTCAATACCTCGCAGTATCCGGTGGTGTTCCGCACGAACATGGACGCCGGCCACGGCGGCAAGTCGGGACGCTTCCGCCGCTACCGCGAGCAGGCAGAAATGTATGCGTTCATGCTCGACCAGCTGGGCGTGAGCGCGCCCAAGGCCGCCGAGTAAGTCTCTACGCCTGTCCGTTCGCGGGCAGGCGTCGCCGCACCCATGCCATCACCGCAGCAGGCACCGCCGCAGCAGGCGCCCCGGCGCACGCGCTGGCTGTGGTGGCTGTTGGCCTACGCCAGTCTGGCGATGGGCGTGATCGGGATCGTCGTGCCGGGGCTGCCCACCGTGCCATTCGTGCTGTTGTCGGCTTTCGCCGCCGCGCGCGGCTCGCAGCGCCTGCATGCGCGGCTGCTCGCCGATCGCCGGTTCGGACCGATGATCCGCGACTGGCAGGCGCAGGGCGCGGTCGGCCGGCGCGCGAAATGGCTGGCGACCACGATGATGAGCGCCTGCGCGGTGGTGATGTTCCTCACCGCGCCGAAGCTGTGGATGGCCGCCACCGGCACCGCGATCATGGTCGTAGTCGCCGCGTGGCTGTGGCTGCGCCCCGAACCGTCCGGTGAGCGGGACGCCTGAACGCGGCTGCCTCCGCCCCGCATTCCGTCCGGGAGCCACGGCGGCTACACTGCGCGCATGAATAAACGCCTAGTTTTCGTTTCGATCGCCTTCTCGCTCGCGCTCCCGTTCGCCCTGTCCGGCTGCGGCAACAAGGGCCCGCTGGTGTTGGCCGACGACCCGCCCGCAGCGCCTGCTGCCGTGGCGCCTGCCGAAGCGTCCGCACCCGCGACCGGGACTGCGCCGTCGCCCGCCGCGGACGCCGCCGCGCCGCCGCCTCCGGCCGACGGCACGCCCGCGCATTGAAATGAACACCGCGTCGCGCGTGCTGCTGCGCTTCACCAAGATGCACGGCGCCGGCAACGATTTCGTGGTGCTGGACCTGCGCCGCGCCGTCGCGCCGCCCACGCCGGAACTCTGCCGCGCGCTCGCCGACCGTCACACCGGCGTCGGCTGCGACCAGATCCTGACCATCGAACCGCCGCGCAGCCCGGGCGCCGCGGCCTCATACCGCATCTGGAATGCCGACGGCTCGTCGTCGCAGCAGTGCGGCAACGGCGCGCGCTGCGTCGCCGCCTGGATGCTGCGCGACAGCGCCGAACGCGATGCCGAACGCTGCCTCGCCGGTCACTTCGAACTCGACAGTCCCGCCGGCACCCACGCCGTGGATGTGCTCGACCTGCATCACTACCGCATCGCGATGGGCGTGCCGCGGTTCGCGCCGCCGGCCGGCTTCGATGCCGCGCACGATGAATACACGGTTGAACTCGACGGCCATGCGCTGCGCTTCGGCGCGGTGTCGATGGGCAACCCGCATGCGGTCATCGAAGTGGACGATGTCGATACGGCGCCGGTGGCGACGCTCGGCCTGGCGCTGCAGCGTCACGCGGCGTTTCCGGAATCGGTCAACGTCGGCTTCGCCCAGATCGTCGCCCGCGACCGCCTCAAACTGCGGGTGTTCGAGCGCGGCGTCGGCGAAACCCTGGCCTGCGGCAGCGGCGCCTGCGCGGCGGCGGCGGTGCTGATGCGGCGCGGGCGCATCGATCGCGAGGTTGCGGTGGAACTGCCCGGCGGCACATTGAAGATCGCGTGGCCGGAGGACGGCGCGCAGATCGCGATGTCCGGCCCGACCGCATTCGTATTCGAAGGGGAATGGTGGCAATGACCGACAAGTTCGACCGACAGGCGCAGGAAAAACTCGGCGCGCACGAAATCGCGACGTGGCTGCGCCGGCATCCGACGTTCCTGCAGCAGTTTCCCGATCTGGCGCTGACCCTGGTGGTGCCGCGCGAGCAGGGATCCGCGGCATCGCTGGCGAGTTACCAGTTGGAGATCCTGCGCGACAAGAACCGCGAGCTGACCCGGCGCCTGCACGAGCTGTTCGGTAACGCCCAGGAGAACGAACGCCTCGCGGTGCGCACCCATCAACTGACGCTCGCGTTGATGAAACAGGGCAGCGCCGCCGACACCGCGCGCGCCATGGCCGCGACCCTGGCCGAGGATTTCAACGGCGATCTGGTGCGGATGGTGCTGTTCGCCCCGGTCGCGGGTCTCGAAGACACCGATTGGCTGCAGACCCTCGCCGAAGACGACGCCCGGCTCGCGCCGTTCCGCGATTGTCTGAAGGACGGCGAGCCGATCTGCGGCCGCCTGCAGCCCGAGAAGAACGCGCTGCTGTACGGCCTGCGCGCCGAGGACGTGGCCAGCAGCGCGCTGTTGCCGCTGCCGGGCCTGGGTCTGCTCGCGGTCGGCAGCCGCGATGCCAACCGTTTCTTTCCCGGCATGGGCACGCTGTTCCTGCGGATGATGGGCGAAGCCTTCGAGACCGCGATGCGGCGGTTCTCTGATGCACGTTCCGATGCGCGCGACGATGCTGGACATGCGCACGCCTGACGCGGGCGCATGACGTGACCGCCTCGCCGCACGTCGAGGATTTCCTGTCGCATTTGCAGATCGAGCGGCGCATGTCCGTGCATACGCTCGACGCCTATCGCCGCGATCTCGATGCGCTGGTTGCATGGACCACGTCGCAGGGCATCGATGATCTGGCCACCGTGCATACCGAACAACTGCGCGCATTCATCGCCGCCGAACATCGCCGCGGCCTGTCGCCGAAAAGCCTGCAGCGGCGGCTGTCCGCCTGCCGCAGCTGCTATCAATGGCTGCTGAAACACGGACGCATCGCCGCCAGTCCCGCCGCCGGTATCCGCGCGCCGAAAGCGCCGCGCAAACTGCCGCAGGTGCTGGATGTCGATGAAGCGGTGCAACTGGTCGAGCTGCCGACCGACGCACCGCTGGGCGTGCGCGATCGCGCGATCCTCGAACTGTTCTACAGCTCCGGCCTGCGCCTGAGCGAACTGTGCGCGCTGCGCTGGCGCGATCTCGATCTCGCCGACGGTCTGGTCACCGTGCTCGGCAAGGGCAGCAAGCAGCGCAGCGTCCCGGTCGGCTCGCACGCGCGCAAGGCGCTGGAGGACTGGCGGCGCGAATCGCAGGGCCAGCCCGACGCGCCGGTATTTCCCGGGCGCGGAGGCGCGACCATCACGCCGCGTGCGGTGCAGATCCGCCTGCAGCGGCTCGCGCAGCGCCAGGGCCTGTTCAAGCGCGTGCATCCGCATCTGCTGCGGCACTCCTTCGCCAGTCACGTGCTGGAGTCGTCCGGCGACCTGCGCGGCGTGCAGGAGCTGCTGGGCCATGCCGACATCGCGACGACCCAGATCTACACGCATCTGGATTACCAGCACCTCGCGAAGGTCTACGACGGCGCGCATCCGCGGGCGAAGCGGAAAAGATGAACTCCTGTCGCTTTCCGTATCGTTTTCCCGATTGTTTTCTGTATCGCTTTCCGTAGAGCGGCCTTCAGGCCGCTGCTTCATCTGCGGCTCGACATCGCGAGACGTTTCTGCGGCTTCGGCCTGTTGACTCAGGATGGCTGACATCCAAAAGCAAATCCCCCGTAGCCCCCTTTTTTAAAGGGGGCGAAGCAAGAGCGGCAAAGCAACGTGGCGAAGCAAGGGCGGCGAAGCACAGCGCCCGCTGAAATCCTCGCGCTGCCCGATCGGCGCGGTATTCGTGCCTGCAGGGTGATCCGCACGCATGTAGCTCGCGAATGCATTTGCCTTTCCCCCCTTTGAAAAAGGGGGGCAGGGGGGATTTGCTCTTCCCGCCGATGGCTCGAATGCGAGAGCCATCCGGAATGCATGGCCGCGGGCTGCGTCCTGCCCCATTCGTCATCCCTTGCGTCCCGCGGACGGCGTCCCCACAACCATGGAACGCCCGCTTCGAGCCGCAGGAAGTTCCATGGACCCCAGCCACAATCCCAATGTCTTCTACGCCACCACCATCGTGTCGGTGCGCCGCAACGGCCGCGTGGTCGTGGCCGGCGATGGCCAGGTGACGCTCGGCCACACGGTGATGAAATCGAATGCGCGCAAGGTCCGCCGGCTCGGCCGCGATGGCCAGGTGCTGGCCGGTTTCGCCGGCGCCGCAGCCGACGCGTTCACCCTGTTCGAGCTGTTCGAATCGAAGCTGGAAAAGCACGGCCAACTCACCCGCGCCGCGGTCGAACTGGCGAAGGATTGGCGCACCGAGCGTCGCTTCGGCAAGCTCGAAGCCTTGCTCGCAGTGGCCGACAAGGAAACGTCGTTGATCATCAGCGGCACCGGCGATGTGATCGAACCCGAGGACGGGCTGGTCGCGATCGGCTCCGGCGGCATGTACGCACTGTCCGCGGCGCGCGCGCTGCTGGCGCACACCGAACTGGACGCGAACCGCATCGCGGTCGAGGCGCTGAACATCGCCGGCGACGTCTGCATCTACACCAACCGCAACATCGTCGTCGAAGAGCTCTGAGAGCTTTTGTGGGAGCGACGCAAGTCGCGACTCACGCAGCGGAATGATCCAGTCGCGACTCGCGTCGCTCCCACAAGAATCACCGCGACACCGATCGCACCCACAGAATCCGAGCCATGCCCAACAAGACCGAACACGCCAACAGCACGATGACCCCGCGCGAAATCGTGCAGGAACTCGATCGCCACATCGTCGGCCAGAGCGCCGCCAAGCGCGCGGTCGCCATCGCGCTGCGCAACCGCTGGCGGCGCATGCAGCTCGACGACGCGCTGCGCAATGAAGTGATGCCCAAGAACATCCTGATGATCGGCCCGACCGGCGTCGGCAAGACCGAGATCGCGCGCCGCCTGGCGACGCTGGCCAACGCGCCGTTCGTGAAGGTCGAGGCCACGCGCTTCACCGAAGTCGGCTATGTCGGCAAGGATGTCGAACAGATCATCCGCGATCTGGCGGACACAGCGGTGAAGATGTATCGCGAACAGGCCAAGGCGCGCGTGCGCGCGCAGGCCGAGGCGCGCGCGGAGGACCGCATCCTCGATGCTCTGCTGCCGAAACGGCAGGCTGCGGGCGGTTTTGGCTTCGGCGCGGAGGCCGGCGCGGGCACCGCCACGCTGGATGTCGGCAGCGGCGAGAGCAGCACCAGCGCCGCGACCGACCGATCCGCCGACACCCGACAGAAATTCCGCAAGCAACTGCGCGAAGGCGCGCTCGACGACCGCGAGATCGAGATCGATACCGCCGTGAACGTCGGCGTCGACATCATGGCGCCGCCGGGCATGGAAGAGATGGGCCAGCAATTGCGGCAGATGTTCTCCAGCCTGTCCGGCAGCAAGACACACACCCGCAAGCTCACGATCCGTGCCGCGCGCGTGCAGCTGATCGAAGAGGAAGCCGGCAAACTCGTGAACGAGGACGACGTGCGCGAAGCCGCGATCGACGCCTGCGAACAGCACGGCATCGTCTTCATCGACGAGATCGACAAGGTCGCCAAGCGCTCCGAAAGCCACGGCGCCGACGTCAGCCGCGAAGGCGTGCAGCGCGACCTGCTCCCGCTGGTCGAAGGCTCGACAGTCAGTACCAAATACGGCGCGGTGAAGACCGACCACATCCTGTTCATCGCCAGCGGCGCCTTCCATCTCGCCAAGCCCAGCGATCTGATCCCGGAACTGCAGGGCCGCTTTCCCATCCGCGTGGAACTCGGCGCGCTGGGCAAGGACGATTTCGTCCGCATCCTCACCGAGCCCAAGGCCTCGCTGACGCTGCAGTACGTCGAACTGCTGAAGACCGAAGGCGTCGAACTGTCGTTCACGACGGACGCCGTCGAGCGTCTCGCCGAGATCGCGGCCACGGTCAACGAGCGCCAGGAAAACATCGGCGCGCGGCGCCTGCACACCATCCTCGAACGCCTGCTCGATACGCTGAGTTACGAGGCGCCCGATCGCGGCGGCACCACGGTGACCATCGACCGCGCCTACGTCGATCTGCATCTGGGCGAACTTGTGCAGGATCCGGATCTGAGTCGTTACATCCTCTGATCGCGCAACGGGCGGGCCACGCACGTGTCGACGCGGCGCGGCCGCTCGCGCGCGCTTTCGGCGTATATTTTCGGACTGGTTCCCGCAACAAGGATGATCGTATGCCGGCCCGTCTCCCGACCCGCCAAGTCGCCGTCGTCCTCGCCGCGCTTGGCCTCGCCGCCTGCGCGAACGACCCGTCCGCTTCCACCCGTTCCGCCAAGGAGAGTCCTGCCATGACGCCCACCGCCACAGCCTCGCAGGCGTTTTCGCCCCGGCTCGATGCCGAACAGTCGCTGCTGCGCCTGCTCGACCTGATCCGCGACAGCAGGACCATCCGCGACATCACCGCCGAGCGCCTGCAGCAGGCCTTCGGCGTCGCGTTCGCCTCGGATGCCGGGCGTCTGGGGTTCGGCGAGCGCCTGACCGGCGACTGGTGGTCGTCGTTCGAGTTCGATCCGGCCAATACCTATGGCCCCCGGTTCGAATTCGCGTTCCGGCCCGATCCGCCCGGCATCTACCCGCCGCTCAGCGACATCTGCAAGATCGATTTCGACCGCTTCGCGGCCGAGCTGCAGACGATGGGGTTCAAGCGCGAAACCTACCGCGGCGAACACAACCGTGTGATCCACGATCTGTTCCAGCGCGAAGGGATGACGGTCACGGTCCACACCCGCGGCGAAGCCGACGATCCGCCGGAAAAAATCACCCACGCCTGCGTCTACATGGTGTTGATCAACTGAGTTGCCGTCTGCCGGGTCCTGATCGAGAGGGTTCTGGTTCACAGGGTTCCGCTTCACGGAACCTGTCGTCGTCACGCCCGCCCTGCTGGATCCGCCGGGCGCAAGGAGCATCGCCGTCATGCCGCTCAGCACACAATCGCAGGCCCTGGTCACCGCGTTCAACGCATCGCTGACCGCGGACCAGCAGACCAATTTCGCCAGCACGCTGCAGCATTCGCCGGCGCTGGTCGATCAGATCAACAGTGCCGTGGCGGCAGGGGAGTTGCGCGCATTCTCGCTGCTGCCTGTCGGCACGCATGCGGGCGGGCAATTCAACCCGACCAGCGGAACCATGGAGGTTCCGGCGTCGATCATGACCACGCCGGCCGGTGGCCGTTTCAATCCGGCGGAATTGACGTATGTCCTGGGCCACGAAACCCAGCACGCGATCTATCGCCCGACGGTGGGCGCTGCCCTCGCCGCCTTCGATGGCGAACTCGGCCGCATCGCCCAGAGCAGGCAAGCCACGCACGACTACACCGCGCCGCTCAGCACCATGCTGGCGGTGAACCGGAGCGACGAGTCCGCTGCCCACATCGCCGGTTTCAATGCCACGGTGGGCATGGTGCGCAGCACGAACGCCACGCCGAGCCTTGAAGACATCTATCGTGCAAGTCCCGGGCGGATGGGTGAATTCATCACTGTCACGCCTGCGACGCCCACCATTCCGGCGACGCCCGCCACGCCGGCCAATCCAAGCGGTACCCCGGAGATACCCGGCACGCCCACGAGCTACGCGTTACGCGCGGGCTATGCCGTCAATGCCGACATGACGATGACCGCGAACGCAACGAACATGGCGGCGGCGGGTCAGCACTACTTCGACCAGCCGGCCTCGGCCGCGCGCTTGGGTCATCATGGCGATTCCAACTACCAGAACAACTACGCCACCAATCTGGTGGGTTCGGTGGTGAACTTCGAACGTCACTATGCGCCAGGGGTGACCGCAGCGGGCGTCACATCGCACATCGCGATCGACATGACCAGCCTGGGTCTGAGCGAAGCGCAGCTGGAACGCAACGGCCTGAATCTCGGCGCCGCCGCCGGCCGCCAGGCGTACGTCAATACAGGCACCACGCCGCCGACCGCGGGTCATTTCGATCACACCGCGGTCACCCACGCGCACACGCCGGTCACGATGCCCAACGGCGCGCCCGACGCTGCTCCGGTCACACTGGCCACGAGCGATCAGCACACGCATCCGGCAGTGCGTCAGGCAATGGATGCCCTCGATCGTTCCCCCAATATTCCGGCTGATGCCTTCGGCGCGGATCGCCAGCGGGTCGCCGCTGGCGTCGCACTGCATGCAGCGGGCCAGCAGATCGCGCCCGACCATATCGTCCTCAATCAACGGCGCACCGATCTGATCGCGGTGCAGGGTGGCCTCTCCGACCCCGGCGCGCGGCTGTCCACGCCGCTGCCGCTGGCCGAGGCGATGCGCACCGATGTGCAACAGGCCTCGGCGAAGCTCGATGCGACCCAGCCCGCGCAGCAACACAATCCGGTCGCGCAACTGGACGCGCCGCAGCAGGAAGCTGCCAAGGCGCGCGCGCAGTGATGCGATCGCTGCGCTGAAGGCCGCGCCGGACTGGCGCTGTGCGATGGGCTCGGTTAGCGTGCCCGCATGTCCTCTATCACCCCCGTGCCGGCGCCGACCGAGCGTGATCGCGCTACCACGGTCCTGGTCCTCGGCGGCGATGGTTTCATCGCCGGCTATCTGATCGCCGCACTGCGTCGGCGCGGCTGGCGCGTCCTTCGCGGTGTGCGCATGCATGGCGCACGCACGCTGCGCGACGACGAGCGTGTCTGCGACTTCACGACGATGACCGCGCCTGAGCACTGGCGGGACGCGCTCGATGGCGTCGATGCCGTGGTCAACGCTGCCGGCATATTGCGCGAAACCGGGCGCCAGACCTTCGACGCCATCCATGTCGACGGCCCGCTGGCGCTGGCGCGCGCCTGCGTCGATGCCGGCGTGCGCCGCTTCGTGCAGATCTCCGCGCTGGGCCTGCCCGCCGACGGCGCGTTCATCGCATCGAAGCATCGCTTCGACGAAACCCTGGTCGCGCTGCCGCTGTCGGCGGTCGCGCTGCGGCCGTCGGTGGTGTATTCGGCCACCGGGTCGTACGGCGGCACGTCGATGCTGCGCGCGCTGGCGGCGCTGCCGTTCGCGCATGCGCTGCCCGGCGACGGCCGCTGGTCGATCCAGCCCATCGCCGCCGAGGATCTGGGCGAACTGGTCGCGCGCGCGGTCGACAACGATGTGCGCGGCATCCACGAGGTCGGCGGCCCCGAGGTCATGTCCCTGCGCGATTACCAGAACGCTTGGCGCGCGTGGTTGCGCATCCCCGGCACCCGCGCGATCGCGGTGCCGGAGGCGCTGGTCGGCCTGCAGGTGACGGTCGGCGAGTCGCTCGGAAACGGACCGATGGGCCAGACCATGTGGCGGATGCTCCGCCGCGGCAACGTGGTCGGCGGCGATGCGCTGCCCACGCTGCGCGAGCGTTTCGATTTCGCGCCGCGCCCGCTGCGCGACGCGCTGGCCGCGCATCCCAGCCAGGTGCAGGACCGCTGGCAGGCGCAGCTGTATTTCCTTGCGCCGCTGCTGAAGTTCGGCGTGATCGCGCTCTGGGTGCTGTCGGCCTGGGCCGGATTTGCGACGTCCGCGACGCAGATCGAGGCGCTTGCGGCCGGCTCGCCGCTCGCCGCGCTCGTGCCGGAGGCGCTGGTGGCGCTGGCGCGCGCAACGGCCGGCCTCGACCTGCTGCTCGCCGCATGGCTGTTGATCGGCTGGCGGCCGCGCCCTTGCATCGCGCTGATGCTGCTCAGCGTGCTCGCCTACACGCTGGTGTTCGGCGCGCTGCTGCCGGCGCTGTGGCTGGACCCGCTGGGCGGGCTGGCGAAGAATCTCGCGGTGCTGCCGGCGCTGGCGGTGCTGTGGGTACTGGTGGACAGGCGATGAGCGGGCGGAGTGAGATGAAGGAGATGAATTGGACTACCTGACCCTGAAGTGGATCCACATCCTGTCGTCGACGCTACTGTTCGGCACCGGCTTGGGCATCGCGTTCTTCCTGTGGATGGCGCACCGCCGCGGCGACGCCCGCGAGATCGCCGCCACCGCCGGCACCGTGGTGATCGCCGACGCCTGCTTCACCGCCCCCGCGGTGATCGTGCAGTTCGCCAGCGGACTGTGGTTGGCGCAGATGGCCGACATGCCGCTGTCGATGTTCTGGCTGAAGACCGCGCTGATCCTGTTTTTCGTGATCGGCGCCTGCTGGCTGCCGGTGCTGCGCCTGCAGCTGCGCGCCCGCGACCTGGCCCGCGCCGCGGCGGCCACCGGCGCGCCGCTGCCCCCGGCGTATTTCCGGGTCATGCGCTGGTGGTTCTGGCTGGGATGGCCCGCGTTCCTCAGCGTGCTGGCGATCTTCTGGCTGATGGTGAAGAAACCGATGTGAGCGGGCCGGGTAAGCGTGCTCGATGGGCTGGCGCCGGATGCCGCCGGCCGGCGGGTTAAACTGCCGCCATGAGCAAGCCCAAGAAAACGCCCGAATCGCCCGAATCGTCGCCCGAACAGGGCACCACCCATTTCGGCTTCCGTGACGTGCCCGTCGCCGAGAAGCAGAAGCTCGTCGGCGAGGTGTTCTCCTCGGTCGCCGGCAACTACGACCTGATGAACGACCTGATGAGCCTCGGCATCCATCGGGTCTGGAAGCGCTACTTCGTCGCCACCGCGCAGGTGCGCCCCGGCGACCGCGTGCTGGATCTTGCCGGCGGCACCGGCGACATCGCCGCGCTGCTGAAGGATCGCGTCGGCGACGAGGGCGAACTGGTGCTCGGCGACATCAACGGTGCGATGCTGCGCGTCGGCCGCGACCGCATGACCGACCGCGGTAACGTCCGCGGCTTCGAGTACGTGCAGTGCAACGCCGAGAAGCTGCCGTTCCCCGACGGCAGCTTCGATCTGGTCACCATCGCCTTCGGCCTGCGCAACGTCACCGACAAGGACGCCGCCCTGCGCGAGATGTACCGCGTGCTGCGCGTCGGCGGCCAGGCCCGCGTGCTGGAGTTCTCCGAAGTCACCGCCGAATGGTTCAAGCCGATCTACGACTTCCACTCGTTCAGGATATTGCCGCAGCTGGGCAAGCTGTTCGCGAAGGACAGCGACAGCTACCAGTATCTGGCCGAATCGATCCGCAAGCATCCGCCGCAGGATGAGCTGAAGGGGATGATGGATGCTGCGGGGTTTGCGCGGTGTTCGTACAAGAATCTATCGGCGGGGATTGTGGCGATTCATACGGGGTATCGAATCTAGTTGGGCGGTGGAACATGAACTTCAGCGACCTTGAAAAATCGGCACTGCAGTTGAACGATCTCTACGAGCAGCTCGAGATCAAGAAGTATGGCCGCGTCTGGACCGCACAGGAACTTGCGCTCGGCTTCATCGGGGACGTAGGCGATCTGGCAAAGCTCATCCAGGCACACGTCGGCGTCCGAGATATCGATGACTGCAAGGCTAAACTTGGTCATGAATTGTCGGACTGCTTGTGGTCGATAATTGTCTTGGCCAACAAGTGCGGAATCGAGCTGGAATCGGAGTTTGTCAGGAACACACGAGAGATCGCTGCATATGTATCCAGCGAGCTCGAAAAGTAACCGGTAACAAGTAGGATGGGTTGAACGTAGCGATGCCCATCGCTTTTCGATCGGCAATTTTCGATATGTTTTCAATGTCTCTTTTTTGAATTCACGGCATGCGCTGTGCGTTCGATGATGGTATCGCTACGCTCAACCCATCCTACGAAAGCGTCGCCAGCGAGTAGCCCGGGTAAGCGCAACGCGCGCACCCGGGATGAGTGGAGAAATACCTCACCGAAGAGCCCCGGGTGCGGCCTTTGGCCTTACCCGGGCGACGACATCGGCGGGAGGCGCGGTGATTCCTGCCGCGTGTCGGGTTTGGATCATTCGCAAGGCACGATGGATCGCTTCGGAGTTTCAAGATGAGAGCTTTGACGTTCGTTCTGCTTTTCCTGGTGTCGGGCTTTGCATCCGCCTGCGAATGCATGAACTACTCGCTCGACAGGGACATCGTTCAAGAAGCGAAGGATGTCGTCGTCTTCCGGGTGATCGGCACCGGCGTATCGCCCGATCCGGCCGATCACATTGCGGTTGCGGTCATCCAGGTCGTCGACCGCATCCGCGGCAAATCGAAGATCAAGCGCATCCGCTATTCGACGTATTGGTGTTGCGGGCTGCGGATCGACGCGGGCGGTTATTACGTGTTGTTTGCGGACAAGGCATCGGATTCGATCCAGGTGCATGCCGGAAATCTGCTTGCCGTTGGCGACGAGTACGATGCGGCCGGTATGGTGCGGACCGGTCTGCTAGATGTGCTCGCGGGCCGGCGTGCGATCGATGTGGGGATTACGGAGTACTCGGAGAGTCGGTTGCCGAAGATTCCACGGCCACCGCCGCCGCCCTGTCCGGATCGAAAGCGGGTGAAGTGATACATGACGATACGTGAAAGGTCTGCGGCGGCTTCGCCCCCCTCCCGGCCTCCCCGCGCGCGTTGCGCGGAGGGAGGAGACAAGCGCCGCGAATTTGCGGGAATGACGGGGACAAGCAGGTCCCTCCGCACGCTGCGCGTGCGTTCGGGATGACAGCGGAAAGCGTCGCGACTTGCGTCGCTCCCACAAAAGCGCGGCCTGTTGCGTCGCTCCCACGGGGGCGTTGGTATCTGCTGCGGGGTTGGGAAGAGCTCGCGGCTGAAGCCGCTCCTACAGAAGCCGCTCCTACAGAAGCAGGCGACGCACAAGCGTGATTACAGCGCCGGCAGGGTGACCGTGGCGCGCAGGCCGCCGAGGGTGGGGGAGGCGTCGAGGACGATCTCGCCGCGGTGCTGGTGCAGGGCCTGGGCAACGATGGACAGGCCGAGGCCGCTGCCTTCGACGCCGGTGCCGAGTTCGCGGTGGAAGCGGTTGAAGACGCGCTGGCGCGCTTCTTCGGGAATACCGGGGCCGGAGTCCTCGATCACCAGCTGCGCGCGATCGCCGTCGCGGCCAACACTGATCGCGATCTCGCCGCCGGGCGGCGTGTAGCGCATCGCGTTGTCCAGCAGGTTGCGCAGCAGTGCGTCGATGGTGAGTTCGTCGCCCAGTACGGTCGCGGGCTCGGCGGTGAGGACGATGCGTTTGCCGTCGTCGCTGCCCAGTGCGGCGTAGTCGCGTTCGTGGCGCTGCGCGAGCGCGACCAGATCGACATGGCGATGCGCGGCGGGCACGGCACCGCTTTCGATGCGGCTGAGCGCGAGCAACTGCGCGACCAGCCGCTCCATGCGCAGGATGCCGGCGTCGAGATGGCGCTGCGAATGCTCGCGCTCGTCGTCGTTGGCGGACTGGCGCAGGTTGTAGGCATGCACTTTCAGCGCGGCGATCGGCGTGCGCAGTTCGTGCGCGGCGTCGGCGGTGAAGCGGCGTTCGCGCGCCAGCGCCTTGTCGAGCCGGTCGAGCAGGCCGTTCACGGCGTTGAGGATGCCCTGCACTTCGCGCGGCGCGCGGTCGAGCTCGATCGGCGTCAAGCGTTCCGGCGCGCGCTGTTCCACCGCGTCGGAGACCCGCAGCAGGCTGCGGCTTGCCCAGTTCACTGCGAGCCAGACGAACAGCGCCACCAGCGGCACGGCGGCGAGCAGCGGCATCAGCGTGCCGACCGCGATTTCCTCGGCGATCTCTTCGCGGATCGCGGACAGTTCGCCGGACTGGTACCAGCGGCCGGTCGCCGATTTCAGGGTGAAGGTGCGCCAGTGCTCGCCGTCGATCACGAGATTGGCGAACCCGGACTTCAGCGGCGCCAGCGGACGGCTGGGGCCGCTGTCGGAGCGCAGCAGCACCGTGCCGCGCGCATCGCGCACCTGGAAGGCGAGTTTGGTTTCGTAGGCGTGGCCGTCGGGCATGGCCAGCGCTTCGCCCACGCCTTCGCTGTTGCCGCGCCAGACCTTGATCACCATGACATCGTCGGCAGTGGTGGTGCCATCGGCGCGCAGGGCGAGATCGGCCAGCGGTTCGTCGACCAGACTCATCAGCACCCGCGAGGAATGGGCGAGCTTGGCGTCGAACAGCTCGCCGGCTTCCTGCAGACCGGCGCGATAGCTGAAGACCGAGGCGACCAGCAGCACCAGGGTGGTGACGCCGATGATCGACAGCAGCAGCACGCGGCGGATGGAGATCGTGTTTTTCGAAGCGGGGCTTTTCAAAGCGAGGCTTTTCGAAGCCGTGCTTTTCGAAGCGGAGGTTTTTGAAGCCGTGGTTTTCGAATCCATGCTGTTCGGACGCGTGCTTTCCGACATCGTCATGCGCCGCCCGTATCCTGCGCGACCTTCTCGTCCAGCGCGTAGCCGATGCCGCGCAGGGTGCGGATCAGCGCGGGGTCGAGTTTCTTGCGCAGCGCATGCACGTGCACGTCCAGCGCGTTGCTCGCCACGTCCTCGTCCCAGCCGTACAGCCGCTGCTGCGCGGACTCGCGCGAGATCGGGCGGCCGCGCTGTTCCATCAACATCCGCAGCAGGGCGAATTCGCGACGCGGCAGGTCGAGCGATTTCCCGCGCCACACCACGTCCAGCCGCGCCGGGTCCAGCGACAGCGCGCCGAAGTGCAGGATCGGCGTGGCGCGGCCGCCCACGCGCCGCAGCAGGGCGCGCACGCGGGCCAGCAGTTCCTGGGTGTCGAAGGGTTTGGGCAGATAATCGTCGGCGCCGGCATCCAGGCCCAGCGTGCGGTCGCTGGCGCGCTCGCGCGCGCTCAGCACCAGGATCGGCATGATCGCCTCGGCGCGGCGGGCCTGGCGGATCACTTCCATGCCGTCCATGTGCGGCAGGCCCAGATCCAGCACCACCAGATCGATGCCGCCGTCCTTGATCGCGGCCAGCGCGCTCACGCCGTCGCGCAGCCAGTCGACCGTGAAGGCGGCCCGCCGCAGCGCGGTGCGGATGCCTTCGCCCAGGGATTCGTCGTCTTCGACCAGCAGGATGCGCATCGGTGGAGTGTGGGTCGCCGCTCAGCGCGCCGCAAGCTTGGTGCGCACTTTCGCCAGCAGCGCGGCGGCTTCCTTGCGGCGGCCCTGGTCGGCCAATTCGCGGCCGGGGCGCGCGGGCGCGGCCAGGGCTTTCTCCAGCGCGGCGGCGGCGCCTTTCCAGTCGCCCTGGTCCTGCAGGAAATCGCCGTAGAAATAGTTCGGGTCGATGCCGTTGGGATTGACCTGCAGCCCCTTGCGCAGCAGTTCGCGCGCTTTCTTGTCGTCGCCGAAGCCGACCGGCCAGCCGGGCACCGAGTAATACAGCACGCCCAGGCTGGTATAGGCCGAACCGTCGAGCGCGTTGGGATCGAGCTTGATCGCCTGCTCGAAATCGGCGCGCGCCTGCTTGGCCAGGCCCAGCGCGCCCAGGCCGCCGCGTTCGCCGGCGAAGCTCGACAGCACGATGCCTTCCCAGATCAGCGCACCGGCGTCTTTCGGCTGCGCGGCGCGCGCGTTCGCCGCCTGTTTCGCCAGCGCGTCGTAGGCGGCTTCGCGCTGCGCCTTCGGGGTGTTGTAGTTGACTTCGGCCCAGCGGTCGCGCACGGCGGAGACCTGCGGCGAGACTTCGCCCGCGAATACGGACGATGCGGAAGCGACGAAGAGCGCGGCGCCGACGGCGGCGGCGAGCATGCGGTTGCGGAATCGGATCATGGCGGTTGTCCTCGGAGAGATGAAGACGCCTACGCGGTGCGCGCGTGGCGACGAACGATGGGGAGTTGCGATTTCAGGTTGCGGTCGACCAGACCGGGCAGCACGCCGTTGAGGCGTGCGAAGAGTTTTTCCGGCCAACCCAACTGCAGCCGCGGGCGCCCGCTGGCGATGGCGGCGACCAGCTGTGCGGCGACATCGGCGGGGTCGTCCTCGGCGACCTTCATTTCCCGGTTCATCGCGATCACCGCGGGCGTGTTGAACGCGGTGCGGGTGGCGCGCGGCGACAGATACTGGAATTGCAGGCCGCCATCGGCGTATTCGCGCGACAGGCCTTCCATCAGTCCGCGCAGGCCGAACTTGGTTGCGCTGTAGGCGGAGAAGCCCGGAAACGCGAGGCTGCCGAACGTGGAACCCACCGCGACCACCGCCGCCTGCGGATGCTGTTTGAGCATGGGTATCAGGCCGTGGATCAGCGCCATCGGCGCCAGCAGATTGGTGTCGACCAGCGCGCGCAGGTCGGCCATGGCCTGGTCCTCGAACATGCCGAACGCGCTCTGCGCATGCGCCAGCACCAGCACCGACGGCGTGCGCTCGAACCGCGAGACGGTGGAAACGACGTGCGCGAGGCCGTCGTCGTCCGCGAGATCCGCGACCAGCGGCACCACGCGTCCGGCGTCATGTCGCCCGGCGAGCTGCTGCAGTCGCGTTTCGTTGCGCCCGACGGCGACCACGCGCGCGCCGGCCCCCACCAGGGAGTCGCACAGGGCTGCACCGATGCCGCCGCTGGCGCCGGTCAACAGCACGGTACGGTCGGCGAGCGCGATCATGCCGCTTCCGCCAACACGCTGCGGTCGTCGCGCAGGCTGCGGAACACGTCGCCGTAGAGTTTGTAGAAGCGCTTCGCGGCGTGGATCACCGCGCGGCGGTCGTCTTCGTCGTCCAGCTGGTTCATCAGCCGCTCGTAGAAACCGGCGTGTTCGATGTCCAGGTCGCCGTGCGAGCGCAGATAACTGAAGGCGTTGCGCGGCAGGCCGAGCGAGGTTTCGATGGTTTCGGCGGCGCGCGTGGCCAGCGCCACGCTGGTGCCTTCCAGCACCAGCACCATGCCGAAGAAGCCGACCGGATTGCCGCGGGCGATGGTGTCGTAGGCGTAGGCGATCATCAGTTCGGTGGCTTCGGCGGGCTGCGACTGCGCGACCTGGTCGCGATCCGCGCCGCAGGCGACCAGATCGTCGAGGATCCATTCGTGATGGCCCATTTCTTCCTCGATGTATTCGCCCACCGCGGTGCGCAGCCATTCCAGCCGCGCCGGCAGCCGTCCGCCGCAGGCCATCAGCAGCGGCACGGTGTGGCGCACGTGGTGGAAGGCCTGGGTGAGGAAGGCGATGTAGTCGTCGCGGGCGATCCTGCCGGCCAGCGCCTCCTGGATGATCGGAACGGTGAGCAGCGACTGGCGCTCGCGCTGGGTCTCGGCGAGGAGCCTGTCGTGGAAAGGCATGTCGTGGAAGGGCGTGATGTGTTGGGTCATGCGGTGGCTCCGTGAAGCGTGGGAACTTCGGAAATGCTTGCGTTGGAATCGGGATAGCGCGCGTCCACCGCATCGCGATAGCGCGCCAGGATCGCGTCGCGTCGCGGGCGGCCGTTGCTGGTCGCCAGGCCATCGGCGAACGAGAACGGCGCGTCGGCGCGCACGATGTCGCGGACCTGGGCGTAGTCGGGTAGGCCGCGATTGACGTCGCGCAGTGCGGCGCGCAGCGCGGCGTCGTCCAGATCGGCGCGTCGGGGCCAGACGATGGCGACGTTGAACGGCCGCGCTTCGCCATGGACGATCGCCTGCGCGAACGCGGGATGCTGCAGCAGTTCGCTTTCCACCCATTCCGGCGAGACGTTGCGGCCGAACGACGTGATGAAGACGTGCTTGCGCCGGCCGGTGATGTGCACGAAACCGTCGGCGTCGATGTGGCCGATGTCGCCGGTCGCGATGGGTCCGGAAGAGGGACCGTCTTCGCCGAGATAACCGAGGTAGCGCACGCCTTCGACGAACAACTCGCCGTCGATCACCGAGACCTTCGCATGCGGCAGTGGCTTGCCGACGCTGCCCATGCGCGACGCGCCGGGGCGATTGAGGCAGACCACCGACGCGCATTCGCTCAGGCCATAGCCTTCGTACACCGGCAGGCCCACGGCTTCGGCGCGCGCCAGCAGCGCGGGGCCGACGCGGCCGCCGCCCACCGCGAGGAATTTCAGCGAATCCGGCAGCGTCGCGCCCTGTTCGGCTGCCATCACCAGCGCCAGCAGCAGCTGCGGCAGCAGGATCGCGCTTTCGGGCCGGTAGCGATGCAGGCAGGCCAGCAGCGTCGGCACGTCGAGCCCCGAAGCGCCGGTGTAGCCGACTTCGGCCAGCGGCGGCACCGCGATCTGCGCGCCGGACAGCAGCGCCGCGTACACGCCAGCGACGTTCTCCAGCAGCGTCGACAGCGGCATCAGGCACAGATGCCGCTTCGGCGACAGCGGCGCCGCGGCGTCGGCCAGCGACTGCGCCACCGACAGCAGCGCCGCGGCGTCGAGGCACACGCCCTTCGGCGTGCCGGTGGTGCCGGAGGTGTAGGTGATGCAGGCGGTGCCCGCCGGCAGCGCGGTCGGCGCCGGATCGAGCCGCAGCCATTGCAGGGTGTCGCCGAGCGCATGCGTCGTGCAGGCCGCGAAGGCATCGGGCAACGGCGCATCCGCGGGAGCGATCAACACGTCGGCACCGCTGCCCGCGAGCGCATGCGCCACCTGCGCGGGCGAGAAGAACGTCGGCAACGGCACATGTACGGCGTCGAGCGTGCGGATCGCGAGATCCAGCGCCAGCCAGTCGGGACCATTGTCGAGCCGGCTGGCGATGCGTCGCGCGCCGCTGGCGGCAATGGCCTCGGCGAGCAGGCGCACTTTCTCGGCGAGTGCGTCGTCGCTCAGCGCGCCGTCGCGCCACAGCACGCGCGGCGCATCGCCGCGGAGCGTGCCGAGCAGTGGGGCGAATGTGTTCGCCGCCGCGTTCACAGCGCACCCGCCGCAAGACACGGCAGCCACGGCATCGCCGGCGCCGCGGCCGGGACGCGCTGCGAGCGCGACAGATAGGCATGCCCGGCGGCGATATCGCCGAACATCACTTTGGGCTGCGCATCGTAGTACTGCCCCCATTGGCCCGGATCACGGAGCAGCCGCGAGGGGTTCGCCTCGGCCAGTTCGACGGTGGCCAGGTGCAGCCGATCGAAGGTGTTGCGCAGCTGCCGCGTCGCCGCGAACAGCACCCAGCGGAAACCCGCCGCATGCAGCCAATGGGTCAGGTGCAGGATCAGTTCCCGGGCGTCGCCCGCGGACAGCGCGCCGAAATTGCCGACCTCGACCAGCTGGTCGCGCGACACCGGGCGGCCGATGGCATCGGCGATGGCGGCTTCCGCGGGCGCATCGAGGTACTGTTCGACGAACAGCGGACCTTCGTAGCCGCAGCGCAGTCCGACCGCCGCCTGCAGCCGGCCGGCGGCATCGTCGAAGGCCAGCAGATGCAGCAGGAACTGGGTGAGCTCGGCGCCGTAGCGAGCGCGGTAGACCTGGGCGATGAAGGCTTCGGTCTCGGCGCGGCGCGCGTGGTCGGGATCGATCAGCGCGCCGTGGGCGAAGCCGCGGGTGGCCAGGCGGTGTGGTGCGGAGGCGGACGGGAGAGGTGTCATGAGGCCGCATGCTGGGCGGCCCCGATTAAACGAAGATGATCCGTTTGTTAGCCGAACGTGAGCGAAGGATTAGGATTTGATTGGCCTGCGACCTTGGTCGCGAAAGCTCACGGGAAATTAACGGCCGCAGCTGTTTTTCGATGCAAACGGCACGCTGCGTGCCATCGGCATCGACGGACAGGACGGCGGATCAGTCCGCCGACAATCAGCCCGTTGTAGAACAGCGCGCCGCGCGTGCCAGCATCAGTTCGCGGTCGCGCGCGTTGGCGGCGAGCGATGCGGCGCGCTCGAAGGCCTCGCTGGCTTCGTCGCGGCGCGCGAGTTGTTCGAGCAGATCGCCGCGCACCGCGTACAGCAGGCCGTAGTCGCGCAGCTGCGGTGCGTCGCACAGGGCGTCGACCAGCGGCAGCGCGGACGCGGCCCCCTGCGCCTTGCCGACGGCGACCGCGCGGTTGAGTTCCACCACCGGCGACGGCTGCACCTGCGCCAGCACCGCATACAGCGCGGCGATCCGCGCCCAGTCGGTGTCGTCGGCGCGCGTCGCGCGGGCGTGGCAGGCGGCGATCGCGGCCTGCAGCGCATACGGCCCGCGCGCGCCGCCGAGCTGCTGCGCGCGCGTCAGCGCCTGCAGCCCGCGCTGGATCTGCAGACGATCCCAGCGCGCGCGATCCTGTTCCAGCAGCAGCACCGGGCTGCCGTCGGCGGCGACCCGCGCCTTCGCGCGCGAGGCCTGCAGTTCCATCAGCGCGAGCAGGCCCAGCGCTTCGGATTCGCCGGGCAACAGGCCCACCAGCACGCGCCCCAGCCGCAGCGCTTCCTCGCACAGCGCGGGGCGCATCCAGTCCTCGCCGGAGCTGGCGGCGTAGCCTTCGTTGAAGATGAGGTAGATCGCTTCCAGCACCGCGTCGAGGCGTTCGGCCAGTTCGGCCTTGCGCGGCACTTCGAACGGCACCTGCTTCTCGGCGAGCGTGCGCTTGGCGCGGACGATGCGCTGGGCCACGGTGGTCTCCGGCTGCAGGAACGCGCGCGCGATTTCGGCGGTGGTCAGGCCGCCGAGCAGACGCAGCGTCAGCGCGACCCGCGATTCCAACGGCAGCAACGGATGACAGGCGGCGAACACCAGCCGCAGCAGATCGTCGCCGATGTCGTCGTCCGCATATTCATCCGCACGATCGTGGGCCATGTCGGTTCCGTGCAGCTGAAGTTCCAGGCCGTACTCGGTCTGCTTGTCCGCATGCAGCGCACGCTGCCGCAGATGATCGATGGCGCGACGCTTCGCCGCCGCCATCAGCCACGCCGCCGGGTTGTCCGGCACGCCGTCGGCCGGCCAGTGCTCCAGCGCGGCGACCAGCACGTCCTGCGCCAGTTCCTCGGCGATCGCCACGTCGCCTGTCATGCGCGCGATCCGCGCGACCAGCCGCGGCGATTCCATCCGCCACAGGGCGTCGAGGGTGCGTCGGGTGCGGTCTCCGGTCATCGGCGGCATGACACCATTCCGTTCCCGCACCGGCAAGCCTGCGACCGCATGTTGCATGCCGCAGCCGCCGGATGGCCAGGCTTCGATGAATCGATCAAAGACTGACGATGGGCTTGAATCCGCCCCAGAACATGCGCTTGCTGTCGAACGGCATTGTCTTGGGGTCCATCGACGCCATCAGCCGCGGATCTGCCATCACCCGTTTGTTGACCTTGTCGCGATGCGCGCGCGACTTGTAGACGATCCACGCGAACACCACGACCTCGTCCGGCTTCAGCTTCACCGCCTGCGGGAACGAAGTCGTTTTGCCGGGCTGCACATCGTCGGCCACGCATTCGATGTACTCGATCGCGCCGTGCTCCTTCCACAGCTTGCCGGCCCTGCGGGCCAGCCTGCGATACGCATCCAGGTTCTTCTTGGGAACCGGCAGAACGAAACCGTCGACATAGCTCATCGCATTCTCCTGGGGTGGGTAGGTGTCGCGGGTGTTGCTGCTTCAACGGAAGGATTGCAACGGAAGGATTGCAGCGGAACGGCTGCCGCGATCACGCCGACGGCATCGCCGACGCGTCCATCCAGAAGACTTCCCACTGATGGCCGTCCAGATCCTCGAACGCGTGCTGGTACATGAATCCCAGGTCGTTGACCGGCGTGGGCGTGGCCGCGCCGGCCGCGACCGCCTTGGCCACCATCGCGTTCACCTCCTCGCGCGATTCGCACGACAGCGCCAGCAGCACTTCGGTGGCGGCGCGGGCGTCGGCGATGGGCTTCTTCGTGAAGCCGGCGAAGAACGGTTTGACCAGCAGCATCACCTGGATGTGCTCGGAGATCACCATGCAGGCGGCGTTCTCATCGGTGAACTGCGGATTGAAACCGAAGCCGAGCGCGCCGAAGAACGCGACGGTGCTGTCTAGGTTCTCGACCGGCAGATTCACGAACAGCTGGCGGGGTTTCGCTTGCGTGGACATGGCTCAGACCTCCTTCATGCAGTTGATCATCCACGGCTTGCCGAAACGGTCGGTAAAGGCGCCCCAGCGGATCGCCCAGAAGGTTTCCTCCAGCGGCATCTGCACCTGACCGCCCGCGGACAGCGCGGCGAAGATGCGCTCGGCGTCCTCGGGCGTGTCGACGTTGATGTTGACGCAGGTGTCCTGGCCCGGATCGCCGTGCGGCGGCGGGCCGTCGGCGCCCATCAGCACGGCGCCGTCGGCTTCCAGGAGGGTATGCATGATCAGGTTGTGGCTGTCGGCCGGCATCTGGTCCCGCATCGGCGAGTCGCCGTAGGTCATGCGCATCCTGATGTCGCCCTTGAACACGTCGCGATAGAGATCGAAGGCGGCGCGACAGTTGCCGTTGAAGTTGAGGTAAGCGATGAATTGCATCGGGAATCTCCTGGGTTCGAGCCGGATCGTTCGGGTCGGCGACGTGCGTCTGTGTCGATGGGGAATGCGCTGCGGCTCAGTCGCCGGGACGTTTCGTGCCCTTGAGCAGGGCCACGATCGCCATCGCGTGGCCGTGGCCCAGTGCGAAGTCGCTCTTGAGCCAGGCGATGATGTCGCCGGCCTTCACGCCCGGCTTCAGGCCGTCGCTGTCCGCGAAACCCTTGGCGGCGGCGAGGCGCTTGAATTGCTCGGGACCGTGTCCGGTCTTCGCCTGGATGTTGTCGAGATAGGCCTGGAAAGACATCGGGATGGGCTTCGGGTCAGGCGTCGGGCGAGAGCCGTGCGCGCAGACGGTCTTCCTGTTCGCGCAGCTCGGGGGTGAAGGCTTCGCCGAAATCATCGGCCTCGAACAGCGGGCGGATTTCGATCTCGCTCGGGCCGTTGTGCGGATTCGGGCAGCGCCGGACCCATTCGATGGCTTCGTCCAGCGAGCGCACCTGCCACAGCCAGAAACCAGCGATCAGCTCTTTGGTTTCGGCGAATGGGCCGTCGACCACCCGCCGCTGCGCGCCGTCGAACTGCACGCGGGCGCCCTGCGCGGTGGGCTTCAGGCCCTCGCCGGCCAGCATCACCCCGGCATTGACCAGGTCTTCGTTGAAACGGCCCATTGCGGCCAACAGGTCCTGATCGGGCATCACGCCGGCTTCGGAATCGGCGGTGGCCTTCACGATCACCATGACTTTCATCGTCGTTCTCCTCAGTGGAAAGGAATCAGGCAACCTGCAATGCCGGCTTCGACTGCCCATATCCATGACGACGAACGGGGAGGCGCAGAATCGACACGCGCCCGTAAATATTTTTTAGCCGCCCGTTGCGGCATCATTGCCCGGCCTTCGGCTCCGAGGAATGAAGATGCAATATCTGCTGCTGGTCTACACCGATCCCGAGTTGATGGCGACCCTGCCGCCTGCGGAATACGACCGCCTGATGCACGGCTGCATCGCCCATGCCGATGAACTGAAGGAAGGCGGCTGCCTACTGGGCTCGCAGCAGTTGGAGGCACCGGCGCAGGCGCGCACCGTGCGCGTGCGCGAAGGCACGGCGCGGGTGACCGACGGCCCCTTCGCCGAAACCAAGGAAGTGCTGGCCGGCTTCAATCTGATCGAAGCCGACAGCCTGGAAGACGCGGTGCGGATCGCCCACGAGTTCCCGTGGATCCGTTTCGGCAGTATCGAAGTGCGCCCGGTGCGCGATTTTGATGCGGTGCGCAGAAGCGTTGGCGCCTGAATCCGCCGCCTTCGATTCGGTATGACACGCGTAGGGCGGGTCTTGCACCCGCCACAGCCGAAGCGACGAACAGCAAATCATCGCTACGGTTGAAATCACGCGGTTTGCTGCAGGTGGGCAGTGGTTCGGTTGGAGTGGCGGGTGCAAGACCCGCCCTACGACATTCGCGGGTTATCGCGCCGTGTAGCCGCCATCGATCACCAATTCACTCCCGGTGACGAATTTCGATTCATCCGACGCCAGATAAACCACGCCCCAGGCGATGTCGTCGACGTCGCCCATGTGTCCCAGCGGATGCAGGTCGCCGACGGCCTTGCGCGCGGCGTCGATATCGGTGGCGCCGCTGGCGCCGAGGTGATGCTCGACCATCGGCGTCCAGATGAAGCCGGGGTGCACCGAGTTCACGCGGATCCGGTCGGGCGCGTAGCACAGCGCATCGGTCTTGCTCATCAGCCGCACCGCACCCTTGGACGCATGGTACGCGGGGATGTCGGCGGCGCCGATCAGGCCGTAGATCGACGACAGGTTGACGATGCTGCCGCCACCGGCGCGCTTCATGTGTGGGATGGCGTGCTTCACGCAGAACAGCACGCCCTTCACGTTCACCGCCTGCACCGCATCCCATTCGGCTTCGGTGATTTCGTGGGTGTGTTTGACTGAGCCGGAGATGCCGGCGTTGTTCACCAGCACATCCAGCTTGCCGAACAGCGCCGCGACCTGATCGATCGCGGTCTGCACATTGCGCTCGCTGGCGACATCCACATGCCAGTAGCGCGCGTCGATGCCCTGCGCGCGCAGTTGAGCGACCAGCGCATCGCCTTCGGCATCCAGCCGGTCGAACACGGCGACCTTCGCGCCTTCCTGGCCCAGACGTTCGGCGCAGGCGCGACCGATGCCAAGCGCGCCGCCGGTGACGATGCAGACTTTGTCTTTCACGCGATCCATGGTGCTCTCCTGTCCGATGGGAAGAAAAAATGGCACACGATGCGGGTCGGGGTATTGATACGCCTCAAATCACGGAAAGAAACGGCGTTCGAACAGATCGGCGACCAACAGGAACGCCAGCGGCGTCGCCGCGGCCTGCAGCAGCCACGCGTGCGGGGGCGGCGCGAATCCGAACCATGCGCTGGGACCGGGCAGCAGGGTGATCGCCGCCAGCAGCGCGAGCGTGAGCGCGGCGACGATGGAGAACGCCGGGTTCGGCCGGCGCAGCGCCTGCCACAGGCTGCCGCCGCTGCGGTGCAGCACGATCAGCCCCAGATTGCCGACGACCAGCGCGGTGAATGCCAGCGCGGCCTGCTGCGCGGCGGGCAGGCCGTCGCGCCCGGCGGTGAGATAGACCGCGAGCACCGCGGCGAACGCGATCACGCCGCGGGCGATGCTGCCGGCGAACGTCGCCGCATCGATCAGGCGCGCATCGGCGGCGCGCGGCGGTCGACGCATGATGTCCCCGGCCGGCGGCTCGCGCTCGAACACGAACGAGCATGCCGGGTCGACGATCATCTCCAGGAACACGATATGCAGCGGCAGCAGGATCAGCGGCGCGTCCAGCAGCAGCGGCAACAGGGCCATTCCGGTGATCGGGATGTGCACCGCGATGATGTAGCGCGCGGCGCGGCGGATGTTGTCGTAGATCGTGCGACCCATGCGGATCGCGCGCACGATCGAGGCGAAGTCGTCGTCCAGCAGCACGATCGAGGCGGCTTCGCGGGCGACATCGGTGCCGCGCGCGCCCATCGCCACGCCGACGTGCGCCGTGGTCAGCGCCGGCGCATCGTTCACGCCGTCGCCGGTCATCGCGACCACCGCGCCCTGCGCCTTCAATGCTTCGACCAGCCGCAGCTTGTGTTCGGGTTTGACCCGGGCGAAGACATCGAAATCGCCTGCGGCGGACGAAAACGCCGCGTCGTCGAGCGAGGCCAGATCGGCGCCCAGCGCGACCCGCGGCCGTCCGGACAGGCCGGCCTGCGCGGCGATGTTGCGCGCGGTGTCGGGATGGTCGCCGGTCAGCATGACCACGCGCACGCCGGCGGCGCGCGCCTCGGCGACGGCATCGGGCACGCCCGCGCGCAGCGGGTCGGCGAAGCCCAGCAGGCCGCGCCACCGGAAGCGGAAACCGCGGACATCGTCGGGCAGCGCGGCATAGCGCGGCCATTCCGCCTCGGCCACCGCGATCACCCGCAAGCCGCGCTGCGCCATCGCGCCGACCTGCGCCAGCGCCGCCTGCAGGGCATCCGGCGGCAGCGCGCACAGCGTCGCGACCGACTCCGGCGCGCCCTTGCAGGCGACGGTCAGCGACGGATCGTCGCCGGACCGCCATGCGTTCGCGTACACCGGCAATCCCGACGACAGCGGATAGCGGCGCACATCGACCATGCCCGCAGCGGACGCTTCATCGACATTCGCATCGAGGATGGCGCGATCCATCGGGTCGTGGGTCCCGCGCGCGCTCGCGAGGCGCGCGCAGCGCAGCAGCGCGTGTGCAGGATCGTCGCAGCCCGCGTCCGTCGCCCTCGATGCGTCGGCGGGCTCGACGGCCTGCAGCGCCATGCGGTTCTCGGTCAGGGTTCCGGTCTTGTCGGTGCACAGCACGGTCACCGCGCCCAGCGCCTCGATGGCGGGCGGGCGCCGCACCAGAACGCGCTGACGCGCCATGCGCCAGCCGCCCAGCGCCAGAAAGACCGTCAGCACCACCGGAAACTCTTCGGGAATGTTCGACATCGCCAGGGTGATGCCGGCGAGCAGCGCCTGCAGCCAATCGCCGCGCAGCCAGCCGTACAGCACGAACATCAACACGCACGATGCGACGCCGATCAGTGCGAACAGCGCCACCACGCGGCGCATCTCGCGCTGCAGCGGCGTGCGCTCCGCGTGCAGGGTCTGCAGGCTGGCGCCGATCCTGCCCATCCCGGTGGCGGCGCCGGTCGCGTCGACGACCGCGCTGCCGTATCCGCGCACGATCAGCGTGCCGGCGTGCAGGCGCGCTGCCGCGGCATCGGCGCCGGCAATGCGCCGCACCGGCATCGATTCGCCGGTGAGCAGCGATTCGTCGATCTCGAACTCGCCGTCGACGATGCGGGCGTCGGCCGGCACGCGGTCGCCGTCGGTCACCGAGATCCGGTCGCCCACCACCAGTTCGCGGGCCGCCAGGTTCCTTTCGATGCCGTCGCGCAGCACCCGCGCGCGCGGGCTGCTGAGGTCGCGCAGCGCCTGCAGCGCGCGCTCCGAGCGCAGTTCCTGATACAGCGTCAGTGCGATCACCAGCACCACCGACGCGCCGAGGATAGCGGCGTCGCGCGCTTCGCCCAGCAGCAGATACAGCGCCGCCGCGGCCACCAGCAGCAACAGCATCGGTTCGCGGATCACGTCCAGCAGCATGCGCGGCCAGCCGCGACGCTCCGGCTGCGGCAGCAGGTTCGGGCCATCGCGGCGCAGGCGCGCGGCGGCTTCGATCGATGTCAGGCCGCCGCCGCGCGTGTCCTGCGCTTCCGGAATGTCCTGTCCTTCCGCTGTCATCGCGCGTCGGCCACGTCGCGGGCTTCGATGCGGCCGCCGTCGGTCACCGCATCGCCGGGATAGACGATCACCCGTTCGCCGGCGCGCAGGCCGGAGACGATCCACGCGTCCTCGCCGTTGCGGCCGCCGACCTCGACCGTGCGCAGCCGCGCGCGGCCGCCGTCGACGACGAACGCCGCCATCGCACGCGCGCCTTCATCGCCCGTCGGGGTGCGCGTCGAAGGAAACACCGCGCTGACCGGCACCCGCAGCGCGTCGTCGCGGGCAAGGGCGACGATGCGCACGCCGACGCGGTAGCCGTCGCCGAGCGCACGCCACTGTTCCGGCGGACTGGCGATGTCGATCAGCACGTTCACGCGCTGCTCCTCCACGCCGAGCGCGGAGATCTTGGTGAACGCGGCCGGCTCCACCAGCCGCACCTTGCCCGCGAGTGGCGCATCGCCGCCCCAGCGTTCGATGCGCACCGGCGTGCCCGGCGCGGCCCGCAGCGCGTCTGCGGTCAGCAGTTCGGCGACGATTTCCATGTCGCCGGTATCGCCGATCTCCAGCAGCGGCGTGCCCAGCGCGACCGTGCCTGCACTGCGCTGCAGTACGCGCAGCACCCGGCCCGCCACCGGCGCGCGCACCGCGAACGTGGCGTCGTTGTCGCTGCGCACGGCGGCCAACGCGGCGCGCGCCTGCTCCAGCTCGTGCCCGGCGACATGGCGATCCTGGGTCGCGCTGTCGAGTTCCTTCTGCGCCGCCCGCACCGCGAGGCGGTCGGTATCGAGCTGACTGGCGGAAACGAACCGGCCGGCCGCGAGCTTTTCCTCGCGCTTGAGCACGGTCCGCGCCTGTTCCAGCGCGACCTTGGCGCGCTCGATCCGCGTGCCCGCGCGCGCGACCATCGCGTCGGCGGTGTCCACCCGCGCCGCGAGTTCCGCGCGGGTGCGCGCATCCTGCATCGGCGCCAGCGTCGGCGCCAACGCCGCCAGCACCATGTCGTGCGCGACCGGATCGCCCTCGCGCAGCGCGATCCGCGACAGCCGTCCGGCCAGAGGTGCTGACACGACGTAGCGGTCGCGGATGCGGGTCCGGGCGTCCTCGTCGATGGTGATCTCGAAACGGCCGACGCGGGCGGTGGCCAGTTCGACCTGCACCGGTCGCGGTGCGAACGCCCAGGCCAGCAGCGCGGCGGTCGCCGCGACCGCGAGGGTGCCGATGATCCAGGTCCGGGTGTGGCGCATGGGGTTCTCCGTCATTCTCGAGTTTTCAGGGCCGCGACCATGTCCAGCCGGTCGATGCGCCGACGCACCACCAGCGCGCTGGCGACGCCGGCGGCGAAGACCGCGATGCCGGCCCACGCATAGGTGCGCGGCAGGATCGCGACCGGGAAGAAGAACTGGTCGGTGCGCATCAGCTCCACGATCAGATGCACCAGCCCGTTGCCGAGCCACATGCCCAGCGGCAGCGCGACGGCGATGCCGATCGCCATTTCGCCCAGCAGCAGCGTCGAGACTTCGGCGCGGGTGAAGCCCAGCACGCGCAGGCTGGCCAGCTCCCAGCTGCGTTCCGCCAGCGCGATGCGCGCATTGTTGTAGACCACGCCGACCGCGATCACGGCCGCGAACAGGGTCAGGATCGTGCTCATGATGCGGATGTTGCGGGCGCTGATCTCCTGCATGTTGCGCCACAGCGTCGCCTTGCTGAATGCGCCGACGATGCGCGGCACCGTCATCGCGGCCTGCAGGAAGCGCGCCTCGCCGCCGCGTTCGACCGCAGTCGAGAACTGGGTGCTGACATCGTCCTCGCCCAGCAGACGGTTCAGCGCGCGCCGCTCCATGTAGGCGTTCAGGCCCATCATGTCGCGCACGGTGGCGACCAGCGGCACCGTCGCCGTCCGCGCACGGCCTTCCAGCACTTCGACGCGCACCGCATCGCCGACCTGCAGTCCGAGCTTCTCGGCGAGGCGGTCGGTCATCACCAGTCCGTCGGTGCGCGGCCGCGCCTGGCGATTGTCGGCATCCACGATCCGGCGCAGTTCCGGGCGCGCCGCGTAGCCCTGGATCGCGCCGCGTTCGCTGCGGTGTCCGCGCACGAAGCGCACCGGGATGTCGCGGCCGGATTCGACCGCGATCGCGCCCGGCAGGCGCGCGATCTCGAAACGCGCGCTGTCGTTCGCCGGTTCGGCCATCCACACGATCACGTCGCTGCGCATCTCGACGTTGAATTTGCTGTCGACCACCGCCTCGATCGCATCGCGAAAGAAATTGCCCATCACCACGATGGCGACCGCCGCGGCCACGCCGCCGATCGACAACAGCGTGCGCAGCGGGCGGCGCTCCATGTTGCGCAGGATCATCCGCAGCGTGGTGGGCATGCGCGCGATGCCCAGCCGCTCCGCCAGCGTGCGCCGGTAGCGGCCCGGCGACGGCGGCCGCATCGCTTCCGCAGGCGCCAGGCGCATGGTGGCGTAGAGCGTGTTGAGCGTGCCCAGCACCGCCGTGCCGAGGGTGATGCCGATGCTCACCAGCAACAGCCACGGCGCGATGCGATGCTCGAAGCTGGGAAAGTGGAAGAATTCGGCGTACAGGCCGATGAACATCGTGCCGAGCCATTTGCCAAGCGCGATGCCCAGAATCAGGCCGGCGATCACGATGACGAACACCAGTTTCAGGTAGTAACCGCCGATGCTGCGGTTGGGATAGCCCAGCGCTTTGAGCGCCGCGATCTGTTCGCGCTGGGTGGCGACCAGCCGCGAGATCACGACATTGAGCAGGAACGCCGCCACCGCGAGGAAGATCGACGGCAGGATCGTGCCCAGCACGTGCTGTTCCTTGATCTCGCTGTCCAGCATCGCGTGCGAGGTCTGGTCCTCGCGGCCGTAGGCTTCGCGGCCGCCGTAGGGCGAGATCAGCCGTTCGAGTCTTGCGATCACCGCCGTTTCCGACGCACCGGGCGCCAGTTTGATCGCGATGCGGTTGAACGCGCCGTCCATGTCGTAGGCGGCCGCCAGGGTGTCGCGGTCGACCCAGAACACGCCGAAGCCGCGCATGTCGGGCATGCCGCCGAATCCGGCGAAGATGTACTCGGGCGACAGCGCGATGCCCACGATCCGCAGGCTGCGGCGCTTGCCGTCGATCAGCGCGGTGAGGGTCGCGCCCGGTGCGAGTCCGCGGGCTTGCGCGAAGCCTTCCGACACCAGGGCATCGATGCTGCCGTCGCTGCGGGTCGCGGTCTGCGCTGCGCCTTCGGGATGCAGCGCGCGCCCGCTGCGCAGGGTCGTGCGGTTCATGCGCGGCGGGCGGCGCGGATCGACGCCGATCAGATGGCCCATGATCGGATCGGACACCTCCGGAATCTCGATGCGCACGGTGTGTTCCACCGTGGTCTGCGCGTCGGCCACGCCGGGCACCTCGGCCAGCGCGGCCGCCAGCGCGTCCGGCGCGCGTTTCACCGTGGCGAAGACATCGGCGAAACGGTCGGCGGCGTAGTAGCGGTCGCGCGCCAGCGCCAGCGAATCCACCGCGCTGAGCGTGGTGATGAATCCGGCGACGCCGCTGGCCACCACCAGGGAGATGGTCAGCGCCTGGCTCCACATCAGGCGCAGGTCGCGCAGCAGCTTGCGGTCGAGGGCGCGCATGGTGGTCACCGCATCACCACGAAAGCTGCGACGGCCGCAGTTTGTGCGTGTTGATGTCGATGCGCTGGATGCGGCCGTCGCCGAGATGGATCACGCGGTCGGCCATGCCGGCGATGGCGGCGTTGTGGGTGATCACCACCGCGGTGGTCCCGAGTTCGCGATTGATCTTCTCGATGACTTCCAGCACCAGCTTCCCGGTCTGGTAATCCAGCGCGCCGGTGGGTTCGTCGCACAGCAGCACCGCCGGGCGTTTCACGATCGCGCGGGCGATCGCCACGCGCTGCTGTTCGCCGCCGGAGAGCTGCGCCGGAAAATGATCGCGACGCGGCGTCAGCCCGACCAGGTCGATCGCATCGTCCACCGGCATTGGATCTTCCGCGATGTCCGCCACCAGCTGCACGTTCTCGCGCACCGTCAGGCTGGGAATCAGGTTGTAGAACTGGAACACGAAGCCGACATGTTCGCGCCGGAAGCGGGTGAGCTCGCTTTCGTCGGCGCCGTCGAGGCGGTGCTCGCAGTACGCGACTTCACCCGCGCTGGGCACATCCAGCCCGCCGAGGATGTTCAGCAGCGTCGACTTGCCGCTGCCCGACGGTCCGAGCAGGACGATGAATTCGCCGCCGACGATGTCCAGATCGATCTCGCGCAGCGCCGGGACTTCCACTTCGCCCATGCGATAGATCTTGCGCAGGCCGCGCGCCCGGAACACCACGGCAGGCGCGTGGTCGGCGATGCCGTCGCTGGCGATGCCGTTGCCGGAATGTTCCGGAGGTGCGGGCGACCGGGAAGCCATCGATTCGAACTCGCTTCCGCGTGAGCGGACAGGGTCGGAGGCATTTGCCTGGGAATGTAACAGGGACGCCCGCAGGGCACGGACGTTCGCAGGGCACGGCTGTCTGAATGGCACGATCTCGACTATACGCAGCCGGATCGCGCGACATTTGAGTTCGATCAAAGTGCGGCGCGCGGATCGGTGCGCTAATGACGCTTCCCGTGCCATTGTGATGAGGTGTGATCATGTTCAAGGACATCCTGGTTCCCTACGTGAACGCGGAAAGCGAAAGGGCCCCTGCCGCCGCGGCGATGGCGCTGGCGGAAGCGTTCGACGCGCATGTCGCGATGCTGGTGACGGTGGACGTGCCGGCGCCGATGCCCAGCGACTGGGGCGCGATGGCGTACGACGTCTATGCGCGTCTGCACGAGGAAGCGCGCAAGCGCGCGCGCGAACAGGCGGACGCTCTGCGCGGGAAATTCGCGCATGCGACGCTGCCGCCGGAGGTGCGCATGACCGAGGCGGTATCGCTGTATCCGCAGAACGCAGCCGCCATGCAGGCCCGCTACGCGGACCTGAGCATATTGCCGGCGATGCCGCGCGACGGCGCCGAGAAGATGCTGGTACACGATTATTTCCATGACGTGCTGCGCCATTCCGGTCGCCCGGTATTGGTGGTGCCCGATGGCAGCACCGCGACGCTGCCGCCCAGGCGCGTCGTGATCGCGTGGAAACCCACGCGCGAAACCAGCCGCGCGGTGGCCGACGCCATGCCGCTGCTGCACAAGGCCGACGCGGTGGACGTGCTGGTGATCGATCCGGTGGTGGGCGAATCCGGGCACGGTGGCGGGCATGGCGACGAACCAGGCGCCGACATCGCCGCGCATCTGGCGCGCCACGGGCTGCGGGTCGAAGTGGTGACGCGGCCGAGCATGAATTTTTCCGTGGCCTACGCCGTGCTCGAATACGCGCGCACGGTCGGCGCCGACCTGGTGGTTGCCGGCGGCTATGGGCATTCTCGGCTGCGCGAGGCGCTGCTGGGCGGCACCACGCGCGAGCTACTGCAGACCACGCATCTGCCGGTGCTGTTCTCGCATTGAGCGCCGCATGCCGTGCTCAATGCGGTGCGATGCGATGCGGTGCGAGGCGTAGACTGCCCGGCATGATGCGCAGTCATTCGCCGATGCCCCCATGCCATTGAATGCCGACGAGCTCTACGGTTACTGCGTCGCGTTCGCGATCGGTCTGCTGATCGGCATCGAACGCGAGCGCAGCAAGGGCGAAGGCCCGCGGCGTGCTGCGGCCGGCGTGCGGACGTTCATCCTGCTGGGGCTGGCCGGCGCGATCGCGCATCAGGTCGGCGTCGTCGGCATCGCCGTCGGCGGTGCGTTCGTGGCGCTGGCGGCGCTGGTCAGCTATCGCCGCAGTCGCTCCGAAGACCCCGGGCTCACCACCGAAGTCGCGATGCTGGTGACGTTCCTGCTGGGCGTGCTGGCGATGACCGCGCTGCCGGTCGCCGCCGGCCTGGGCGTGGTGGTGGCGTTGGTGCTGGTGAGCAAATCCCGGCTGCATGATTTCACCCGCAAGACGCTGACCGAACAGGAGCTGCACGATGCGCTGCTGCTCGCCGCCGCCGCGGTGGTGGTGCTGCCGCTGCTGCCGGATCGCGCCATCGATCCGTGGCAGGCGCTGAATCCGCACACGCTGTGGACGCTGGTGGTGCTGGTGATGGCGATCAACGCCGCGGGTTACGTCGCGCTGCGCATGCTCGGGCCCGGCGCCGGTCTGGCGCTGGCCGGTTTCATCGGCGGATTCGTGTCCAGCACCGCGACCATCGCCGCGATGGGCGATCGTGCGCGGGCGTCGCCGCAGTGGCGAATGCAATGCGTCAGCGCCGCGCTGTGTTCCAACATCCCCACCATCCTGATGCTGGGCGTGGTGACCGGCGCACTGTCGCGGCCGCTGCTCGCGATGCTGATGTGGCCGCTGATCTTCGCCGGACTTGCGGCCATGCTGTCGGCGTGGATCGTGCATGCGCGCAGCGCATCGACCGGCGTCGACAGCGGCGCGGTCGCGCCCGGTCGGCCGTTCGAGCCGCGCCATGCGCTGGTGTTCGCGGCCATCGTCAGCGCGATCCTGCTGCTGTCGGCCGGCGTGCACCGCTGGCTGGGCGACACCGGCGTGGGGATCGCCGCTGGCCTCGGCGGTCTGGCCGATCTGCACGCCGCTTCGGCGTCGGTGGCGCAACTGGTCGCCAATGGCGCCATCGACGCGGGCGACGCCCGCTGGCCGGTGTTCATCGCTCTGGTCGCCAATTCGCTCAGCAAGCTGCTGATGGCGTGGCTGCGCGGCGGTCGTGCGTTCCTGCTGCGGCTGCTGCCCGGTGTGATCGCGATCGTCGCCGCGTTTGCGGCGGGCGCGTGGTGGGCGGGCGTTTGAGTGCGTCCGCCTACCGCTGCGCGGCCGTAGCGCCGGCCTGCGCAGATCCTGCCTGCACAGATGCGGTGCGCTTCGCGCCGCAGCGGAAGAACTTCGAATTCGCCAGCCACTGCCGGTCGGGGTAATACGCGAACAACAGCTGTCCTTCCTTGAGCGTGTCGATCACTTCGTTTGCGATCGCGGGACGCAGCGCCGGGCATCCCAGACTGCGGCCGAGGCGGCCCTGGCGCAGCGCCTGGGCGGGATCGACATAGGGCGCGCCGTGCATGACGATGGCGCGCGCGCGCGCCAGATCGTTGACGCCGGGTTCCAGTCCTTCCATCCGCAGCGAGTAACCGTTGCCGCCGCGGTAGGTTTCGGCGGTGGCGAACAGGCCGAGGCTGGACTGGTGACTGCTTTCGATATTCGAGAACGCGTTGGCGAAATTCTCGCCGCTGCTGCGGCCGTGGGCGACGTGTTCGGCATAGAGCAACCGCGCATGCTGCAGATCGAACACCCACAGTCGCGGCTCGGTGGATGGACGCGAGTAGTCGATCACCGCAAGCCGTTTTGCGGGCGTCACGCTGCCCGAGGCGGCGGCGCATTCGGCCGCTTCCAGCGCCAGCGCGATGACCTTCGGGTCGGCGCCCGGCGCCAGGCGCTGCAGCCGGGTCAACAGCGGGGTTGCGGCATCGGCGCGTGCGGCGGCCAGGGTCGCGGCCGTGGATGTCGCGCCCGCGGAAGCGTGGCTGGTGGACGCATGATCCGCATCGGCGGCGGCGGCCGACAGCGCGGTCGCCAGTGCGGCGGCGGCGAACAGGGAGGAGGCTGGTCTGAGCATCGCCGGAGCATGCCCGATGCGAACCGTGAATACATGAACAACGCGGCGATTCACTCCGCCGGTGGCCGCGCCTGTGGCGGCGGTGGCGGTTCAGGTGCGACCGCGGTCTCGTCTGCGCGCAGCACAGTGAGCCCTTCGGACGGCGTGGCGCGCTGGATCGATTCGTCCGTGACCACCACGGTCGCGCCCGGGCGCAGGGCCTCGTAGACCTGATGCGCGAATGCGTCCGAGACCCGGATCCGGCCCGTGGCCAGCGCCTGGTGCAGGTCGCCTTCGCTCGGCGTGCGCGCGTTCGGCACCGGAATCGCCAGCCAGCGCAGCGCCGGATGATCGGGCAATACCGCATTGGGGCTTTCGCCGGCGCCTTCCAGCAGCACGTAGGCATGCGTGCCGTGCATCGGTTCGTCGATGACCTGCACCGCCGCGCGGCCGATCTCCACGCCGTTGCGCAGCACCACGAGTGTTCCGTCGCGGGTGCTCAAGACGAGGGTCAGCGGCCCCTCGGGGGCGCGTTCCGGCATCCAGACGTCGCCGCTCGCATCGACGGCATCGATGGGGCCGCGCGGTGCGCCGGTGGCGGGATCGACCGGCGCGAACCAGCCGGGCGAGGCCACTTCCGGTGCGTGCGACGCTTCGCTCGCGATCACCACCGTCATGCCGTGGCTGGTGGTCGCGAACAGTTTTTCGGAAAACGAGTACGGCAGGCGCACGCAGCCGTGCGACGCCGGATACCCGGGAATGCGGCCGGCATGCAGTGCCACGCCGTCCCACGTCAGCCGCTGCATGAATGGCATCGGCGCGTTGTCGTAGAGATTGGAGTAGTGCTCGCGCTGTTTCTGCAGGATCGTGAACACGCCGGTCGGCGTCTCATAGCCGGGCTTGCCGGTGCTGACCGTGGACACGCCGATGCGCACGCCGTTGCGATACACGTACGCCAACTGCTCCGGCAGGCTGATCACGATCACCACCGGTCCCGCGGGCGCCAGTTCCGGCATCCACAGGTACTCGCCGGGTTTCAGCGCGAACGTCGGTCCAGCGTTCGTCGTCCCGGATGGCGTCGGGGTGCGCGTATCGACGCGGGTGCCGGCCGGCGGCGCGGCGAACAGTTGCGCGGACAGGCACAGTGCGGCGGCGACCGATGCGATGCCTGCGAGCCGGTTCGGTGGGATGCGTTGCGATGACATGCCTGCAGTCTAGTCGCCCATGCCGTCCGCTTATTGAGCGCGCTCAAAATCCGGGCACTGCGCGCATCGCGATTCAGGTCGACAGCACTTTCAGGATCTGCAGCGCGATCCTGCGTTTCTGCGCGGGCAGTTTGCGGAAGCGCAGCAGCGCCTCGCTTTCGCTGGCGTCCTGGGCGCAGTCGTCGCGCGGCAGCGGCGGTGGCGCTTCCTTGCCGTCGCAGCGGCTGGGGCCGCGACCGGTGCCCAGCCATTCCACGCAGGTATCGGTCTCGATCGCGATCTGGATCAGGTGGTGCATGCTGGGCGAGGTGCCGAGCGGGTGTTCCCACTGGGTCACGGCGCTGCGTTTCACGCCGATCCGGCGCGCGAGTTCGGCCTGGGTCAGCTGGCCTGCCAGCCGTGCCTTGCGGATGCGTGTGGGGAGCTGCATGCGTGAACCTCGTCCTGGTCGGCGGCGCCGTCGTGACGTGCATCCGGCGGCCTTGCATATCGTCTCGTATCCGTGGCTGTCGAGCCCGGCGGATACGCAGATGCGCGGGAGCGCAGGAGCACCGCGGACGGCAAGTTGTCCGGTTTCGCTTTCCTCAGCGCCCCACGGCTGAGTCGAACCGGCATCGATGTCCAACGGAAAGCGGCGCTTGACGCGGCCGCTGTGCATTCCGGCCGCGGCCGCGGCCTGCGCCGGCGCATTCCCGCGTCTAATCCAGAGCCCGGGATGCTGCGGGCCGCACCGGGGGGAGCGGGTCGAGCGCGAATGGAGCGCGCATACAAGGTTGCCGCATGCGCACAGCGCGCGAATGCGGAGCCAGCCATCGCAAAGGACACGACAGGATGTTGCGCATCTGGTTGTTCGGTTCCCTCTGTGTCGCCAACGATGCCGGCGGCGAACGGATCACGGCGGTCTCCGGCCGCTGCGGCAGCCTGCTGGCCTATCTGGCCCTGGGCCGGGGCCGCTATTTCAGCCGCACCGAGTTGCTCGGCACGCTGTGGCCGGAGCGCATGGCGTCGATGACCGCCGGTTCGTTCAACACCGCGCTGTGGCGGCTGCGGCGGCTGGTCGAATGCCCGCCGTTCCAGCACGGCGAGCTGATCGCCAGCGACCGCCGCGGCGCGATCGGGCTGAACGGTTCGCAGGAGGTCTGGCTCGACATCGAGGAATTCGAACGCCGCATCGCCTCCGGCCTGAGCCGGCCGATCGAACTGCTTGGCGAAGCCGAGATCGCGGACCTGCGCGCGGGCGTGGCGCTGTACAAGTCCGACATCCTGATGGAATTCACCGACGACTGGGCGCTGCGCGAGCGCGAGAAGCACCGCCGCCACTATCTCAACGCGTTGTGGCGGCTGATGCAGCTGTCCACGATCCGCCGCGAATACGGCGAGGGCATCCGCCATGCGCAGTCGATCCTCGACTGCGACACGCTGCGCGAGGACGTGCATCGGGAGCTGATGCAGCTGTTCGTACTGAGCGGCCAGCGCGCGCAGGCGCTGCGCCAGTTCGAGACCTGCCGCGACATGCTGCGCCGCGAGCTGGCGATCCAGCCCATGCGCGAAACCCTGGCGCTGTACCGGCAGATCGCCGACAGCGCGATCGGCGGGGATCAGACGGCGATGCCCGCGATGCAGGCGCCGCTGCGGATGGACTGGGCGCCGGCCACGACGCTGGCCGAGACCATGGCGCCATCATCGTTGATGGCGCCGGGCGTGGCCACGCGGGAGCTGATCGCCAATGCCCGACAGCATCTGGCCATGGCCGATGCACAGCTGGAATTGAGCCTGCGGCATTTCGATGCGTGAGCGGTGGGATCGCCGCGATTATTTCCCGCCATCGCCGAGATCGGGAAACACGGGCGGAGGGGCCGTCGCTGAAGAAGCGGCGGCAGCTGAAGAGGCAGTCAAAGGAAAGGGGCTCAACGTCGCAACGCGGGCGCGGGCGAGTTCTTCTGTCAAGGAAACGGATTCAACCGGACCGGGGCTGGCATTCAGCAGGCGATGCGGTCCTTGCACTCTCAGATGCTCGGCGGTTCGCGGCGAAAGCGGCTCCGCAAGACCGATCCTTCCCTCTGGATCCTCACGAAAACTGCGTGCCGCGGTGTTGTCGCGGGCATACAGTTGCCGGCCCAGCGGGTCGAAGTGTTCCAACGCCACCGGTTTTTTCTTTTTCTGGGCGCGCTTTTCCGTAAAGCCGCCATCTCTGCCGATATCCAGGGCACTGACGCCGCCATTGGCGATATCGGTGGCGTGCGGCCGGTCGCCCTCGAAAGAGACGTGTGGAAATCGGCTGAACGCGCCCGTGTCCGGATTGAGTGGATGAAAGTACTGGTGGCCACCAGCACCCGGAGGTTTGAACGCGTAGAAAGGAGTTCCAGCGACGGTCACCCGCGGTATCGTTTCCTCCGCCTCCGCCCGATGGCGCGCGGTCACCGGCGACAGCGATGGGGAGGGCGGGCGTCCACCCGATGACGACGAAGCCGCGCCAGATGGCGGCGACGGGCTGCGGGGCCGTTTCTGCTCCGAGTCACTCATTATCTTTCGCCCGCGACAGTGTGTGGATGCACCGGAAAGTAATGTGTTGCTCCCGGGTGCCAGGCAAGCCGCCCGCGATGATCGGGCGTGCTTCCCCCTGATCGACAGCAAGTCGCGTGCCATCCCTGGCATTGGAAGATTCCGCACCGGATCAAACGCTTGCGCTGTCGTCCCGTTTGCAGGACGGGCAGATTTTCACCTCGATCCGGCAAAAAACACTCACCCGGGACCCCACCGGCGCAAGCGGCAGGTTCGTGCCCGCCCTGGTCGTGCGCGACTGCGGCCGTCGACATCACGCCCCCATCACCCGACATCACACACCTGCCGCCTTCGATGTGATGTCGGCGTGATGTCGGCGTGATGGGGCGGTGATGGCGGCGGCGCACAGTCGGCCATCGCACCGGCAATCCACCGGTAATGGTCAGGCGCCCATGACACTGCTCGAGGATCGCACCGCCGTTTTCATCGTTCGCATCTGGTGCGAGCGCGGCGACGGGCCGAGCCTGGCGCCGGAGTGGCGGGGTTCGGTCGAGCACGTCCAGACCGGTGCGCGCGCCTTCTTCCGGCACCTGGACGTGGTGCTGGAATTCATGAAACCGCACCTCGAAGGCATCGGCATCGATGCCCAGCAGCGTTTCTGGGAACGCATTTCGACGGTCATGGACGATGCGCCGGATCCCGCTTTCCAGAGCCGCGCCCCGGACGAGATCAGATTCGATTTCGGTACCGATTCCGGGGCCCATTCCGGTGCCGCTCCCGATGCACACACCCACATCCCCGCGTCCGCCAGCGCAACCGCCGCAGCCGCCGTCAACGCACGCAAGTCCCGCTAGGAGTCCGTCATGGCCGTTATCCGTGCCAACCGCGAATCGATCGATGACCGTTTCAGCGTGCTGGGATTCACCGTACGCTCCGAACTGCCGCTGTTCGAGATCGGTCTCGCCACCGACCCGGAATTGCTGAGGCCCGAGAGCCGCGCGAAGCGCACCGCGGCCAACTTCTTCACCAGCCGGCTGCTGCGCGCGTCGCCGTCGCAGCGCGGCGAAGCGGTGTATCTGGTGCCGCCGGAGATCGTGGCGCGGTTCGTCGGCCAGCAGCGGCTGTATTTCGGACTGGCGACGTATCGCGAGAGCGACCGCAGCACGCCGATCTCGCTGCGCATGCCCGACCGCGGCACGATGTACGTCAGCCTGTCCGGCCTGTCCGAGCGCGGGCTGCGGCGCACGGTCCGCAGTCGCGGCGCGTCGACCTATGGCAGCAACGGCTACGGCGGCAATGGCGGCGAACTCGGCTGGGGCGGCGACAACAGCGCGGCAACGCCACCGCCGTCGCGCGACGAAGACCGCGCGCCGCGCGCCGGCAGCGATGCGAAGGCAGCGAACGGCACGCATGCCAACGTGGGCTACAGCGACGGTTTCTCGGAAGACTTGTGGAAGCAGCCGCCGCCCGTCGCGGCGCCCGCACCGGCGAACGTCGCGCCGCCCGCGTCCGCGTCCGCGTCCGCGTCCGCGCCCGCGCCCGCGCCGACGGCGCAGGGTCTGGCGCTGCGCAACGGCGGTGGCCGTCGCCCGGTGGCGACCTCGCGTTCGCTCCTGATCTCCTCCGATTACCGCCCGGCCAATCTATGGGACGCGCTGCGCGCCCAGCTCGGATTTTTCGCCGACAGCGCGATGTGGTACCTCGGCGTCGCCGACACCACGGTGATGCCGCACTCGGCCATCTGCCAGATCCGCGTGCCCGACGGCACCGCCGAGGGCGGGTTGCACGGCTCCGGCTTCTTCATCGGCCCGCGTCTGATCATGACCGCCGCGCACGTCGTCGACGGCCAGAGCGAACTGATCGTGGTGCCGGGCAAGAACGGCGGCGGCACCGGTTCGGCGACCGAGCCCTTCGCCCGCTTCAAGGTCACCCAGTTCCGCAAACACGATTCGTACGGCATCAACGGCAGCGATTTCGACATGGCGCTGATCTGCGTGCCTGCGGCCAACGCGGTCGGCAGCGGCCAGTATTTCGATCTGGTCGAAGAGCTGACCCAGAGCCGGCCGGAAGGCGTGGTGGTGAGCGGTTACGCCGCGCGCTGGTACGCGAACGATCTGATCGAACATTTCGTCAACAACACCATCGATCCGAACCGGCAGCACATGATGGGCGGCTACATCCGCGAGCTGCCCACCGACGAGACCTTCAGCTACAACATCCAGACCCTCGGCGGCACCAGCGGCTCGCCGGTGTACTGGATCGAGGACACCGGCGCCGGCCCGCAGGCGCACATGGTCGGCGTGCACGTCGCCGCGCACGACGCCACCACCAATCTCGGCTGCAGGATCACCGCCGGCAAGCTGGCCTGGATCCGCAGCATCGCCGCCGGCTGGGGCCAGACCCTGACCTTCGCGCAGAGTGTGCGCGGCGTGCGCAGCCTGTCGGTCGAGGACGAGGACAGCGCCTACGACATCGGCGGGCCGATTCCTGACGGTAGCGCACCTGACGAAGGCGCCACGGTCAACGCGCAGGGCTGGTACGGCGCCCGCGGCCTGACCCTGACCACGCCCGAATACCCGCAGGCGAGCCGCTTCGAAGCCGCGGCCACCGGCAACTTCCGCGCCGTCAGCGGCACCCGCGCCATCGACAAGATCGTCATCCACATCACCGACGGCGGCGCCAACATCAACGGCACCATCAGCTGGTTCAAGAATCCGACCGCCAAGGTCAGCTCGCACTATGTGATCGGCCAGGACGGCGAGATCGTGCAGATGGTCGCGCACAACGACGTGGCCTGGCATGCCGGTTCCGCCAACGGCACCAGCATCGGCATCGAGCACGTCGCCAACACCCGCGGCCTGACCCCGACCGCGGCGCAGATGTGCGCGTCGGCGGCGCTGGTGACGTGGCTGTGCGACCGGTACGGCATCCCCGCCGACCGCGCGCACATCCTCGGCCACGCCGAAGCCGACGGGAAAACCACCCACAGGGCGTGCCCGAACGCGGTGTGGGACTGGGTGTACTACATGGACATGATCACCACGCGCACGTGCTACGTGCCGGCTTCGATCTCGCCGATGAATACCCCGACCGCGCAGTCGCTCGGCCGCGCCAACGGCCATGGCCGCAACGGGTACGCAACCCGCAGCCGCGCGCTGCAGGACGATGCCGGCCACGAAGCGCTGACCGATCCCGATGCGATGGGCATCGACGGCGACACTCCCGACGACGAACCGCTGTCGCAGGCGCAGGCCTTGTACACCCGCGCGCTGGGCGACCCGGCGCCGGAATATCCGCATGCGCTGTCGTTCGCGCCCGCGCATCCGAACAACTACACCCGGGGCCGCAAGGCCGGCGTCGCGGTCGACCGCGTGGTCATCCACATCACCGCCAGCAGGAACGACTACGACAAGACGGTCAGGAACTGGTTCCAGAACCCGAAGCAGAGGATGGGCGACAAGCGCGTGCGGGTCAGCGCGCACTACGTCGTCGGCCGCGGCGGCGAAGTGGTGCAGGTGGTCGCGCACGGCGACACCGCGCATCACGCCAACGGCGCCAACAGCCGCAGCATCGGCATCGAACACAACGCCACCACCACCCGCGACCACGCGCCCACCGACGCGCAGTACCGCAGCTCGGCGAAACTGGTGGCGTGGCTGTGCGCACAGCTCGGCATTCCGGCCGACCGCACCCATGTCCTCGGCCATTCTGAAGTGGATACCAAGACCACCCACACCAGTTGCCCGAATTCGGTCTGGGACTGGCAGACCTACATGGGTTACGTCGCCGCCGAAGCCGCGGCGCTGGCGGGCGGCGCGGTCGCGCAGAGCCTGGGCGCGCGTCGCGGCTATTCGATGGCGCAGGAAATCATCACGCCTTTCTATGACCCCGCCGATCCGATGAGCGCGCTGACCTGTCAGGCCGACGCCTTCAGCCTGGCGCGCGAGGAATGGTTCGCGGGCGTGCCCAACACCACGATCTTCCCGCACTCGGCGATCTGTCTGCTGGAGATGCAGGACGCCGCCGGCAACATCGGCCGCGGCACCGGCTTCTACATCGGCCGCAACCGCATCCTTACCTGCGCCCACAACCTCTACAACAAGGCCAGCGTCACCATCATCCCCGGGAAGAACGGCAACGGCGGCGCGTCCACCGAACCCTTCGGCCGCACCACGGTGACGTCGTCCTCGTGGCGCATCCCGGCCAGCTACGCCGGCAGCAACCCGGCGACGGATCTGGCGGTGATCGACAACGTGCCGATCGACGCGCCCAACGGCCAGTGGTTCGACAGCCTGGAAGAACTGAATCAGTCGCGCCCCGAAGGCGTGGTGGTGTGCGGCTATTCCTCACGCTCGACCAAGGTGCCTGAACTCACCGCCGCGATCGACGGCTTCAAGCAACACCTGCACGCCGGCTACATCGCCGCGCTGGCCGACGACGACAGCACCTTCAGCTATCCGATCCTCACCCTCAAGCGCGCCAGCGGCTCGCCGGTCTACTACATCAGCCACCAGGGCGGCCAGCCGCATTCGTACGTGGTCGGCGTGCATACCGGCGGCGACACCGACGATCTCAACCGCGGCTGCCGGCTGATGCGGAACAAGATCGACTGGATCGAAGGCCGCACCACCAGCCTCTCGCTGGGCGTGTCGGGCCGTGCGGGCAGCCGCGCGCTGGGCAACGGTTTCTCGATCCACTGGACCGATACGCCGATGACCTACCAGACCAGCCCGATGTCGTGCTGGGCCGCCGCCGCATCGATGGTGGTGGGCTGGCGCGACCAGCAGTCGATTCCCGACAGCGTCATCGCCGACAAGGTCGCGGTGTTCGACGCCTTCAATCAGGGCCTGTACGGCCATGAGCGCGGTTTCGTCGCCGATGCCTGGAACCTGATGGCCGAAGCGCCCGCCTCGTACACCATCGACGCCTGGCGCGACATGCTCGCCAACAACGGACCGCTGTACATCGACCAGGTGGCCAGCGCCGCGGGCGGCGGGCATGTGCGCGTGCTGGTCGGCATGACCAGCGGCGGCGCGGAGGACGGCTTGGATACGGTCATGCACATGCACGATCCCGCGCGCGGGCCGATCAAGCTGTCGTTCGCCGATTTCCTGGCGCTGTACGAGGGCCGCACTGCGAACACCGGCGGCTATCTGCAGTTCCAGATCATGCATTCGGGCGGCACCGCCGGCCGCCGGCCGGCCACGGCTTCGGCGTTCTCGCTCGGCGCCTCCCGTCCGCTCGTCTACGGCCGCGCGCTCGGCAACGACGGCCCGTCCGACTTTCCCGTGAGCCTGATTCCGCAGCCCAACAAGGACGCCTGCTGGGCCGCGTCCATGGCGATGCTGATCGCGCATCGCCGGCAGCAGTCGCAGTCGCCGGAATCGATCATCAACGACATCGGCGGCAGCCTCGCCAGTTCCTATGGCTGGGAACTGCTCAACGCCGCGCGCAACCATTACGGCTTCGAGGTGATCGATCAGCCGTCCAACGCCAGCATCTACCACACGCCGCGGCAATGGGCCGAATGGTTGAATACCTATGGCCCGCTGTGGGTGGTGATCGTCGGTGCGCCGCACGCGGTGGTGGTGGCCGGCATCCGCGGCAATCTCGATGACGCCAACGCGGCCCAGGTCAAGATACTCAATCCCTGGGATACGCGGGTCGCGTTCGACAACGATCCGATCGACTTCCATCCCGCCAACAACGGCTATGAAGACTGGCTGCCGTTCATGGATTTCGCCGCGGCGTTCGGCGACATGGCCCAGCCCGATTACGGCAACTGGCGCATCCTGCATCTGCCGGTCGCCGCCGCGAGCGCGCAGTCGCTGTCGCTGCGCGGCAACGGCATGCGCCTGGCGTCGCCGCCGCGACCGGTGCGTGCGCAGGCACTCGACGCCGTCGGCGAACGCCGCGAACCGATCGAACCCAGCCGCGTGCTCGGCGCGCGCATGAGCCGCGTGATCGGCGAAGCCGGCGGCAGCCGCTGGGCGCTGGATCAGCTCGAAGGACTGAAGTCGCCGTCGACGCTGTCGCCTACCGTGAGTTCGGCCGCGCCCGCCGATGTCCGTATCGACATCAAAGACTGGCCGGCGATCGAAAGCGCGCCCACGCCGCTGCCGCTGAGTGTCGAGTTCCGCGCCGCGAACGGCAGCCTCGGCGATGTCCGCATCGCCGCCGGCATGCCCGCGAACCTGGCGTACGGCGTTGAAGTCATCGCGAAGATCGAGGACTGCGCCGACGCCGATGGCGTGGCGCGCCTGCGGGTGCGCATCGACTACCGCTTCCGCGGCCTGTCGCAGGGCAACCCGGATGCGGTGATCGAACTGACGCTGCGCGGCGACGGCCGTTACGAACGCGAGAACGGCTGGCGCGACGCCAACGTCGAAAAGCCCGACGTGTCGTTGAGCCCCGCGGCCTGAGGAGCACACCGTGTCCGACACCACGCGCAACAGCGGCAGGATCTTTCCGTCCCGGAACGGAACGGCGATCGCGCGTGCGCAGGCCGATGGACAGCCGGGCGCCGCACAGTCGCCCGCGACCGGGCCCGCTACGTCCGCGCCGGTCGCGTCCAGCAAACCGCCGGCCACCGAGACCATCGCCCGCCGCGCCGGCGCGATGGTCAACGAAATCGACTTCCCCGGCTTCGTCTCGCAGCTGGTGCACGGCACCTTCGACGCGATCGTCGATGCTTCGATCCGGCAGATGGAAAGTTATTCCGGCCTGGTGTCGGCGGTGGCGAAGACGGTCGACCAGTTCACCGAAGAGAACGTCACCTTCAACCAGGCGCGCGACTGGCTGGTGTCGCGCTATCCCGGCGACGTCGTGCTCAAACTGCCCGAAGCCGGTGAGAGCGAGCCGCAATTGGCGCCGCGCGCCGAAGAGCTCAGCCCGATCTGGCTGGCCGATTACGGCGTGGACGGCCAAGCGTTGACGACCGAACTGCTGGAACAGCAGATCCTGCCGCAGGTGCGCAACAAGGTCGGCGCCGAACGCCAGCAGCTGTTGGCGACGATGGTGCTGCTGGGCCTGAACCGCGTCGCGGTGCGCGACGGCAGCATCAGCGCCAAGGTGATGTTCCGCGCCGCCGCGCGCGATGCCGCCGCGGTGCAGTACGCGACCAGCAGCGACCCGCAGGGCGCCAACAACTGGGGCGAGCGCGGCGCGATCAGCCAGGGCGGCAGCACCACCATGGTGTCTACGCTGGCGGTCAACGCGCAGAACGAATCCACCGTGCGCGCCGACCTGTTCGGCGAGGTCAAACTCAATTTCGTCAGCGAAACCCTGCCGCTCGACCGCATGGCCGACGCGGCCAAGATGGCGCTGGTGCAGCAGCACTCGATGACCGGGCGCGCTGCCGCGCCGCCCGCGCCCGCACCGGCGGCTGCTCCCGCACCCGCTGAAGGCAAGCCGTGATGCTGCGCGAACTCTCGCAACTGCTGGATGAGCTGCACGATGGCCTGGTGGCGATCGAGGCGCGCGACGGCATGCGCCTGTCGCAGGTCGAGATGACCCTGCCGATCGACGTGCAGCCGGTGTTCCGCGACGGCGGCTGCGTGCTGCTCGCTGATTTCACGCGCAGCAGCGAAGTCAACGCGTGGATCGCGACGCCGTCGCGACTGACCCTGGCATGGACCAGCGGCGACGACGCGGGAGCGCAGGCATGAGCGCGCAGCTGCCGCCGCTGTTGCAGGACGCGGGCGTCCCGTTCGACCTGTTCATCCAGGCCTTGACCGAACAACTGGACAAGGCCCAGGCCGGCATGGCGATCAAGGCCCGGCTCGGCAAACTGCCGCTGACCTTCGCGGTGAAGGAAATCTCGCTGGATCTGCGCGCGTTCGTGCAGATCCTCGACGACGACATCTACCTGCGCCCGGCCGGCCCCGGCGAGACCGAGGCCAGCAGTATCAAGCTGCAGCTGACCACGATCACCAAGCCGATGATCGACGAGAACAGTGTCGACTACAGCACCGAAGACCCGAAGTTCTCGCTGCGCGAAGCCCTGGGCGACCAGATTTCGGAAGTCGAGCAGCGCCAGCTGGAGCGCATCGGCGTGCGCACCGTGCAGCAACTCAACGAACTGAAGGAAAAGGCCGGCACCGACGTGATCGCGCGGCTGTCGCGGATGCCGGTGAACCGCCTGCAGCAGGCGCTGATGCGCGCCGCCGCGCCGCGGGTGACGCGGGTGACGCATGCGGAGAATGGCGCAGGCGCCAATGCCGGCGCATCCGGCGCGCGCCTGCATCTCACCGCGCCCGGGCTGCGCGCGGGCCGGCTGCCGCGGGTGCGCGTTGCGGGGCAGAGCGTGGACGTGGTCGGCGCCGAGGACGGACGCATGGTGCTGGCGCCGATGGCATCGCAGCTGGGCTGCGATGCGGAAGTGGATTTCGGCGACGGCAACATCGCCCATGTGCAGCTCAGCGAAGGCCAGCTCGGCCAGTGGAGCCAGTCATGAACGCCGTCCGCGGCCGCCTGCTGGTCACGCTGAAGCTGGGCGAGATGCCGGACCACGTGCCGGGCTGGCGCGCGTGCAGCCGCTACGGCGCGGCGATGACTGACCGCATCGACGGCGGCGTGATCGATCGCCTGCTGCGCCATCACGGCGGCGCGCTGCGCGCGGTGCGCCTGCACAGCGCGCGCACACCGCGCACCGCGCGCGCGGTCGCCGGCAGCCAGCGTTTCGACGAGATCGAACAGATCAGCGGCGTCGCCCGGGTGCTGCGCATCCAGGTGAGCGAGCCCGACGGCGTGCATGCGCTGCTGCAGGCGCTGGCGGAACTGCCGATGATCGAGCGCGTCACCGCGAACCATCTCAGCCACGCGCCGTTCGCGGACGGTGCCATGCAGAAGCCCGCCGACGCCGCGAACGCGAGGCCCGTCGACAACGCTTGGGTGCGGCAGTGCACGCGCATCGACGAAGCGCTGCGCTACGAAACCGGCGACCCGGCGGTGGTGCTCGGCCTTGCCGACACCGGCGTGTCGCTGGCGCATGTCGAACTGGAAAACCGCCTGCGCGCGGGTTTCGACAGCGTCGATCTGGATCCCGACACCGTCGGCGGCGTGACCCTGGTTGGCGATTACCGCCGCGCCGGCGAACGTCCGCAGGACGAGGTGGGCCACGGCAGCGGCTGCGCCGGCATCATCGCCGCGCGCGGCAAGGGCATGCCCGTCGGCGCCGCGGGTCTTTGCGGCCTCACCCCGGTGCGCGTGCTGGGCGCTGCGCTGGGCCCCGGCGACAAGCGCGTCGGCGTGGGCGCGCTGGACAACATCGACGCCGGCATGAAGCGGCTGATCGATCTGGGCGCGAAGGTCATCAACATGAGCTTCGGCACGCCAGAATCGATGCTCGACGCCGATGCGCCGCGACCGCACGAGGAGATCGTGCGCTATGCGCTGGCGCGCGGCGTGATCCTGGTCGCGGCCAGCGGCAATTCCGGCCTGACCGAAAAATACTTCCCGGCCGCGCATGAAGGCGTGATCGCGGTCGGTGCGATCGATCGCACGCTGCGTCCCACGTCGTTCAGCACCCGCGACGAGCGCGTCGCGGTGTGCGCGCCGGGCCGCGACATCCTCACCTGTGGCCTCAACGGCTACCAGTACGCCAGCGGCACGAGTTTCGCCGCGCCGCACGTCGCCGCGATCTGCGCGCTGTTGGCATCCCGCGCGCAGCGCCGGGCGTGGCCGCTGAGCGGCGACGACGCGCGGCGGATCCTGATCGCGAGCGCGCGGCCGTTCGCCGAGGCCGGCGTGATCGGCTGCGGCAGCGGCGTGCTCGATGCCCTCGGCGCGCTGCGCGCGCTGGACGCCGAAATCGACGACAGCATCCGTGCCGAAGACAGCGACGACGAAGACAACGAGTACAGATCCACCGATGTTCCACCCGCGCTCGCCGCCTGATCGCGCAGAAGCAGGCTGTTCCGAAGCAAGCAGTTCCTACAGATCCATCCAGGCCGTACCGCGCGAACACCCCGCAACAGGAGATTCCGATGGCGACCCCAAAAAGCTCCACCAAGCCCCGCAAGACCTCGGGCGCCGCGGCCTCCAAGCCTCGCGCTGCGCGCGCCAAGGCGACCACCAACGGTAGCAAGTCCGGCGCGAGCCGGGCCGCCGCCGCAACTTCCGGCCTTCGAGCCAACAACAGAGCAGAGAACACCATGAACCGTATCCTCCTGGTCGACCTCGGCGAACGCGAACTGAAAGAACGGCAGAAGTTGCGCGCGCGGCGGCAGGTCCTGAAAACCATCCTCACCACCGCCGATACCAGCGGCGGGCTCAGCGCCGGCCAACTCGAAGAGCTGGCCAACATCGAAACGACGCTCGGCAGCGACATCGTCGCCGACCCGTTCTACCGCAGGGTCGCCGCGACCTACGCGCAGCGCTCCTGGGAGGAGTTGGCCGCCGGCGCCGACGACGCGACCTCCACCGCAGCTACAGCCGCGGCGGCGAGGGCCGCCAAGGCCAACGGCCAGAAGAAGAACACCGATTACGTCCACAAGTACGGGCTGATCGGCACCCAGCGCGTGCCGGAGAATTTCCTCGATCACCTGCAGCGCGCGGAGCGCGAGATCGTCGGCATCTGCGGCCTGTTGCAGCTGGACGGCGTCACCGATGCCGATCGCCGCGGCTTCGTGCAGAAGGTCAGCGCCGCGCAGGGCGAATACCGCGAGAGCCGCGAACTGTTCGATGCCGCGTTCGATCTGCTCAGCCGCAAATATCCGGTCGGCCTGAATTCGCAGATCAAGGCGAAACTCATCGACGAGAGCATCTTCGGCTGCATCCGCCCCGGCGGCGACCCGGAAGACCGCAAGCCGGGTGAGGAATCGATCCCGAACCTCGTCTCCAAGGTGTGCGTGCTCAGCGGCCGCAATCTGGCCGCCGTGGTGCGCAAGCTCGCCGCCGACGGCATCAGCTTCAACGACCCGTGGCTGGCCAGCCGGATCGAGAACGTCTACGAAATGCAGAGCGGCGTGGTCGGAGGTGCGCCGCCGTCGTCGTTCGACATCGCGCTGCCGGATCTGGAAGAAGCGACCGACAGCGAGATCGTGCGCGAGAACCTCGACGCCGCCCAGGCCATCTATTTCGCCTACCAGTTGGAAGAGGCGCGGATGCCGCAGGTGGTGGAGCGCATTGTCGAACTGTTCCGCGCCGGCCTGCTGCCGCTGAGCTACGGCAAGACCGGCGACTATCTCTACAGCTACTACAAGAAGTCGTCGGAGCGCATCACCGAAGGCGAGCGCCGCGACCTGTACATGCGCGCGTTCGGCGCGCCCGGCGGCGATCCCAGCATGAACCAGCCCAACCGCGAGTTCAGCGACCTGTGGCTGCGCTTCGTCTCCTCGGTGTCGTCGTTCGGCCGCCAGCTCACCGTCGACCGCATGTTTCGCAGCCAGATCCCGCTGTCGGTCTCGCAGGAGCAGGTGCGCAAGGCCGCGCGCGATCTCGCCGCCAGCCTGTCGCGCAACTGCTACGGCATCGCCTATCAGTTCTCGAAGGAGCTGAAGACGCTGATCATCGAATATCGCGACCTGCTCAGCGACCAGGAAATCCGCACCTCGTTCGGCGCGCGCGACATGTGGCAGGTGATGGACCAGGTCAACGCCAATTACCTCGGCGGCACCCGCAACAGCCACCGCTATCGCACCCAGGCCAAATGCGGCGCGATCATCATCGCGTGGCTGGCGATCAACCATCAGCGCTTGACCAACCGCATGGGCGAAGTGATTTCGACCAACGCCCTGACCAACCCGCAGCTGCGCGGCAGCGACCGGCCGATGGAAGAACCCACCGACTGGGATCTGCTGCAGGCCTGCGAGCAACTGATCGCGGTGGGCGGCATCGGCGACCAGCGGGTCGAGGATTTCTCGCAGCCGGTCGAGTCGCCGACCATCACCAGCAAGCCGATCGAGATGCCGCAGATCGCCCGCGATGTGCTCGATTCGGCAGGCATCAGCCTGCCGAGCTTCTGAGCAGGAAAGTCCGGCGGGCATCAGCCTTCCGAGTTTCTGACCGCGCCGCTTTCGATCCAGCAACCGTCGATCACGCGACCGCAACATTCCACGGAGAACGATCATGTCCCACCATGGCACACGCGCGCAGCCGATGAGGCATCTGGTGGAGCGCTCGCTCCATTCCGCCTCGCAGGCGCTCGGCACCCGCGACCCGATGCCGTACATCGGCGATCTGATCGAGCGCACGTTCTATCTGCCGGACGACGACGTCTCGTACGCCCACAACGCGCTCACCCCGGGCGCGGTGCCGTACGAGCCCTCGTTCTCGGAGGCCGAGCCCAACAAGCTGCGCTTCACCATCGAGCCGCTCGGCCCCGGCGCGTCGCCGGTGTCGCGACGCGATGAGGCGACGCGCGAAATGCGTCGCCTGATTCAGCCGGTGTTCGGTCGCGACGCACTGCGCTGGTTCGATAACCGCAGCGAGGAATGGCGCGGTTTCGGCGGCATGAGCTGGATGAACTTCGGCGCGTGGTTCGGCAGTTCGTTCGACGAGGACGGCTTGTACGCGACCAAGATCTACTACGAGTTGCAGCCGGCGCAGATCGAAGCGCTGTCGCCCGGTCTGGCGATGCTGACCCGCCAGGTGATGACCGAAATGCCAACGCTGATGCCGATCTTCACCTCGATCGGCTGCAAGCGCGACAGCGGCAGTCAGCGCGTGACCTTCCTGCATCGCGGGCCGATGGCGATCAGCGCGCTCGGGCCGCTGATGAACCGGCTGGGCATCGGCCATCAACTGCCCAGCCTGATGCGGATCGTCGGCGTCGCGCTGGGCGGACGCTTCGAGCTGCCGTCGGGCGGCGTGCTGATCGGCATCCGCGAAACGCCGGACGGCGTCGAACTCAAACTCGAAATCCTGCTCGCCGCGATTCCCGATCTGCCCGCGCGTTTCCTCGATCTGATCAAGCTCGGCCTGGCGGAGCGTCCGCGCCAGCTGATCGCGCTGTCGCGCTGGCTGGATGCCTTCGGCGTCGACGACGTGGGCCAGCAGGGGCATTTCTCGGTGCTGAGCCTGCGGGTCACGCCGACCAGCCAGGCGCGCATCAGCCTGTACGTGCGGCCGATCGAGTTCGAGATGCGCGAGGCGATCGAAGAGGCGCAGGCGCTCCAGTAGTCCCCGCGTCCAGCGCCGCGCAACGCATCCTGCGCAACACCTTCACCCGGCCGCCGCGCGCGGCCTCCCATCCGGAGCGACCGGCATGTCCGCCATCTTCCCACCCAGAACCCAGACCGCCGCGCGCACCGCGCCGCCGGCCAGTCGCGAGACCGTCGATGTCACCCGGCAGCAGGTGCGCAAACTGCTCGAAAGCAGCGATTCGTTCGCCCAGCTGTCGCCGCAGAAGCGCGAAGAACTGGCGAAGGGCATGGTGCAGATCGCGAGCTATCTGGCCGAACCCGAAGGACTGCGCCTGAAGCCCGAGCAGCAGAGCCCGCAGGTGCGCGCTTTGGCGGGCGAGAGCTATGCCATCAAGAAATCCGCCGGCAACAATACCGACGAGGAAGGCAAGTTCACCGCGCAGAGCGCGCGCGAGGGCGCCGCAGTTGCCGGTGCGCTGCTGGAAGCGGTGAATTTCCCGGATTTCTGCGCCGGACTCATCGACGGCGTGTTCCATTCGATCGTCAAGAGCTCGATCGAACAGATGGAGGCCTACGCCAAGCTGGTCGCCGATGTCTCCAAGAGCCTCAACCAGTTCCGCGACGACAACACCACCCAGAACCAGGGCCGCGATCATCTGATCGAACAGTTCCCGGACGTGTTCCAGCTGAGCATGGACACCGGCGAATTCGCCTTCGGCGACGAACAGGCCGCCGGCCCGCGGGTGACGATGCGCGAGGGCGTCGACGAGAAAGCCGCGGTCGCGAAGATCAACCAGTCGCTGCCGCTGGACAAGCCGATCGAACGTCTGGACGACGAACTGGTCGAGGCGCTGCTGGTGCCCGCGGCGCGCACCCAGCTCGCGACCAGCCGGCAGCAACTGCTGGCGACGATGGTGATGCTGGGCATCAACCGTATCGTGGTGACCGACGGCAAGATCTCGGCCAAGGTCATGTACGACTTCAAGGCCCGCGACAACATGCAGTTCCGGCGCAGCGCGCAGAAGTTCGACTACGACAAGAATCTGAAGAGCACCACCAGCGAAGGCACCAGCGAGCAGAGCAGCAACGAATCCACCCGCGGCTTCACCCGTTCCGCCGACGGCGCCTACGACACCGGCGGTCGCGACGCCAGCTTCTATACCAAGGGCACCTACAAGACCACGTCGCAGCCGGTGTTGAACGCGGCGTCGGCCTCGCAGACATCGATCAACGCCAGTCTGGAGACCAAGGCCAGTCTCGCCGGCAGCATGGAAGTGAACTTCAAGAGCGACTATCTGCCGTTGGAGAAACTGGCGAATCCCGAGGCTATCGCCGCGATCCAGATGAACGCGCAGCCGGGCATGGTCAAGACGATGGCGTCGCGTCCGCCCGCGCCCGCGGCCGGCGGCCAGACGCCGCCCGCGACCCCGCCGACGGCCTGATGCATCCCACGGAGCCCGCCATGTCCGCTTCCTTCGTCCGCAATCCGAACACCGAACCGGCCTGGCTGGACGACGACACCCTGCGCGCGGTGCGTCCGCAGGTGCGCCATCTGCTGGAATCCTCGGCCGGTTTCCGCGCGCTCGAACCCGAGAAGCAGCAGGACATCGCGCGCACGATGGTGCGCGTGGCCTCGTACATGGCCAATCCGCAGGGCCTGGCGAAACAGGAACTCACCCCGGGCAAGGGCGTGCTCGCCAAGGAACTCTCCGAACGCGGGGCGCCCGCGCAGGCGCTGGCCAATCCGGTCGATCAGGCCAAGAACAAGGCGTCCGAAAAGATCGGCACTTTCGCCGGCAGCGATTTCGAGGCCGGTTCGGTGAAGCAGGGCGCCGAGAACTTCAGGAACTTCGTCGGCGCCGTCGACTTCCCGAAATTCGTCGGCGGGCTGATCCAGAACGTGTTCCAGGCGATCGTCGACGCGTCGATCCAGCAGATGGAGGCCTATGCCGAACTGCTGAAGGCGGTGGCGCAGACCGTCGACCAGTTCGCCGCCGACAACATCAGCATGAACAACGCGCGCGACTGGATGTCGCAGCGGTTCCCCACCGACTTCGCCATCGACACCAGCGACAGCGAGGCCGGCCCGCGCCTGGGCATGAAGAACGAGGACAGCGCCGAAGAGGCGCTGGCGCGGGTCAGCCAGGAACTGCAGCTGGCCGAACCGGTGACCGATCTGTCCGACCAGGAGCAGGAAGGCCGGCTGGTGATGGCCGCGCGCATGCAGATGGCGCGCAGCCGCCAGCAGATGCTGTCGTCGATGGTGATGCTGGGCATCAACCGCATCGTGGTGACCGACGGCCTGATCAACGCCAAGGTGGTGTTCAATTTCCGCGCCAGCGACGACGCCAAGCGCGACGCCAAGGCCTCGCTGTACGACCGCGATTCCAGCTACAACAAGAACACCACCGTGGCCGGCGCGCACTTCGGCTGGGGCGGCGCGGCCAGCGCCAACACCAACGTGCAGAGCCACATGACCACGGTGTCGTCGTCGGTCGACGAAACGTCCAGCTCCAGCCAGGAGATGAAGGCCAAGCTCACCGGCGAGGTGCGGGTGAACTTCAAGTCGGATTATTTCCCGATGGAAAAGCTGGCCTCGCCGGGCATGATCGCCAGCATCCAGGGCAACGCCACGCCGTTCGATCCGAACGTCAAATCCAACCAGGCGGGCGCGTCCGCACCCGCCACGACCTGAGGCCCGCGCGCCATGCTCCGCCTCGCGCCGCCGCCGCCCGCCGTGCGTCTTCCGCCGCAGCATCCGTATGCCGCGCTGCTGGGTGCGGTGTCGGTCGCGCTGGGCGCGCTGGATGCGCACGAACGCGCCCATGCGCAAGCGAGCGCCTACGCGCAGGCGCTGGCGGGCATCGACTTCGATCTGCCCGAGGGCGCGCCGACCGTCGAGGACCGCGTCCAGCTCAACGCCGCCGCGCCGCTGTATTTCGCCAGCGAACTCGAACGCGCCGGGCTGCTGCCCACCGCCGAACTCATCGCCGGTCTGTTCGTCAGCGGCGCCATCACCCAGCCGCTGGGGCCGACCGCGAACCTGCTGCATGATTTCTGGCGCGGCCGCCGCGAGCGCCTGGACGCCGACGAGCGCAACGCGATCTATGCGCGGGTGATCGAAACGCCGCACTTCGACCGGCTGATGCGCGTGCTGTGCGAGGGCATCGTCGCCCAGGCGGACGGCGTCGACCTGCGCGAACAGGTGGTGGTCGCCACCCACGCCCAGAGTTTCGCCGCGTTCCTGGCGCAGCGCGTGGATCCCATGGCGTCGATCGCCGCGCGCGACATCGTCGAGACCATCAACACTGCGCTGGTGTTCCTGCGCGACCGCAAGCTGCAGGCCGCGTTCGCGGTCAACGATCTGTGGCGGCTGGTGGCCATCGTCGGCAGCCAGACCGGCATTCCCGCCGGCGCCGCGCAGCAGCACGTCGAACGCGGCCGCAGCGGGCAGACGGTGCTGCTGTGGCTGGCGAATCACAATGCCGACAATGCGGTCCGTCTTGATGCGGCCAAGCCGGAGGATGTCGAAGTCATCGTCGCCGCGCAGCGCTGGCTCGCCTCGCTGCCGGCATCGTCGGCGCTGCCGATGCCCGCAATGATGCACGCTGCGCTGCCGATGGTGGCCTGAGCATGCCGGCCGCGCGCGCCATGCCGACCGCAGCGCCGCCGGCATCGGCCGCGCCGCCGCCGTGGATCCGGGTCGCGGTGCGCGACGTGCTGGAACGCACGCCGAACTACGGCGCGCTGTCGCCGCCGCAGCGCCAGGCGCTGGCGCAGGCGATGGTGAAGGTATCGACGCTCGCGGCCGAACTCATCGCCGAGGAAGGCCAGGCCGAGGGCGAGATCGAACGCCGCGCCGAACCGCGCCCGTCGGCGCCGCTGGCGCGCGCGCAGGACGCGCAGCCCGACTTCGGCGAGTCCGCGAACCGCATCGCCGGCATCACGAAGAATGTCCTCAATGCGGTGTCGTTCCCGCGCTTCGTCACCGACCTGATCAACGGCGTGTTCAAGGCGATGATCGACGCCAATGCGCAGCAGATGCAGCAATACCTGCAGCTGCTCAACGCGGTGTCGGCGTCCGCGGAAGGCTTCGAGCGCACCCAGTTCGGGCTGGTGCAGGTGCGGCAGTGGGTGGCGGATCACTTTCCGGAATCGATCGAATACGACACGCCGGACGCCGACGAGATGTCGCAGCCCGGCCAGACGATGGACCCGGACGAACTGGCCGACCTGCAGGAAGAAATGGCGAACATCAAACTGCGGCTGCGGCCCGGCGCCTCGATGCCGGGGCAGGAAGAGGTCCGCGCGACCCTGGGCGTGCCGCCGGAGGAATCCATCGACGCCAGTAACCCCGAACAGCTGGTGCCGTTCGCGCGCCGCTATCTCGCCCGCCAGCGCCAGCAGCAGCTCGCGACGATGGTGATGCTGGGCATGCAGCGCATCGTGATCGACAGCGGCAAAATCAATGCGTCGATGCGTTTCCATATCGACACCCGCAGCGCCGCCAGCCAGGACAAGGGCAGCGAGTTCGGCATGAAGAACCGCATCAAGGCCGCCGGAAGTTTCGGCGCGGGGCCGTGGGGCGTCAGCGCCGAGGTGGAGAACACCATCAGTTATGTGTCGACCGAACGCACCCAGCGCACCGAGGAGATCAATACCGATCTCGAACTGAACTCCTCGGTCGAACTGAATTTCCACACCGACTATCTGCCGCTGAACCAGATGGCCGCGCAGGCGCAGGCCGACCGCATCCGCAACAGCACGCTGAACCCGGCGGCGGAGATTCCCGACCCCACCGCATCGCGCAACGCGCGGCTGCAGATGCAGCAGCAGGCGGAACAGCAGCGCCGCGCGGGCATCGACAAATCCGTGGCCGAAGGCGCGAAACCGCTCGGCCCCAGCCCGGCGCCCGCCGTGCCGACGCCGCCGAACGCCGCCGTGAACCGTCCCGCGACGAATGCACCGCCCGCGAATCAGCCGCCCGCGAACCGCCCGCCCGCCAACGCGCCGGCGAACGCAGCGAATCCGAACGCGCCGGCCAATGCCAATGCCCCGGCGAATGCTGCCGCCAACAGGCCGGCGTCGAACGCACCTGCGAATGCGACCGCCAACGCGCCGGCGAACGCCCCCGCCAACACGCCAGCCAACGCTGCCGCGAACCGCCCCGCGACCAATGCGCCCGCGGCCAACCCCGGCGCCAGCGCCGCTGCGCCACCCGTCGCCAATGCCGGTGGCACCGGTACGGCGGTCGGCACATCGGTCGGCGCCACGGTCGGCGGCGTTGCGGGCGCCGCCGCGGGTACGGCCGTGGCCGGCGCCATCGGCGGTGCGGCCGGCGGGGTGCCCGCGGCGGTCACCGCTCCCATCGGCGGTGCCATCGGCGGCGCAGTGGGCTCGGCGGCGGGCGGCGCGATCGGTGGCGTCATCGGCGGCGCAGTGGAGTCGGGACTGCAGGATCTGTTCAAGACCCCGCAGTGATCGCGCGCCGACGGTGGCGGCGTCGCGACGCGACCGCCAGAATAGGCCGATGACGACTTCCCATACCCCCACGCTGCTCGACGGCGTCGAACGCACCACCGGCCCCTCGCCCACTTGGACCGTCCTCTGGCTGCACGGCCTGGGCGACAGCGGCGAAGGCTTCGCGCCGATCGTCCCCGAACTGGTGCGCCCCGGCTGGCCCGCGCTGCGCTTCGTGTTCCCGCACGCGCCGGTGCGCGCGGTCACCATCAACGGCGGCACGCGCATGCGCGCCTGGTACGACATCGCGCACATGGACCTGGCCAATCGCGCCGATGAAACCGGCCTCGCCGAATCGGTCGAACAGGTCGAAGCCCTGATCGCGCGCGAAGCGGAGCGCGGCGTTCCCCCGGAGCGGATCATCCTCGCCGGGTTCTCGCAGGGCGGCGCCGTCACCCTGGCCGTCGGTCTGCGCCGCACCGTGCCGCTGGCCGGTCTGGTCGCGCTGTCCACCTATCTGCCGGCGCCGACCAAGGCCGCCGCCGCGCTGCGACCGGGCGCCGAACGCCAACCGCTGTTCATGGCCCACGGCCAGTTCGATCCCGTGGTGCCCTACGCCGCGGGCGAGCAGAGCGCGGCGATGCTGCGGCAGTTCGGCTTCGCCGTGGACTGGCACCGCTACCCGATGGCCCACCAGGCCTGCGCCGAGGAAATCCGCGACCTGGGCAACTGGATGCAGGCGCGATTCGCGGCCGGCTAGTGCGTGCTTTTTGGAAAAACGTACTTCCCGTAGGTTTTTTCAGTCACAAGTCCGGCGTAGCCGGACTTGTTCCCGACGAATCAATCGCTTGCGCGCTCGCTTCGTCGCGGCAGCCATCCATGGCCGCCCTGGCAGGCCGTTTTTCAAACGCCTGCCAGCCCCGTCCAAAAGGACGGGTGACCGTTGGCGTCGGATGGCGCTACCATCGGGCCATGGGATCAAGTCGCACACTGACGTGAAAGTCATCATCGCCGACGATGAACCGATGGCCCGCGAGCGGCTCCGAGCGCTGCTCGCCGAGCATGCCGACATGCAGCTGGTCGCCGAAGCCGGCGACGGCAACGCCGCGCTGGACGCCTGCGCCGAGCACACGCCCGACGTGGTGCTGCTGGATATCTCGATGCCGGGCATCGACGGCCTGGAAGCCGCCCGCCACCTCGCCACCTTCGACCCGCGCCCCGCGGTGGTGTTCTGCACCGCCTACGACCAACACGCGCTGTCGGCGTTCGACGCCGCCGCGGTCGACTATCTGGTCAAACCGGTGCGCCGCGAGCGCCTGGCCGCCGCCCTCGACCGCGCCCGCACCTTCGTCGCCGGCCGCGGCCCGCGCCAGGAAGAGGTTGCGTCCAACGGCGCCAACGGCGGCGCGGTCAACGGCAAGCGCCGCAGCCACCTGTGCGCGCGCCTGCGCGGCAGCCTGCGCCTGATCGCGATCGAGGACATCCGCTATCTGCAGGCGGAAGAAAAGTATGTCGTGGTGCATCACGCGCGCGGGGAGGATCTGATCGAGGAGTCGCTGAAGTCGCTTGAGCACGAGTTCGCGGAGAGTTTCGTGCGGATCCATCGCAATTGTCTGGTATCGCGGGAGGAGCTCGTCGAGCTGCGCCGCGCGACGGATGGGCGGATCGAGGCGGTGTTACGGCATGGGGACAAGCCGCTGGAGGTTAGTCGTCGGTGTGTGCCGCATTTGAGGGATATGGTGAGGCATTTGTAGGGGCGGTACGGCGCCGATCTGTGAGCGGATAAATTCCTAAAGGGGGAGCCAGATGGATTCTTTGGCAAATTTAATAGCTTCAATTGCATCATTGGCATGGCCTGTGGTTTTTGCTGTGCTCGTCTATAAGCTTTTTTCGCCAATTCAAAAATTGGTCGAATCAGCTAATGCCAGAAAGTTCACGATCAAAGTTGCGGGCAATGAATTGACAATGGAAGAGCTGTCCGAGCAGCAGCGCATCATCATCAATGATATTCAATCCAAGATCGTTGAGATTGAAAAGCGAGATGTCGTCGAATCGCCCGCCGCAGCCGCCCTATCGATGGAACAGCCACGATCTAAGAAAAGAGTGCTGTGGGTTGACGATCGTCCAAAGAACAACAGCTTCCTAGTCGCAGCAATCGAGGACAAGGGTGCCAAGGTGGAAATCGCGCTGAGCACAGACGAGGCGTTATCGAAAATACAAAAGGAAGATTTCGACATTGTCATTTCGGACATGGGTCGACCAGAAGGAGATCATGCTGGGCTAGACCTGGCAAACAGATTAAAAGCTATGAAAATAGCCATTCCTATCTATATCTACTGCGGCACTTGGGCTGCAAAAAACTTGCGAAACGAAGCAGAAAGCGCGGGGATCTCTGGTATTACTTCGTCAGGAACTACGTTGCTAAGCATGCTGCAAATTACAGGCCCATGAGCGAGCGAGTAGGATGGGTTGAGCGTAGCGATACCCATCAATAGCAACTGCAGAGCTTCCGCGCTAGCGCGCGGGTCACTTTCTTTGTCGCAAAGAAAGTAACCAAAGAAAACTCTCTAGTGCCGAGGCAAATCTGCCGTCGGCGACATGGCCGGGATTTTTCGATGCGGCATCCTGCCGCGTCGAAAAACGGCGCACCTCGTGTGCGCCGCCCTCCGGGTCTACGATTCCTGGGTGTTCGTCGTCGCTTGGCGATGCGTCGAAACGAACGCATCTGCCGACGCCGTATCCGCTGCGACGCTCAGCCCCTCCCCTTGCGCATAGCGCGGGGGGAGGTTGGGAGGGGGCGGAGCCGCCGCGACCGATCAGTAAGCCGTTTTCGTAGGGCGGGTCCTGACCCGTCATAGCCGAAGCTACGAACTGCGAGACACCACGACGTGCAGCGGGCAAGCGTATTGAAGGCAAACAAGTATCGGTTCACAAATCAGGAAGAGCTTGAGCTTTCACGCCCTCCGATCAGCCATTTCCTTGGATACACGCACAGGTCATCGTCCCATCGACGTCAAGGAAGCTGCGCTGCCAAATTCATTTGGAGACCCGAAGGGCGGCGCACACGATGTGCGCCGTTTTTCGACGCGGCAAGATGCCGCATCGAAAAATCCCGGCCAACTTCCCGATGGCAGATTTGCCTCGGTACTGAGAGTTTTCTTTGGTGACTTTCTTTGCGACAAAGAAAGTTACCCGCGCAAAGCGCGGAAGCTCTGCTTTTGGCCAATACCACGCAAAGCATCGCGGCTCCCGCCGCTCCCACAAGGCCTTCGATTAGGCCATGCGGCCAAAGCCCAAGACACAACACCACCCACCCGGCGATAATCCCCCCATGCGCACCCTCAAGATCGCCACCCGCAAAAGCCCGCTCGCCCTGTGGCAGACCGAGCACGTCGCCGCGCTGCTGCGAGCGCGGCATCCCGACATCGACGTCCAGCTGATCCCGATGTCCACCCGCGGCGACGAGGTGCTGGACCGATCGCTGTCTGCGGTGGGCGGCAAGGGACTGTTCCTCAAGGAACTCGAACTGGCGATGCTGCGCGGCGACGCCGACTGCGCGGTGCATTCGCTGAAGGACGTGCCGATGGATCTCGACGGCCCGTTCGCGCTGCCGGCGATCCTGGAACGTGCGGATCACGCCGATGCCTTCGTCAGCAACCATTACGACGATATCGCCGCGCTGCCGCCCGGTGCGCGGGTCGGCAGTTCGTCGCTGCGGCGCCAAGCGCAGCTGCGCGCGCTGCGGCCGGATCTGGAGCTGATCGATCTCCGCGGCAACGTCAACACCCGGCTGTCGAAACTGGATGCCGGCGAATACGACGCCATCCTGCTCGCGTGCGCAGGCCTGCAGCGGCTCGGATTCGACAGCCGCATCCGCGCGCGGCTGGATGCGCCGGCATGGTTGCCCGCGCCGGCGCAGGGCGCGATCGCGGTGGAATGCCGCGACGACGATGCTGCGACACACGAATTGTTCGCAGCCTTGAACCATGCGCCGACGCGACGCTGCGTCGAAGCCGAGCGCGCGATGAACCGCGCGCTGCATGGCAGCTGTCAGGTGCCGGTCGCGGCATTCGCGCAACTGCGCGCGGACGGTGCGCTTCATCTCGCCGGCCTCGTCGGCTCGGTCGCCGACGGCCGCGCGGTGCGCAGCGAAGCGGTCGGCGATGATGTCGATGCGTTGGGACAACAGGTTGCGCAGCAGTTGCTGGATCTGGGTGCGGGCGAGTTCATCGCCTGAAATAAGACATCCACGCTCGTTGTGGGAGCGGCGGGAGCCGCGAAGCCCGCGTCCTTCCCGACAGGGCGATGCATGCACTCCGACATGCCTTGAAAGCTTCATTCTGATGGCAGGCGACGTATCGTCTGTCGCATCGTCGGCTTCGCGGCTCCCGCCGCTCCCACAAAAGAGCCGCGCTCCTGCTGTTCAGTAATACAACATCACCAGATGTTTCGCCTCGGCGAAGAACAACCACCTTTCCACGAACGCGCCCACCTGAAAGGACACCGCGCCAACCCACAGCAATGCGGTCGCGTCGCCGTGCGGCAGCAGCCACGCCGGCAGCGCGCAGAGCGCGGGGATCAGTGCGAACAGCACGACCGAAACGATGCGCAGCTTCTTCGCGTGCTTGCGCGCGACGACGAAGCCCATTTCGCGGGTCAGATAGTTCGATTCGGTATGCGGTCGCTCGAACGTCGAGACCGTGCGCCCTGGCAGGCCGACCGCGTCGCCGGTGTCGAGCGGCAGCGGGTCGCGGTCGATCGCGCGCCAGTACGCGCGCTTGACCAGCCACAGCGCGATGGCGCCGATGACGATGCCCGCGCCGACGATATTCGGCGCATCGAGCGTGGTGCGGGCGAACGGCCCGAACAGCAGGCCGCCGCCGAGCGCGGCGAACAGCAGGTAACCCGGCACCACCAGCGGATGCCGCCATGCCGGAATCGGTTTGAGCGAGGCGTAGATCATCGCCGTGCAATACAGCGCGACGACGCAGCCGATCGCCAGCGCGGCCGCGGCCAGGCGCGTCGGCCAGCCGGCACCTGTCAGCCACATCACGGCGAACAGCAGCGCCGCGAATGCGAAGCATGCGATCGCGGCCACGCCCTCGCGCGACATCCACGAACTGCGCCACTGCGAGAACGCGCGCCAGACCCGCGCGGGTTTGCCCAGATGCCAGAGCGACGCGATCACGCCGACGGCGACCAGCGCCGCGCCCGCGAGCAGTCCGAACATCCAGCCGAGGCCGTCGAACCATTCGGGCTTGTCGCCCAGCGCGATGCGCAGCGCGAGCCAGAACCAAAGCCCGAAGCCGGTGCCGGAAAGAGTGGTGAAGAACAGGACGGAGAAGGCGGGGTGCATCTCAGCGGCTCACGTCATGCGGCATGTCGCTCCGGAGCCGGCGGAGGCGATGCATCATGTCATTCCGAATCCGGCGAAGCCGGTGAGGAATCTGTTTTCGACCGTTTGTCGAAAGCAGATCCCTCACCCCGATGAAGCAGGGGTTCGGGATGACAGTGTTGGGTGAGATGGGTTTCACCGGCTAAACACCCTGTCGATCCAGCGCAGCAGCGGCGGCAATGCGGCGGTGTCCAGCGCTTCGTCGTGCGCCACGGGCTTCGCCACTTCGGCATCGCCAGCGCGGCGCGGCCGCTGCGGCAGATAGCGGTTGACCGGGTTGTAGCCGAGTTCCGGCATCAGCGCGACGCCTTCGCGTTCGGCGACGAGTTTCGAGACCTTCGACTCCGGATCGCCCAGGTCGCCGAAATGCCGCGCGCCGGTCGGACAGGCCTGCACGCAGGCGGGCTGGCGCTCGGTTTCCGGCAGGTTCTCGTTGTAGATACGGTCGACGCAGAGCGTGCATTTCTTCATCACGCCTTCGACCGCGCTGTACTCGCGCGCGCCATACGGGCAGGCCCACGAACACAGTTTGCAGCCGATGCATTTGTCCTCGTCGACCAGCACGATGCCGTCCTCGGCGCGCTTGTAGCTGGCGCCGGTGGGGCAGACGGTCACGCAGGCCGGGGTTTCGCAGTGCAGGCAACTGCGCGGGAAGTGCAGGGTCGTCGCGGGCTGTGCCTGCGTCGAACCGCAGCCGCTGGTCGCCGCCACTTCATAACTGTGGATCCGGTTGAACCACACGCCCGACGGATCCTTGCCGTACGGCTGCTCATCGGTAAGCGGCCCAGCGATGCCGCCCGCGTTCCACTGTTTGCAGCTGACCGCGCAGGCGTGGCAGCCGACGCAGGTGTCGAGATCGATCACCAGGCCGAGCTTGATTTTCGACGGCGGCGGCAGGTCGGTCATGTGCGTTCGTTTCCCATCAATATCCAGAGGCCGATCGCCACCGCGCCGAGCGTCATCGCGAACAGCGGGGCGATGCCGAACAATCCAAACAACGCATCCTTGCCCGCGGCATCGTCGCCGAAGCCGCGTTCCGCGCCGGTGACGATCGCCCACAGCAACAACAGACTGCCGATCTTGCCCAGCGCGATGCAGGTCCAGCCGGCGATGCGTCGAGCGGTCGAACGCGTGGCCATCACGCGCGATCCTTCGCGCGCATCGCCGCGCCGTAGCGCAGCGGCGCGTTGTCGGCGGGATCGCTGGCGACGGGCAGGAACTGCGGCGCACTGAGGCCTGCGCTGTCGGCCTTGCGGATCGACACGCGCAGATCGAACCACGCCGCCTGACCGGTGACCGGATCGGCGTTGGCGTAATCGCCGCGCGGGGTGATGTCGGAAATCAGATGATTGAGCAGGAAGCCCTTCTCTGCTTCGGGCGCGTTGTTGGCGAGTTTCCACGCGCCCTTGCGCTTGCCGATGGCGTTCCAGGTCCACACCGTGTCCGCCTGCACGTTGCCGGCGAATTTCGCCTGCACGGTGATGGTGCCGTGATGCGAGGACACTTCGATCCAGTCCTCGTCGGTGATGCCGTAGCGCGCGCCGGTGTCGGGATGCAGGTACAGCCAGTTGCGCGCGGTGATCTGCCGCAGCCACGCGTTCTGCGAACCCCAGGCGTGATACATGAACATCGGCCGTTGCGTCAGCGCCGACAGCGGGAAAGTCTCGCTGCTGGTCTGCGCGCCTTCGAAGGGTTCGTACCACATCGGCAAAGGATCGAAATACGTCGCCACGCGCTCGCGATGCTCGTCCGGCGGCTGCTGCGCGCCGTGGCCCTGCGCGGCGAGGCGGAACTTCTGCAGTGTCTCCGAATACAGCTCCAGCACCACCGGCGCGGTCGTCGCGATGAAGCCGAAGCGATGCGCCCACTGCAGATAATCGCGGTTCGCCATCTTGTAATAGCGCGCGGATTCGGGGATCGGCGCGTGCCAGAAGCCGCCGTGTTCGATGTAGCGCTGCAGTTGCTCGGGATTCGGCTGGCCCTTGCCGGTTTCGCTGCCGTCGGCGCCGCGCCAGCCGGCGAGCAGGCCAACACCCGGCGCACGTTCGTGGCGGGTGATGTAGTCGGCATAGTCGCGATACGCCGGCATGCCGTCCGCATCGGTCATGCCCGGCAGACCGAGGCGCGCGCCCAGATCCAGCAGCACCGACTGGAAGCCGCGCACGTCGCGCGGGCGGCCGTCGCTGCCGAGCTGCGTCGCGGGGTCGAAGACCGGATGACGGATCGCGTCGGATGCGCCGTCGGCGTCGGAGATCGGCCGGTCGAGCAGGCTGATCGCATCGAAACGTTCGAGGTAAGTGGTATCGGGCAGCACCAGATCGGCGTAGGCCACCATTTCGCTGGCGTAGGCGTCGCTGTAGATGATCCGCGGGATCTTGTACTCGCCGCTGGCGTCCTTGTCGGTGAGCCAGTGGATGGTCTCGCGCGTGTTCATCGCCGAGTTCCAGCTCATGTTCGCCATGAACATCAGCAGGGTGTCGATTCTGTACGGATCGCCGGCATGCGCGTTGCGGATCACCGTGTGCAGCAGGCCGTGCGCGGACAGCGGGTACGACCATGAGAACGCATGGTCGATGCGACGCGGCTGGCCGTGCTGGTCCACGACCAGATCTTCCGGCCCGTGGACGAAACCCAGCGGCGCGGCGTCGAGCGTGCCGTTCTCGCGGCGCAGTTTGCCGGGGCGGTTCGCGGGCGGCACCGGCTTCGGGAACGGCGGCTGGTAGCGGAAGCTGCCCGGCGCATCCACCGCGCCCAGCAGCATCTGCAGCACGTGCAGCGCGCGACAGGTGTGGAAGCCGTTGCTGTGCGCGCTGATCCCGCGCATCGCGTGCATCGACACCGGGCGGCCGACCATTTCGCTGTGTTCGCGTCCCCAGCTGTCGGTCCACGCGATGGGCAGACTGAAGTTGCTGTCGAACGCGGCTTCCGCGAGTTCGCGCGCGATGCGGCGGATGGTGTCGGCGGGGATGCCGCAGCGTTCGCTGATCGCATCGGGCGAATACTGCTGGTCGAGATAGCGTTCGGCCAACCGTTGGAAGACGGGGATGGCGATGCGGCCATCCGGCAGGGTGTATTCGCCGACGACGGCGGGGTGGATGTCGGTGGCGTTGGCGGGTGCAAAACCCCTCTCCCCCCGGAAGAGGGGTTGGGGAGAGGGTTCGGAGGATTGTGATGTGTCGTCTGCAGTCGAACCCTCACCCCCAGCCCCTCTCCCGACGGGAGAGGGGAGCACAGCGCACAGCGCATTCCCCGCCTCATCCCGCGCGAACAAGCCATCGTCCGCGCCGCCGGGATTGCGGATCACCAGCCAGTGCGCGTTCGCGTAGCGCACGAGGTAATCCAGATCGATGCGGTCGCTGCGCAGCAGTTCGTGGATCAGCGCGAACGCGAACAGGCCGTCGGTGCCGGGGCGGATGCCGATCCATTCGTCGGCGATCGCGCCGTAGCCGGTGCGCACCGGATTGACCGCGACGATCTTCGCGCCGCGCGCCTTCAATTTGCCCAGGCCGATCTTGATCGGGTTGGAGTCGTGGTCTTCGGCCACGCCCCAGAGCATCAGATAGCGGGAGTGTTCCCAGTCGGGTTCGCCGAATTCCCAGAAACTGCCGCCGATGCTGTACAGCCCGCCCGCGGCCATGTTCACCGAGCAGAAACCGCCGTGCGCGGCGTAGTTCACGGTGCCGAACTGCTGCGCCCACCAGCCGGTGAGCGCCTGCGACTGGTCGCGGCCGGTGAAGAAGGCGAGTTCGTCGGGGTTGCGCTCGCGTATCGGCTTCAGCCATGAGGTCGCGAGCGCCAGCGCTTCGTCCCACTCGATTTCGCGGAATTCGCCGCTGCCGCGTTCCCCGGTGCGCAGCAGCGGCTTGCGCAGGCGTGCCGGCGAGTAATGCTGCATGATCCCGGCCGACCCCTTGGCGCAGAGCACGCCCTTGTTGACCGGGTGGTCCGGGTTGCCCTGGATGTAGCGGATCTGGCCGTCCTTGATCCACACGCGGATGCCGCATCGGCACGCGCACATGTAGCAGGTGGTGGTCTTGAACGCGTCGCCCGGCGAGGGCGAGAGGTCGATCTTCGGTTCTTTCATTCGAAAGAACCGGCTTGGCGGTGCGCCGCCCGCGAGCGGGCGAGCGCACACACGCAGGTGGTGGTCTTGAATTCGTCACCCGGCGAGGGCGACAGGTTCAGACTCGGCTCGTTCGGCGGTCGCGATGACATGGCCCATTGTGCCTGCCGGGGATGCCGGCAGGCGAGCGCGGATCATCGAAGGCCGTCGAAGATCGTCGAAGACCGCGTGCTGCCTGCTACTTCGGCGCTTCGATCCTGATGGCCGGATCGTTGAAGCGCGAATAGACGATGGTCATCGTGCTGGCGCCCTTGCCGGCGTTGCCGGTGGTTTCGATTTTCGCCGGGTAGCCGTCCGGGCCGACCCAGAGCAGCGTGGTGGTGGGCGGATTGCCGGTGGTCTGCGTCATCCGGTACTTCTTCGTCGGCTTGCCGTTCAATGTTTCCACGCCCAGCGCCTCGATCCGCATCTTGTCGATCTCGCGGAAGCAGCGGTCGACCTCGCGCCACTGGGTAGTGGTGCCCTTGGGCATGGGCACGCGCATGGTGCGGCCATCGATGGTCATGTACATGACGTCGCCGATCACGTACTGGGTGCCCATCGGCATCTGCATGCGATGGCGGTTGGGCGCGACGAAATCCATCTCCATCTTCGGCATGCGCTTGTCGCTGTTCGTCATGGTGACGTGATAGCTGCGCAACGCCAGGAACTTGACGCTCAGGGCCTTCAGGTCTTCCTTCGGGCCGGCCCACGCGGCCACGGCGGCGAACAGCGAGAGCGGGACGAGGAGCCAGCCGAAGCGGCGGGCGGTGGCGGGTCGAAGCAGGGACATGGTGCGACTCCGGAGCGGTGCGGGGCGATGATGGCAAGAGCGGAAAATGCGCGGCGGAGCGGCCACGGGCTTCAGCGTGGCGGGCCGCCGACGAATTCGATATCGCCGAACCAGGTGGTGGTGGATTCGCCGGTCTGGTCGGTATCCACGCCCACCGACACGCCGATGATCCGCGGCGGGGCGGTATTGAAGGCCCGGCGGTAATCCTCGATCACGTCGCGCTGCAGCGACTGCCAGCGGCCGACCTGCGCATTGCCGCTGCTCGCGACCACCAGCGCCATCAGCGGCGTCTGCGGGCTGTCCATGATCGTGCCCACCGGATGCCGGTTGTCCCAGACGTAGCACAGCGCGGCCGACGGGACCTGTTTGCCCTGCCGCGAGCGGTCGAACTTCAGCCGCGTGCGCTCCTTGAGCGGCAGGGTCTCGGGATCGCGGTCGAAGAACACGCACAGTCGCGCCGCGTAGTCATCGCTGTCCTTGCGGCTCATGTCGCCGCCTTCCAGTACCCGTTGGGTACGCCAGCGCCAGCGTATGGTCGGCGTGTGCGCGGGATCGGCGAACAGGCCGTGCCGCAGCGACGAGGCCGAACCATCGGCGCGGGCGCGCAGCACGATGGTGCCGTTGTCCAGCACCAGATCGTAGAAGGTCTGGCGCTCGACCTTGGGTACTGTCTGCAGCACCCAGCCGGGCGGCGCGGTGCCCGCGAGCGGGCCGGACGAGAACGGCGTGGGCCTCAACATCGGCTGAGCGGGTTTGGGCGGCTGTTCGCTGCGCTGCGTGCGCTTCGCGGCCGAGGCCGGCAGCGCGACCAGCCCTGCGGCCAGCAGACCCGCGGCGACCGCGGCGCGAACGCGCCGGACCGATGTGTTCCCCATGCTCATCCTGTGCGGTTCCTGTCGTGGCCGGTCGGGCGAAGGCGCATAGGCGAACACGGCGCCGCGACGCTGTCCAGTCCGCCCGCAGCTCGGGACCCGACGCTGCATCCGCCTGGTCGCATCCGTTGCGACCCCGCTGCGGTACGCTGTCGGACTGCACAGGGGCGCATGCCCGCCTGCCCCGGCATCCGCCATAATCGAGCACATGGACCGTTACGAACGCATTCTTTCCCTGCACCGCATCCTGAAGAGCGCCCGCTATCCGGTGACGGTGAAGCGCCTGCAGGACGAGCTGGAGTGCTCGCGCGCCACCGCCTACCGCGACCTTGCCTTCCTGCGCGACGCGCTGATGGCGCCGATCATGGGCGACGGCGAAGCCGGTTTCCGCTACGACCCCAACGAAGGCGAACGCTTCGAGCTGCCCGGGCTGTGGCTGAATTCGGAAGAATTGCACGCCCTCCTCGCCGCGCAGCAACTGCTCAGCCGCACCGGTGGGGGCGTGCTGTCCTCGGCGCTGGCGCCGCTGCAGCAGCGCATCGAGAAGCTGCTGGAGGAACACGCTCCGGGCAAGCGCTGGCCGGTCGAGCGCGTGCGCGTCATCCCGCATCGCACCCGGACCATGGACGAGCAGGTGTTCCGCATCGTCTGTTCCACGGTGTTGGAGCGCAGGCAGCTGAATTTCGACTACCGCGCGCGTTCCACCGACGAAAAGACCCGTCGCGTGGTTTCGCCGCAGCGCATCACCCACTACCGCGGCAACTGGTATCTCGACGCCTACGACCACGATCGCGACGCGCTGCGCAGCTTCTCGGTCGACCGCATCGCCACCGCGCGCATGCAGGACACGCCCGCGCGCGATGTGCCGGATGCCGAACTCAACGACCACCTCGCCGGCAGCTACGGCATCTTTTCGGGCGCGCCGAAGGGCTGGGCCACCATCGTCTTCAATCCGAAGATCGCGCGCTGGGTCGCCGACGAGCACTGGCATTCGCAGCAGCAGGACCGCTTCCTGCCCGACGGCCGCTTCGAGCGCAAGGTTCCCTACAGCGCCCCGCGCGAACTGCTGATGGACATCCTGCACTACGGCCCGGACGCGGAAATCGTCGAGCCGTCGTCGCTGCGCGAGCAGATGAAGTCGATGCTGGAACTTGCGGTCAGCAATTACGAGAAATAGGGAGTTTCGGCGGTTTTGTGCTTTTCGTAGGATGGGTTGAGCGAAGCGATACCCATCATCGCCCTCTCAGAGCGACGAATCCTATCAAACGCCTCGTTCCCCGGCACCGGAAATATCCATCATGCACGCCCAATCCGCCGGCAGGTCGCCTTTCGCGATGTAACGGTGAATCGAAGAATACGGCCAATCCGAAGCCCGTTCCACATAACCATGTTTGACGGGATTGATGTGGATGTAGTCCACATGCCTTTGCATATCGTGCTCGTCGCGGATTTCATGTTCCCAATACCGGCGTTGCCATATACCGCGCTCGCGCTTGACGATACGGCTGGCCGACCGTGCTTCGATGTTGGGTAATCATCGCGAAAATCGCGTCTTGATCAGGCGCCAACGCAGGGCATAGTCCGCATCGTCCGGCGGCAGCGTCCATATCGCATGTAGATGTTCGGGCAATATGACAATCGCACCGATGGTGAACGGATGCGCAGCCGCGACCGATCGAAACGCTTCTCGCAACAGGTCGATATGTTCAATCAAAAGGTCATTGCGGCGGTCTGCCAGATTGGCTGTGAAGAAAAATGTGCTGCCAGGCGTCCAGCTGCGTCGATAGTTGGTCATAGTGCGGGGATCGAGCGCTCTCTCGAAAAGCGATGGGTATCGCTTCGCTCAACCCATCCTACTCGGCTCGCAGTGAGCATTTACCAGAAGGGGCGACTACCGGAAACCCGGTGCGCCCCCACAGAATCACGGCGCCTGGTAGGTCGGATCTTCGATTCCGACGGTCTGCACCTGCGGCAGCTTCGACAACGCCGACATCCACTGCAGCTCGTAGCCCTCGGGAACCGCAACCAGCAAAACGCCCTGCGATCTGCGTTCGATCACGCTCAGGTTGTAACGCGATAGTTCTGCCCGCAGTCCAGTTTCCTGACCGTCGCGCACGAACACGAGCAGCACGCCCTTCGCATACTTGATCCCGTCCTCGTTTTCACGCTTGTAATCCACGCCGTCGACGACCAGCGTCCCATCGTAACGCACGGCCTCGTCGTTGCCGCAGGCGGCCAACAGCATCGATAACATCAGAACGGAAATGAACGATCGGAAGGGCATGTACGGCTCCGGGACGCAATGATGGTGGTGTGCTTCAGGGCGCGAAGCTCAGTTCATAGGACGCATGGAACGGCTTGCCCGCCGCAACAGGCAATTGTGCCGAAGTCAGATGCCGGTCCAGGCACGTCGCGAACGGCGAATCGTCGTTGCGCCAGATGCGCTCGACGGCGCCGCTCGTGCCGACCCGGACGACGATGGTGAACGGCGCGAACGAGCTCTTGGCCGGTCCGCAGGCATCCAAGGCAGCGGTCAACGCCTTGCCCTGCGCTTCGACCAGCGCCGCGCTGTCCTTCGGGCTGAGCAGCGATTCGTACTCGTCGGCGCGCGCCTTCGCCTGTGCGAAGGAAGTGTCGGCGCTGGCGAGCTGCGCGATCAGGAACAGGCTGTGGAACATGGAGACTCCGATCGATGATTGAGGATGACCACGCGCATCCTTCATCCGCCGCATCCTACCCCGCCGGCCCGATCGCGTCGCAGCCCCTGAGACCCGCCCCCGCAACACTGGCCTCCAGCCCAACCGGAGCGCCGTCATGTCCCAGCGTCAGCCGTCGTCCATGTCTCTCCTCGAACAGGCCCTGCTCGGCGCGGTCGCGCTGGCGCTGGTGGCGATGCTGTCGCTACCGGCGGCGCGCGGGCTCAGCGATACCTTCGGCTGGCTGCCGTTCTGGCTGCTGGCGTTGCCGCTGAGCGCCTGGGGCGTTGCCCGGACTCTGCGGCAGCACCGCCAGCGCCGGCCGGTGCTGCCAATGGCCACGATCCATCCGATCCGCGCCAGAGCCGTGCCCGGCCGGCACGAGGCGATGCCGCGGGCGGCCTGAGCGCGCGGCGGGGAGCGCCGGCGGAAGGTGTCGAAAAGCGGGAAAGCGGGCGGGACCTCTGGCAGAGCGGAGGCCGGGCAGGCTGTGCTAGCGTGGCGGCCCCTGCCGTCCCCCTGTCCCGGACCCCCGCATGCCCAAGCATTCGCATGTCTGCCTCGCCGTCGCGCTCGCCCTTGCCGGGGTTTCGGCGACTGCCGCGACCCTTGCCGTGACTCCCGCCCCCGCATCCAAGCCGACCATGCCCACAACCACTGCCGCTTCCGCCGCCGACCCCTTCCTCTGGCTAGAAGGCGTCGAGGACGCGAAGGCCCTGGACTGGGTGCGCGAGCGCAACGCCAAGGCCGAAGCCGAGATCGGCAACGCGCCCGGGTTCCAGACACTCGAAGCCGACCTGCGCGCGATCCTCGATTCCGACGCGCGCATCCCCGGCGTGGAGAAGATCGGCGGCTATTACTACAACCTGTGGAAGGACAAGGACCACCCGCGCGGGCTGTGGCGGCGCACCACGCTGGTCGAATACCGCAAGGCCGAGCCGCAGTGGGAAACCGTGATCGATCTCGACGCGTTGAACGTTGCCGAGAACGAGAACTGGGTGTGGCACGGCGTCGAATGCCTCAAGCCGCAGTACCAGCGCTGCATCGTCGCGCTGTCGCGCGGCGGCGCTGATGCCGACGTCAGCCGCGAATTCGATCTCGACGCCAAGACCTGGGTGGCCGACGGCTTCTCGCGTCCGGAAGCGAAGGGCGGCCTGCAGTGGGTCGACATCGATACCGTCTATGTGTACACCGACTTCGGCGCGGGCTCGCTCACCGGGTCCGGCTACCCGCGCGTCGTCAAGGAATGGAAGCGCGGCACGCCGATGGCATCGGCCAAGGTCGTGTACGAAGGCAAGCCGCAGGACATGTACATCGCCGCCTACCGCGACCTCACGCCGGGGTACGAGCGCGATTTCGTCAGCCGCACCATCGCCTTCTACAACGACGAACTGCTGCTGCGCGGCAAGGACGGCAAGCTGGTCAAGATCGACGTGCCGAACTCGTCGAAGAAAGCGGTGCACAACCAGTGGCTGACGGTCGAACTGCGCGAGCCGTGGAAACTCAAGGAACGCAGCTACGAAGCCGGCTCGCTGCTGGTGATCGATTTCGACAAGTTCATGGCCGGCAACCGCGAATTCGATGTCGTGTTCCTGCCCGACGAACACACCTCGTTGTCCGAATACGTCTGGACCAAACAGCATCTCGTCCTCAACTTGCTCAGCGACGTGAAAAGCAAGGTGCGGGTGATGACGCCCATCGGCGAGGGCAGCTGGCGCCAGAGCCTGCTGGTCGGCGCGCCAGCGGTGGGCACCGTGGGCATCGGCGCGGTGGATGTCGACAACAGCGACGCGCTGTGGATGACCACCACCGATTTCCTCACCCCGACCACGCTGTCGCTGGTCGAGATCGGCAAGCAGCCCGAAAAGCTCAAATCGATGCCGGCGTTCTTCGACGCCAGCGGCATGGTCACCGAGCAGCAGTTCGCCACCTCCAAGGACGGCACCAAGGTGCCTTACTTTGTCGTCCGCCCGAAACACGTGCTGATGAACGGCAGCACGCCCACGCTGCTGTGGGGTTACGGCGGTTTCGAGGTGTCGTACACCGCCACCTACAACTCGATGATCGGCCGCGGCTGGCTGCAGCAGGGCGGCGTGTTCGTGCTCGCCAACATCCGCGGTGGCGGCGAATACGGCCCGGGTTGGCACCAGGCTGCGCTCAAGGCCAACCGCCACAAGGCCTATGAGGATTTCGCCGCGATCGCCGAAGATCTGTTCGCGCGCAACATCACTTCGCCCAAGCGCCTCGGCGCACAGGGCGGCAGCAACGGCGGCCTGCTGATGGGCAACATGATCGTGCAGTACCCGCACTTGTTCGGCGCGGTGGTCTGCCAGGTGCCTCTGCTCGACATGAAGCGTTACAGCCACCTGCTGGCAGGCGCCTCGTGGATGGCCGAATACGGCGACCCGGACACCAAGGACTGGGAATTCATCAAGACCTTCTCGCCGTACCACCTGCTGAAGGAAGGCACCGAATATCCGCCGGTGCTGTTCACCACGTCCACCCGCGACGACCGCGTCCACCCCGGCCACGCGCGCAAGATGATGGCGAAGATGGAAGCGATGAACGCCGACGTGCGCTACTACGAGAACATCGAAGGCGGCCACGGCGGCGCGGCCAACAACCAGCAGGAAGCGCATATGCGCGCGTTGGCCTATACCTTCCTGTGGCAGCAATTGTCGAAGTGACGTAGGGCGGGCCCTGGCCCGCCGTTGCGATGCATCCGATCGCGTCGCGCGTTGATCGACATCCAAATGGCGGCCATCGGCCTAATGCCAGTCAGCTAACGCAAATTTTCCGTCTCATACCGCCGTTTTCTCCTTCCCCCGCGCGCGCGGGGGAGGAGGCAGAATCACTGCGTCGCCAAACATACTCGACAGCGTCAACTGACTGGCATTCGCCATCGGCCGTCATTTTTCTGGAAGCGACGCAAGTCGCGGGATGAATCCGGGTTGCTGCGGTGCTCGTCGCTTGCTCGCATCGCACGTGATCGGGGCAACATCACCTCGCCCAAGCGCCACTGCGCCCAGGGCCGCAGCAACGGCGGTCTGCTGATGGGCAACAGGCATGCGGATCTTCCTGTGGCAGCGGCTCAGGAAGTGAACCTGCGGTAGTGGCGAGTGTCTGCGCGATTCCGCTGGTGGATCATGCCTGTGCGTCGGTGTGCACAGCGGCATCTTTGCGCAATCTGCGTCTCGCTACGCCCGACAAGGTGCTGTTCTCATCTCTGAAAAGATCGCAAAGAGGCCCCAAAAAAATCGCAGAAATATCTTTCCCGCGCATCGGGCCCTTTGAATTCATGCGCTTACGTTTTTTGCAAAGTATCCCGCGCGAAACGTGACGTTCGTCGGGTTGGATCTTTCGGGCGAGACTGCAGACACTCTACGGCAATCGGTTACGACATCCGGAGACGCGATGTTCGCCATGACAGCACCATGACAGCACATGGCTGTGACGAGGTGTATCGATTGCGGCGGCCAGACTCAGGACGGCGGATAACGCGTCCTATAGGTTCGGTGCCTGCGTTGGCCTCACGGCTCCCGCAGCTGTCCGCAATCAAGCTGTAGAAGAAGTCAGAAGCTTTTCCACTGAAGGACCAATCTTGGAACGGACATCATGCCAGACACCATCACCCCCACAATCGGCGTACAGAATGGTAATACCACCGTCAGAGTCGATGCCGACATTGGCGCGCCAGCGAATCCCGGCCCAGGACAATCTACCGGCAGCCAGCTCAACAGCATCAACCCGTCGGTCACTGTCAACAACAGCGACAACACGGCCACCACCGTCGGCATCAAGATCGGCACGGATCCAACCAATCCATCGGCACAGGTGAATTTCGCGTTCGGCGCACGCCAGGATGGCAGTCCGGTGGAGTATGTCACCCAGAGCACGATCAACGGCCAGACGGTCTCACTGCCGGGAATCAGGACGGAATACCCGCAAGCTTCGCCCGGAACGACCATTGGTGCCGGCGTGAACGTGGCCAATGAGCCGAGAATCCTGCAAAGCCCGACCGCAGATAACCCGAATGCCCAAACCATCATCGGGCAAACCTATGTGGGCGCCGGCGCCGCGGTCAATCTGCAGACCGGCGACGCGGCTCTGAATGTCGTGGGTGGTGCCAGGATCATCGCGCCGAGCAACGACCCGACTCAGCTCCCCGCCGTCAGTCTGGGCGGGCAATTGCAGGTCGGCGGAGGTGGCGTCACTGTCAATCCGACACTGGTGCCCGGCTTTGAACCGCCTGCGATGAACGCGGCGTTCGATTCCGTACGCATCAAGTCCCCTCAGCCCGATGCCGGGAATGGCCAGACGACAGCCGACCCGCAGGCAGCGCTCGACGCTGTCCGCCGTAGCCCCGAATACGGCCAGGCGATGACCGGGTTGCAGGCAGGTGGTGTAGACCGGAATGCGGCTCCCGATAGTCCTGCAGACCGACTCGCGACCGGTGTTGCGCTGGATGCACAGAGAAGAGGAGTGCCGGTGGGCGAGATCAACTTCGGCAACACCATCATCAATGCGCAAGGCAACAGCGATCGGAATGTGTTCTACGGTGGTCAGACCAACAGCGACCTGCGCATCAGCGAATCGCAGGCATTGAATACACCGGCGCTCGAACAGGTGTCCAAAGCACAGGTGCAGCAGCAGGCAAACCCGCAGACACCTGCTCCGCAGCAAGAACAGCAACAGGAACAGAAGCCGCGTACGATGCAGTAACCGCGTTTGCGGTCATCCCGGTGCCGGTGCCCAGAAACGGGCGTTCTTGCGACCCATCGCAGCGCGTTGTACGTTGATTCAAACAAAATGGCGGCTGTTTGCCGCCATTTTTTTGTCGGAGCGGCGCACGTCGCGACATGAATCCGGATTGCGGCAGTGATCGCTGCAAGCGACCATAAAAAATCGTCGAACAAATACGGCAGAGCCGGTTCATATCCTCTCCCCGTGGGAGGAGGTGGCGCAAAGCGCGGGATGAGGGTTCGCCTGCCGACGAGGATCACCGCTTCGCCGAACCCTCTCCCCCGACCCCTCTCCCGATGGGAGAGGGGAGCATTACGGTCAAAACCCACCGCCCGCATCCAGCCAGTCCTGTTCTTCAGCCGTGCTCACCCGCGCCAACGCACGGTTTCGATGCGGAAATCGTCCAAATTTCCGGATCACATCACGATGTGCTTCCGCGTACTTGAGATAGGTGTCGTCGCCAAGCGCTTCGATCAGCGCGACCGCGCGATCCTGGTCGGTCATCGCTTCCGAATGCTCGAACGGCATGTAGAAGAAGATCCGCAGCGCGGGATCAACGACGGTGTCGGATCCGGCGTCGATGGCGCGCTGCGCGTACTCGCGCGCCAGCGGATCCGTTGCGAAGGCATGCGCGCTGTCGCGGAACACATTGCGCGGCACCTGGTCGAGCAGCAGGATCAGCGCGAGCGCGCCGTCGGCATCGTCGAGCAAGGCTTCGTGTTCGCGACGCGCGGCCGCGAAGTGTTCGTCGAGGAAGCGCGCGCGCAGTTCGGCGTCGAACGCGTCGTCCTTCGCGAACCATTTGTCGGGGCCGGCGTCGTCCCAGAACCCGACGATGCCGTTGCCGTCATGGCCGGTCATTCGTCGAACCTCAAATGCCGCACCGACTTGCCGTGCCGGCGGATCAGCTTCAGCGCTTCGATGCCGATGCTGATGTGGCGTTCCACGAACTCGGCGCTGACTTTTGCGTCGCTGGCTTCGGTCTTCACGCCTTCGGGAATCATCGGCTGGTCGCTCACCAGCAGCAGCGCGCCGGACGGAATGCGGTTGGCGAAGCCGGCGGCGAAGATGGTGGCGGTCTCCATGTCGATGGCCATGCAGCGCATCATCCGCAGGCGTTCCTTGAAGGCTTCGTCGTGCTCCCAGACGCGGCGGTTGGTGGTGTAGACGGTGCCGGTCCAGTAGTCGTGGTTGAGGTCGCGGATCATCGTCGACACCGCGCGCTGCAGGGCGAACGCGGGCAGCGCCGGCACTTCGGGCAGCAGGTAATCGTTGCTGGTGCCTTCGCCGCGGATCGCGGCGATCGGCAGCACCAGATCGCCGAGCTGGTTCTTGCGCTTCAACCCGCCGCATTTGCCGAGGAACAGCACGGCCTGCGGCATGATCGCCGACAGCAGATCCATCATGGTCGCGGCGTTGGGGCTGCCCATGCCGAAGTTGATCATGGTGATGCCGTCGGCGGTGGCGCTGGGCATCGGCCGGTCGATGCCGACGATCTGGGCGCCGGTCATGCGCGCGAAGTGGCCGAGGTAGCCGCCGAAATTGGTCAGCAGAATGTGCTGTCCGAACTGGTCGAGCGGCACGCCGGTGTAGCGGGGCAGCCAGTTCTCGACGATCTGGTCTTTCTCTTTCATGTGTCTTCTCCGGTAATGCCTCACATTTTGCACCATGACCTTGGTCATGGTTGGCACCGGGGCGGCCGCGGGCTAGGGTGGCGGATCGTCCGAGGGGGCGTCTTGCCAGGGGCATCAACCGTCATGCATCGAACTTTCGTCGTCGCGCTGGCCGCGACCGTATTCCCTGCACTGGTGCTCGCGCCGGCACTGTCGCCCGCCTGGGCCGCCGAGGCGCCCGCGAAAAGCGCTTCGCGCTTCGCGCAGGATCCTTACGCCAGCACGTATCGCATGATCGCGTCGCCGCCGGTGCTGATCCGCGGGGCCACCGTACTCACCGGCACGGGCACGCGCCTCGATGACGCCGATGTGCTGATGCGCGACGGCAAGATCGTCGCGGTCGGCGCGAATCTGGATGCGCCCGCCGATGCCATCCGCGTCGATGGCCGCGGCAAGTGGATCACCCCCGGCATCATCGACGTGCATTCGCACCTCGGCGTGTACGCCAGCCCGGGCACGCGTTCGCATTCCGACGGCAACGAATCCACCTCGCCGACCACGCCGGGCGTGTGGGCCGAGCATTCGGTCTGGCCGCAGGATCCCGGCTTCGCCACGGCGCTGGCCGGCGGCGTGACCACGCTGCAAATCCTGCCGGGTTCGGCGAATCTGATCGGCGGCCGCGGCGTGACCCTCAAGAACGTGTCGGCCACGACTTACCAGGCCATGAAATTCCCGGGCGCGCCCTGGGGCCTGAAGATGGCCTGCGGCGAGAACCCCAAGCGCACGTACGGCGAACGCGGCGGCCCTTCGACGCGGATGGGCAACGTCGCGGGTTACCGCGCGGCGTTCATCGATGCCAGCGAGTATCTGAAGAAGAATCGGCCCAAGAAGGCCGCCGTCGCGCAGAAGAAGCGCTGGTGGCAGAGCGGTTCGGGCGACACCGACAGTTCCAACGACAGCGGCGGCAAGCGCGATCTGAAGATGGACACGCTGGCCGGCGCGATCAACGGCGACATCATGGTGCACATCCACTGCTACCGCGCCGACGAGATGGCGGTGATGATGGATCTGGCCAAGGAATTCGGTTTCAAGATCAGCGCTTTCCACCACGGCGTGGAGGCCTACAAGCTGTCCGACCGGCTGGCGAAGGAAAACATCTGCGGCGCGCTGTGGGCCGACTGGTGGGGCTTCAAGATGGAAGCGTTCGACGGCATCCAGGAAAACATCGCGCTGGTCGACCGTCCGCAGAACGGCTGCGCGATCGTGCATTCGGATTCGGACGAAGGCATCCAGCGGCTGAACCAGGAAGCGGCGAAAGTGATGGCCAGCGCGCAGCGCATGGGGATCGACATCCCGCCGGAACGCGCGGTGCGCTGGATCACCTCCAACCCGGCGAAGTCGATGGGCATCCTCGACAAGACCGGCACGCTGGAGGCCGGCAAGATGGCCGACGTGGTGCTGTGGAGCGGCAACCCGTTCAGCGTGTACGCGAAGGCCGAACAGGTCTACGTCGACGGCGCGCGCGTCTACGACCGCAATGACCCGTCGCGTCAGCCGATGTCCGATTTCATGCTGGGCCAGAGCATTCCGGGACAGGGCATCGAAGGAGGCGTGCGATGAGCCGCCGCTTCGGCAAAACCCTGCTGGCCGTCGGGCTGTCGCTTCTGATTGGCAACGCCGCCGCCCAGAACGTCCTCATCCGTAACGCCACCGTGCACACCGCCGGCGCGCAGGGCACGCTGCAGAACACCGATGTGCTGGTACGCGACGGCAACATCGCCGCCGTCGGCCGCGGCCTGTCCGCGAATGGGGTCGAGGTGGTGGATGCCGGCGGCAAGCCGCTCACGCCGACCCTGTTCGGCGGCGTGACCGCGATCGGTCTGGACGAGGTATCGGCCGAAGATCCGACCAACGACCAGTCGCTGGCGCTCGGTCAGGGCAAGCAGATGGTGGTGCGGCCCGAATTCGACGTGACATTGGCCTACAACCCCGCATCGCTGCTGGTGCCGATCGCGCGCGTCGAGGGCATCGGCTTCACCCTGCTGGGCGCGAATGCGGTCAACGGCGGCTCGATCATCGCCGGCCAGGGCGCGGTGGTGCGGCTGGACGGCAGCCCCGATCCGGCCGGGCCGAAGCTGCTGTTCGTGCAGTTGGGCAGCGACGGCGCCGGGCTGAGCGGCGGCACGCGCGCGAGCCAGTGGATGCTGCTGGACCAGTTCATCGATGAGGTGCGCGGGCGCATTCCCGCCGGTTCGCCGATGGCGATGCTCACGCCCGCCGGCCGCGACACGCTGGCGCGCTATCTCAACAACGGCGGCCGGGTGATGGTGGGCGTGCATCGCGCCGCCGATATCCGCCAGCTGCTGCGCTGGTCGCAGCGCCACGGCGTGCGCATCGCGATCCAGGGCGGCTCCGAGGCCTGGATCCTCGCGCCGCAGCTGGCCGCGGCGAAGGTGCCGGTGTTCGTCGATCCCTTCGCCAACCTGCCGCACAGCTTCGACGAGATCGGCGCGACCCTGCAGAACGCCGCACGCCTGCGCGCGGCCGGCGTGCAGGTCAGCTTCGTGCAGTCCAACGATCCCAGCCACAACGCCCGCAAGCTGCGCCAGGGCGCCGGCATCGCGGTGGCGAGCGGGCTGCCGTGGGAAGACGGCCTCGCCGGTCTGACCCGGGTACCGGCCGATGTGCTGGGCGTGGGCGACCGCATCGGCACCATCGCGGTGGGCAAACGCGCCGACCTGGTGCTGTGGACCGGCGACCCGCTGGACGTGAGCACGGTGGCCGCGCAGGTGTGGTTCGACGGCCGCGCGATTCCGATGCGCAGCCGCCAGACCGAGCTACGCGACCGCTATCTGCGCGCGGAAGGCGAGCTGCCGAGGGCGTATCCTGCCGGAAAGAACTGACTCCGGAGCGCGTCGATGCTGTCCTTGTTGTTGGCGTTCGCATTGCCCGGCGCGCATGCGCTGCAGCCGCCGGGCACGTTCCATCAGGGCGAAGCGGTGGCACGCCACGGCGAGCGCTGGCTCGCGCTGCGGGTGCAGGCGGACGATGCGCGGCTCGACACCGCGCGCCTGCGGGTCAAAAGCGTGTTCGACGAACTGCTCGACGCCGAAGGCCAGGCCACGGGCAGCGAAGTCGGCAGCGACAGGACCGATGCCGTCACCTATCTGCGCGGCACCGGCCTGCGTGCCGGGCCGGTGGCGCGGGCCCGGAGCGAAGACACCTCAGGCGATTCGGGACTCGTCGCACAGACCCTGACCCTGGGCGACAACGCCTACCGGCTTGCGACCCGCTGCGAAACCGCTGTTGCCGAGGGCGGGTTGATGTGCGGGATCGCGCTGATCGAGGGCGAGCGCAGCCAGACCCTGGTGCGCATGACCGCGCAGCAGATGGCGGGCAGGCCGGGCCTCATGTTGGGCGACGATGCCTCGCCGCATCTGATCTTCGCGGGTGATCTCGACCGCGACGGCAAGCTCGATCTCATTTTCGACACCACCGATCACTACAACCTGTCGCGGCCCGTGCTGTTCCTCTCCGGCGCTGCCGAAGGCGACGAACTGCTGCACGCGGTCGCCGAGCACAGCGCCGTCGGCTGTTGAGCCGGCGGCCATTATTTTTCCGGAACCTGACATGACCGAACCCGCAAACCGCTGGTATTTCGATTTCATTTCGCCCTTCGCCTATCTGCAGTGGCCGAAGGTGCGCGCGCTGATGGCCGAACACCCGATCGTCCCGGTGCCGATCCTGTTCGCGGCGGTGCTCGATACCCGCGGCCAGAAAGGGCCGGCGGAAATTCCCAGCAAACGCGAATTCACGTATCAGCACGTGTTGTGGCAGGCGCGTCAGGCGGGTGTGCCGCTGCGGTTCCCGCCGAAGCATCCGTTCAATCCATTGCCCGCGTTGCGTTTGTGCATTGCAGCAGGCGCGTCGCCCGCATCCATCGATGCGCTGTTCGACTGGATCTGGGGGCAGGGGCGCGTTGCCGACACTGCGCAGGCGTTGGAACCGGTGCGCGAAATGCTGGGATTGCCGGTCGGCGTCGCCGATTCCGTTGAAGTGAAGGCGATGCTGCGCACCTGCACGGAAGTCGCGCTGACCGCGGGTGTTTTCGGGGTGCCGACGCTGGCACTTGGCAGTTCGCTGTTTTGGGGGAATGATGCCCATGAGTTCGCAGTAGCGGCTCTGCGCGATCCGGCACTGTTGGAGGAAGCCGAGATGCGTCGGGTCGCAGAGTTGCCGGTTGGCGTGCAGCGCGGCTGAACAGGGGCGGCCGCGTTCATCTCGACGGGCATATTCTCGCAAGGAAGGCAGTTGTCACATTCGCGCCCCCTTCGGAAGCCGCCATCATGCGCATAGGTCTCGTTGTCGATTCGGCATGCGATCTGCCAGGGAGCTACATCGAACGGAATCACATCGAAATCCTCCCGATCACGGTCAAGATCGGGGACGCGGTGCTCGCCGACCACCGCAATGAACAAGCCACGCTCGAATTCCTCCACTCGCACGTCGCCGAGCGCGGCGCCGAGGCGGAGACCATGCCGTATACGGTCAATCAGATCCGCGATGTGTTCCTGCAGAAACTGGTGATCGAATACGACCACGTGTTCTGCCTCACCGTCACCCGCAACCGCAGCCCGATCTTCGACAACGCCACCCAGGCGAGTTTCATGATCCTCAACGAATACCGGCCGATCCGCACCGCGGCCGGGCATACGGCGCCGTTCGCGCTGCGGGTCATGGACACCCAGTCGCTGTTCGCCGGGCAGGGCGTCACCGCGGTCGAAGCCATCCGCATGATCCACGCAGGCGACGGCGTGGCCAAGATCCGCGCGCGGCTGGACAACCTCGCCATCAACACCCACGCCTACATGGTGCCGCGCGACCTGATGTACCTGCGCACGCGCACGCGGGCCAAGGGCGACAAAAGCGTGAGCCTGTTCAGCGCCACGCTGGGCAGCGCGCTGGATATCAAGCCGGTGCTGTACTGCAACCGCGGCGAGACCAGGCCGGTGGCGAAGATCCGCGGCTGGGACACCGCCGTGCGCAAGTTGTTCGCCTTCGCCATCGAGCGCGTGCGCAGCGGCCTGATGACGCCGACCATGTGCCTGAGCTACGGCGGCGATCTGGAGGAAATGCGGCTGCTCCCGGGCTATGTCTCGCTGATCGACGCCTGTCGCGACGCCCGCGTCGAAGTGTTCGAGAGCGTGATGAGCCTCACCGGCATGGTCAACGTCGGCAAGGGTTCGCTGGTGATCGGCTTCGCGTCCGAGGCGCACGAATTCAAGGAATGACGAGCGCCTGACGGCAGCGGCCGCGCATGGAGCGGCCGCTGCTGGGCTATGCTGGCCCACCCAATGCGAACGGATCGAACCATGGCCACGCGTTTCTATCTGAGCATTCCCGACTCCGGCGCGCTGAGCGCTGCCGGCGCATTCGCGTTCCGTTCGCAGGGGCCGGAAGGCATGGCCGAGGAGTTGCAGGCGGCGCTGCGCGAGGATGCGCTGTTCCAGCGCTGGCGCGCGGCGCAGGACGATCCGGACGCGGTCGATCCCGGACTGGGCGCGACCGATCCCGCCGCCACCGTGCGCGGCGAACAGCACGACCTGAAGATCGACCTCATCGCGATCACTTCGATTCCGGGCACGATCCTCAAGCATCGCCTGCGTCTGCTCGCGGGCAACGGCTGGGAGCTGCGCGACGTCAGCGCTGCATGAGGTTGCCGCTGCTGCTGTCGTGGAGCGGCGGCAAGGATGCGGCCTGGACGCTGCATATCCTTCAGCAACGCCATGATGTCGAAGTGGTCGGCCTGGTCACCACCCTGACCGAAGGCTACGACCGCATCGCGATGCAGGGCATCCGTCGCGACATCCTGCACGCGCAGGCCGCGGCCTGCGGCCTGCCGGTGATCGAAGCGTGGATGCCGCAGCGCGCGAGCAACGAGATCTATCGCGCCACTTTCGCCGATGCGCTCGATCGCGCCCGCGCGCGCTGGCCGGGTCTGCGCGACATCGCGTTCGGCGATCTGTTCCTTGCGGATATCCGCGCCTACCGCGAAGCGCTGTGCGCCGAACTCGACTGGGCGCCGCATTTTCCGCTGTTCGATCCGTCGCCCGGCTACACCGCTGGGCTTGCGCGCGCGATGATCATCGGCGGCCTACGCGCGCAGGTGGTGTGCGTGGATACGGAACAACTCGACGCAAGCTTCAGCGGTCGCGATTTCGATGAGGCGCTGCTGCGCGATCTGCCGCCCGCCTGCGACCCCTGCGGCGAGAACGGCGAATTCCACACCCTGGTGCATGCCGGCCCGATGTTCTCGGCGCCGATCGCGGTGACCAAAGGCGAGACCGTGCTGCGCGACGGACGTTTCGCTTACACCGATTTCGTTCTGTAGGAGCGGCTTCAGCCGCGAGCTTTGCATCTATTGTAGGAGCGGCTTCAGCCGCGAGCTTTGCGTCGGGTGAAGCTCGCGGCTGAAGCCGCTCCTACAAGATATCACCGCGCCAGATTCAACCGCCGCATGTGGAAGATGAAATGCTCGCCGATGAAGCTGGCGATGAAGTAATAGCTGTGGTCGTAACCCTTGCGGATGCGCAGATCCAGTGGATGTCCCACCGCATCGCAGGCGTCCTGCAGACGTTCCGGCTGCAATTGCGTCTCCAGGAATTCGTCGCCGCTGCCCTGGTCGACCAGGATCGGCAAGCGCTCCTGCACGGTCGCGATCAGTTCGCACGCATCCCACGCCTTCCACGCTTCGCGATCATCGCCCAGATATGCGGTGAAGACCTTTTGTCCCCACGGCACCTGCGACGGAGAAACGATCGGCGAAAACGCCGACACGCTGCGATAGCGCCCCGGGTTGCGCAGCGCGGTGACCAGCGCGCCGTGGCCGCCCATCGAATGGCCGCTGATCGCGCGCGCATCGGTGGCGGGAAAATGCGCTTCGATCAGCGCCGGAAGCTCGCGCGCGACGTACTCCTGCATGCGGTAGTGAGTGGACCACGGCGCCTGCGTCGCATCGAGATAAAACCCCGCGCCCTTGCCGATGTCGTAGCCCTCGGCGTCGGCCACGTCGTCGCCACGCGGACTGGTGTCGGGCGCCACCACGATCACCCCGTGGTCCGACGCATACCGCTGCGCGCCGGCCTTGGTGATGAAATTCTGTTCGTTACACGTCAGGCCCGACAGCCAATAGATCACCGGACAGCGACGCTGTTCCGCCTGCGGCGGCAGATAGACCGCGAACTGCATCGTGCAGCCCAGCGTGTCCGAATGATGTCGGTAGACGTCCTGCCAACCGCCGAAACAAGCGCGATGTTCGATGCGTTCCAACGTTGCGTCCGGTCAGTAGTGAATGACGGTGCGGATAGATTTGCCTTCGTGCATGAGATCGAAGGCCTCGTTGATCCGTTCCAGCGGCAGGGTGTGGGTCACGAAAGGATCCAGATCGATCTCGCCGCGCATCGCCTGCTCCACCATCCCCGGCAACTGCGTTCTGCCCTTGACACCTCCGAACGCGGAACCGCGCCAGACCCGGCCAGTCACCAGCTGGAACGGGCGTGTGCTGATCTCCTGTCCCGCGCCGGCCACGCCGATGATCACGCTCTCGCCCCAGCCCTTGTGACAGCATTCCAGCGCCGCGCGCATCACGTGCACGTTGCCGATGCATTCGAAGCTGAATTCCACGCCGCCGTCGGTCATCTCCACGATCAGGTCCTGGATGGGCTTGTCGTGATCCTTCGGATTCACGCACTCGGTCGCGCCCATCTGTTTCGCGAGTTCGAACTTGCCCGGGTTTGTGTCGATGCCGATGATGCGGCCGGCCTTCGCCTGGCGCGCGCCCTGGATCACCGCCAGCCCGATCCCGCCGAGGCCGAACACCGCCACGTTGTCGCCTTCCTTCACCTTCGCGGTGTTGTGCACCGCGCCCAGACCGGTGGTGACGCCGCAGCCGAGCAGACACACCTTCTCGTGATCGGCTTCGGGATTGATCTTCGCCAGCGAGATCTCGTTCACGACCGTGTATTCGCTGAAGGTGCTGCAGCCCATGTAGTGGAAGATCGGCTCGCCGTTGTACGAGAACCGCGACGTACCGTCCGGCATCAGTCCCTTGCCCTGCGTCGCGCGCACCTTCTGGCACAGATTGGTCTTGCCCGATTTGCAGAATTTGCACTCGCGGCATTCGGCCGTGTACAGCGGAATCACGTGATCGCCCGGCTGCAGCGAGGTCACGCCTTCGCCCACTTCCACCACCACGCCCGCGCCCTCATGACCGAGCACCGACGGAAAGATGCCTTCCGGATCGTCGCCGCTGAGCGTGAACGCATCGGTGTGGCAGACGCCGGTGTGGCTGATCTTCACCAGCACCTCGCCCGCGCGCGGCGGCGCGACATCGATCTCGACGATCTGCAGCGGTTGACCGGGACCGAAAGCGACGGCGGCGCGTGATTTCATGGCGATACTCCGAAAAAGTAAATGGGACAACACACGTTATTTGAGATACGAACGCACCAGCGCGATCGCCTGCTGCACGCTCTCGTCCTGCGCGTTGCGCTTCGCGGCATCCTTGGCGGCGACATCGCCGAAGGTCTCGCGCAGATGGCTTTCCAGCACCTCCGCCATCAACCCGTTCACCGCCCCGCGGATCGCCGCGAGCTGCTGCAGCACCGCTCCGCAGTCGCTCCCCGCTTCCAGTGCGCGCTCCAGCGCATCCGTCTGCCCGCGGATGCGGCGCAGGCGGGTGAGGGCCTTCTTTTTCTCGGCGGGGGAGTGGGGCATGGCGGTCGGCTTTGGTAGTGGGGGGGAGTATACGGCCCGGCGTCGCGATGTCCAGCGACCGGAGCCATGTCCATAGGAGCGCCGGCTTTCGACAGCCGAACGGCTTGTCAACGCGCGACGCTTGTCTCCTCACCTTGCGCATCGCGCAGGGGAGGTTGGGAGGGAGTGCTTTTCGGCTGAGATATGAACTGAGACGCAGATGAGATGATCGATTGGATTCGACAGGCGCGCCACAGGCGCATGCCGACGCGGCGTGGGATAATCCGATCTATTCCAACTCTTCACGCAGGCCGCCGTGTTCTCGATCCTCTGGCCATCGCGCGCGTTCTTGCCGATTCTTGTCGTTGCTGCTTTCCTAGCCGTGATGCCATCAGGCGCATCGGCGGCAAAGAAGAAGGACTATGCGGTCACTGCACTTCCCGATGGCAGTATCGAAATCGTGGTCAGTGGGAAGACTGGATTACCGTCAGGCACGCAGGTGAAAGTGATCGACTTGCGGAAAAAGCTTGAAGATGCCGCGGTTAGGGAGTGTCCGTATGGCCATGAGCTGACGATAGACGGTGCCGCTAGCTTCGGTGTTTTGCCCAATGGCGGCGGTTTCATATCGAAGCAGCGTGGCGTTGTTCGCTGTAAGACACCCGTGCCTGCGGCACCATGAACCAGGTTCTCATGGTAAGGCGGGTCTTGCACCCGCCGCGAACGAAGCGGTTGCCGCAACGTCATCGCGAAGTTCAAAGACGCCCACGCTTTCTGCGGCAGTATCATGGTTTGATTGTTTTGGCGGGCGCGAGACCCGCCCTACGGAATTGCACGCCGTCTGTGGGATAGGATGCCGGGGACTTCCATCGACCCGACATCAGGCAACCCCATGACCGACCAGCAACGCCCATCCGCAAGCGTAATCGACGCGATCATCCCGACGAATCCGCTGGCGGCGTTCTCCTGCTACATCGGCATCGCATCGGTCGTGCTTTGTTTCTTCGGCATCATTCTGGGTCCGGTCGCGATCGTGCTCGGCGTGCTCGGGCTGAAGAAGTGGAAGGCGCAGGAATCGAGCTACGGGGCGACGACCAGCAAGATCCGCGCGTGGATCGGCATCGTCACCGGTGCGCTGGGGACGCTGATCAGCATTCCGGCCATCGTGTCGGTGATGTCCAACTATTGATCCGGGGAGGGGCGTGATGCCTTCGGCGGATGCGTCTACGTCGCGACTTGCGTCGTTCCCACGACAACAGCCGATATCCCGCATTACGGCATGCCCGGCCGAGGCATCGAGCCGGGCCGGATAGCCGTTCGGGCGTTCGAGCGCTCAGGTGAAGTCGAGGCTCTTTTCGAAGGTGCGCAGTTCGTGGCGGGCCATCGCGAGGTTGGACTTGGTACGGTCCAGGACGATGTAGAGGAACAGTTTCGGGTTGGATTCCAGCGGCCGGATGATGTGGTACTGCTTGGTGAGGCTGATCAGGATGTCTTCGATCGTGTCGTTGAGCTTGAGGTTGTTGGCGACCTTGCGCTTGGCGCGCACGACTTCGGCATTCCCGGCGGCGGCGACTTCGAGGTTCACACTGGTACCGTCGCTGGCCAGCAGCATGCCGCTTTCGGTGTCGACCAGCGCGGATGCGACGTAGCCATCCAGGCTACGCAGGGGTTCGAGGGAAATCTTGGCCATGGTGGAACTCCTTGTGGGGGATGCGTCTGCGGGCTGGGTGGTGCGGGGAAGGTCGTCGGGCGGATCGCGTGCGGGGGTATGCGGGGAGTCGTCGCGCGCGGATGCCGGGACGGGAGGAAGGACGGGCAAGGGTTCTGCCGGCGATGCGATCGGGCCGGCGCGCGCCGGCGCGTTCTCGGCAATGACAGGCTCGCCTGTGCCGGGTGGCGCGACGTTGGCGGCGTACGCGACGGGCGGCACGCCCAGGGCGACGAGCAGTGCGGACACGTCGACGAGGGCATGATCCGCCAGCGTCGGCACGATGCCCAGCGGCAGCGACGCCACCTTCACGAAACGCAGTCGGGCGATATCCGCGATCGCTTCGATGGCGGGCAGGCGGGCGTGTTGGAGATAGGCAGTGGTGCCGTTGACCACATGGATCGCGCTTTGCAGCAGCGTGGCGCTTGTGGCGCTTGTGTAATAGAACATCACTTTCGCGCTGTGGCCACGCTCCGCGTGGCGGCGCAATTCGTCGCAAAGTTGTTGCAGGTCAGCCATGACCCTTGTCCCCCCGTCCAAGCGCGTGGCGCAGATCGGCGGCTACTATGCACACGCACGATGCTGCGGTCCATTCTTTTACGGGCTGTCGGCACAATGCATGATGGTCCGCACAGACGATGCGGCGTGCAGCGATCACGACTCGCGTTTCCAGCTGCCTGGATCGTCAGCGGCAATCGAAATGCTGAAATCGATTTCTATTTTCTATCGAATGCGGTGGTCGGCCCGCACGCGTCTGCGATGCGCCCTCTGTCACCCGAGGCATGCGCGCGCCGGTGTCGGGCAGACAACGAAAAGCCGCATTGCTGCGGCTTTTCGTAGCGCGTATCGAATCCGGACCCCGACGAAACGAAGGCCCGGACGGGTGGATCAGTTGCCCGCGGTGCCGTTGATGTAGGCGCGGCTCAACGCATACGCCGGGGCGCCGACCTTGCGACCCAGTTTGCGGCCTTCCAGATCGCCGTTCCGGAAGTGGATGCCGCCGTACAGGCGCGAGATGCCGGCTTCATCGGCCGCAGCCGAGAACGTCGGCCACGACAGCGTGACGGGCTGCGCCGGAACGATGCCGGGTTCGACGGCCGAAAAACCGGCCGGCACGACCACCGAATTCGAGAAGCTGTCGCTGCCGGTGAAGAGTTTCAGCGTCTCGGCTGCGGACGAACTGAAGGTGCTGTGGCCGGAGACGTGTTCCGAGAACGGCGGCGTGATGAAGGTGGCGACCTGATACGGGCGCCAGTGTTGGCCGAGGATCACTTTCGTGCCCTGACCTTCGCCGCCCCATGCCACGATCGGCCGGTTGTTGAACAGGGAATGGATGGTGGTGACGGGGCGGGCATAGTCGTACTGGCGCTTGTAGCCCCATACCGCGATGCCGGCGTCGAACATCGCATTGCTCAGCGCGAAGTGCATGCGCACGTCCTGGCCGAGCGTGTGGTGCTTGCGATCCGAGACCTGCCTGGCGAACAGCATCCAGGTGCCCGGCGGGGTTTCCGAACCCGGGCCGTCGGCCCACCATTCGGCGATGGTCTTGGTGCGGTCGGTCAGCGTGGCGCTGTACGTCAGCACTTCCACCGACTGGCGCCAGAACTCGAAACTGCCCAGCGCCGCAGGCGGTTTGATCGCGAACTGGTCGTAGCGCGCCAGGCCGAAGCCTTTGACGTTGCCCCAATGCGGCACCAGGAAGCTCTGGGTATTGAAGCCACCGCTGCCGTTTGGCACCGACAGCGGCTGCCAGCGGGTGGGGTCGATGATCTGGGTAGGCGAATTCACCGGTACATAGCCGGTGTAATCGCTGTAGGCGGCGCCGCCGTTGAGATTGCCGAGCTGGTTGGAACCGTCGTTGCGGCGGAACTGGATCAGCGCAGCGGCGGCGACGTTGCCCACGCCCTGCGGGGTGGCGAGATTGCCGCTGGTGTCGGCGGGGTCGTAGCCCAGGCGCGCCATCTCGGCGGCGAACTGCGCCGTGCGGCTCGGGAAGAGTTCGACCAGGGCGCGGTAGGCGGCGAAGCTCATCGCCTTGCGGCGATTGGCATCGGTGCGCTCGGCGGCCGGCCGACGCAGTTCGCCGCCGAGCTGTGTGCCGTTGGCCTTGTTGTCGTACGCCGCCCAGGCGTCGTACATGGCGGTGTTCACGATGGCATTGGTGCGCGCGAAGATCGGCGGCGCCATGCGGGTAGCGCGTACGGCTTGAAGCGCCTGGTCGTTCCAGTCGGTGACCAGCGTGGCGGAATGGGCGGCGCCGACGGCGCCGAGCAACAAAGCACAGGCCAAGGCGAGCCTGGTCCGGATTCCATGTTTCATCTGGATGATTCCAATGAGGGGTTGTCGAGCGCGGCGGCAGATACCTTGCCCGCAGCCGACGCGCGTTGCGTCTCCCGCAAACATCCCCGATATCCCCGACGCGATACCGATGTGCGGGGGTTATTTCCACCCCGGACATCGATACGGAAGCCACAACGGAAAAAGTCGCGCGTTCAGGTCAACCGGTGCTGCGTCGCGACTTGCGTCGCTCCCACAAAACGATGTCAGCCGGTGTTCTGGATGCCCGCGGCGATGCCGTTCACGGTCGCCACCAGCGCCTGCAGTAGCGCATCGTCCTCGCGGCCGGCGTCGCGCCAGCGTTGCAGCAGTTCCACCTGCAGCAGGCTGATCGGGTCGACGTATGGATTACGCAGGCGGATCGACAGCCGCAGGCGATAGTCGTCCTGCAGCAGCTGGCTGCGCCCGCGCAGCGCGAGAATGGTGTCGGCGGTGCGCTCGAACTCGGCGGCGATGCCGGCGTAGAACACGTCGTGCAGCGGGCCGGCGAGGCGCGAATAGCGTTCGAAGATGGCGAGGTCGGATTTCGCCATCAGCATTTCGATGTCGTCCAGCATCGCGGCGAAGAACGGCCAGTCGTGCGCCATCGCGGCGATGGTGTCGTGGCCGTGGGTGGCGATGCCGTGGGCGAGCGCGGTGCCGACGCCGTACCAGCCGGTGAGGCCGGAGCGGTTCTGCGACCATGCGAAGACCCAGGGAATCGCGCGCAATGCATCGATGCCGCCTTCGCGACGCTTCGACGGCCGCGAGCCCAGGCGCAGGCGTTCGATCACGTCGATCGGCGTCGCAGCGCGGAAATACGCAGGAAACTCCGCATGCTCGTGCACCAGCGCGCGGTAGTGCCCGCGCGACGTCTGCGCCAGTTCGGTCGCGAGTTCGCGCCAGCGCGGTTCGCGCGGCTCCGGCGGACGCGGGCGCAGGCTCGCGCGCAGCACCGCGGCGGTAGCCTGTTCCAGATTGCGCAGCGCCAGCGCGCGGATGCCGTACTTGCGGTGGATCACTTCGCCCTGTTCGGTCACGCGCAATACGCCGTCGACCGTGCCGCGCGGCGCGGCGATGATCGCGCGCTCGGTCTTGCCGCCGCCGCGGCTCACCGAGCCGCCGCGGCCGTGGAAGAACACGATGCGCACGCCGGCCTGCTGCGAGAGTTCCAGCAGTTCGGCCTGGGTGCGCTGCAGCGCCCAGCGCGATGCCAGGATGCCGCCGTCCTTCGCGCTGTCGGAATAGCCCAGCATCACCGTCTGCTGGCCGCCGCGGGACTGCAGGTGGCGGCGATAGACCGGGTCGTCGAACAGCGCGCGCATGATCTCGGGCGCGGCGCGCAGATCGTCGATGGTTTCGAACAGCGGCGCGACGTCGAGCGGCACGATGTCGAGCAGTACGCCGTCGCCAATCGCATCGTTGCGCTCGACGCAGCCGGCGACCCGCGCCAGCGCCAACACCGCCAGCACGTCGGCGGCGCTGCGGTTCATGCTGATGATGTACGGCCCGAACGCATGCGTGCCGAAGGTCGCGCGCGCTTCGCGCACGGTGCGCATCACGGCGAGCGTGGGCTGCGCGCCGGTGGCGTCGACAGTGAGTTGCGCATGCCCTTCGATCAGCGCATGCAGCGGCGCGATGCGGTCGGCCGGCGCGCGCGACGACCAGTCGGCGTCGCCCAGCAGCGCGCCGATCGCGACATCGTGGGTGCCGGAATCCTGGCGCAGATCGAGCGTGGCCAGATGAAAGCCGAAGGTGCGCAGCCGCCACAGCACGCGCTGCAGGGCGAAGCGGCCGGCGTGTTCGCCGCGATGGCGGACGAGACTGGCGTCGATCGCCTGCAGGTCGGCCAGCAGCCCGTCGGCGTCGGCATAACCGTGTGCGCCGCCGGCCAGCGTCGCCGCCAGCCGCGCGCGGATCAGCTCCAGCAGCTGCCGATACGGCATGTCGCCCAGCCGCGGGCTGAGCTTCGCGGCCGCCGCGGGCAGCAGTGCGGTGTATTCGACGATGCGCGCTTCGATGGCGTCGTCCACCTGCACGCGGCCGCGGCTCTGGGTGAGGATTTCGCCGAGCGCGCGCAGGTCGGCGCGGTAGTTCGCCAGCACCTGCGCGCGCTGCGCCGAAAGCGCGGCGAGGATGGTGTCGGCACCGACGTTGGGGTTGCCGTCCATGTCGCCGCCGACCCAGGTGCCGAAGCGCAGCATCGACGGCAGCTCGAAACGTTCGTAGCCGGGCGCGTCGCCGTACGCATGTTCGATCGCATCGGCGAAGGCTTCGTAATACACCGGCAGCGCGCGGTACAGCACATTATTGAGATAGAAACCGATGTGTTCGACCTCGTGGGCCACTGTCGGCTGCTGCGCGGGCGTGTCGCTGGTCTGCCAGCTGGCGGTGAGTGCCTGGCGGATGCGCGCGGTGTCGGCGCCGCGTTCGGCCGGCGTGCGCTGGCGGTCGATGTCGCCGATCAGCAGCTCGGCGACGGTGCGCTCCTTCAGCAGCAGCGAGCGGCGCACGGCTTCGGTCGGATGCGCGGTGAACACCGGCTCGATCCGCAGTCGCGGCAGCAATTCGCGCAGTTCGTCGAGGGTCACGCCTTTTTCGCGCAGCGCGCGCAGCACCGCGGTGAGTCCGCCGGGCTGCGGCGCGTCGGTGCTGCGCTGGTAATCGCGGCGACGGCGGATGCGGTGGATGCGTTCGGCCAGATTGACCACGCCGAAGTACGCGGCGAACGCGCGGACGAGGGCATCGGCGCCTTCCATCGGCACCGCGGCGAGGCGTTCGGCCAGTTCGTCGATGCTGTCGCCCTGCTCGCGGCGCTGGATCGCAGCGCGGCGCACGGATTCGACCTGGGTCAGCAGTTCGGCCGACACCTGTTCGGCCAGCATGTCGCCGACCATGGCGCCCAGTTGCCGCACGTCGTCGCGCAGCAGGGTGTCGGTCTCGGCGAATTCGAGGGTGTCGCGTACGCGCATATGGGGGCTCGCAGTGGGGGTGCGAACCGTCGAGCGTACACAAAAGCGGGGGCGGGTGGATATGGATTCGTATGCATAGCCGCCGTGCGGGGAGGCATATGCGAAAAGCCTTGGGGTGGTCTGTAGAGCGGCCTTCAGGCCGCTGGGCGTTTGCATCGCAACCTCCAGCGGCCTGAAGGCCGCTCTACAAGAAGGGTTGCTTTCGCCCGTCAGTACGCGAACTCGCGGAACACGCGGTCGATATCGCCCTTCCACGCGCCGTGATACAGCGCCAGCTTGCGCTCGGCCGAGGTCTCGCCGCTTTCCACCACGTCGATCAGCGGGTTGAGGAAGCCGCTTTCATCGGCGCCGCTGCTGTTGAGCACCGCGCGGCGCTGCAGGCCGGCGGCGGAAATCTTCAGCGCTTCGCGCGCCAGATCCAACAGCGTGCCGCCGCGGAACGGTACTTTCAGCGCCAGCTTCGGCACGCCGTCGCGCAGGGCGTTGCGTTCGTCCATGCTGAAATCCTTGACCAGATCCCAGGCGGCATCCAGCGCGGCATCGTCGTACAGCAGGCCCACCCAGAATGCCGGCAGCGCGCAGATCCGGCCCCACGGGCCGCTGTCGGCGCCGCGCATTTCGAGGAATTTCTTCAGCCGCACTTCCGGGAATGCGGTGGTCATGTGATCCGACCAGTCGCGCATCGTCGGCAGCGCGCCGGGCAGCGCCGGCAGCTTGCCGGCCATGAAGTCGCGGAAGCTCTGGCCGCTGGCGTCCACGTATTCGTGATCGCGATACGAGAAGTACATCGGCACGTCGAGCAGATAGTCGACATAGCGTTCGTAGCCGAAGCCGTCGTCGAACACGAAGTCGAGCATGCCGGTGCGGTCGCGGTCGGTATCGGTCCAGATGTGCGAACGGTAGGACAGATAACCGTTGGGCTTGCCTTCGGTGAACGGCGAGTCGGCGAACAGCGCGGTGGCGATGGGCTGCAGCGCCAGCGAGACGCGGAATTTCTTCACCATGTCCGCTTCGCTGCTGTAATCCAGATTCACTTGCACGGTGCAGGTGCGGGTCATCATGTCCAGGCCGAGGCTGCCGACCTTGGGCATGTAGTCGCGCATGATCTTGTAGCGACCCTTGGGCATCCACGGCATTTCGTCGCGACGCCATTTCGGCTGGAAGCCCATGCCGAGGAAGCCGAGCCCGAGTTCGTCGGCGACCGCCTTCACTTCCTTCAGATGGCTGCCCACCTCGGCGCAGGTCTGGTGGATGTTCTCCAGCGGTGCGCCCGAGAGTTCGAGCTGGCCGGCGGGTTCCAGCGTGACCGAGGCGCTGTCCTTGAGCAGGGCGATGGTGCGGTCGTGCTCTTGCACCGGCTCCCAGCCGAAACGGGTGAGGCCGTTGAGCAGGGCTTCGATGCCGCGCTCGCCATCGAAGGCGGGTGCATGCAGATCGTCGAGGCGGAAGCCGAACTTTTCGTGCTCGGTGCCGATGCGCCAGTCGGCTGCGGGTTTCTCGCCGGAGGCGAGTTCCGCCACCAGTTGGTCGCGATGGGTGAGGGGCGTGTCGGCGACATGGCTGGGGCTGGACATGGGGGTTCCACAACGGGGGGATAGGCAACGGGACTGCGGAAAACACTACGCGCCGGGCAGGTAAAAGCGCCGGCCCGACGACGCAGGTAGGCGACATGGGGGCCATGCCCTAACATCGCAAGCTCCGCACTATAGCCGCCGCCGATGACGCGCACTGTTGCCCTCCTGCTGTGTCTGTGTTCCATCGACGCCGCCGCGCAGGCCACGGTGCAGTTGGAGCGCGGCAACGGCCCGGAGCCGTCGACGCTGGATGCGCATCGCTGTCAGGAAGTGGCCTGCGGCAATGTGCTGCGCGATCTCTACGAGGGACTGGTGAGCGAAGACGCGGCCGGTCGCCTGATTCCGGGCATGGCCGAACGCTGGGAAGTGTCGGCCGATGGACGCGTCTGGACCTTCCATCTGCGCGAAAACCTGCGTTGGAGCAACGGCGAAGCCTTGACCGCGACGGTGATCGTCGCCGGTTTCAGGCGCGCATTCGCGCCGGACACCGCGGCGCCGTTCGCCGAACAGTTCGACGCCGTGATCAACGCGACTGCTGTGCAATCGGGAAAATCGCCGCCGGCGACGCTCGGCATCGACGCGCTCGATGCGCGGACGATCCGCATCCGCACCACGCGGCAGGTGTTCCTGCCGTCGCTGTTGACCTTGCCGATCGCGTTCCCGGTGTATCTGCCCGCGGTCGCGCAGCACGGCAATCAGCACACGCGGCCGGGACGGCTGGTGAGCAACGGCGCGTATCGATTGGTCGCATGGACGCCGCAGGCGAATCTGACCATCGAACGCAACCCGCGTTTCCACGCCGCCGCGGACGTGCGCATCCCGCGCGTGCGTTTCCACGTCACCGAGGATGCCGTTGCCGAACTGCAGCGTTTCGCCGCCGGCGATCTGCACATCACCGAAACCGTGCCGCCGCAGCCGTTGCCGCAGCTGCGCGCACGTTTCGGCGAGCGGTTGCGGATCTCGCCGTACGTCGGTGCGTTCTGGCTCGGCATGAACATCACCCGCCCGCCGCTGAAGGACGACCCGCAGCTGCGCGAGGCGCTGTCGCTGGCGGTGGATCGCGAGAAACTCACGCGCTACGTCACCGGCTTCGGCGAAACCCCGGCCTACGGCATCGTCCCGCCCGGCATTCCCGGCTACAGCGCCGCGAAGATCCACTGGGCCGACTGGGACCAGCCGCGGCGCGAGGCGCGGGCGAAGGCGCTGTATCGCGCCGCCGGGTATTCCGAACGCAATCCGCTGACGATCGAGCTGCGCTACAACACCTCCACGCCGCATCGGCGGCTGTCGCTGGCGGTGGCATCAATGTGGCGCGATACCTTGGGTGTGCGCGTGCGGCTGCGCAACGAGGAGTGGAAAGTGTTCGTGCAGAACCGCAGGCAGCGCGCGATCACCGAGGTGTTCCGCGGCGGCTGGATCGGCGATGTCGCCGACGCGCGCAACTTCCTCGGCGCGTTCGCCGCCGACGGCGCGCTGAACTGGCCGGGCTACGACGATGCGCGTTATCGCGAACTGTTCTCGAACGCGGACGCCGCGCGCAGCGAGACCGCGCGCAACGCCTGGCTGCACGCCGCCGAAACCCGGCTACTGCACGCGCACGCGCTGATTCCGCTGTATTTCTACGCCTCGAAGCATCTGGTATCACCGCAGGTGCGCGGCTTCGAGGCCAATCCGCTCGATCGTCACCCTTCGCGCTGGCTGCGCCTGTCACAATAACGACGGATCGGAAGACTCCATCCGTCACAGGAGAACGCGATGCGCCGCTGGCATGTCGAAACCCATCGTACCGACCGCGTCGGCTGGCTGCGCGCGGCCGTGCTCGGCGCCAACGACGGCATCATCTCCATCGCCGGCCTGCTGGTCGGCGTGGCTGCGACCGGCGCCACCACCACCGCGGTGCTCGGCAGCGGCGTGGCCGGCATCGTCGCCGGTGCGATGTCGATGGCCGCCGGCGAATACGTGTCGGTGCAGTCGCAGGCCGACACCGAGCGCGCGGATATCGCCAAGGAAACCCGCGAGCTGGCCGAAGAGCCCGAGCACGAACTGCAGGAACTCACGCATATCTACGTCAAGCGCGGCCTCACGCCCGAGCTGGCCGTGCAGGTCGCACAGCAATTGACGGCGCACGATGCCCTGGGTGCGCACAAACGCGACGAACTCGGCATCACCGATGCGCTCAGTGCGCGGCCGCTGCAGGCGGCGCTGGCGTCGGCCGCGGCGTTCACCGTCGGCGCGCTGTTGCCGATCGCCGCGGTGGTTTTCGCGCCGACAGGGCGGATCGAAGTGGTCACGTTCGCAGTGACCCTGGCCGCACTGCTGGGTTCCGGCGCGCTGGCGGCGTGGGCGGGCGGCGCGCCCAAGCTCCGCGGCGCGCTGCGCGTCGGCTTCTGGGGGGCGATGGCGATGGCCGCGGCGGCGATCATCGGTCGCCTGTTCGACGTGCAGGTCTGATGACGTGCAGGTCTGATCCGCGGCGCGCTTGAGCGGGGTTCGATGAAACGTTTCGCATCGCGCCTGCTCGAAGCGCTGCTGACGCTGTGGCTGCTGGCCACCCTGTGCTTCGTCCTGCTGCGCACCGCGCCGGGCGGACCGTTCGACACCGAAAAATCCGCGCCGCCGGAAGTGCAGGCCGCGCTGGAAGCGAAGTATCGGCTCGATCGATCGTTGCCGGCACAGTACGTCGCATGGCTGGGCGACGTGGCGCACGGCGATCTCGGCCCGTCGTTCCAGTATCCCGACTACACCGTCAATCAACTGGTCGCGCAGGCGCTGCCGGTGTCGCTGCTCAACGGTGGGCTCGCGCTGCTGCTGGCGCTGCTGTGCGGCATTCCGGTCGGCGTGTGGGCTGCGCTGCGCAGCGGCTCGTGGCTGGATCGCGGCCTGATGCTGTTCGCGGGACTGGGGCTGGCGGTGCCGAAATTCGTGGTCGCGCCGCTGCTGGTGCTGCTGTTCGCCGTGACCCTGCATTGGCTGCCGGCGGGCGGCTGGGGCGAGTGGAACAGTATCGTGCTGCCGGTGATCGCGCTGGCGCTGCCGAACGTCGCCTATTGCGCGCGGCTCACCCGCGCGTCGATGCTCGATACGCTCAACGCCGAATATCTGACCGCCGCGCGCGCCCGCGGCTTGTCGGAAGCGCGCCTGCTGTTCGCGCATGCGCTGAAGCCGGCGCTGCTGCCGGTGGTCGCCTGGCTGTCGCCAGCGCTGATCAATATCGTCACCGGCTCGGCGGTGGTGGAACAGGTGTTCGGCATCCCCGGCATGGGCCGCTATTTCGTGCAGGGCGCGCTCAATCGCGATTACACGCTGGTGCTGGGCGTGGTGCTGGTGGTGGGCGCGCTGATCGTCGCGATCAACGCGCTGGTGGATGCGCTGCGCGCGTGGATGGATCCGCGGTTGCGCGAGGACGGTTAGACTCGGGCATGGCCATTGACAGAAAGGGCAACGCATGACCGTCGTCTATCGTCCCGCCAACACCGCCGAAGCGCACCTGATCCGGCAGATGCTGGAAGCCGAGGGCATTCCCGCCTACATCCAGGGCGAGTATCTGCAGGGCGCGATCGGTGGACTGCCGATCTCCAATACGGAACTCATGCTGCGCGTGCCCGACGAGCATGCCGAAGCCGCGCGGGTGATCGTCGAGGCGTGGGAAAGCAGCGAGCCTGTGCCATTCGATGACGACATCGACGATGCCGATGCTTCCGAGCCGGTGCGGCAGGCGAGCGGTGGTGCATACACGCTGGCGAAAGGATTGCTGCTGCTTCTTGCCGTGGTGCTCGGCGGCGGTCTGGCGATGACGCTGTTGCGACGCTACGCGGAAGGGTGACGCTGCCGCGTATCTGTCCCGCAGTTCCGTAGGCTGGGCTGCCAAGCCCAGCACTCCCGCCGTGGTTCGAGCTGGGCCTGGCAGCCCAGCCTACGAGTTGGATCGCAAGGTCGATTACCGCGGCGAATACGCGATGGGCGCGCTGTTCCGCGAGGAATGGCTGGACAGCGAGCGCCGCGGCCCGCAGGCGATCAGATCCCCAGCCACCGCGCCACCACCTGCCGCAATTCCTCCACGCCGGCTTTCGACTCCGACGACAGCGTCTGCACGCTGACGCTGTCGCCGTAGCTGGTCTGCAGATCCTTGCGGACGGCCTGCAGCACGTTCAGCCCGGCGCCGCGGCCGAGTTTGTCGGCCTTGGTCAGCACCGCGTGGACCGGCAAGCCGTTTTCGATGGCGTAGCCGAGGATCTGGCGGTCGTAGTCCTTCAGCGGGTGACGGATGTCCATCACCACCACCAGGCCCTTGAGGGCTTCGCGGCTGCGGAAATAGTCGGCCAGGAAGGCCTGCCAGTGCGCCTGCAGGTCCTTGGGCACCTTTGCGTAGCCGTAGCCGGGCAGGTCGACCAGAAACTTGTTTTCGTGCGGCGGGATGTCGAAGAACACCAGCTGCTGGGTACGGCCGGGGGTCTTGGAGACGCGGGCGAGGGCGTTCTGCTGACACAAGGCATTGAGCGCGCTGGACTTTCCGGCATTGGAGCGGCCGGCGAACGCGACCTCCCAGCCGCCGTCGGGCGGCAGCTGGCGCGGGGTGTGGGCGGCCAGCAGATAGCCGGAGCGATGAAACGGGTTCGAAGGGGTAGCCATGGGCATAGGATCGCACGGCCCGGCACGATTGCCGTTTGACCGGCTCCGATGCGACGACGATAATTCCACGGTTTCGGTCTGTGGCCGGCATTTCGCCGGCCCCGCCTCGTCATTTGGAGTGTTGAGCATGCGTCACGCCCGTGCCTACGGTTTCGCCGGTCTTGCGGTTCTCGCGATCGCGGCGGCTGCCGCCATCGCCCAGACCACGGTCACGCCCGTGCCCGAAGCCGCGCCGGTCCAGGCCGTGCCGCTGGATGCGTCCTTCGTGGCCGAGCTGGCCAAGGCCAAGGTCGGCGATCCCAAGGTCGGCGCCACCAAGGCCGCGGCCTGCGCCGCCTGCCACGGTCTGGACGGCAACGCCACCGACCCGTCGCTCTATCCGCGCATCGCCGGCCAGAGCGAGCGGTATGTCTCCCGCCAGCTGGCGCTGTTCAAGGGCGGCGAGCGCGTCAACGCGATCATGCAGCCCTTCGCCGCTGCCCTCAGCGCGCAGGACATGCGCGACATCGGCGCCTACTACGCCACCCAGAAGTCGGGCGCCGGCATCGCCGACGACACCGCCATCGCCGAAGGCCCGAACAAGGGCATGAAGTTCTACGAAGTCGGCCAGAAGCTCTACCGCAGCGGCGACACCACCCGCGGCATCCCGGCCTGCATGGCCTGCCACGGCCCTGCCGGCGCCGGCAACCCGGGCCCGGCCTATCCGCACGTCGGCGGCCAGCAGGCCTGGTACACGGCCCGTCGCCTGCAGGAATACCGCACCGGCACCACCACCGAGCGCGATGCGGCGCTGTTCCACATCATGTCGTCGGTGGCCAAGCCGCTGACCGATGAGGAAATCCAGTCGCTGTCCAGCTACATGCAGGGCCTGCATACGCGCGGCGAGCAGGGGTGATGCCCGCCCTCCGCGTCCGCCGGTCGGGCGCGGACGGATCGCTCCGGCGCGCTGTCGTTCATGCGGGGACTGTTCCCATGCACGCATCCGCCGCTTCGATGTCTTCCTTCTGTTCTTCCGCTTGAATCGCGACGCCGGCCCGGACATCCTCTGCGCTGGCGTTTTTTCATTCCCCCTGCAGGATGCCCTCCATGTTGCGTTCTCTTTTCCTGTCGCTGTTGCTTGTCTTCCCGCTGACCGCCTGCGCGCAGGCGCCGTCCGGCCCGCCGAAGCCCGGCGTCGATTACGAAGTGCTTGAAAAGGGCCAACGCTGGCAGGCGCCGAACGGCAAGATCGAAGTGGCCGAAGTGTTCGCCTACTGGTGCTCGCACTGCGCGGATTTCCAGCCGATGGTGGATGCCTGGAAGAAGAAGATCCCGGCCGACGTGAGCTTCGTGTACATCCCCGCCGCATTCGATCTTGAAGATGCCTACGCGAAGGCGTTCTTCGCCGCCGATGCCGCCAAGGCGGTGCCTAAGATCCATCAGCCGATGTTCGACGCCATCCATGAGGAAGGCGCGCTGCCGCGCAGCAACGTCACGGTGGACGAGCTGGGAACCTGGCTCGCCAAGCACGGTCTGAACCGCGCCAGGATGGTGGCTTCGATGCAGTCCAAAGAGGTCGCCGAGCGCATGGCGCGGGCCCAAGCCTTCGCGGTGGCCAACCGCGTCGGCGGTACGCCGACGCTGATCGTCAACGGCAAGTATGTGGTCCGCGCCCGCTCGCTCGAAGAGCGCATGCGGGTCGTGGATGGGCTGATCGCGATCGAACGCGCCGCTGCCAGGAAACGCTGAGCCTCGCCAACCCTGCGTCGATCCGGTGCAGAGCAAACAACGCCGATGCGCCGATGCCGGAAGGTCTCGGGCGCAGTATCCGCAACACGACAGGAGACATACACGATGAAGCGACACCTGATTTTCGCGCTGCTGGCCGGCTTTGCGCTGACCGCCTGCACCGCCAAGGAAGAAGAGACCGCCGCCGCTGCGGCTGCCACGACCGAGACCGCGCCGAACGACGCCGAGGTGATGGCTGCGGCCGAAGCGCTGGCGAAGGCTTCGGCCGACCCGAACGCGCCCGCCGCGGTCGAGGCCGGGCCCGCCGCCGATGCCGCCACGCCTGCGCCCGCCGCGGCCGCCAACGGCGCGATTCCGGGCCTGAAACTCGGGACCGACTACGAGATCATCAAGAACGGCCAGCCGTTCGAGCCGCTGAACGGCAAGATCGAGGTCGTGGAAGTGTTCAACTTCGTCTGCCCGGCCTGCGCGGCATTCGAGCCGCTGGTGTCGAACTGGAAGAAGACCCTCGGGCCGGACGTGCGTTTCACCTACGTGCCGGCGGCCTTCGGCGGCAACTGGGACCAGTACGTGCGCAGCTTCTACACCGCCCAGACCATGGGCATCGCCGAAAAGGCGCACGCCCGCACCTACGACGCCATCCACCTGGAAGGCAAGCTCAAGGGCGAGCGCGGCGAGGACAGCGATGCCGATCTTGCCGCGTTCTACGCCCAGTTCGGCGTCGAGGCCAAGCAGTTCGCCGCCAACATGAAGAGCTTCGCGGTGACCGGCAAGTTCAACAAGGCGCGGCAGTACATCCAGACCCAGCAGGTCACCGGCACGCCGACCCTCATGATCAACGGCAAGTACCGCGTGCTCGGCGGCCGCAGTTGGGAACAGCGCCTGCAGATCGCCGACGCCCTGATCGCCCACGAACGCGCCCAGGCCGCCGCGCCCGCCGCCGCCGCGGCCCCCTGAGTTGCAGGAACCCGGCATCGAAAGGATGGATACGCCCGCCGCGACCGTGATCGCCGACGTACCGGCGACGCGACGGCTGCGGCTGCTCAGCGCCAATATCCAGGCGGGCACCAGCACCCGTCGCTACAGCGATTACGCGACCCGCAGCTGGTCGCACGTGCTGCCCGCGGGCAACAAGCGCGCCTCGCTGGACACCATCGCCGATCTCGCCGCCCGACACGATATCGTCGGGCTGCAGGAAAGCGACCCGGGCAGCTGGCGCTCGGGTTTCACCAATCAGACCCACTACCTCGCCGAGCGCGCCGGTTTCGACTACTGGAGCCACCAGCCCAACCGCCGGGTCGGCATGGTCGCCTCCAGCGCCAATGCGCTGCTGTCGCGGATGGAGCCGGTCGATGTCAGCGACCATCCTCTGCCGGGCCGGATTGCCGGCCGCGGCGTGCTGGTCGCGCGTTTCGGGCGCGACGCCGACAGCCTGACCATCGCCGTGGCCCATCTCTCGCTGGGCGCCGGATCGCGCAGGTCGCAGTTGGCCTTCATCGGCGAACTGCTGCAGGACCATCCGAACAGCGTGCTGATGGGCGATTTCAACTGCACCGCCGAACAGCCCGAAATGTCGCTGCTGTTCCAGCGCACCCGCCTGCAGCCGCCGGCCTGCACCGTGCACACCTTCCCGAGCTGGCGTCCGCAGAAAGCGATCGACCACATCCTGGTCAGCGATGGTCTCGTCTGCAGCGGCATGCAGGCCATGGCCGCGGCGTGGTCGGACCATCTGGCGCTGTCGATCGATCTGGACGTTCCGGCTGCGCTGATCCGCTGAAGGATCGAGGGGTCGGCGGCCCGTGCCGATGCCGGCACGACACCAGCCGATCTCATCGCCGATGTGAGGCCGCCGCGGCCATCATCCGTCGTGTCCGTCTGCGCTGCGGCTTCATGCATCGCAGCAACGATGTGTCGGCATTCGTCGGCCGCTCGTGTTTCCCGCCGATATTTCCCGGCCGCGATCACGGAATGGATCGCGAATTCGTCACCGATATGCGTCGCATACGCAACCTGTCGATAGCCTGTCGTTTCTGACAGTTGCAGCCCGAAAAGCGCTGGTACCACATTACTCCCGCCACCTTCGCCGCGCAGGACGCGTCGGCGCGGTGCCGGCCCGTCTGCCGTCGCGTTCGATCGCGATGCGCACGCGGGGTCATCCGCAGACAACGGCGACAGGGAGGTCGATCGCTCGTCATCTCCGCTTGTCGGCGGAATCGAAGCTCATCAGCCAAGACGTCGCGGCCGCGCACAGCGGCCGTCAGGAAGCCCTTACCTCACTGGAGAAGCAAGTCATGGCAGGACAGAAGCAACCGAAACAACGCGCGCTCGCCACCGCATGCCTGATCGCGCTGGCCCTCGCCGCGAGCGGTAACGTATTCGCGCAGGAGGACGATCTCGAAAGAAAGGCGCTCGAAACCGTGGCCGCCAGGCTGGGCGTCAGCCCGGATGCGCTTGTGCTCGAGAATCTGGGAGCCGGCGCTTTCGATCTGCAGAAACTGATTTTCTACAACTACAAGTTTTCGCTGAAAGACAAAGGGACTCTGCATTCCATCGCATTGAGCGATGCAGGCGAAGAACTGGCTCTGGAGTCGCTGATCGGCAGGGAGCAAGAGCTGTACGTCGGTCAATACGGCAGAGTGGACAAACGTCTCGTCGATACGATCGCGAATACCGATCCCGGCGCGCCGGTGCAAGTCGTGCTCTGGGCGAATCAGTCGCGTGATGTTTCGCTGAAGCGACCGGATTCAGGTGCTTCCTTGGACGACAAACAGATCGACAGTCTGTACGCGCAGTTGGATGCCGAGCGAGCCGGCATCGCGCGGGAATCGACCGGGAGACTGGTGTCTCTGCTGGAAGCCGAAGGACTCCGCGCGGAACCTGATGCGTTAACGCCATCGATCTCGGTGTCGATACCTGCCAAGGACATCCGTCGCATCAGTGAGTGGGCGGACGTTTCGACGATCTATCAGGCAGAAACCTTCGACAACAAGCTGGCGATTTCCGGCAATTCGATCGCGGCGTATCCGGTCCACGCCACCGGCAACACCGGTCAGACCGTGCCCGTGGCCCAGGTCGAGGTCGGTGGTCAGATCAACCTCGCCAATCCATGGCTCGCGGGTGTCGTCCAGGATAACATCGACAGCTGTTACAACAATCACGGCACCAACGTGGCCGGCGCCATCCGCAGCACCCACGGCACGCAGCGCGGCATCGCTCCGGGCGTCCGGCTGCGCACCGGCGGTTCCTGCGGAGGCAACGAAACGCAGCTGCGCAATGCGTCGAACCGTGCGACGGCATGGGGCGCACGTGCGTTGAATCTGAGTTTCGGCAGGGACGGCAACCGCAACGTCAGCTCGTTCGATCGTTTCTACGACACGATCGTGGAGGACGGCTGGCGCACCGTGGTGGTGGCCGCGGGTAACAACAACCCGCCGTTCGGTTCGGGCACGGGCAATGTCGGCACTCCGGGGCTCGCCTACAACGTGATCACGGTCGGTTCGTTCAACGATCGGGTTTCTCCGTGGGCGATCTCCAATTTCTCCAGCTGGCGCGACCCGAACTCCCAACACGGCGATCGCGAAAAGCCCGAGGTTGCTGCGCCAGGCACCAATATCACGATGACCAGCGGCAATGGCCTGGGCGCCAATAGCGGAACCAGCTTCGCGGCGCCGATGGTGACCGGACAGACAGCGCTGATGATGCGCGCCAACAGTGGGTTGACGATTTGGCCGGAGTCGGTAAAGGCCATCGTCATGGCGACTGCGACCAGCAATATCGAAGGCCCCGCGCGGTTGAGCGAGTTCGATGGCGCCGGTGGCGTCAATGCGACCCGTGCCACACGCGTCGCTGTCGGCAACACGGGTACTTGGGGCGGAATAGGCTACAGCTGTAGCCAGCCGTACTACCTTGATGTCAGCACCTACGCATTGACCGGCAACCGGCGTGTGCGCGTCGCCATGGCCTGGGACGCCAACACCTCGGCCGCCAACCTCACTTATGCGAGTCGTCCAGGTGCGGATCTCGACATGCAGATCATCGGTCCGGGCGGCAACGTCGTCGCAGGCTCGTACAGTTGGGACAACACCTATGAAATCGTCGATTTCGTTGCACCGACGACCGGCACATATCGATTGCGCGTGACCAAGTACCGCTGCAACTACACGCCAAAATGGCTGGGCTGGGCCTGGCACGTGGTGTAAACGCATCATCGCGCAGGCATGAGCGGGCGCTTCCGGAATATCCGGGAGCGCCCGCTTTCAAACGCGGGCTTGCAAAAGCAGAACGCTCAAAACCAGACCCGCACCCCTGCGACCACGCGCGTATCGCGCGTCGCATCGCCTTCGTCGCGCATGAAGTCTGCCGTTCCGCCGAAGCTGCGTTCATGCACCAGACCGACATACGGCGCGAACCGGCGGGTGAATTCGTAGCGCAGGCGCAGGCCGGCTTCGACCGTGCCCAGTCCACTGCCGATGCCGCGCGCCGCGTCGCGCTTGCCGTGCCATTCCGCTTCGACGACCGGCTGCAGGATCAGGCGGTTGGTGAGCAGCAGTTCGTATTCGGCTTCGATGCGCGCCGCGGTCTGGCCGGAAGCGCCGATGTACGCGGTGGCTTCGATCTCGAATTTCTGCGGCGCCATGCCCATCACGCCGATGGCCGCGAAGCTCTGGCCGTTGCCCGGCGCGATGTCGTGACGCACGCCGGCGACCAGATCCCACCAGCGCGCGACCGGTCGGCCGTACAGCACTTCGACATCGGCGCTTTCGGTGTGGCCGGCTTCGCGTTCGCCTTCGCTGCGCAGCCACAGCCGGTGCATGTCGGTGCCGATCCAGCCCTGCGCTTCCCAAGCCTGGCCGGCGCCTGGATCGGCGTCCCAGACTTCCAGGCGGTCGAACAACAGATAAGAAAACACCCCGCTATCGTGATGGTGGCCGTGCGCGGGCGGTTCCGCCGCCTTGCGATCGGCATCGGTGATCGGCGGGATGGGCGTGCGCGGCGCCTGCGGTGCATCTTTCCCGTACTGCGCATGGTTCATCGTGGAATGGTCCATCGTGGAATGGTCCATCGTGGAATGGTCCATCGACGAATGATCCATCTTGCCGTGGTCCATCTTCGAATGATCTTCGTCGTCCGCAACGACGGGCGCGGGCTTGGCCTGCATCGCGGCGTGATCGTGCTGCTGCGCCTGCGCGGCGCTTGTGGCGCACGCGAGCGCGACGGCGAGTCCGGCGAGTTTGCGATGCATGAGGTTCATGCCTCCACCCGCACTTCGCGCATCATCCCCGCTTCCATGTGGTACAGCAGATGGCAGTGATAGGCCCAGCGGCCCAGCGCGTCGGCGCGTACGCGATACGAGCGCTTCGTGCCCGGCGGCATGTCGACGGTGTGTTTGCGGACCATGAACGCGCCGTTCGCATCTTCCAGATCGCTCCACAGCCCGTGCAGGTGGATCGGATGGGTCATCATCGTGTCGTTCACCAGCACGATGCGCATGCGTTCGCCGTAGTTGAGCCGCAGCGGTTCCGCGCTGGCGAACGGTTCGCCGTCGAACGACCACGCGAAGCGCTCCATGTGTCCGGTGAGATGCAGTTCGACATCGCGGCCGGGGTCGCGGCCATCGGGGTCGTCGAACAGGCTGCGCAGCATCGAATAGCTCAGCGTCTTGCGGCCGTTGCCGCGCAGGCCGATGCCGGGGTCGTCGAGTTTCGGCGTCGGCGTCATGGTCTGCATGTCGACCAGCGGATTGCCGGCTTCGCTGGCGGGATGCGCCTGCATGCCGCTTTGCATCGAGCCCGACATGTTCGCGCCGCAGCCGCCTTCCATGCCCTTCATCGGCATGCCTTTCATCGCCGACATGTCGTGGCCGCTGTGGTCCATGCTTCCATGATCCATCCCGCCGTGGCCCATGCCGCCGTGGCCCATGCCGCCATGTCCCATGTCCGCCATGCTCAGGATCGGCCGCGGATCCACCGGCGGTACCGGCGCGCGCAGGCCTTCGCGTACCGCCAGCGTGCCGCTGACGTAGCCGGTGCGGCCGATGTCCTGCGCGAAGATCGTGAATGCGTCCTGGCCGCTGGGCGTCACGATGACGTCGAAGGTTTCCGCCGGTGCGATGCGGAATTCCTCGATCGACACCGGATGCACGTTCTGCCCATCCACCGCGACCACGGTCATCGTCAGACCGGGGATGCGCATGTCGAAGTGGGTCATCGCCGAGCCGTTGATGACGCGCAGCCGCACCCTGTCGCCGGGCGCGAACAGACCGGTCCAGTTGCCCAGCGACGTGGTGCCGTTGATCAGATAGGTGTAGGTGTGCGCGTTGACGTCGGACAGATCGGTCGGCGTCATCCGCATCTCGCCCCACAGCTTGCGATCCTGCAGCGTGGCGCCGAGACCGTCGCGACGCGCGTCGCGCAGGAAATCGCCCACCGTGCGCTTGCCGTAGTTGTCGTGGCCGGGCATTTTCTTCAGCCGCGCGTACAGATCGGCGGGCGCCAGGTCGGTCCAGTCGCTGAGCAGCACCACATGATCGCGCTGGTAGTCGAAGGGTTCTGGTTCGGCGGCGTCGACGATCAGCGCGCCGTACAGGCCGGCCTGTTCCTGGAAACCGGAATGGCTGTGATACCAGTACGTGCCCGATTGGCGCAGGTCGAAACGGTAGCGATAGGTTTCGCCCGGGCCGATGCCGTCGAAACTCATGCCCGGCACGCCGTCCATGTTCGCCGGCAGCAGGATGCCGTGCCAGTGGATCGAGGTCTGGCGGCCGTGGATCGAGTTCGGCGGTAATCGGTTGCTCACGCGCAGCTCGACCGTGGTGCCTTCGCGCCAGCGCAGCGTCGGCGCCGGCACCGAGCCGTTGACCGCGACGCCGATGCGCGTGCGGCCGGTGAAATTCACCGGCAGTTCGCCGATGCTCAGATCGAAATCGGTGCCGGTCAGCACCGGCGCGGCGGCGTTGCCGGAGCGCGGCCAGCCGAAGGCGGCAAGTGCGCCGCCCGCGGCGAGCCCCTGCACGAAACGACGACGCGAAACGTCGCCTGGAAAAGAAGAAGACATGGACACACTCCACGCGACCGCTCTCCGCAGCGGCGGAGCAGGGTCGGGTCTACGGATCGGGATAGCGCGCGCGATGCGCGCACGACGACGGCGCCCGGACACGGGCGCGGGGAGCGATCAGCCGATGGGAGGTCGGACCGGATGCGGCAGCGCAGGGGCTGCGTAGGCGTAGGCGAAAGTCTCGGCGTGCCCGATGCGCGTGGAGGCGTGCAGCAGCAGCGTCGGTGGCATCAATGCGGCTTGGGCATGGGCCGTGCAGGCGCAGTCGCAGGCGTTTTCGCAGGCGCTGCCGCAATCGTCGCCGTCGCCATGCGCATCGGCGGACGATGCCGCATCGTGTCCGCCGTGATGCGCGCGATCGCTTTCGAACGGTACCGATGGCGGCGCCATGTCGCCGTGACAGGGCGGCTGGGCGACCGGCGGCTCGGCAACGGCCGCAACGACCCTTGTCGAGTGAACGCAGCCCGCGTGCGCCGACGCCATGGCCGCGCCGATGCCGTTCGCCAGCAGGGCGAGGCTCAGCAGGACATGCAGCAGGAGCGGGAGCGGGCGCATGGCGGAAGTGTACTCCGGATGTCCGGATGGGCCGAATCGGCTGACAGGGCGTCAGACCGGATCGATCGCGGTCACCGGATAGCCTTCCGCCGCGATGGCGGCAGCGGCCTGGTCCGCGGCGACATCGCCGATCACGGTCACGATGCCGGCGCTCAGATCGACATCGACCCGCGCCTCGGGATCCAGCGCGTGGATGGCGCGGGTGACGGCGCGGATGCAGTGTCCGCACGTCATGCCTTCAACGGTGAATTTCATGGTGCAGTCCTCATTGGGCGTCGGTGGGAGTACCGACGCGACCAGCCTGGGCCTTGCCATGGGGGCAAGGTCAACCGTCGCGCCGACTGAATGCGGAGATGGATGCGGCCGTGCAATGTCCCGATGGTCGGCCGTTGACCTTGCCAACGTGGGAAGCTGCAATCTCCCTGCACTCCACAATGAGGCGAGTGCGATGAATCCCACCCATGCCCCGTCCGCGCCCGTGTCGAGCGCGATGCCGCCCGCGTCCCTCCGCTTTCCCGTCCTCGGCATGACCTGCGCCTCGTGCGTGGGCCGGGTCGAGCGTGCGCTGCGCGCCGTGCCGGGCGTGGCCGACGTCAGCGTCAATCCCGCGACCGAGCTCGCCGATGTGCGCGCCGATGCCGGCACCGATCCGCAGGCGCTCGCCGTGGCGATGCGCGCGGCGGTCAGCGATGCCGGTTATTCGCTGCCCACTCGCGAGATCGCGCTGGTTATCGGCGGTATGACCTGCGCTTCGTGCGTGAACCGGATCGAGCGCGCCCTGCGCGGCGTGCCCGGCGTGATCGAGGCCAGCGTGAATCTCGCGACCGAACGCGCCCGGGTGAAAGCGATCGCCGACGACGAGGCCGAACTGGCCGCACGTCTGATCGCTGCGGTGGTCGACGCCGGCTACACCGCGACCTTGCCGCAGGAGGCGGCAGCCGCAGCCGCGCCGCGCGTCGCGAAGGAAACCGTGCATCTGCTGCTCGCCGCCGCGCTGTCGCTGCCGCTGGTCGCGCCGATGCTGGCGCTGCCGTTCGGCGAACACTGGATGTTGCCGGGCTGGCTGCAACTGCTGCTGGCGACGCCGGTGCAGTTCTGGCTGGGCGCGCGGTTCTATCGCGCCGCCTGGGGCGCGCTGAAGGCGCGCAGCGGCAATATGGATCTGCTGGTCGCGCTGGGAACCACCGCCGGATACGGGCTCAGCGCGTATCACCTGCTGGTGCCGTATCTGGCGGGCGATGGCCTTTCCGGCGGCGCCGGCCACCACGCCCAACCCGCACTGTATTTCGAAGCTTCGGCGGTGGTCATCACCCTGATCCTGATGGGCAAATGGCTGGAGGCGCGCGCGAAGCGCCAGACGACCGAGGCGATCCGCGCGCTGCAGGCGCTGCGGCCCACCCGGGCGCGGCTGCGCCGCGACGGGCGCGAAGTCGACGTGGCGGTGAGCGATGTCGCGGTCGGCGATGTCGTGGTGGTGCGTCCCGGCGAGCGCTTTCCGGTCGATGGCGAAGTCGTCGAAGGCCTGACCCACGCCGACGAGTCGCTGATCACCGGCGAATCGCTGCCGGTCAGCAAGGGCGAAGGCGATCGCGTCACCGGCGGCGCGGTGAACGGCGAGGGACTGGTCGCCGTGCGCACCGCGGCGGTGGGCGCGGAGAGCGCGCTGGCGCGGATCGTGCGGATGGTCGAGGACGCGCAGGCCGGCAAGGCACCGATCCAGAAGCTGGTCGATCGGGTGAGCTCGGTATTCGTGCCGGTGGTGATGGTGATCGCGCTGATCGCGCTGCTTGGGTGGGGCTTCGTCACCGGCGATTGGAGCGCGGCGATCCTCAACGCGGTGGCGGTGCTGGTCATCGCCTGCCCCTGCGCGTTGGGTCTGGCCACGCCCACCGCGGTGATGGCCGGCACCGGCGTCGCCGCGCGCGCCGGCATTCTGATCAAGGATGCCGAAGCGCTGGAACTCGCCCACGAGGTGTCGATCGTCGCCTTCGACAAGACCGGCACGCTGACCGAAGGCAAACCCGCGCTGGACGAGGCGGTGGCCGTCGACGGCCGGCAGGCGCGCATGGTCGCGCTGGCCGCATCGCTGCAGAGCGGCAGCGAACATCCGCTGGCGAAGGCGGTGCTGGCCGCGCACGGCGACGCGCCGCTGTCGCCGGCCGCCGAGGTGCGTGCGGTTCCCGGTCGCGGCGTGCGTGGCGTGGTGGAGGGGCGCACGCTGCTGCTGGGCAGCGGCCGGATGATGGTCGAGGCCGGGGTCGATCTGTCGCCGCTGTCGGCGCGCGCCGATGCGCTGGCCGCCGCCGGCTGCACGGTGTCGTGGCTTGCGGAAGTGGGCGTCGACGGCGCCGCGTTGCTCGGCCTGCTCGCGTTCCGCGACCGCCCGCGTCCCGGCGCCGCGGAAGCGATCACGCGGCTGCGCGCGCTCGGCGTGCGCACGGTGATGATCTCCGGCGACAACGCCGGCGCTGCGGGTGCGGTGGCCGCGGCGCTCGGCATCGACGATGTGCGCGCGAACGTGCTGCCGGAACAGAAGGCCGACGCGGTGCGCGCACTGGCCGCGGAAGGTCGCGTCGCGATGGTCGGCGACGGCATCAACGATGCGCCTGCGCTGGCCGCGGCGGACGTGGGCATTGCCATGGGCAGCGGTACCGATGTCGCGATGCATGCCGCCGGCATCACCCTGATGCGCGGCGACCTGGATCTCATCGCCGCCGCGCTCGACATCTCGCGTCGCACGGTGCGCAAGATCCGCCAGAATCTGTTCTGGGCGTTCGCCTACAACATCGTCGGCATTCCGCTGGCCGCCTTCGGCCTGCTCGATCCGGTGGTCGCGGGCGCGGCGATGGCGTTCTCGTCGGTGAGCGTGGTCGCCAACACCCTGCTGCTGCGGCGCTGGTCGCCGCCGCAGCGCTGAAGCCCTGGCCCGAGGAACGCGTCATGCCCAAATCTGCCATCCGCCCCGAACTGGCCGAAGCGCGCGGCCAGGGTATGCACAACATCGGTGAGGCCGCAGCGCTGACCGGCGCCAGCGCCAAGATGATCCGCCACTACGAAGCGCTCGGCCTGTTGCCGAAGGCCAGCCGCACGTTCGCCGGCTACCGCATCTACAGCGAGGCCGACCTGCATCGCATCCGCTTCATCAAACGCGCGCGCGGACTCGGTTTTTCGATGAAACAGATCGAAGCCCTGCTCGGACTGTGGGACGACCGTAATCGCGCCAGTGCCGAGGTGAAGGCGCTGGCGCGCAGCCACTCGGCGGCGCTCGCCGCCAAAATCGCCGAGATGCGCGCGATGCAGCGCACGCTCGACGAACTCGCCGAGCGTTGCCATGGGAACGACCGCCCGGACTGTCCGATCCTCGACGATCTGGCTGCCGACGACCACGCCGCCCCGAAGCAGGGCTGAGGCCGGCCGCGGAAACGCCGCGGCTCAACGCCGCGCCAGGCGCGGCCAAGCCCACATCAGCAGCAGCCACGCCGGCAGCAGGCCGATGCCGTGAACGGTCAGGGTCCACACCGGATGGGTCGCGACGGCGAACAGCGTCGCGCCCTGCAGGCAGGCGTAGGCCGCACCGATCATGATCAGCTCGAACGGCCGCGCGTTGCGGCACAGCGCGCCCAGGCATAGGCCCCAGCTGGTGATCGAGACGAGAGCCGCCAGCGCCGCCAGCGCGGCCAGCGGCTCGCTGCCCAGCAGCCGCAGCATCGCCGGCAGGCTCAGCGCGAACAGCATCGTGAACCCGACCAGGAACCGCGCCGCCAGCAGGCGCGACAACACATGCGGTGCGGTGAACACCAGACCGCCCGTCCCGTGGTCGCGTTCGCGCAGCACACCGCGCGACAGCACATCCAGCGGCAGCAGCCACGCCAGCAGCAGCGCCATGCGCATGCCTTCGTCGGGCGCAAAGGTCTGTGCGCCCAAGGCCCCGAGCGAGGCGAGCCACCACCAGATCCGGCGCTGGCGCAGCGCGAGTTTGAGTTCGGCCACCGCCAGGATCCCCAGCGATCCGCGCGCGAACGGATCCAGCAGCGGATTCAACCAGCGCATCGAGCGGCCGGCGCTGGAGCGTGCCTTCTCTTGCGACAGGCCGCGCGATGCCGCCCAGTCCAGCAGCGGTGCCGCCATCACGGTGAGCAAAATCGCCAGCGCCAGCCACAGCGCACGGCTGCCCACGACCTTGCCGCCGGGCTGCCATGCCGGCCAGTCGAAGCGCACGCTGTCCGCATTCATCGCATCGCCGCCCAGATTGAAGCCCATCGGCAGGGGCTTGCCGGTCTGCGCTTCGCGCACGCGTTTGAACTCGCGCGCCGCCACCATCATGCCGCTGGGATCGCTGGTCCAGCCCTGCGGATCGGCCTTGGCGTCGTCATGGTTCGCCACCGGGACGGTCAGCATCACCGTCCACACAATGAAGAACAGCACGTTGCCCGCGGTGCGGCGCAGCCACGGCACCAGATCGAACCAGATCGCGAACATCGCGGTCAGCGCGAGGCTGGGCAGGCTGAGCAGCAGCAGCGGCTTGAGCAGTTCGATCACATCGATATGCCGGTCTTCGGCGCGCACCCACTGCGCCGCCAGGGCGACGACGATCCCGACCGCCGCGATCATGCCGAACACCGCCATGTGGCTGGCCCATTTCGCCAGCAGATAGCCGCCGCGGGTCATCGGCGTGGTCACCAGCAACTGCCAGACGCGGGTTTCGATGTCGCGGGTGAGCGTGCCGCGCACCAGATAGAAGCCGACGAGGTTGAGGAAGGTGCTGTAGATCAGCCCCAGCCCCATGCCCGCCCATGCGCTGGAATAGCGGCCGCGCGAGCCGTCGCCCAGCGATAGTGTGCTGTAGCCCGATTCCATGGGCGGGAAGCACCACCAGGTGCCCCAGGCCATCAATGCGAGCACGATCCAGAACCGCGGCGTGCGCATGCGTTCGCGCACATCGGCCTGCAGGATCGCGAAGAACCGCTGCCATGCGGCCAGCATGTCAGTGGCTCACGGCGACGGCGGCGCCCGCGGGGTTGCCGGTCAGCCAGGTGTAGGCGTCTTCCAGTTCGGGTGTAGCCGGCTGCGCGTCGGCGTGCGGACGTTCGCTGGCGATCACCCGCACGCGGATGCCCTCCGGCCGGCGCAGCGAGCCGCACATCGTGAACTGCTTGCGCACCTCGGCCAGCCGCTCCGGCGCGATGGTCCAGTCCCAGACGTGGCCCTCGGCGCGCGCGATCAGCTGATCCGGCGTGCCGTGGAAGCGCAGCTCGCCCGCGCTCATCACCGCCAGCGCGGTCGCGCTGGCCTCCACGTCGGAGACGATATGGGTGGACAGGATCACCAGCCGTTCGCCAGCGAGATCGGTGAGCAGATGCCGGAAACGCATGCGCTCCTCCGGATCCAGACCCACCGTGGGTTCGTCCACGATCAACAGCATCGGGTCGTTGAGCAGCGCCTGGGCGATCCCGACCCGCTGGCGCATGCCGCCGGAGTACTCGCCCAGACGGCGGTCGGCGGCGTCGTTCAGACCGACCAGCGACAGGCAGGCGTCCACCCGCTCCCGCGCCTTCGGCCCTGCCAGGCCCTTCACCGCGGCCAGGAAGCCGAGGAATTCGCGGGCGCTCAGCGCCGGATACACCCCGAAATCCTGTGGCAGATAGCCCAGGGTGTGGCGCAGGATGTTCGGCGACACCGCCAGATCCTCGCCGTTCCAGGTCGCCCGGCCGCTGGTCGCGCGGGTCATCGTCGCCAGGATCCGCATCAGCGTGGACTTGCCCGCGCCGTTCGGCCCCAGCAGGCCCAGGATGCCCGGCCCGAGCTCCAGGTCGATCCCGCTGACCGCCTGATGGCCGCCGGAGTACCGGTAACCGACTGATTTCAATGACAACGCGCACTTCGACATCGACCCGCCCTCTGCGCTGTGCGTCCCGTCGGCGACGGATCCCCGGCCCCAGCTGCATAGGTACTATAGTTAACTACAACACCTAAGCACATGGGTCGAAAGGCATGGTCGGCCGCACGCGCCCCACCGGACCGCCGCCACCGTCGTAGCCCGGCTCTTGCCACAGGCGAGAGCCGGGGCTCTTCGTCGAATTGCAGAGCACATACCCGCGCAAGCGCCCGCACATCCGCACGATGAACCCTTCCGGATGCCACAGCGACCGTCGACAAGCCGCCGCCAAGCACACCGCTCCTGTCTCACAGACTTGGCGAACCAGCTCACGATGCGTTCCCTTCTCCCCGCGCAGCGGGGGGAAGGTGGCGCGAAGCGCCGGATGAGGGGCGCTTTGGCCGCGCACGATCGCAACGCCACCATGCCGGTGGCGTTCGGCCAGAGGCGGATTTCGTAGGGCGCATAAGCCGAAGGCGTCATGCGCCTTGAACCCAACGATCCCGGGCGCTTTAACGAAGGCGCATGACGCTTCGCTTATGCGCCCTACTCGTATACGCCTTACGGCCTTTGGCATTAAGTAAGCGCCATCCGGGTCGGGCTCACTTCAAGAGTAGTGAACCCGACCCCGTGTGTTATTTACGCGTTTTTGTGGGTGTCCTGGTTCTTGCTGGGCCTCTTTACCCTCCCAGCCTTTACCGATTAGGCTCGCGCGCCGGATCGACGAAAAACAGGAACCTCATGATTTCTGAGCTATCGGGTTCCGATATCGTCACGGCTCTGACTTCTACACCTGCAATTTCCGGCTCAAGCGCAAAAACGTCTCTCCAGGCCAAATAATCAAGTGCACTGCCACCTTCCACGGTGCCAATACACAATTGAAGACCGCAAGCGAAGCCTGCCAAACGCACACGCAGCCCGGCCTTTGCGATCGACCTATCGATGGCGGATCGGAAAATTCTGGAAAGCGCGTCCGCATCTCGATCCGCGGCACTCTCCATCGCAAAGCGATCGATCACCCGGGGAATATCCTGATCGCTGACAAGGGCATCAGCCTCATCCATCGTCATGCCGACGTCTGTTTCAAGAGCACGCTCGAACGAAAAGCCACCAGAGGTGGCGCCAACCATCCCGTAAGACCATCCTCCTTGGTCGCCTGTCGCCTGTCGCCTGTCTGCCGCGAACGCCCGCCCGTTGCCGAGTCGACTGCGGGGACATGAAAGCGTTCGCCACCTCATCCGGATCATGGTGAAGACTCGCCACCATCGATGGCGGGGGGAAGGATCGCGAATCCTGCAGCCCTTGTCCTTCGACATGCGCAGACCTGTCGAATCCGCGTGATGCTGCAAAATATGGATGAAACAAGCCCACGAACAGCGCCGCCAGCACGACGACCCCGGAAAGACACCACAGGGCCCTACCCACGATCGTCTTCTTTTGTCGCATCGCGATGCCCCGTTCGTAGCTTCGTCATTGCAACGCCGGCTGTTGATTTCGATGAAACGCCGCATGGAACGGCGTTTCATCGTCGACGGCCGAATTCAAGGCGAGCCTGGATTCATTTCGGCAACCCGCGGCACAGGAGCGATACGCCTTTCAACCGATTGTTGGAATGTACAGCCTGCAGGCCAACAACATACGTACCCTCGGCGCACATCCGATCGTTCATGGTGCCAGTCCCGATGGTATTGGTCTTATCATCGTCGGTGCCATTCAGCGTGACACCGTAGTCGCAGTACGTCTTGAAACCGGTGAATTGACCACTCGTCAGGCCACCGGAGATACCCTGAACCAGCCTGCCCGCGCCGCAATCCGTCGTCTTCTGCACCACGTCCCCCGACGGAATAGATCCTGCATTGTAAAACAGGTTGTTTGTGCACTTGATCGACAGCCGCGAAGTGGCACCAGCGCTATTCTTGAAGCGCTGGAGGGCGATCACACGGTGCGAACCCGGGCAAGAAATGGTGGTTAGCGTCCCGCTCGCCGACCCGATGATACTTTTGGTGACAATGGCCGGCTGAGACTTGGTGACCGGCGCGCAACCTACACCCATCGCCAGACACACCGGCGCAACGCCTTTAACCTCATTGACTGCGGATGAGCACGCGATGTCCGCGAGTGGATCGCCTCCAACTTGGGCAGCTGCGACGGCGCATATCAGGATCGTCCCCACCGCAGTTCCCGCACATGCAATTGCATAGCCCTTGCATTCTTCCGGCGTTGTCGTTTGCGCCGCCGCATCCACTGGGGTGAAATACACCGCACTTGCCAGCATCGCGACACACCATGCACTTTTCATCGCTTTCATGAGTTGGCTCCTCCACTGTTGAGTTGACGATCGGTTCCGACGCGGGCTTGCGACATGGGCGGCTTGGCGTGCATCGAATCGCCGGGCACCATCCACGGGGCGGGATGTTGGTCGCGACGACCATCAAATTCATGCAAAAACATCACGCTGGCAGCCTGAAGTGAGCCCCAGATGAGCCGAATCGATCATGATTGAGCGGATATCGCGAAGGCCGTCACAGTTACTGCTGCTGAATGGCGAAGCTTCCATTCCGGGGTCCGGATATCGGGGCAGCTTCAAATCCACTTGATCGGGTGAGTGGAGACGGAGCCGCTCGACGCGGCTCCGCTTCCGCAGTCCATTGTCCGAATTCGCTTACATTCCAGTGGATTTGTAGGTCGTGTAGGTCACATACAGAGAGTTGTTCTGAGGCACGACCGTGCCATTGACGTCGGTAACGAGCTGGCCGCCGGGACGGTAGACCCAGCCGGCGCGCCCGTTGCCCAGCGAGATCATCTGGTCCTGCTCGCCCCAGCCATTAGCCACCTCTAGGGCCTGAGACTTTGCGTTGCCGTTCGCGTCTATCTCCTGCACGAAGTACTTCGTGGGCATGTACTTGGACGAATCCGGGCTAGGGGTTTCGTAAGTCGAATTGGCGTTCGACGGCATCATCCGTGCCCAACCGAGCAAGTACCGCGGCGTACCGGTCGAATCGTTGCCGAGCGAGACCAGCTGCGGGTAGGACAGAAAGTAGTTGGAGTCTGATTTGACCCAGACCCCGCCGGTGGCCGCGCCATCACTGTTGAAGCGCATCAGGCCGATCATGGAGCGCTCGCCGACAGTGCTGCTGTTGGAGCCCACAAACGTGCCGATGAATTCGCCGTTGGCGGTCGGCAGGATGGAGGTTCCGCCACCGTTCAACTTCAGAGTAGACGACGGCGACAAGTAGAGAGACCAGGTCAAGGCCGCAGGCTTGCCCTCCACGCGCATGTAGATCCCGGCCTTACTATAGTCGCCAGTAATGCCGTCTGCTTTCATTGCGCTGTTCCAATCGGTGGTGCAGAACGCGCCGAACTTGCCAGTGGAGCTGAGCACCGGTCGATTGGCCAGCGTGTGCCCGGACGCACACGCCCAGCTCCAGCCGCGTGCGGTGTCGATGGCGGTGTTGCCGGGGACCGACGCCCGGGTGACCGCGACGAAACTGTCGGCTTGATGCTGTACGCCTCTGGTGTCTCTCACGGTGGTGGATTTCATCGATACGCCGTAGTGCGTCCCGGTCATCACCAGATTTTGATGGCCGTATTCGGAGCCACCGCCGATCGCCTTGCTGACGACGTAGCTGTTGTATGTCGACGTGCTGCTGGTCGGTGCTGCCGGAGTGCCCTTCCATTCGTACAGCCACATCTGGTCGTCAACCGCTTCGGAGGTGAGGGCGCTACGCCAGGCGTTGCCCACTGCGGTATTCGCCAGCGCGGCGACAAGGTCCCGGGTGGCACCGGTCGCCGCAGAAGGTCTGCGGCACATTGCCGTGACCGTGCTGCAATCGCTCGAGGCCACGACGCCGCCCATTTCCTTGCATGCAAGCTCACGCCAAGTGAGATTGCCCACGACTCCTGTCGAGGTGTCCAGATCCCCGGAAATGATCATGCCTCCGTGCGAGCCGGTGCTGTACTTGGTGCTCAGCGCATGAAAAAACTTGCGTGTACCACCGGGAGCAGTACACGTAGCGCTGTACATGCGGCGCGGAACCACCGAGGTGGAGTGGTAATGCATCATCCTGAACACCCATTCGTGCTCTCCGGCGGTATTGATTGAATTCGGCAGGGCGTAGGTGCTCGACTTGATGACACCCGTGGGCAGGGTGGTCTGGGCGAAAGCGGTTGGGGCGAGCACCGCCAGTGCCACCGACAGGGTTGTCACCTTCACAGCCATTTGAGTTTTCATGATTCTGATTCCTTGAATTGAATTGAATGGATAAAGGGCGACGGCAGCCTGAAGAGCGGGGGCCCTGATCAGCCGTGGGCTGAACACATTCCTGAACGATCGGTTCCGACGCGGGCTTGCGATATGGACGGCTTGGCGTGCATCGCATCGCCGGGCACCATCCACGGGGCGGCATGTTGGTCTCGGCGACCATCAAATTCATGCAAAAACATCATGCTGACCGCCTCAAATGAGCCCCAAATCAGCCGCCAACTCATCAAATCGATCATGATCGGGCGAATATCGCGAAGGTCGTCACACTTATTGCCGGTGAACGGCGAAGCTGCAATCCCGGGGTCCGGATATCGGGGCAGGTGCACTTGCGCTGCCTATCTCCTTCAACTTGCGGGCGGATCGTGGCGTGTCAAACTGAAGATGCTGCCCCAGGGTTGAGGGGTGCCGGCGCGGCGGCGCCCCCGCAACGCTGTTTGTCTACCCCCCCGATTCATGGATTGCTCCGAGAAAGCCACATGCAATATCGCTGGGACGACTTCAGCCTGGACCGCAAAGGCACTTTGTTGACGCGTGAAGGGCAGCAGGTCGATGTCTCGCGCAAGATCCTGGACTGCATCAGCCATCTCATCGAACAACGCCACCGGGTGGTGGGCTACGACGAGTTGATCCAGAAGGTCTGGGGGCACGGCAACGTGAGCAACCACCGACTGACCCAGCTCATCGTCGCCGCCCGCCGCGCCGTTGGCGACGATGGACAGACGCAGGCGGCAATCCGGACGATGCCGGGAATGGGCTATCGCTGGGTTCAGCCGATTGCGGAAGGACTGGAAGCGCCTGCGCCACCTGCGACGCCAACGATGACGGCGCCCGGCGAGCGTCTCGACGAATCCCCGCAGACGCGGATACCTCATCCATCTGAACCTGTGCGCGGGACGAAGCATTCAGGCCGTCGTAGCGTGCGCATGGCGGCCGCGCTGCTGCTGGGTGCGGTCGCCGCTGGTATTGCGTATCGATATGTCTCCGTCCAGGAGCCAGCGCCGAGTGTGGGATCGCCGTCGGACACCATTGCCGACGCGACCGACCCCATCGATGTGTTGCGGCAGGCCTTGCGGATGGGCAAACACGAAGATGTTCGAGATGGGCTCTCAAAGCTCCCCGCCGCTCTGGCGGACACGCCGGATGCCCGGATGCTGGCAGTCGAGCTGGACATCGATCTCGGACGATTCAATCGCGCTGAGCAGAAGCTGGCAGTGCAACTGGCCCGGGCCGAGGCGGCCGAGGATACGCTTTGGCTGGCGAAGGTGCTTACCATCCAGAGCGACGCGCGCGCCAAAGCCGGACAACAAGCGTCCGAGGTCCTGCCTCCGGCCACATTGGCGGTCGAACTGCTGGAATCGGCAGGCACATGGGCATCGACACAGGCGATGGGGCTTGCGCTGTCTGCGCGAGGCAATGGCTTTTTGATCGACAACGATCTGGAGCGCGCCACACAGGATCTCGTTCGTGCCCGGGATATTCTGCGAAAGGCTGGCTACGAACGGGGTGCTGCAGAAGCGCAACGCTACCTGGCGCATGTCTGGCTGCGAACCGGGCGTATGACGGACGCGCTGGAGCAGATGGTCGCGGTTGCCGATACGTTCGGGCGATTGGGAGATCCGGTCAACGAGATCGGCGCGCGCAATATGGCGACGAGGATTCAAATCGAACAACTGCGATGGGACGAAGCGCTTGCAGGTAGCGAACGCTGCCTGCAGGCGGCGAGAAAGGTGCCGGATAGTCGACGACGCGTCGGAGCGCTGAAATTGCGCGCGCTCGTGCTCACTAGCACGGGTCGTTTGCGCGAAGCCGGATCCTTTCTCGAAGAGGCCGGCGCCATCGCCGAGGAGCGAACATTCTCAGCCGTCACTGCGGCCCACGCACTGGCCGCTGATCGCCCAGAACTGGCGCTGGCCGAAGCTGCGGTTGCGTTCGATTTTTATGGCGCGAACGATCGGCTGAGTCTTGTTCTGGAAAATCAGGAGGGCGCCCTGCTGCTATGGATGATCGCCGCGCAGACCCTTGCGGCCCGTGGCGAAACCATGCCCACCCCGTCGCCCGCACAGGTGGCCGCGCTACAGAGTCCTGCGTCGAGCATCGGCCGCATCGCCCGCGGGCGGTGGCTGTGGTCGCAGGGACAATTGCAGGCCGCGGAAACGGAGTTCCGACTGGCGCTGGCAAGGCCACGGGCACAGGGTTGGTTGTCCGAGCTGCTGTACGTCAATGAAGCTTTGATCGAACTATTGCTGCAGCGCGGCGACGCCGCAGCGGCCGAGCGCGCATTGACGGACATGTGGGGAAGCGACCCGGATCGCCTGAGTTTCGATTATCGCGCGAACCTGCTGGCATTGCGGGTCGCGCTGGCTTCCGGTGATGACGCGACCGTAGGCTCGGCTTTTCTGGCGACGAAGGCATTGGCGGGCGAACGGGTGCTGCCGCCTGACGTCGCCAAGGCCTATGCGCAGCGTGCGCTACGCGCAACAACAACACGCATCACCGATGCCGCAACCGCTATCAATGCATCTTGAGTCGATGAACTGTAGACAGTGGAATGAAATAAGAGAGCTGCGGCGTTTCGGCGCTACCGGGATCACTCGCTCTGGCTATAAGGGTGCTGGCTCAAGCCTTGCGATCCCACTTTCGATGAAATCGCTAAACTCGGGACTGCCACACAAGTGCTATTCGGCTCTGCCCCCCGGGTAATTGATTCCAGGCACATCCCCCGGCGCGTTCGAATTGTCGTGTTACACGTGTTTGGATAAGAAATCACGGAGAACGGTCGAAAATGCGTTACCACTGGAGCGACTACTGCCTGGATCGTGAAGCTGGCCTGTTGACACGCCAGGGGCAGCAGGTTGAAGTCTCGCGCAAGGTGTTCGATTGCATCAGCCAACTGATCGCCAACCGTGAGCGTGTCGTCGGACACGACGAGCTGATCCGCATGCTGTGGCGGCACGAGAATGTGTCCAACCATCAACTCGCGCAGGTCGTCCTCGCCGTGCGGCGGGCAATCGGCGATGACGGCCAATCGCAACGGCTCATCCGCACTGTGTCTGGACTGGGTTATCAATGGGTGCAAGCACTGAACGAGAGCGAGGGCCCGGATGCCGCACATCAGGTGCAGGTTTCTGATGTTCCTTCGCAAGCGCAGGTGAATTCAGCCGAACCTGCGCCGGAACGATCGCCGCCCCCGCAAACGCATGAGGCCACGCCGGCATCCGAGCCGCCCGCAACCACCATCACGTGGTACCGCAGCGGCAAACTGCATGCTGTGGCTGCATTGACACTGACACTGACTGTCGTTGCATCCGTCAGCTGGCAACTGCGAGAGACCGAATCGGCTGCCATCACGCAACCGCAGGTCGCCGCCACAATGGCGGATCCTCTGGAACCTCTTTGGGAAGCCCTCTGGAAAGGGCGGTATGAAGAAGTCCGCACCGGCTTGACGGCTTTGCCGGAGCCGCTGGCGAACTTGCCCGAGGCCCGTATCCTCGAAATCAATCTGGACATCGAGCGCGGTCGCTTTGATCGTGCGATGGAGAGATTGGCGCTGCAGCAGACACGAGCCGAGAATGCAGCGGATCCCGTCTGGCAAGCCAAGTTGTTCGCCATACAGGCTGAATTAAGCGGCTCGGCCGGAAAGCCTGGAGCGGAAGTCCTGGTGCCGGCGGAGTCGGCGGTCAAATTGCTGGAGTCCATTGGCAAAGCAGCATCACCAAGTGCGATGGGTGAAGCCCTGTCTGCCCGAGGCTATGGCTTGATGAAAACCGATCAGTTGGATTCCGCCATACGCGATCTCGTCCGCGCCCGGGACATGCTGACGAAGGCCGGCGACAAACGCGGCGCCGCAAATGCAGCAGACACCTTGGCTCGCGTGCAGATGCGGCTGGGCCGCTTGAAAGACGCGCTGGAGCTCATGACCGAAATCGCGAAGTATTCCCAGCAGGCCGAACGCCCCGTCCAGGAGATGTACGCACGCAACGCCGCAACCAAAATTCAAGTTGAACTGCTGCGCTGGGACGACGCATTGGCCAGCAGCGATCGCAGCATGCAGTTGCTGCAAAAGGTACCTGGTTCCGAACGTCGAACCCGGATATTGCAATTACGTGCATTGGTGCTTACGGGCATGGGGCGTTTGCGCGAAGCCGAATCGCTGATCGAAGAGGTATACGCCTCGGCCGACAACCGTTATTCCGCGATCGTTCCTGCCACGCATCATGTCGCATCCGGCGAATTCGAACAGGCACTGGCCACCGCTGCGGCGACAACGGCATTCGACAAATACAGCGTCAACGACCAATTGAATCTGGAGAGCAAAGAAGGTGCTGTGCTGCTATGGATGATCGCAGCACAGGGTCTGGTGGCAAACGGCAAAGCCATGCCCGAACCGTCGCCTGCTCAACTCGAAGTACTGCGGCAACCCGAATCCGCGATCGGCCACATCGCACGCGGACGCTGGCTGTGGTCTCAAGGCAAATCGAAGGACGCGGAGACGGAGTTCCACTTGGCGTTGGCGGAGGCGCGTCTGATGGGCCAGTTGTCTCGGATGCTGCAGTCCAGTGAGCCCTTGATTGAGATGCTGTTGCAGCGCGGCGAAACGGCGGAGGCAGAACGGGTACTGGCGGAACTGCGCGGGTACGATCCCGAACATCTGAGCAAGGACTATCACGTGAATCTGCTGGCCTTGCGAGTGGCGCTGGCTTCGAACGACAGCGCAGCGTTCACGGCCGCCTATGCGAACACGCAAGCTCTGACCGGGGAACGAAAGCTGCCGGCGGAGGTTGTGGAGACAAATGCGCTAAGGCAGTAAGGCGCAATCCGTAGGGCGGAACCCGCGTAGCGGTTTCCGCCAATTGGGATCACGGCTTATCGATATTGGCGGAATCGCCTTCGGCGGTTCCGCCCTACGAAACTTATGGTCCTTGCAAGACGCTTGCCCCAGCCCTCGCAGCAGTACAACATCACCCCTCGACCATCCCAAGGGCACCCCCATGTTCCACAAATCAATGCTCTTGCTTGGCCTCTGCACCCTAGCGCTCCCCTCGGCCGCACAGGAAAACGACTCCTCCGACCAACTGGATACCGTGGTAGTGACCGGATCAAGGATCGGTTACGACGATCTGCTCGACACGCCGGCGGTGTCGCTGACCAAGCCCGGGGATTATCTGTTGCAGACCATCGTGCTCGGCAACGACAGCCGCGATGCGGAGATGCGCAAGCGCGAGATCCACGAGACCATCGCGAAATTGATCGCGTCCGCGGGCGGCCGGTACGTGGTGTTCTACGTCGACGAATACCGGGTCGCGCTGAATCGGGACAACTACCGTGTCGATCTGGAGCAGGACGGCAAGCGTCCCGACACCAATCAGGTTTCCTTGCAGATCCGCGTCGGCATCGGCGGCGACCCGGCCAAGGCCGAAGCGATCATCGCCGAGATGCGCCGTTTCGTCCGCAGCGCCGACAAGGTCGGCCGTACCGTGATCGACATCAAGGGCGATACCGCGCTCGTGATGAACAAACCGGAGCGTTTCCGATACGAACTGATCGACGCGATCGCGAAGGATTCGAAGCGGCTGATGGACGCGATGGCGCTGGACTGCAAGGTCGAGATCGACGGGCTCAACGGTCGCGTCCAATGGGAGCGCGCGTCGGCAGCGGAACTGCTGCTGTACATCCCTTACCGGATGACGATTTCGGAGTGCCGCAGCGGCGTGCGATAAGCCTCTGTTTGGAAAGAATCTGCCGATAGACCCGTAGAGCGGCCTTCAGGCCGCTGCTTCCCCGCAAACAAACAGCGGCCTGAAGGCCGCTCTACGGTTATTCCAACGAATGCTAAAGGCCGTAAAGCGCAATCCGTAGGGCGGAACTCGCGCAGCGGTTTCCGCCAATCGGGATTGCGACCTGACGCTATCGGCGGAATCGCCTTCGGCGGTTCCGCCCTACAAAACTTCGTCTGCGACTCGGGATGACAGCAATCAGATTCGCTTCTTCAAGCCATTGATACTCGGTAATGTCATCGCAGCAGTAGAGCAGCGGCCTGAAGGCCGCTCTACGGGTCTATCGGCGGATTTCAAGAAGCTCCGAGGCTTACGCTTTCGACAGATGCGAGACCGCCGCCGTCGCGGCGTCACGGTCGTTGTCGTCGAACGCCGAGATGTCGACGCGTTCGATGGTGCCCGCATCAATGCATCGGACATTGACGCTGAAGCCATCGGGATGACTGCGTGGCACGTAGAACGCCTTCACGCCGCAGTGACCGCAGAACAGATGTCGCGCGGCGCCGGTGTTGAAGCGGTATTCCACCAGCGCGTCCTCGCCGGCCAGCAGCCGGAAGCGCGCGGCCGGTACGATCAGATGCAGGAAGCCGGTCATCCGGCAGATCGAGCAGTTGCAGTCGAGCGCTTCGATCGCCGCGGGCGCGTCGACTTCGAAACGGACGCGGCGGCAATGGCAGCCGCCGCGATGGATCGTATCGGCTGCGGCCATGGCGTCAGTCTTTGCCTTTGCCCTTGCTTTTGTCTTTTCCGCCGCCGTTGCCGGGGTGACCTTCGCCTTTGCCGCCATGCCCGGGGCCATGCTCGCGGTGGTCGCCGCCGTGTTTGGGTCCTTTGCCGCGGCCGGGGAAGTCGCGTTCCAGGTCGCGGTCGATCTCGATCTGCCGGCCCCAGCGGTCGTAGGTCGGCACCATGCCGCGTTTCAGGCGGTGGAATTCGGCCGAGCCGGGCTTGATGCCGAGTCGTTTGGCCATCGCGCCCCAGCCCTGGCCGTGGTCGCGTTCCCACAGATCCACCACGTAGCGGCATGGCCTGCCCGCGAGTTTTGCCAGGGCGCAGGCGAAGTAGACGTCGCCGGGCGCCCAGCGGCGCCGGGTCAGCAATTCGACCACCAGATCGCGCGGGGCGCCGTGGTAGCGGACGAGTTCGTCGACGAACGGATCGCGGTACCGGCCGCCGTAGCGGTTCATGTCGCCCAGCCAGGTATCCACCCAGACGTCGCCGCTGCGCGGATTCCAGCCGAAGGTGAAGTCCTGGGCCTGCGCGCTGCCGGCGGCCAGGCCGAAGGCGAGGAGCGATGTGGCGATGAGCTTGCGCATGGTCGTGGGTCCTGCGGGGGAAGGCGGGCATGGTCGCATGCTGCGGCGACGCCGGGGCCGCGAGGAAGCGGGTGGGATCGAAGCGCGCGTCGCGAGGGCCGGATCCTGGAACCGGGAGGCCGAAATGCAGCGCGCCGCGGAAGGCCGCGGCGCGCTTTGGAATCACGGGAGGAACGTCGCTCGGTCGCGGCGCTCAGTCGCGGCATTCAATCACAGCGTTCAATCACCGCGTTCAGTCACGATCGCGCCAGCGGCGCCCGTCCCAGTCACGATGGCGATAGCTGCGGTCGTCGTAGCCGTAATCGCGGCCGCTGCGGTCGTAGCGCGGATCGTAATACTCGACCCGGCAGCGTCCGCGGCTGTCGCAGCGCTGGCGGCTGTAGCGGCCGTACGGGTCGCGGACGAAACCGTTGCGGCTGTAGTCGTCGTAACCGTTGCGATAAGGGTCGCGAGGAACGTAGCGGTAGTACACGGGGCGGCCGCGATGGTCGCGTTCGACGATCAGGCGGTCGTCGTAGCCGTAGCGGCCGTGGCGGTAGTAAGGCTGGCCGCTGCGGAAGGCGATATCGGCGACATCCACGATCACCCGGATCAAGTCGTCCGAGCGTCTGTCGTCGGCGCGGGCCGGGGCGGGAATCAGGGCGCCGGCGCCGAGCGCGGCGGCGAGGGCAGCGGGGGCGAGCCAACGGGCGAGGGACGACATGGTGGGATCTCCGGCAGACCGCGACGGTGCGGTCGGGTGCGACGATGCCGCGTGTCCGGTGAACATCGATTTAACCTTTCCGGCGGTTCGGAAAAGATTCATTGGATGCTCAGCCCGCGACCAGCGACCGCACCGCGGCAGGCAGTTCCGCGGGCCCGCCGACGCTGCGCAGCCGGTCGAGCGCGTCCAGCGCCGACGGCGGGACGGCTTCGGCTTCGTGCGCCCAGGTCACGTGGTACGGCATGTGCACGCCGCAGCCGCCGAGTTCCAGCACCGGCAGGATGTCCGAGCGCAGCGAGTTGCCGATCATCGCGAACTGCGACGGCGCCAGGCCGAACTCCTCCAGCAGCCGGGTGTAGGTGGTGGTGTCCTTCTCGCTGACGATCTCGATCCGCCGGAACAGGTCGGACAGCCCCGACTGGCGGACCTTGGCTTCCTGATGGAACAGGTCGCCCTTGGTGATCAGCACCACCTGATGGTCGCGGGCGATGGTTTCCACCGCATCGCCGATGCCCGGCAGCAGCTCCACCGGATGCTGCAACACCGCCTTGCCGAGTTCGACGATGCGGTGCACGTCGTGGGCGCTGATCCGCGCGTCGGTGATCTCCACCGCGGCCTCGATCATCGACAGCGTCATGCCCTTGGCGCCGTAGCCGAACAGCGCGATGTTGCGCTTCTCGACCGCGTACAGCCGGTCGTGGGCGTCGTCCAGATCGACGTAGGTGCCGACGATGCGTTCGAATTCCGATTGCGCGTCGCGGTAGTAGTCCTCGCTGCGCCAGAGGGTGTCGTCGGCGTCGAAGCCGATCATGTGCAGGTCGCGGGTCATGGCGTGGGTCTTGTCTCGTTGCGGGCGATCAGCCGCGCGGCGTTGGAGGGCATCAGGGCAGGGTGGTGCGCAGTTTATCGGTCGTGGGCACCGCGTCGGCCGGGCGCAGCGGGGGCGGCGACAGTGCGGCCTTGTAGGCGCGATACAGCAGTTGGACCTTCTCCAGATACGCCTGCGTTTCCCGGTACGGCGGTACGCCCCCGTAGCGGGCGACCGCGCCCATGCCGGCGTTGTAGGCGGCGATGGCGAGGACGTGATCGTTCTTGAAACGCTTCAGCAGCATCTTGAAATAGCGGGCGCCGCCGTCGATCGAATCCGCTGGCGAGAACGCGTCCTTCACCCCGTATTCTTCGGCGGTGGCCGGCATCAGCTGCATCACGCCCTGCGCGCCCTTGGGCGACAGCGCCTTCTCGTCGAAACCGCTTTCGACATGCGCGATGGCGCGCAGCCAGGCATCGTCCACGCCGGTCTTCTTGGCGGTGGCCTTGAACAGCCGCGCGTGGCGGTCGAGCTTGGGCGTGTCGACCTTGCCCAGGCCTTCGTGCGCCGGCTCGCCGGGCGGCGTTTCGACGGTGAAGCGCAGATAGACCCGCGACCCGGGCAGGTTGCGGGTGCCGTAGACCGGTTTGCCGTCCTGGTCGCGCTCGTAGAGCGTGCCGCTGAACACGCCCATCTCGCCCCAGAGGTTCGGGGTCTGCACGGCGTTGTCGTCGATCTGCTTCGGCTCGCACTTCGAGCCGGGCTCCGGCGCGGTGGACAGGCTGACGGTGCCGTCGCGCACGCAGCGGTAGACGGTGCGCGCCTGCACGCAGATCGGCAGGCACAGCAGCAGGCAAAGCAGGGCGGGCAGGGGACGCATGTGCGGCATTCTACGGGCCGCGCCCCTGAAGCCTTTGTAACGCCGTACGATGGCGGGGTCCGGCGTATGTTCCGGGCACTTCCGCGTCACGCCCGGCCGGTTTCCACCGTCGCCCGTTCCGCTCCTCTCTCGCAGGGTCGCCGCCACAGCGCGGACGGCCGATGGAGCGCGCATGCCCGGCGACAGCGTCGGTGCGGGATACCGCACCCGGATCATCGATCTCAAGCTCGGCGGCCACGACTACCGCATCCGCGCGCTGGCCGACCGCCAGCAATACGCCGACCCGGACGGTCTGGCCGAACGCGCCGGCATCAGTTCGGCACAGTGGTGTCTGTTCGGGCAGCTCTGGCCGGCCGGCCGGGTGCTGGCCGGGGCGATGGCGGTGCTCGACATCGCCGGCAAGCGCATTCTCGAAGTCGGCTGCGGCCTGGGGCTGGCGAGCCTGGTGCTGCAGCGGCGCCGCGCGGACATCACCGCCAGCGACCATCACCCGCTGGCCGAACCCTTCCTGCGCGACAACGCCGCGCGCAACGGCCTGCCGGTCGTCGCCTATCGCGACCTGCCGTGGCCCATCGACGACGTGCCGCTGGGCCGCTTCGATCTGATCATCGGCAGCGACGTGCTGTACGAACGCCAGCACGTGGCGCAGTTGGCCGCGCTGCTGCACCGGCATGCGCGTGCGGGCGCGGAGATCATGATCACCGACCCGGGGCGCGGCTTCGGCAATCTGCTGAGCCACGCGCTGCACGATCAGGACTACAGCGTCGACGCGACCCGCTGCGCCTTCGATGATGACGAATGCGCGCCGTTCCGGGGGCGTCTGCTGCGTTACCGGCGCTGAAAACCGCGCCGGGCGGCCGGCCCAGGACGAACCAGAAGCGCGACGGTATCGAAGCCGCGCCCGCGGCTGATGACAATGAATCGGCAGTTCGAAATGCCCTTGGCGGGAGAAAAGCAGCGGCCTGAAGGCCGCTCTACGTGGGAATGGCAGGTTACCGCCGCAAGCGCGCGGAGACCTTGGGCAGAGGCGCTCAGCGCTTCGCCGCGGCTTCTTCCTGCGCCCAAGTGCGCGTGCTGCCGACGCGGCGCATCCGGTAGCGCTCGTGCTCGTCGTGCGCCTTGCCGTAGCGGCTGATCTCGATCGTTTCCAGCATCTCGACCGCGCCGGTGTTCCGGTTGAACACCACCATGCCTGCCTCGCTCAGTTCCAGACCGGTGGGGCGGTTTTCGCGCGCTGACGGGGCGTCTTCGCCGACGAGTTCGTCCACCAGCATCCACAGCATCTTCGCGTCGCCGCGCGGATCCAGCGTGCGGGTCCAGCGGATGCGCGCCAGCGCCGGATCGCCGTCGACCAGGCTCAGCACGTATTCGCGGCTGGCCTGCAGCGGCAGGCCTTCGCGCGGCGATTCCATCGGCGCGTCGTCGCGATAGCGCTTGCCGACCGTCAGCGGCTTGCCGACGAACGCGGTGATCGCCTTCGACTGCGCGCTGGACATCGCCTCGACGCTGTTCGTGGTGACGATGCCCTCGATCGACGTTTCCAGATTGTTCCGGGCCAGCGTCAGCAGCGCCTCGTGATCAGCCTTCGCCAGTTTCGGGTCGGCGACGTCGAACATCTTCTGCAGGTTGGCGGCGAAGACCGGCAGCATCGCGCCGCGGACCTTGGTTACCACCGCATCGAGGTTGCGCACGCGGCGGTAATGCCCGTCGCGGTCCAGTTCCACCACCACTTCGACGCCGTCCAGCTCGTCCAGCATCGGCGCGAGCATGTCGATCATGCTGCGGTCGCCCTCCACCGCTTCCACCCGGCTGTTCTGGGTGGTCCAGGCCAGCGCATAGCCGCTGTCGTCGGCTTCGACGGTGCGGATCGAGGTGCGGTCGGTGATGCGGCGCACGCTGGTCGCGCCGTCTTCTGTCTCGCGGACCACCGATTCGCTGTCGTAGCTGGCGACGTCGCCGGCCTTCCACGCGATGGGCCAGCGCACCCGTTCGGCGGCATCGGCGATAGCGGGCGTCATCGCCGTCGCGAAGATCAGCGCAGCAATCAGCGGGAGACGGAGAGAGAAGGTCATGCGCGTTCCTCGGGAATGGCGGGACGGGTGCGGGTATGGATCGGGATCGGGATGCTCATGCGTTCCGCGACAGCAGCGCCTGCATGCGCTTGAGTTTGGGCGCCACCGCCGGCACGGTGAGCATGGTGCTGGCGATCGCCATCAGCAGCAGCGCGGTGAAGGTGGCGCTGGTGATGATGTCCTTGTCCAGCAGCACGTTGGCGAAAATGATCATGATCAGCGCCTTGGTCTGCAGCAGCCAGCCGATGATCGAGGCCTCGCCCGGCTGCCACTTCAGGATGCGTCCGGCCAGATGCACGCCCGCGAGTTTGCCGACCAGCTGCGCGACCAGCAGCGCGCCTGCGGCGATGAACACGGTCGCGCCGCCGACGCTCCATCCTGTCTTCAGCCCGGTGCTGAGGAAGAACACCGGCATCATCACCAGCAGCACGTGATGGCGCAGCTTGTCCATGTGTTCCTGCTCGAACCAGTCGGTGTCGATGACCACCCCGGCCAGGAACGCGCCGACCATGAAATGCAGGCCCGCCCAGTCGGCGCCGAACGCGCAGATCGAAAGCCAGACCAGCATGACGTACCAGCGGTCGCGCTCTTCCAGCCTGCGCATCAGCTTGCGGAACAGCACGCAGGCCACCGCGAACGCGATCAGGAAGGCCGCCTGGCGGCCGATCCGCACCCAGTCCATCAGCACCAGCGCCAGCACGCCCCAGATCGCGATGTCGTCGATGCTGGCGTAGCGCAGGATCCGCTGGCCGATGGGTTGGCGCAGGATGTTCATCTTTTCCATGAACAGGATCAGGATCGGCAGCGCGGTCACCGCGCAGGCCATGCCCACGCCGACCACGAACTGCCAGGTCATGCCGTTGGAGCCGATCCAGCCGTCGAAGCCCAGCATGCCCACCGCCACCACGCAGCCGAACAGCATCGGCGTGCCCAGCGCCAGCCCCGCAGTGATGCCGCTTTCGCGGCGGTGTTCCCAGGCTTTGCGCAGGTCCAGCTCGATCCCGGCGATGCACACGAACAGCATCACCGCCCACCAGGCGATGCCGTTGAGCGCGTTCACCACGTCCTTGTTGAACACGAAGGTGTAGTAATCCGGAAACGCCGCGCCCAGCACGCCCGGGCCCAGCAGGATCCCGGTGATGATCTGCACCACCACCAGCGGCGCGAAGTATTCGGTGCGCCCCAGCCGCCAGATCAGATACGGCACCGCGAAGATGATCGCCATCGCGATCAGGAAGATTTCGGTGGTGGTGATGGTGTGGGTCATGGGAGGTGTGCGGGTGGCATCCGGGCAAGGCCGGCCAGCATAGCGGCCGCGACGGCCGATACGCAGACCCTTCAACCTGAACCGCAGGACAGTCGGCGCCGGCTTCGCGTGCTAACCTCTCGCCGTTGATCGATAAAACGAGGCGTAAGCCCTTGATTCATAGTGCCTTCCCCCGCGCCGCCGCCGCCGTTCTGAGCCTTTCGCTCGCGGCCTGCGCCACCCAGTCCCCGCCTCCGAAGCCCGCGGCCCTCGTTGCCGCTCCGGAGCCCACGGCAGCACCGGCCGCACCCGCCGAGATGTTGCTGCCGAAAGTCCCGCAGCCGCCGGAACGCCCGGTAGCGCCGCCGGCAGTCACCGACCCGGCGATTCCCCGCGAACAGCGCATCGCCGCCTTCGTCGACTACACCGCGACGACCTACGGCGTCGAACCGCAGCGCATCCGCGACACGCTGGCGCAGGCCGTATACAAGCAGGGCATCATCGATGCCATCACCCGCCCGGCCGAGGCGGTGAAACCCTGGCGCGACTACCGCAACATTTTCCTCACCCCCGCGCGCATCGACGGCGGCCGGGCGTTTTATGCCGAGAACCGCGAAGCGCTGGACCGCGTGTCGGCACAGACCGGGGTGCCGGCCGAATATATCGTCGCGATCATCGGCGTCGAGACGTCGTACGGCCGCAACACCGGCAGCTACCGGGTGCTGGACGCGCTGTACACGCTGGCGTTCGATCATCCCAAGCGCGCGCCGTTCTTCGCCGGGGAACTGGCGCAGCTGTTCGCGCTGACCGCGCAGGAGCCCCAGCTGGATCTGCCGGCGCTCAAGGGCAGCTATGCCGGCGCGATGGGCATGGGCCAGTTCATGCCGTCCAGCTACCGCCTGTGGGCGAAGGACGGCGACCGCGACGGCCGCCGCGACCTGCTCACCCACAAGCCCGATGTGTTCGCGTCGATCGCCAATTATTTCGTCGTCCACGGCTGGCAGGCCGGCGGCCCGGTGGTGGCGCGCGCGCAGTTCGACGCGCAGCAGGCCGAATTCGTGCCCGAAAACCTCGAGCCGGTGCATGCGATGCAGGCGCTGGCCGCGCGCGGCTACCGGCCGATGGCCGGCGAGCCCACGCCCCGCGACACCGCGAGCGAAGGCGCCACGGTGGTGAACCTGGACGGCGCCGCCGGTCGCGAGCACTGGCTGGGCTATCGCAACTATTACGTGATCACCCGCTACAACCGCTCGCCGATGTACGCGCTGGCGGTGCATCAGCTGGCGCAGGAGATTCGCGCCGGGGCGCAGCCATGACTGCCGCGCCGCGCATCGTCGCGCTGGCCATCGCCCTGTCGGCCCTCACCGCCTGCGGCACCGCGCCGAAGAAATCCGCGCCGCCGCAGGCCGAGCGCGCGACCGCGCCGGCCGGGGAGGTCGCTCACGATCATCGCAACCGCAGCGCCCACGGGCCGAAGCGCTCGCCGTACGCGCCCGCGGTGGAAGATCCCACCAAGCGCGGCGATTACGTGGCCGGCGGCCTGTACGCGCCGCACATTCAGGACAGCGTGCCGGACGAGATCGTCGACGTCGACGCCATCCCCGAACCCGAAGTGAAGGACGAGCCGCGTTCGCGCGTCGGCAACCGCAGCTACGCGGTGCTGGGCAAGCGCTACCAGGTCCGCGACAGCGCCGAAGGATATGTCGAGCAAGGCATGGCGTCTTACTACGGCAAGAAATTCCACGGCCGCCTCACCTCCAACCAGGAGGTGTACGACATGTACGCTTTCAGCGCCGCGCACAAATCGCTGCCGCTCCCGAGCTACGTGCGGGTGACCAACCTGGCCAACGGCAAATCGGTGGTGGTGCGGGTGAACGATCGCGGCCCCTTCCACGCCGGCCGCGTCATCGATCTCAGCTTTGCCGCCGCGACCAAGCTCGGGTTTACGAAGCAGGGCACGGCCAAGGTTGAAGTCCGCGCCCTGACCCCGGCCGATGGCCGCGGCGGACGCCCCGATGAGCGCACCGCGCGCGTCGAGCCGCCGGCCAAGCCGACGCCCGCGACGGTGGCGGACAATTCGGTGTCGGCCGATGAATTCGAACGCTGGATGCAGGCGCAGGGCATCCGCTTTGCTGGCAAGCCTGATGCCGACAAGCCCGATACCAGGCAGGCGATCGGCGCCCTGCCGGTCACCGCCGTGCTGCCCGTCGCGTCCCCGTCGTCCATCCAGGTGGCGAGCGCCGGGACGAGCGACAAAACAGGCGACGTGCTGCTGCAGTTGGCTTCGTTCACGGCCCGCGACAACGCCGAGCGCGCCCGCGACACGCTGCAGGCCGGCGGCATCGATGCGCTGCGGATCGACGAGGCATCGGTGAACGGTCAGCCGGTGTGGCGCCTGCGCATCGGCCCGGTGCCGGCATCGCGGGTGCAGGAACTTTCCGCGCGCGCGGCCGATCTGGGCTTCGTATCGGCGCAGATCGTGCGCGAATGAACATGCGTCGATACTCGCGTCCGTATCGCGGCTGCCGGCGCGGCTGACGGCGCGGTTCGCGGCGATTCGTCGCAACCGCGGCCCGCTTATCGGAATCTTTCGCCGCTTGCTTCAAGATGGGCGGCTGGCAGGTCTTTCAATCGTTTGTTCTTTCGACGGCCGCGCGGCCGTTTTTCCCGGAGTACAGGTTTCAATGAAGACGTTGGGTGCGTTGCGACAGGGGGCGGTGCGTGTGTGGTTGGCGACCGCGTGCGCAGTGGGGATGACGGGTCTGGTCTTAGCGCAAACGCCGCTAGCGCAAACGCCGGCCGCCGCACCCGCGGCAGCGAAGCCCGCGCCGCCGCCGCTGGCCATTCCCGATGCGCCCAAACCCGTCACCGCCAAGGCCTGGCTGGTGATGGACGACGCCACCGGCAAGGTGCTGGCCGGCGAGAACATCGACCTGCGCCTGGAACCGGCCAGCATCACCAAGGTGATGACCTCGTACGTGATCGCCGCGGAACTGCAGGCCAAGCGCATCAAATCCACCGATCAGGTGATGATGAGCGAGAACGCCTGGCGCACCGGCGGGGCCGGCACCGACGGCAGCTACAGCGGGTTCGAGGTCAACAAGACCGCGCCGCTGGAGCAGATGGAAATGGGCATGGTGATCCAGTCCGGCAACGATGCCGCGATCGCGCTGGCCGAACACGTCGCCGGCAGCGAGGCTGCGTTCGCCACCCTGATGAACGATTACGCCAAGCGCATCGGTCTGAAGAACACCCACTTCGTCAACGCTACCGGCCTCTCGGCCGAGGGCCATTACTCCACCGCCCGCGATCTTGCCCTGCTGGGCCGCGCGCTGATCCGCGATTTTCCCGGCCAGTACGCCTTCAACAAGGTGCGCGAATTCACCGTCGGCCCGATCACCCAGCGCAACCGCAATCTGCTGCTGTGGCGCGACGATTCGGTGGACGGCATCAAGACCGGCCACCACTCCGGCGCCGGCTATTGCCTGCTGTCCTCGGCCAAGCGCGGCGACCAGCGCCTGATCAGCGTGATCCTGCAGGCCAAGAGCGAGGAAGAGCGCGCGGTCGATTCGCTGGCCCTGCTCAACTGGGGCTTCCGCTTCCACGAAACCCACCGCCTGTACCAGGCCGATGCGGTCATCGCCAGTCACAAGGTCTGGAAGGGCACCACCGATGTCGTCAAGCTCGGCCTGGATCAGCCGCTGCTGGTCAGCACCGCGCGCGGCCGCTATGCCGAACTCAAGCCGCTGATGGACGTGCCCAAGACCCTGGTCGCGCCGATCAAGGGCGGACAGAAGATCGGCACGGTGCGGGTGATGCTGGACGGCAAGGTGGTGATGGAAGCGCCGCTGGTGGCGCTGGAAGGCGTGGCCGAAGCCGGCTTCTTCAAGCGTCTGTGGCACGATTTCCTGATGTGGTGGGATTCCTGATCCATATTGCGACTCCAAGTCGAGACCGCGCCCCGCGGTATCGCGCTCTGTGGCATCGTGGGACGCGCCAGCATTGCCCTCCACGGGAGACACGCATGGATTACAGCGAGTTCGTCGCCGTCATCGGCGCGAAGAAAACGCCGGAACTGACCGATTTCGAGCGTGTGGCCGTGTTCGCCAACAGCGTCGACAAGGATGTGCTGTGGGCCGCACTGGGCAACGGCGGCATCCATCCGATCTATCAGTCGCTGGTCGTGCAGGCGCTGCACCGGCGGATGATCGAACAGCTGGAGCGCGAACAGGCGCAGCAGCGCAAACTGGAAGACGAGGCCCGGATCGACGCCACCAAGCCGGCGCCGTCCCGCAGACGCAGCCGCTGAGCGCGGCGCGGAGATCGTTCCGGCGGCACGCAGCAATCGCCGTCATCCATTCCAACCGCGGACCTCGGAGTGACGCGCATGAGCCACCGCAGCCGCCTCGCCGGATTCATCATCGACTGCCAGACCGACGACCTCGACGCCGCCGCGCGCTTCTGGAGCGACGCCCTCGGCCTGCCCATCGGCGAGTTGTCGCCTGAGGAATCCGCGACCTACGCCAAACTCGACGACGCCCCCGGCGATCTGCACGTCGAAGTGCAGAAGGTGACCCACCCGTCGCGCGTGCATCTGGACATCGAGACCGACGACATCGAAGCGGAAGTCGCGCGCCTCGAAGCCCTCGGTGCGAAGCGTGTGCAGTCCATCCACACCTGGTGCGTGATGGAAGCGCCTACCGGCCAGCGTTTCTGCGTGGTGCGGATGAAACACCCGGAGCGCGGCGCCACGCCGAATGCGTGGTGAGACGATCGGCTCAGGGCTGCGCGTGTGAGCCCTGAGCACGACGTCGCAGCCAGCCGCGGCGGACGAAGAACGCGACGGTCATCGCGGCGAGAAACACGCCGTAACCCAGCGCGGTGGCCAGCACCTGCGGCCACATCCGGCCGTAGCGCATATCCGCGTTGGCGTGCGACCAGTGGATGCTCCACACGAACGCCACCACCGACAGCGCCAGCGCCGCGATATCGAACAGCACCCGCGCAGCATGGCGCGGCTGGCGCGGATAAACCCAATACAGCACGCCGAGGATCAGGAACCACGGCAAAAACAGGATCAGGGCGAGATTGAGCTCGACGGAAGAATTCATCCGGCGATTTTAACCGCTTTCGTAGGAGGGGCTTCTTTTGTAGGAGGGGCTTCAGCCCCGAGCTGTAGCGTTCCTCGCAACGTGCCTACGTCGACCAAAGCCGCCTCCAGGGTTTCTTGGCGCTGTCTTGCGACGTCCCTTTCGCCTTCGGCGAAGGGGAGGGTCGGGGTGGTGTGCTTTTCAGGCCGAATTGAGTTCTGCCGCGGCCCCGCCCCCCTCCCAACCTCCCCCCGCGCTGCGCGCAAGGGGAGGGGCGGATCAGCGCGCTTCGCGTGCTGCCGGCAACCCGATTTTGTGGGAGCGACGGAAGTCGCGATGATCTATGGCATGCCTCAACGGAAGACGCGCACCGTTCTTGATCGTCATCCCAGCGGCTTTCAACAGACGAATGTCTCGTCAAGCCTGGATCCAGCGCCTTCGTTCGATGGCTGCCTGCGACTAACCGCAAAAGCGTTCGTCCGCTGCGCGGCCGGTTCATTTCTTTTGTTGGCCCACGAGGCGCGCGAAGCGCGCCCGAACGGCGAAGCCGGCCCCGAAGGGGCGAGCGCATGGCGCGAGTCAAAGAAACGAACCAAAGAAAAGGGCCTTCCCCGACGAAGCACATCTGCCAAGCCAATACGGCCGGGATGTTCCGACTCGCCAATCCTTGGCTCGGTCGGAACACGACGCACATCCCTGTGCGTCGCCCTTCGGGTCTGGTTGTGCGGTCGTGGATTCGTTTCAGGCGCTATCGCTGGAATGATCCTGATCGCTATGGATCATTGCCGCAGTAGAAAGATAGGCATGTCGCTCTAATTGTCATCCCGGCGAACACCTGGGCCCAGTGACTTCAGCCCCGCATTCGGTGCGGCAGAAAATCCTGTTTCAAAATCGAGAATATGTGCACGTGCTAGCCCGAAATCGCTTCCTATTAATGCTTGTCGTCTTTCGGATTATTTTTCAGGAAATGGGCTTCCTTTATTTCGTCCAAAAGAGAGCGAACGTATTCATCCCGATTCTTGTCCCACTCAATACATGGGTCATTGATCATATCCAATGCTCTTTCGCCATGCTTATTAAACTGCGTGATCCAGAGTCCTGCCTCTTTCGGGGCATCGAAACCTTTAGGGGTCCAAATCAAAATACTGCCATCAGGATCGGTCAGCTTGAGATGGAATTTTCCATCTTCGCGGTATTGCTTGAACTGCGGCAACGCGGTTTTTTCCTTCGCGGATTTCGCAGGGCTGTCGACAATGTTTGACAAGTCCCGCAACCCCACCGCCTCCCGCAGCCGCCGCATCAGCGGCAACCCATGGCGTTCGCGGGCAACGCGGGCGCCTTCGCGCAACATCTCCTCGATCTTCTGCGGCTGCTGCATCAGCGCGTTGTAGCGTTCGCGCATCGGCGAGAGTTCGGCGTCGATGCGTTCGAAGAGTTTCTGCTTGGCGTCGCCCCAGCCGATGCCCTGCGCGAAGGCGTCGCGCATCGCCACGGTTTCGTCGGCGCTGGCGAAGGCCTGGTAGAGCTGGAACAGCGCGGAGCCTTCGGTGTCCTTGGCTTCGCCCGGCGCGCGCGAGTCTGTGACGATCGAGAAGATCAGTTTCTTCAGTTCTTCGCGCGTGCAGAACAGCGGGATGGTGTTGTCGTAGCTCTTCGACATCTTTCGGCCGTCCAGGCCGGGCAGGGTGGCGACGTGCTCCTCGATCATCGCTTCGGGCAGCACCAGGTGATCCCCATAGAAATGATTGAAGCGCTGCGCGAAATCGCGCGCCATTTCGATGTGCTGGATCTGGTCGCGGCCCACCGGCACCTTGTGCGCGTTGAACACCAGGATGTCGGCGGCCATCAGCACCGGGTACATGAACAGGCCGGCGGTGATGCCGTTGTCGTCGTCCTCGCCCTCGGCGCGATTTTTGTCGACGCTGGCCTTGTAGGCGTGGGCGCGGTTGAGGATGCCCTTGCCGGCGACGCAGGTGAGGAACCAGGTCAGTTCGGGGATCTCGACGATCTCGCTCTGGCGGTAGAACCACACGCGGTCGTTGTCCGGCTCCAGGCCGCAGGCCAGCCAACTGGCGGCGATCTCCAGCGTCGAACGCTGGACCCTGGCGGGATCCTGCACCTTGATCAGCGCGTGGAGGTCGGCCAGGAAATAGAAGTTCTGGGTGCCGGCGGTGCGACTGGCGGCCACCGTGGGGCGGATCGCACCGACGTAGTTGCCCAGGTGCGGAATGCCCGAGGTGGTAATGCCGGTAAGGACGCGGGTGACGGTCATGGGCGCGGGGGAATACTTGGCAAACGGCCGGCTAGTTTACCCGCGGCTGAATCCCGCGCCGGTGCCGCGATGCCTGCGCGAAATCCTTTCGCCGATGCGGAACCCCGTTCCCGGACGCGGCGCGTTGAAGGTCAGTGTCCACACCGGACCACCACCACGGAGCCTGTCATGTTGCGCCCTACCGTCCTGCTGCTGTCCGCCGCCCTGATCGCCGCCTCCGCCTGCAGCCCGCTGTCGGCGCAACCGCTGGTCGATGTCGATATCGTCGATCGCGATACCGGCGAATGGCTGCCCGAATACCGTCATCGCGGCCGCGACTGGGTACCCGGTGTGCCCGGTCACCGCTACAGCGTGCGCATGACCAACACCACCGGCGAGCGCGTGCTCGTGGTGCTGTCGGTGGACGGCGTGAACGCGATCAGCGGCGACACCGCCGCCGCCGGCCAGACCGGTTACGTGCTGGGCCCGTGGCAGAGCACCGAGATCACCGGCTGGCGCAAATCCTGGCAGGACGTGGCCCAGTTCTATTTCACCGATCTGCCCGACAGCTACGCCGCGCGCACCGGCCGGCCGGACAACGTCGGCGTGATCGGCGTGGCGGTGTTCCGCGAACGCGTGCAGCCGCAGCCGTACTACGAGCCCGCGCCGATCTCCCGCGACGATCGCGACTACGAGCGCAGCGATCGCTACCGCGGCCAGGCCGGCCGCGCCGAGAGCAAGGCCGCGCCGGCATCGCCGCAGGCCTCGCGCCGCGCCTCGGAAGCCGCCGCGGATTCGGCGTATGGCGGCAACAGCGCGCCGGCGCAGAGCATCGGCACCGGACACGGCGCGCGCGAATGGTCGCCGGTCAGCCGTACCGACTTCGTTCGCGCCTCGCGCACGCCGGCGCAGGTGCTGCAGCTGCGCTACGACGACATCAACAACCTGGTGGCGATGGGCGTGATGCCGCGGCCGCACCGCTACGACGGGTATCGCCCGGGCCAGCCGCAGGCGTTCCCGAACGGTTTCGCCGCGGATCCTCCCGGCCGCTACTGATTCCTTCGCGGCGGGTTCCAACGACGGGTCGGCTTGCGCCGGCCCGTTTCCGTTGGCGTCGCGGGTCGTTCCGGACAACCGCGTCAGGGCGCGTCGGCGTAGACGCGGACGATGGCGTGCAGGAAGCGGCGGCTGTCGAACAGCGATTTCACGCGGATGCGCTCGTTCAGGCCGTGCGCGCGCGGGCCCTCGGCGTCGTGGAAGATGCCGGACAGGCCGTAGGTCGGGATGCCGGCCGCATTGAGGAAGCGGCCGTCGGTGGCGCCGGTGGCGAGGGTCGGCACCACGGTCACGCCCGGCCACATCTCCGCCGCGAGCGCGCGCACGGGATCGAGGATCGCCGCCGACAGCGACGGCACCGGCGGGGTGATCGCGGCCGGGCCGGTGGCGGCTATGCCGATGGCCGGGTCGCCCAGCACGCGAACGAGTTCGTCGCGGACCTGCGAGACCGGCACGCCGGGCAGGATCCGGCAATTGACGTTGGCGCGGGCCTGCTGCGGCAGGGCGTTGTCGGCGTGGCCGCCGTCGATGCGGGTGACCACGCAGGTGGTGCGCAGCATGCTGTTCCAGCCGGGGTTGGCGGCCCACAGCCGATCGGCGGCGGTTTCGGGGTCGCGACCATCCAGCACCGCGCGAAGATCGTCCGCGGCGGCCGGCGACAGCCGCAGTTGCTGTTCGAAATAGGCGCGGGTCACCGGGTTGATCCGCACCGGGAAACGATGCGCACCGAGTTTCGCCAGACCGGTCGACAGCCGCACGATGGGGTTGTTGCGGGGCGGCCGTGAGCTGTGGCCGCCGCCGTCGGACGCGGTCAGTTCGAAATTCTGATAGACCTTTTCGCCGGCCTGAATCTGCAGGGCGACATGGCGGCCGGCGGCGTCGAGTTCGCCGCTGGCGCCTTCGTTGAGGGCAAACACTGCATCGAGTGCGTCCGGATGGGTCTTCAGCAGCCATTCGACGCTGTTGAACACCTCGGGCGTTTCTTCGCCGCAGGTCAGCGCCAAGGTCAGGCCGCGGCGCGGGACGAAGCCTTCGCGGCGCCAGCGGATCAGGCTGTCGGTGAAGATCGCGGCCATCGCCTTGTCGTCGCTGGCGCCGCGGGCGTAGAACCAGCCGTCCTCCTCGATCAGCGTGAACGGATCGCGCTGCCAGTCCTCGCGGCGGGCTTCGACCACGTCGATGTGCGCCAGCAGCAGGATCGGCTTGAGGCTGCGGTCGCGGCCGTGGAGTTGCGCGATCAGCGCGCCGTCCTGCGGCCGTTCGGCCGGCGCGAGCACGCGCAGGTCGTTTCCGGGGAAACCGGCCGTACGCAGCCGCGCGCGCATCGCTTCGGCGGCGCGGGTGCAACTGCCGGCCGAGCGGGTGGTGTCGATCTCGACCAGTTCCTCGTACAGCGCGCGGAACGCGGCATCGTCGCGGCCGGTCGCCGTGCCGTCATCGGCATGCGCCGCGAGCGCCGTGGAGAGCAGGAGCGCGAGCCCCACGAGTCGGGTCGGCCCGCGTCGGGCGCGTGCGTTTCCTGGCGTTTCGGTATGCATCGGTGGTCCTGTCTGCGTGCGCATCGGGCGATTCCCGCGGCGGTGCCCCAGCGTGCGGCGCGAACGCGTTCCCGACAAGGGCCGGTGCCGGGCGCGGACGTGGCCTGAAAGCAATGCGCCCGGTGCCGCGACTGCGATCACGTACGATCCGTGGGTATGGACACGGCGCGGTGCGGCGCGCCAGAGCGCCCCTGTCATAGTCGACAGGGTGGCCGGGGACTGTGCGATGATCGTCACGCACCGACCGGGATGGGGATCGCGGGGGTGCGGCAGACAGGGGAACACTGTCTTGCAGGAGTTTTTTTTGCAGCGGCGTCAGACGCACGGAGAGTCGGGATGGAGCTTTCGCGAGAGTGTGCGCATTCGGCTTTCGAGCGTGAGGCGCTGAGGCGCCCGGATGCACTTGCAGTGGCGTGCGGCGATGGGCGCACGACCTATGGCGCGCTGGATCAGGGCGCGAACCGGTTGGCGGGCCATCTGCGCGCGCATGGGGTGGGGCCGGACGTCCTGGTGGCGATCTGCATGTCGCGCTCGCCGCGACTGATCGAATCGGTACTGGCGGTGCTGAAGGCCGGGGGCGCGTACGTGCCGCTGGATCCCGCGTATCCGCCGGAGCGGCTGGCCTTCATGCTGGCGGACGCGCGTCCGACCGTGGTCCTGACCGATGCGGCCAGTCGCCCCTTGCTCGAGCACCTGCGGGTCGAACACGGATCGGCGGCGGACGACGACGCACCCGTCGTGATCGACTGCGACGCCTGGGCGACATCGCCGGGGGGGCACGATTCCGGGCCGCTGGAAGACATCGCCCTGCGCCCGGAGCATCTGGCCTACGTCATCTATACGTCCGGCTCCACCGGTCGTCCCAAGGGCGTGATGGTGACCCACCGCGGCCTGCCCAACCTGCAGCGCGTGCAGGGCGAATTGTTCGGGGTGTCGCCCGACAGCCGGGTGCTGCAGTTCGCGTCCTTCAGCTTCGATGCCTGCGTGTTCGAGTGGTCGATGGCGCTGAGCCACGGCGCCTCGCTGCACCTGGGCGCGCCCGGCGAAGTGCTGGCCGGCGAGACCCTGGCGGCGCTGGTCGTGCGCGAGGGCATCACCCACGCGACCCTGCCGCCGATCGTGCTGTCCGGTCTGGCGGACGATGCATTGGCACCGGTACAGGTGCTGATCTGCGCCGGCGAGGCGCTGCCCCCGGCGCAGGTGAAGCGCTGGGCGGGCGGAACCTCGGGCCGGCGCATGTTCAATGCCTACGGCCCCACCGAAACCACGATCTGGTCCAGCGTGCACGCCTGCGATCCGCAGTCGTCGGCATCGACGGTCCCGATCGGGCGCGCGATCGACGGTCACCGCATCCATCTGCTCGACACCGACGGCCGGCCGGTGGCGGTGGGCGAGACCGGCGAAATCCATATCGGCGGCATCGGCGTGGCGCGCGGTTACCTGCATCGCCCCGAGCTGACCGCGGAACGCTTCATCGACAGCCCGTTCGTCCCCGGCGACCGCCTGTACCGCACCGGCGACCTCGCGCGCGAACTGGCCGACGGCACACTGGAATACCTGGGCCGCAACGACTTCCAGGTGAAGGTGCGCGGCCATCGCATCGAACTGGGCGAGATCGAGGCGGCGCTGGCCGCGCGCGCGGACATCCGCGAAGTGGTGGTGGTGGCGCGCGACGACGACCAGGGCCGCAAGCAACTGGTCGCCTACTACGAGCTGCACGACGGCGTGCTTCACGACAGCGTGCTTCACGACGGCGCGCTTCAGCACAGCGCGCATCGCGACGGCGTCGAGGCGTGTCCGATCGATGCGCTGCGGGCGCAGCTGGCGGACACGCTGCCGGCCTTCATGGTGCCCGCCGCCTACGTGCGGATGACCGCGTGGCCGCTCACGCCCAACGGCAAGCTCGATCGCCGGGCGTTGCCCGATCCGGAAGCGGATGCGTTCGCCGCCAGCGTATTCGTCGCGCCGCAGGGCGATGTCGAAACCGCGCTGGCCGCGATCTGGTCGGAACTGCTGGGGATCGCGCGCATCGGCCGCGACGATGCGTTCCTGTCGCTGGGCGGCGACTCGCTGAAGACCATCCAGCTGGCGCCGCGCATCCGCGAGCGCCTGGGCCGCCGCGTGGCGGTGCCGGACCTGTTCCGCGCGCCGACGCTGCGCGCGATGGCGGCGCTGGTGAGCGCATCCGAAGCCGAGGCCTGCGACGCCGACGCGCGCGACGACGATGCCGATGCCGCTGGCGCGTCCTTCGACGAGTGGCGGCCGCAGGAGGCGATGCCGGAACGCTGCCCGCTGTCGTACCAGCAGCACGGGCTGTGGCTGCTGGAACAGCTCACCGACACGTCGCTGGCGTACAACGCGCAGAACGTCATCCGGGTGCGCGGCCGCCTCGACCCGGCGCTGCTGCAGCGCGCGGTGGACGCGGTGATCGCGCGGCACGAGATCTTCCGCACCAGCTTCCATGCCGACAGCGATGGCGATGGCGAACCGTACCAGGTGGTACATCCGCGCGCCGACGGCGTGCTGATCCATGAAGTGCTGCCGCCGGATACGACCGATGCGGCGCTGTCGGCGCGGATCGACGCGCACGTCGCCCACCGCTTCGATCTGGCGCGCCTGCCGCTGGTGCATCTGACCCTGCTGGAGCGCAGCGCCGACGAATCGGCGCCGCTCGACTCGGTACTCATCCACGTCGAGCAGCATTACGTGCACGACGGCTGGAGCGCCAATCTGTTCCTGCGCGAACTGCTGGCCGCTTACGTCGCCTTCGCCGAGGGCCGCGAGCCCGCGCTGCCGCCGGTGGTCGCGCAGTACCGCGACTACGCGCGCTGGCAGCGCAGCGACGATGCCGAACGCCGCAACGCCGCGCACGTCGCCTACTGGCGCCGGCAGTTGGACGGCGCGCCGTTCAGCCTGCCGATGCAGACCGATTTCCCGCGGCCGGCGGTGCCGACCTATCGCGGCGAGCAGCTGCGTTTCGAGTGCTCGCCCGAGCTGTCGTCGAAGCTGCGGCGGTTCTGCGAAGCCGAAGGCGTGACCCTGTACGCCGCGATGCAGGCGGTGTTCCAGATCGTGCTGAAGACCTACACCGGCAGCGACGATTTCCTGATCGGCTCCGCGGTGGCCAACCGCCGCGCGCACCGCTCCGAAGGCATGCTCGGCATGTTCGTGAACACCATCGCGGTGCGCGCCTGCGTGTCCGGAGATCCCAGTTACCGCACCCTGCTGGCGCGGACGATGGACACGCTGTCGGCCGGCTACGAACACGAGGAAGTGCCGATCGAACGGGTGGTGCGCGCCATGCAGCCGGAGCGCGAGGTCGGCCGCAATCCGCTGTTCCAGGTGGCTTTCAGCGCCCACAACTCCGACGTGCCGACGCTGCACGGCCCCGGCTTCGCGCTGAATCTCTACGAGGCCTACAGCAACCGCACGTCGAAGTTCGACTTCGACGTGGTGATGATCCCGCGCGGCTTCGATCATGCCGACAGCGTGACCCTGCTGTGGACCTACGCGCAGGACCTGTACCGGCGCGAGACCATCGAACGCCTGCGCGACAGCTATCTGCGCGTGCTCGACCAGTGCCTCGCCGCGCCCGACGCGCCGCTGAGCGCGCTCGACGCGCTGTCGCCCGAAGAACGGGCGTCGGCGACGGCGGGCGACTGCACGGTCGCCGATTACGACCTCGACCGGCCGGCGCACGCGTGGTTCGAAGCCCACGCCGCGCGCGCGCCGCATGCGCTGGCCGCGCGCTGCGAAGGCGACGCCATCGACTACGGCGCGCTCAACGCCCGCGCCAACCGCCTCGCGCATGCCTTGAGGGAACGCGGCATCGGGCCCGGCGTGCTGGTCGGCATCTGCATGCAGCGTTCGATCGCGTGGATCGCCTCGGTGCTCGCGGTGCTGAAGGCCGGCGGCGCCTATGTGCCGATGGATCCCGGTTATCCCGGCGACCGCCTGCACGACATGCTGGTCGATGCCGAGCCCGCCGTGGTGCTTGTCGATGCGCATGGCGCCGATGTGCTGACCGCGGCGATGGCCACGCACGGCGATGCGCAACCCGCGGTTGCGGCCGCGGCGATGCCCGAACGGCTGATCGCGATCGACGCCGACGGCGCGCAGTGGGCGGAATGGCCGGCGCACGACATCGCGCCCGCGCAGATCGGCCTGGCGCCGTCGCATCCGGCCTATGTGATCTACACCTCGGGGTCCACCGGCCGGCCGAAGGGCGTGCTGGTGCCGCACCGCGGCGCGGCGAATCTTTTGCAGGCGCAGGCGGATCTGTTCGCGGTGTCGGCCGACAGCCGGGTGCTGCAGTTCGCGTCCTTCAGTTTCGACGCCTGCGTATTCGAGTGGCTGATGGCGCTGTCGCACGGCGCATCGCTGCACATGCCCGCGCCGGGCGTGGTGCTGATCGGCGATGCGCTGGAGAGCTTCGTCGCCGAGGCCGGCATCACCCATGCGCTGCTGCCGCCGGTGGTGCTGTCGGCGCTGCCCGAGACCGCGACGCTGCCCGGACTGCGGGTGCTGATCTCTGGCGGCGAAGCCATGCCGCCGGCGCTGGTGCAGCGCTGGGCGCCCGGGCGCGCGCTGTTCAATGCGTACGGGCCGACCGAGGATTCGGTGGTCTCCACCGTGCATCGCTGCGATCCGGCGGCCGACACCGGCGCGAGCGTGCCGATCGGCCGCGGCCTGCCGAATCATCGGACGTATGTGCTGGACGCGCATCGCCGCGCGGTGCCGGCCGGCGTGCCGGGCGAGCTGTACGTCGGCGGCGTGGGCGTGGCGCTGGGTTATCTCAACCGCCCCGAATTGACCGCCGAACGCTTCATCGACAGTCCGTTCATCGCCGACGAGCGCCTCTATCGCACCGGCGACGTGGTGCGTCGCCGCGCGGACGGCGCGCTGGACTATCTGGGCCGCAACGATTTCCAGGTGAAGATCCGCGGTTACCGGATCGAGCTTGGCGAGATCGAAGCGCGGCTGGCGGCCCTGCCGGACGTCCAGGACGCGGTGGTGCTGGCGCGGCAGGATGTGGCCGGACAGCCGGCGCGGCTGGTGGCGTATTACCGGTGCGTGCGGCCCGGCGAGGTCGCCGCGGACACCCTGCGCGCGGCGCTGCAGGCGGGTCTGCCGGAGTACATGGTGCCCACGGCGTACGTGGAGCTGGCCGAATGGCCGCTCACCGCCAACGGCAAGCTGGACCGCAAGGCGCTGCCCGCGCCGGACGCGGATGCGTATGCCGGCCGCGCAGAGTACGAGGCGCCCGCCACGCAGATGGAAGCCGCCATGGCGGAGCTGTGGGCGGAACTGCTCGGCGTCGAGCGTGTCGGCCGTCGCGACAACTTCTTCGCGCTGGGCGGGCATTCGCTGCTCGGCGTGCGTCTGGTGATGCGCGTGCGCAAGCAGTTGCGGCTCGACATCGCGCCCAATGCGCTGTTCGCGTCGCCGACGCTGGCCGGATTCTCGGCGCACGCGGCGGGACGGCAGGCGCTGGTGAGCGAAGCGATCCCGCGCGCGCCGCGCGGCGAGACGCTGGCGTCGCATGCGCAGCAGCGGCTGTGGTTCCTGTCGCGGATGGGCGGAGCGACCAACGCGTATCACATCGCCCGTGCGGTGGAACTGCGCGGCGATCTGGACGAGGCCGCGTTGCGATGGTCGCTGGACCGGCTGATCGCGCGCCACGAAAGCCTGCGCACGACCTTCGCGATGGTGGACAGCGCGCTGTACCAGCGGATCGGGGCGCCGACGGCGTTTGCGCTGGAAGTGCACGATCTTTCGGATCTGGAAGCCCCGGCGCAGGCCGCGGCGCTGCAGTCGCTGCAGCAGCACGAAACCGCGGCGCCGTTCGATCTGGAGCGCGGCCCGCTGCTGCGCGGATGCCTGATCCGCCTGGACGCATCGCGTCGCGTGCTGTTGCTGACGATGCATCACATCGTCTCCGACGGCTGGTCGATGGCGATCTTCTCGCGTGAGCTGGAAGCGCTGTACGCGTCGCGTCGCGCGGGCGGCGACGATCCGCTGCCGGCGCTGC
>CALRWS020000002.1:0-177609 GCA_943371935.1 Chitinophaga pinensis | reverse complement strand
GTGAACCGGACCCCTGGGCTCGCTTCCTTTTCCGGTGACGTGGAACGTATAGGCACTTCGCGGGTACGAAGCCGTTGTTTCATTCAATAGGCGGGTGCAAGACCCGCCCTACGAGAAAATTGACCCGCCTTACGAGTTGCCGCGGTCGTTTTGCACGTGTCGTAGGGTGGCGGTGAGCGCAGCGAACCCCACCCATGGACATCGGGGCGGCGGCGATGTTAGAGCGAGTCAGTGTCGTCTTCGATACGTCCCGGCTGCCGTGAAGATCGGGTCTTCGTCGAAGGTGGGGTTCGCTGCGCTCACCGCCACCCTACTGGTCCACCTTACGCGTTACGGTCCTATGGATCAATTGAGTTACTGAAAACAACGCGATCAATTTTCCAATAATCCAGAAGCACGCTTAAAAAAGATTTTAATTCAATAGATGAGTCTCGATGGCTGATGAAAGCCGCTCTCATGGCTAATGCTTCTAGTTCGCGCGCAATAGTAAAAAGTGACTTTGAAGTCTCGCCTTTAGCAAAGTACTCACTTAACGAAGCAGTTTCAATTGATGCAATCTGACTCTCGATACTCCTCCTTACTTGCATGGCAATAGAGCGGCCGTCTCCGGTGTGCTGTTCAACAAGGCCCATTGCAACGTTCATGACATTATTCATGCCAGAACTTCCTTTGGATCCAAATTTAAATCCGTCAGATAGCAAAGTTTCTCTCTCGCTCTGCTCTAAAAAGGCCAAGTCGCGTAGACAAAAATCGATAGATATTGCGATAAACGAACACACAAGGTATAGACACCTCAACGCAATCTGCTTTTGGCTTGGCTTTGTTATCAGCTGCTCCACGAAAAATCTTGCTTGTTCTAGCCATTCATTACAGCTATCAAAACCAAGACCGGAAGCAAGTAGAGACTTGCTGAATGAAACTCTTCCTGCCCAATCACCATCAAGCTTGCCTAGTGAGTAACCCGAAATCTCGCGCTGAAAATCTTCTTCAGATATTCTCTGTGATGCAAGTTTCTCAAAACTCTTTAGTCTGCTTAAGAATGATCCATCTAAAACAGTAATCCCAAGCTTTCGACCAAAATCTTTTACTGCCTGCCTCTTGTCGGTTGTGGCAACCACTGCTGCTGTGGCGTTAGTGGCAATTTGTAAGCCCCTTGTCCAAAATATTCTTTCGATCGCCTGAGGGGTTTTCTTGTTTTTGCAATCGACTATCGTGATTTCTCTAGAAACCGACGATGCACGCCCGTAAAGCCAGACATCAATATCAGTGACATCAAAGTTTTCATAGATAAATGGAACGCCACGAACAGCATAGTATCCTGCTTGTATAAAGTAGCACCTAAGCAGCTCTTCAGCCGTCTGTCCCTTAAATAATGACTTTTGAGCACCCATTAAAATCCGCCTCCTGTTCTCAAAATTGTGAGCATGTCGTTCGTTGATTTCGCGCTAGCTTGTACTTGAGCGCGGCGAATCTTTTGTCTAGAAACTTCTGGTCCTTCGAATTTGGTTACAGCAGCCGTAGGCAAGGCTGTCAAAGAGTGTTCGCTAATGTCCCCATTTCTTATGACCTCAAGCGCTAACTCTCCAACTTCACGCTTTAGAAGTTTCATCATGGGGCCTGTACGCCCATTCTTTGTTCCAACGCTGACTTTTACCACGCCCTTGAATTCAAGGATTTTATAATCCTGTTGTATTGCTTGAACTGGTCCTACAGATTCGCCTCTCACAAGGGCGGCCAAAAGCGCCTCAACCATACGAATCCTGCCTCTCTCGTGATAACTTTTGGTCATTCCGTACGTAATCGAGCTGACGAACGCTTTCGCTAAATCAAAAGCATCATCTACCATTGCAGAGCTGTATTTTGAAAACGCAGATGGAAGTGTAACAAAACCGGACGCTTCCGTAGAGTTACTCACTACGTTTATATCAAATAGGCCAATTGCATTTACCTTAGAGAAAAGTACATCCCCAAGCAGTTTTCTTGCGGTTTCAACTGAAATACAGGCTTTTTTTCTCAGCGTTTCAGTTAATTCATTGAGCTTTACCTGCTCTTCCTGTTTCAAAGAATCTAAAATTAGCTTTACCTTCGCTGCTGTTTCTCTTCGAAAAAGGTTTCCATTAAAGAAAAGCGTCGTTTGACTGTCGATGGGTTCTGCATCGACGAATCCGATTTCTCTAGCATCGTGGAGTATAGAAGCTACTTCCGATGCTGAGATTTTAAATTTGTCAGAAAGTTCCGCTGTTGCTGTTTTGGACTCTACCGGCCTGATAGACGCTGCTTCAGCAAGAGCAATAGCTGCGTTTTCTTTAGGGTTTGAAGTGCTTGAATCGAAAATGTCTGACGTGTGCTCGAGAACTTTGCTTGTGGTTACACCTAGCACCGCTATCCCGTTTGACCCAACATCAATCAACTCCCTTTTTTTCAGAACATTAACTAGCATTGGGAGCTCGAAAACGCTATTGATATTGGCGGCTTCAGCAAGAACGTTTAGTCGATCATTGCCTATAGAAATCTCATCATCCGCAGAAATGGCCGAGAGTAAAATCCCTGCCTTGCCTGCAATAAAAGTAGAGTTATATCCCTGTTGGCTTGTCACGCACTGAAGCTTGTTTGTGTGATGAATTAACCATGATCCTTTCGTTTTCTTGTCCATTTTGTCCCCTGATTATCAAAGCAGGATGGCATTTACTAAGCCCCCACCGGATTCCCTTTCTCCACATCAATCTTGTAAAGCTTGATCGCCCGACTCACATCCTTCCCGGTCATCTTCCCTTCCTTCGCCAGCGCATCGATCGCGGCATGCGCGATGTAATACCGATCCACCTCAAAATGCCTGCGCAAATTCGCGCGCGTATCCGAGCGCCCAAACCCATCCGTCCCCAACACCGTATACCGCATCGGCACGAACGCGCGGATCTGATCCGCAAACGCGCGCACATAATCGGTCGCAGCAACCGCAGGCCCCTGACGCCCTTCCAGCAGCTCGGTGACATACGCCTTGCGCGGCGCCTTCGCTTCGGGATTCAACCGATTCCAACGCTCGGCATCAAACCCGTCGCGGCGCAGTTCGGTGAAGCTGGGGCAGGACCAGATGTCGGCGGTGACGCCGAAATCCTTGTCCAGCAGGTCCGCCGCGGCGATGGCTTCACGCAGAATCGTGCCGCTGCCCATCAGTTGCACGCGCAGTTCGCCCTTCTTGGGCTTGCCGGCGTCCTTGAGCAGGTACATGCCCTTGATGATGCCGTCGGCGGCGCCTTCGGGCATCTCCGGGTGAGCGTAGTTCTCGTTCATCAGGGTGAGGTAGTAGTACTCGTCCTGCTGCTCGGTGAGCATGCGCTGCATGCCGTGCTGCAGGACCACCGCGACCTCGAAGCCGAAGGTCGGATCGTAGGATTTGCAGTTCGGGATGGCGCCGGACAGCAGGTGCGAGTGGCCGTCCTCGTGCTGCAGGCCTTCGCCGTTGAGCGTGGTGCGGCCGGCGGTGGCGCCCAGCAGGAAGCCGCGCGCGCGCATGTCCGCGGCTTGCCACGCGCTGTCGCCGATGCGCTGGAAGCCGAACATCGAATAGAAGATGTAGAACGGCAGCATCGGCAGGTCGTTGGTGCTGTAGCTGGTGGCCGCGGCCATCCACGACGAGAACGCGCCGCATTCGGTGATGCCTTCTTCCAGCACCTGGCCGGCGGCGTCCTCGCGGTAGTACATCAGCTGGTCGCGATCCACCGGCTTGTACTTCTGGCCCTGCGGCGCGTAGATGCCGAGCTGGCGGAACAGGCCTTCCATGCCGAAGGTGCGGGCTTCGTCGGCGACGATCGGCACGCAGCGCGGGCCGACGGCCTTGTCGCGCAGGATCACGTTCAGCGCCTGCACGAAGGCCATGGTGGTACTGATCTCGCGGTCGCCGCTGCTCTTGAGCAGGCGGTCGAACACTTCCAGCTTCGGCGCTTCCAGCGTCTGCGTGGAGGTCCGGCGGCGCTGCGGCAGCGAGCCGCCCAGCGCGCGGCGACGCTCCAGCATATATTCGACTTCCGGCGATTTCGGGCCGGGGTGATAGAACGGCACCGCGCCGTCCTTCAGCTGGTCGTCGGTGACCGGGATCTTGAAGCGGTCGCGGAAGGTGCGCACCGCGTCGTCGTCGAGCTTCTTGGTCTGGTGCGTGGGGTTGAGCGATTCGCCCGACGCGCCCATGCCGTAGCCCTTCACCGTCTTGGCGAGGATCACCGTGGGCATGCCCTTGGTGTCGATCGCGTTCTGGTAGGCGGCGTAGACCTTGTGCGGGTCGTGGCCGCCGCGGTTGAGGCGGTAGATGTCGTCGTCGCTCATGTTGGCGACGAGTGCGGCGGTTTCGGGGTATTTGCCGAAGAAATGCTCGCGGGTGTAGGCGCCGCCGAAGGCCTTGCAGTTCTGGTATTCGCCGTCGACGGTTTCCATCATCAGGCGTTTGAGCTGGCCGGTATTGTCCTTGGCCAGCAGCGGATCCCAGTAGCTGCCCCAGACGGTCTTGATGACGTTCCAGCCGGCGCCGCGGAACACGCCTTCCAGTTCCTGGATGATCTTGCCGTTGCCGCGCACCGGGCCGTCGAGGCGCTGCAGGTTGCAGTTGATGACGAAGACCAGGTTGTCCAGGCCTTCGCGGCCGGCGACCGAGATGGCGCCGAGGCTTTCGGGTTCATCGGTCTCGCCGTCGCCGAGGAAGGCCCAGACTTTGCGGTCGGATTTCGGCATCAGGCCGCGGCCTTCGAGGTATTTCCAGTTGCGCGCCTGGTAGATCGCGCTGATCGGGCCGAGGCCCATCGACACCGTGGGCGCCTGCCAGAAATCCGGCATCAGCCACGGGTGCGGGTAGGAACTCACGCCGCGGCCGTCGACTTCCATGCGGAAGTGGTCGAGCTGCGATTCGCTGAAGCGGCCTTCCAGGAAGGCGCGGGCGTAGATGCCGGGCGAGCTGTGGCCCTGCACGGCGATGAGGTCGCCCGGGTGGCTGTCGCTGGGCGCGCGCCAGAAGTGGTTGAAGCCGACGTCGTAGAGCGTGGCCGAGCTGGCGAAGCTGGCGATGTGGCCGCCGAGGTCGCCGGGCTTGCGGTTGGCGCGGACCACCATGGCCATCGCGTTCCAGCGGATGATCGAGCGGATCCGCCATTCCATGTGCTGGTCGCCCGACATGCGCGGTTCGAGGTGCGACGGAATAGTGTTGATGTATTCGGTGGTGGGCGCGAACGGCAGGTGTGCGCCGGCGCGGCGGGTCAATTCGACCATGCCCTGCAGCAACTGGTGGGCGCGCTCGGCGCCGTCGGCGTCGATGACCGCCTTGAGCGACTCGACCCATTCGCGGGTCTCGGTGGGATCGGGGTCGTTCTGCAGCAGTTCGTTCAACCAGCTCATGCGTTGGGCTCCGCGGCGGCCGCGTGGCCGCATCCTGTGGGGGACATTCTGTTTAGAGTCGGGATTCTAGCAGCGGGCGCGCGGGCTGCCCCGTACGGGGGCGTCCGGGATGGGGCCGAGTGGGAAGAATTCGATTTCCTGACAGGAAACCGCAGGTGACTCCGGCGGCGATGTTTCCAGGATCACAAGTCCCATCGACCTCCCACGAAAGCGGAGCGGCGCTTTCCGGGTCAGATCTGCGACAGCGCGCGACAACGCTCGCGGAAGGCGGCAAGACGCAGCTCGTGGGCCGGCAACATGTGTAGACGCCTCAGTACTTCATGACGCGCAGCTTCGTACAAGCGCAGATCCCAAGTGTTCAGTGCGAGCACCGCATCGAACGTGTCAGCGCCCCAAGCGTTACGGCAGAGATCAAGGATGTCGTCGCGGCCGGACGGGCGGTGACCGTCGGGTGCCGAGACATTCTGCGCGAGATAAGCGAGATCGATGCCCGGAAAGCACGCGCCCAGGAAGAATTCTGCAGCGGTGAGACTTTCGTCGAACAATTCGACCACGCCCGGGACCGACATGTCTTCCAGGATGGCCGAGGCGGCGCGCAGGTCCTGCGGACCAGCGGCTCGGGCGAAAGCGGCGCCATTGACGATATGGTTGATCTGCACATCGGTCAGCATGTGCGGCATGTACCGCAGGAGATGCGAAACGAACCCGCCTTCGTCCCGGGCAAGGGCGAGTTGCGCAAGCCAATGCGCGGGATCCAGCGTGCGGCCGTAGTGATACAGCGAGCGAATGCGGCTCAGTGGATGGCGCAGGAAGCAGATGTCGAAGAACACGAAACCGTGCGCCCGCGGTTTTGGATACCGGGTGTGATGGCTGGACAGTGCGGCGATGGAGGTATCCGCCCGCACCAGCTCTACGATGTCCTGCGCGAACAGTCTCGCGTCGTCGTGCTCACCGTGGAAATCGACGAAGGCATCTCCGAAACTCCGATGCAGTGCGTAGTCGATCGTGCTGCCGCCATTCTTGAAGACATGGTAATGCAGTACGACGAAGCGGTCGCGCACGACAGGGACGCGGATATCTCGATGCATATGCAAGGCGATCAATCCTCGCTCGCTGCCGCCCTGCGGTTCGTCGCTTCGGCTTCGCGCTGCTGGCGGATCTGCGCGTCCACCGCGGCGATGGCGGTCATGTTGACCACGCGGCGCGGGGTGGAGGCGGGGGTGAGGATGTGCGCGGGCTGGTCCAGGCCCATGAGGATCGGGCCGATGGCGACGCCGTCGGTCATCACCCGGACCATGTTGTAGGTGATGTTGGCGGCGTCGAGGTTGGGCAGCACGAACAGGTTGGGACGGCCGTGCAGGGTGGTGTTGGGGAACATACGCTTGCGCAGCAGTTCGTCCCAAGCGGTGTCGCCCTGCATTTCGCCGTCGACTTCCAGCCTCGGCGCGCGCGCGCGGATCAGCTTGTACGCGCGGCGCATCTTCGCGGCGCTGGGGTTCTCGTGGCTGCCGTAGTTGCTGTGCGACAGCAGTGCGACCTTGGGTTCGATGCCGAACAGTTTCAGGCGATAGGTGGCCTGCAGCGTGGCTTCGGCGATCTGTTCGGCGGACGGGTCGACCTGTACGTGGGTGTCGAGGAAGAACCACACGCCCTGATCGTTGATCACGCCGGTCATCGCTGCGGTGCCGGAGACGCCGCGCTCGAAGTCGAACACGCTCAGCAGATAGCCGAGTTTCTTGTGGAAACGGCCCACCAGACCGCAGATCATCGCGTCGGCTTCGCCGCGCTCGACCATCAGCGAGGCGATCAGTGCCGGCCGCGAGCGCAGCAGGTTCTTGGCCGCCGCGGGCGTCACGCCACGGCGTTCGGTCAGCGCGTGGTACTGCTGCCAGTAGTCGTTGAAGCGCGGGTCGTCGTTGATGTTGGTGAGATCGAAATCGACGCCGATCCTCATCCGCAGGCCGAGCCGCTGGATGCGGGTCTCGATCACGTCCGGGCGGCCGATCAGGATCGGGCGCGCCAGGTCTTCGTCGATCACCGTCTGCACGGCGAGCAGCACGGTTTCCTCTTCGCCCTCGGCATACACCACGCGCTTGCGGTCGCTGCGCGCGCGGTCGTAGACCGGTTTCATCAGCAGGCCGGTGCGATAGATGAACTGGCCGAGTTTCTCGCGGTAGGCGGTGAAGTCGAGCATCGGCCGCGTGGCGATGCCGGAATCCATCGCGGCCTGCGCCACTGCCGGCGCCAGCACCGTGAGCAGGCGCGGGTCGAACGGACGCGGGATGATGTAGTCGGCGCCGAAGCGCGGGATTTCGCCGGCGTAGGCGCCGCCGAGGTCGGACGCCTCCATGCGCGCGAGCTGGGCGATGGCGCGCACGCAGGCGAGCTTCATCGCTTCGTTGATTTCGGTCGCGCCCACGTCCAGCGCGCCACGGAAGATGTACGGGAAGCACAGCGCGTTGTTGACCTGGTTCGGGTAGTCCGAACGGCCGGTGGCGATGATGCAGTCGGGGCGCGCGCGCCTGGCGTCTTCCGGGTTGATCTCGGGGTTGGGGTTGGCCAGCGCCAGGATGATCGGCTTGTCGGCCATCGTCGCGACCATCTCCGCCTTGAGGATGCCGGCGGCGGACAGGCCCAGGAACACGTCGGCGCCAATCACGATTTCGGCGAGCGTGCGCTTGTCGGTGTCGCGGGCGTAGCGGGCCTTGTCGGGGTCGAGGTGCGGCCGGCCGGTGTAGATCACGCCGTCGCGGTCCACCGCGAGGATGTTCTCCGGCTTCATGCCCAGCGCGACCAGCATGTCGAGGCAGGCGATGCCGGCGGCGCCTGCGCCGGAGGTGGCCAGCTTCACGTCACCGATCTTCTTGCCGACGATCTCCAGCGCGTTGAGCACGGCCGCGCCAACGATGATCGCGGTGCCGTGCTGGTCGTCGTGGAACACCGGGATGTTCATGCGCTCGCGCAGCTTGCGCTCGACGATGAAGCATTCCGGCGCCTTGATGTCTTCCAGGTTGATGCCGCCGAAGGTCGGTTCCAGCGAAGCGATGATGTCGACCAGCTTGTCGGGGTCGCGCTCGTCGATTTCGATGTCGAACACATCGATGCCGGCGAACTTCTGGAACAGCACGCCCTTGCCTTCCATGACGGGCTTGCCGGCAAGTGGGCCGATGTCGCCCAGGCCCAGCACCGCGGTGCCGTTGGTGATCACCGCGACCAGATTGCCGCGCGCGGTCATTTCGCTGGCGGCGTTGGGGTCGGCGACGATGGCCTCGCAGGCGTAGGCCACGCCCGGCGAGTAGGCGAGGGCGAGATCGCGCTGGGTCACCAGCGGCTTGGTCGGCACGACCTTGATCTTGCCCGGCGGGTCCTGGCGGTGGTAGGCGAGGGCGGATTGCTTCAGATCGTTGTTGGTCTCGGACATCGGATACGGCGCCGCGCCGTCTTGATGGGGTCAGGGCCATCGATTCTAGCGGCAAGCCGTGGCTTTCGCCGTGCGGTGGCGAATGGTCGTGTGTGTGCATCCGTTGTCATCCCGAACCCCGGCTTCATGGGGTGAGGGATCTGCTGGTGCTGTCCATGGCCTGCCGAAAGCAGATCCCTCCTCGGGCTACGCCCTCGTTCGGGATGACAGAGGGGTGTTGATTCGCCCGCTGTCATTCAAACGCCCAACCCCAGCCCCAGCACCAGATCGTCGGCATCCACGCGGTCGAGGCGGATTTTGTTGGCGAACAGCGAGAAGGCGAGCATGCCGGCCAGCCCGTTCGCGCGCTGCATCCACGGCGGCAGGTAGCGCGGTGCGGCGATCGCGCCGGCATCGAACATCGGCTGAAGCGCGAACACGTCCTCCAGCGCGAGCTTCCCGGAGAACAACTGCCGAGCGACCGCGAGCCTGCGATGGCGCAGGCACCAGCGGAAGAACGTGTGGACGCTGAGCAGGCCGTGCAGATACACGGTGTCCTTGGTGAACGCAGCGCCGCCGCCGAGCGGGGCGCCGCGGAACACCCGCTGCGAGGACGCGAAGCTGTCCTCGGGCGATTGCCCGGCGTCGAGGAAAAAGCGGAACACCTGCACGAAATCGGCGCCGCCGATCGCCATGTCGATGGCGACGATGCGCAGGCTGATGCGCTTCATGCGTTCGATGTCCATCGAGCCGGAGATCAGCTCGGCGAACGTCGCCAGTCCTTCCTGGGTCGCGGTAGTGCGCGGCGCGCTGCGGATCATCGATTTGAGCAGCGGCTGTTCGCGGCCGTTGATGCCGGTGAGGGTGTGCACGAACGCTTCGTGGACCAGCAACTGGTGGCGGTCGTATTCGCTGAAACCGGTGTTGGTGCGCAGGCGGATGCGGGTGGAACTGGCGGCGGCCTTGGCGATCAGCGCCGGGTCCAGTTCGACCCTGACCCGGTGGTCGGTGAAGAACGCATCGATGTCGGCCTGCAGCGCGTCGCGCACCGTTTCCGCGGCCATCACCGCATCGGGCTCGATGTCGCGCAGCTCCTGATCCATGTCGTCGGCCACTTCCACGAAATGCTGCGCGGCTTCGAGATTGGTCGGGCCGTTGCCGGGCAGCATTTCCACCGGGCGCCCGTACAGGCGGGTCGAATATGCGGTGACCCGGTGAGAACCGGCGGCGTCGAGCAGTCGGGTGCCGATGCGCCAGCTGTCGGCGGTCTGGATCAGATAATGACCGAGCGGATGATTGGGATCGGCACCGGCGCGCACCGCGTCCAGCTCCGCGCGCACGGCGTCGAAGTCCTCTTTCGGGTAATCGATCTTCGGCAGATGGATGCGACCGATCCGCCATGCCGCCAGGAAGGTCTCCTGCGCGCTCGCCGGCCAGCTCAGGGTTTCCAGCAGGCGGATGCCGCGCACCGCCGCGACCAGGCGGGCATCGAGCGCGGCGTGATGGGCGATGTCGGGAGTGAGGTTCATCGGGTGGGAAGCAAGCAAAAGCGCAAATCCCCGGCCATTGCGTTGCAATGGCCGCCCCCTTTTTCAAAGGGGGCTAAAAGAGCAGGTATCGCTTCGATTCCACCGACGTTACCCCCTTTGAAAAAGGGGGGCGGCAGCCGCGAAGCGGTTGACGGGGGGATTTGCTTTTGCGCGAACACCCCGATCAACGCTTCACTCCTTCCCATACCGGTCATCCGACGGCTTGTGCCGCGGCTTGCTGCCGGTTTTCGGGTTGGCGTTCTGCACCAGCCGGGTCGCGAGCTTGTCGGCGGCGGTGGCCACCTCGTCGCGCAGCTTGAGGTAGTTCGCCAGACGCGCCGGGTCCAGGGTGCCGGCTTCCAGCGCCGCGCGCACCGCGCAGCCCGGTTCGCGGGCGTGGTGGCAATCGCGGAACTTGCATTCGCCGGTGAGGGTTTCGATATCCGCGAAACCGCCGTCGGCCAGATGCTCCTCGCCGGTCGGCTTCAGCTCGCGCATGCCGGGGGTGTCGATCAGGCAGCCGCCCGACGGCAGCGGCAGCAGCGTGCGGAAGGTCGTGGTGTGGCGGCCGCGGGCGTCGTTTTCGCGCACCGCGTTGGTCTTCATCCTCTCCACGCCCAGCAGGGTGTTGGTCAGGGTGGATTTTCCGGCGCCCGACGAACCCACCAGCACCGCGGTGCGGCCCGGCCCCAGCCACGGGTCCAGCGCGGCGACGCTGGCGCGGTCCTTGGCGTTCACCGCCACCGCGACGATGCCCTGCGCGGCAAGTTCGGCCAGCGCCGCCAGCGAAGCCTCGGCGTCGTTGCCGTCCACGTCGGCCTTGGTCAGCACCACCACCGGATTGGGCGAACCGTGGGCGGTGCCGCCGCCGCGCACCAGCAGCAGGTAACGTTCGATCCGGCGCGGGTTGAAGTCGGCGTCCAGGCCGCAGACCACGAACACCGTGTCGATGTTCGCGGCGATCACCTGCTGCTGGTAATGCTCGCCGGCGGCGGCGCGCTTGATGGTGCTGCGTCGTGCCAGCAGGGCCACGATCTGGGTGCGCGGAGGCCGATCCTCGATCAGTACCCAGTCGCCGACCGCGGCGCGGTCCTGCGACGGGAATCGGCGGCGCATCCATTCCGGCGGCGATTCCACGCTCAGCGCGTGCCCCGGCGCTTCGGCGACGACGTACCCGGAGCGGTGCTGTTCGATCACCCGCGCCGGCCGCGCCTGCGGATGGGCGGCGAAGGCGGCGGCCCAGTCCGGGTCGGTGACCTCATGCCCGGCCTGGCCGGGAAACGGCCAGCCGATGGCGTCGAGAACGGGAACCTGGGCGGGAGCGAGGGCGGTCAAGCGGGCAGGGAACGATTGGTCATGCGCCGATTCTATGTCGCGGCGGACGGATCCGGCCGGAATGGACGCCACGCCGGCGGCCGTCGCGGGCGGAGCCGGCGCTGGGGCGGGTGCTGGGACCGGCGCCGCGGAAGGTCGCGACGGGCCGGTTCTTTCCGGCGATCTGCTAGTCTTTGGCGACTTTTTTGCGCCCGCCGAACCGATGTCGCCCTCCAGTCCGCACCACAGCCCGAAGCCCGTTCTCAAGACCCGCGAACGTCTTTCCGAAGTCCGGTACGAGATCCGCGGCGAACTCGCCCGGCGCGCCCGCGAGCTCGAGGCCCAGGGACGGACCCAGATCAAGCTCAACATCGGCAACCCGGGCGCCTTCGGGTTCCGCGCCCCGGAGCATCTTCAGCGGGCCATCGCCGACCATATCGCCGACACCGATCCCTACACCCACCAGCAGGGCCTGCCGGCCGCGCGCGAAGCCATCGCCGCGTTCCACAAGCAGCGCGGCACGCCGAACGCCTCGCCCGAGCGCGTGTTCATCGGCAACGGCGTCAGCGAACTGATCGACCTGAGCCTGCGCGCGCTGCTGAATCCCGGCGACGAAGTGCTGCTGCCGTCGCCCGACTACCCGCTGTGGTCGGCGGCGACCATCCTCAACGACGGCCGCCCGGTGTATTACCGCTGCCATGCCGACAACGGCTTCCTGCCCGATCCCGACGAGATCGCACAGTTGGTGTCGTCGCGCACCCGCGCGATCGTGCTGATCAATCCCAACAACCCGACCGGCGCGAATTATCCGCGCGCGATCCTCGAACGCATCGTCGCCATCGCCGCGAAGCACAACCTGCTGCTGATGGCGGACGAGATCTACGATCACATTCTTTACGACGACGCGAAGTTCGAACCCTTGGCGCCGCTGGCCGGCGATCTGCCGTGCCTGTCGTTCGGCGGCCTGTCGAAAGTGCATCGCGCCTGCGGCTGGCGCGTGGGCTGGGCGGTACTGAGCGGCGACCCGCTGGCCAGCGGCGATTTCCACCATGCGATGGATCTGCTCGGCGCGCTGCGCCTGTGCGCGAACGTGCCCGGCCAGTTCGCCATCGACGCCGCGCTGCACGGCGCCGACACCATCAGCGCGCTCACCGCGCCCGGCGGCCGTCTGTACGAGACCCGCCGCGCATTGATCGACTGCTGCGACGCCAGCGAGCACCTGCAACTGGTCGCGCCGGCCGGCGCGCTGTACGGTTTCCCGGCCGTGGTCGGCGCCGCCGCGCACGGTTTCGACGATCACGCCTTCGCGCTGGAGATGCTGGAAACCGAGGATGTATTGATCGTGCCGGGCTCCAGCTTCAACGTGCCCGAACGCAATTTCTTCCGCGTCACCCTGCTGCCGGAAGCGTCGGTGCTGCGCGAGGTGTTCGCGCGCATCGAACGCGTACTCCAGCGTCGCGCAGACGCCGCGTCCGCGCAGCGCGCCGCAGTCGCCTGATCGATGACCGTCATGCCGGTCGTGTTTGCAGCGATGCTCGCGACCGGGGCTGCCGATGACGCGCAGGCCGCGGCGTCGGCGTCGTATCTCGCCTTGGGCGACAGTTACACCATCGGCGAAAACGTCGAGCCGGCCGGCCGCTGGCCGGTGCAGCTTGCGGCCGCGCTGCGCGCCGAGGGCATCGTCATCGACGACATGGCCGTTGCAAGCCCACGCATCATCGCCACCACCGGCTGGACCACCGACGAACTGTCGGCCGCGATCGACGCCGCCGAGCCGCTCGGCAGCGACCATGCGCTGGTGAGTCTGCTGATCGGCGTCAACAACCAGTATCGCGGCCGCGCCGTCGACGAGTACGCGCGTGAATTCGCGGTGCTGCTCGAACGCGCCATCGGCTTCGCCGGGCGTCGCGCCGACCGCGTGTTCGTGCTGGCGATCCCCGACTGGGGCGTGACCCCGTTCGCCGCGGACAGCGGCCGCGACATCGCCGCCATCGCGCGCGAACTCGACGCCTACAACGCGGCCGCGGCGAAGATCTGCGCCGAGCGCGGCGTCGTCTTCATCGATATCGCGCCGGTCAGCCGCGCGCGCGGCGCGGAGCCGGCGATGCTCGCCGACGACGGCCTGCATCCCTCTGCGGCGATGTACGCCGAATGGGCGCGATTGGCGCTGCCGGCCGTGCGGCGCATGCTTTCCAAAGACGTGCTGTCCGAGGCGTCGCGATGAGCGTGAGCGCCACGACGCTGCCGTTCGCCGCCGCCGACGCGCGCCGCATCGCCGAAGCCTTCCTGCCGTCGTTTCCGCTGGGCAATCGCTACGATTATTACTACGTGCGCGCCAAGCTCGGCAGCGATCCGCTGTATCCCGGCGTGCTCGCCGCGCTGCGCGACAGCAGCGAACCGCTGCTGGACCTCGGCTGCGGCCTGGGCCTGCTCGCGCACGCGCTGCGCTTCGACGGGCAGACACTGGCATATCGCGGCATCGACAACGACGCCGCCAAGATCGCTCGCGCGCGCCGCATCGCCGACAAATGCGGCTTCGCGCAGACGCAGTTCGACGTGGTCGATCTCGCCAACACCACGCCGGAGCATCGCGGCAGCGTCGCGATCCTGGATGTGTTGCAGTATCTCGACGCCGATGGGCAGCGCGCGTTGATCGCGAAGATGGCCGCGATGCTCACGCCCGGCGCGACCCTGGTGATCCGTAGCGCCATCGACGACACCACCGGCCGCGCGCGCACCTCGCGCGTCACCGACCGGCTCGCCAACTGGATCGGCTGGATGCAGTTCCGCCCGCGCAGCTATCCCACCCTCGACAGCCTGCGCGCCGCGCTGGACGCCGCTGGCCTGCAGGCCGAGTTCATGCCGCTGTATGGCAATACCCCGTTCAACAACTGGTTGATCGTCGCGAAGCGCGCGTAAGTCGCTGTTGTAGCAGCCATGCTTTTTGTGGGAGCGACGCGAGTCGCGAGGCCCGCGGGATTGAAGCGGCGATGCCCAATGTGATCGTGACGAGCGAAAGCATTTGCTCCGGGATTGCATTTTCCGTTTCGTCTGATGCGGTGCCAGCTTCGCGGCTTGACCAGCCATTCGGCTGTTGAAAGCCGCCGCTCCTACAGTTGCTCCGGCAGGATCGCGCGATACCCCAATGCATCCAGCCGCTGCAGAAGCAGGCGCAGCGTTTCGACATTGCGCCCGTGCGCCGCGCCTTCGTGCAGCAGTACGATCGCACCGGGCGAAAGCCCGCGTTCGATCCGCGCCACCACCGATTGCGCATCGGCGGCGACGCCGTCGAAGCCGCGCGCGCTCCACGCCACCCGCGCGAGGCCATGCGTTTTCAGCGCGGCGTTGACGAACGGATTGCTCATGCCGACCACCGCGCGGAACCAGCGCGGCGGCGCTCCGGAAATCTCCTGCAGGATCCGCTGCGTGTCCGCGATCTCGCGGCGCATCCGCGACGGCCCCAGCGCCCAGAACCAGCGTGCGGGATGGCTGGCGCTGTGATTGCCGATGCCGTGGCCGCGACGCAGGATCTCGCGCACCCGCTCGGGATGCCGCTCCGCGCGTTCGCCGACGAGGAAGAACGTGGCTTTCGCGCCATGCGCATCCAGCGCGTCGAGCACCGCGAGGGTGTCGTCAGACGGGCCGTCGTCGATCGTCAGCCAGACCTCTTTTTTCGCGGTCGGCAAGCGCTTCAACACCGGTCCGAACATGCGCGAATACGGCCACAGCGTGCCCCACCAGAACGGCGCGTGGCTGGCGACCATCAGCGGCAAGCCGACCGTCCAGCCCCAGCGCCACCAGGCGGCCGCCACCAGCAACTGCGACAGCGCCAACAGCCACGCCCATGCATGCGGGCGGCGCGGAATGCGGTGCAGGTGGGCCGACGGGCTGGCGGAGGAGGACGTCATCGCGGCATGATGCCACGCATCGCCGCATCATCAGGAGCCGCCATGTCCTTCCGCAATCTTTCCGTCACCGACGCCGATGCGCAGGCGCGCGCGGGTGCGATCACGCTCGTCGATGTGCGCCCGCCTGATGAACGCGCGATTGCTTCGGTCGCGGTTGCGCATGAAGGGCTGGAGGACGGTGGCCTCGAACGTCTGCTTGCGTTGCCCAAGGACGCGCCGATCGCGTTCCTCTGCCACCACGGCGGACGGAGCGCGCAGGCTGCGATGTATTTTGCGCAGCAGGGGTTTGCGGATCTCTACAACGTGGTCGGCGGCATTGATGCTTGGAGTATCGAAGTGGATGGGGCCGTGCCGCGGTATTGATTGCAACGCCATGTCGCGTTTGCGATCAGGATGCCGGCTTCGCTTGCCGCTTTCGCTTGTCGTTTTCGTAGGAGGGCCTTCAGGCCCGAGCTTTTAAACGCCAGGAGCTCGGGCCTGAAGGCCCTCCTACGAAGCGTCGGCATCGAATTTATGCCGTTTGCCCTGGTGCGCAAGGCGAGCCCAAGGCGCGCCCGACATCCACCGATGGATGTGGCGCTGCGTCAGTTCGGTAACCCCAGATCATCCAACATCGCGCGCAGGAAGCGCGCCGCTTCGCCGCCGGTGCAGACGCGGTGATCGAAGGTGAGCGACAGCGGAATGACCTTGTGCGATTCGAAGCCGCCCAGCACCGGGGTGATCTGGTGGCGCGCGCGGCCGGCGGCGACGATGGCGACGCAGGGCGGCACCACCACCGGGGTGGCGTAGCGGCCGGCGAACATGCCGAAGTTCGACAGCGAAATCGTATAGCCGCTCAATTCGCTGGACGGAATGCTGCGGTCTTCGACCTGCGTGCGCAGGCGGGTGATCGCTTCGCGCACGCCGCGCGCGTCGAGCACGTCGGCGTTGCGCAGCGCGGGCACGAACAGGCCGTCGTCGGTGTCCACCGCGATACCGATGTCGACGTGCGGATGCAGGGTGCGGGTGAGGTTGTCGCCGTCGAACCAGGCGTTGAGCGCCGGTACCGCTTTCGCGGCGACGCAGATCGCGCGCACCAGGCGCACGGTCATGTCGTTGCCGTGCGCCCAGGCATGGATGTCGGCGTCGTCGGTGAGCGTGGTCGGTACCACTTTGGTGTGCGCATCGGCCATCACCCGCGCCATGTTGCGGCGCACGCCCTTGAGCTGTTCCGGCTGACCGCTGGCGGACACGCCCGGTGGCTGCGTGCGCATCGGTTTGCCGGTGGCGGACAACTGCGTGCGCTGTGCCGCCTCGTTTGTGGGAGCGGCGGAAGCCGCGACGGGTCTTGCGGCGGCGCCCGAAGTCGCGGCTCCCGCCGCTCCCACAGGAACCGTGCTCGCAGCACCGGCCTTTGCCGAACCATCGGCCGCCGCGCGCTTCACATCGTCCATCGTCGCCACGCCGTCCGCGCCGGTGGCGCGCACGCGCGACAGATCGACGCCGAGCTTGCGCGCCATCGCGCGCACCGCGGGCATCGCTTTCACGCCGCCGACCGCAACTGCGGCCTCGCTGCGCACCGCATCGGAGCTCTGCATCGCACCGACCACGGTGCCGGCGTCGTCGCGCTTGGCTTCGCTGGCCGCGGGAGCGGTTTCGGCCGCGATCTTGGTCGGCTGTGCAGGGCTCGGGGCTGAAGCCCCTCCTACGGAAGCGGATGGCGGCGGCGCATGGTGATGCCCCGTGTCCTGGCCTTCGGCGCGCTGCGGCATCGACGGATCGACCTCGAATTCCGCGAGCATCGTGCCGGTGACGACCACGTCGCCATCGCCGCCCGCGAGCTTCAGCACCTTGCCCGACACCGGCGACGGCACTTCCACCACCGCTTTCGCGGTTTCCATCGACACCAGCGGCGCATCGAGCTTGATGGTGTCGCCCGGTTTGACGAACCACTCGACGATGGTCGCGTCCGGTAGGCCTTCGCCGAGGTCGGGGAGGATGAAGGTCTTGGTCTGGCTCATGGGGGATTCCTTTGATTCTGTTGCCGATGCCGTCGAACGATCATGCCGACGGCCGGGTGGAAAGTCGAAGCGCTTGCGCGATGTAGGTTTTCAGGTGTTTCGTTTCGATATCGGCAAGCGTTTGCAGTTTGATGTGGCGACGGAATTTTCCCTTGCCTTCGAGCATGCCGTGGGTGTCCTCGAGTTCGGCGCCCATGCCGAATTCCATCGTGACGTGCGCCGAATAGGCGAACACGCCGCAGAACTGTTCCGGGGCCGAAAACAGGATGCCGCCGTACATCACCCGCTCGGATGCTTTCGGCGCCACCGCACGGATCACGCTGCGTACGGTCTGTACCAGCGCATGCAGATCAGGATGGGTGAGCTGCAGGTCGTGCAGCAGCTGTTCGACTTTCGGATCGCTCATGTGCGCTCCAGGCATTCCGTCGGCACCCAGCCGCAGCGCCTATCCGCGTGTTCGCACCACCACCAGCCGCCGAGTTCATGCAGCAGCGTCACGGTATCGCCGGCGTCCACATCGAGTTCCTGCGCCGAGTAATCGCGCAGGGCTTCGGCGCGGCCGTCGTCGAGCGGCTTCAGCCAGTCGAACGGTGCCCAGCCGGCATTGCCGTCGGCGGTCGTGGTCCAGATGAAGGCCGGCCATTCGGTGTCGCGTTCGCCGAGGGTCACGCGTTCGCCCTGCGCGAACTCGATCGGGTTCGCGTATCGGGTGCGGTAGTCGCGGACGATGCGGGCCTGCATCAGAGGGTGCTGCTCGCGAATGGTGCGCGAAGAGCAAATCCCCCCGTCATCGCTGCGCGATGCCGACCCCCTTTTTCAAAGGGGGTCAACAGCCCAGCGACTTTTCCGCCCCCAATGCGAGTAATGATGAGCGAAGCGCCCGTTCGGCACCTTTTTTCAGCGAGGGGAAAAAGCGCGGCGTCTTCTTCAACGAGTGGGAAAGGCGCCGCGCCTTCTTGAACGAGCGGGAAAAGTGCGGCGCCTTTCCAGCCCCCTTTGAAAAAGGGGGCGATCGCCTGCGCAGCAGGCGATGGGGGATTTGCTTTTGCCTCAAGCGCCCGCATCGCCCGGCTCAACTCGCGGCCAGAGTTCTTTTCGCAGCGGCGACGATCTTCTCGACGCTGGGCAGATATTTCATTTCCAGGCGGAACAGCGGGATATGCGTGTCGTAGCCGGTGACGCGTTCGACCGGCGCGACGAGGTCGTACATCGACTCTTCGGCGAGGCGCGCGGCGATTTCGGCGCCGAAACCCGCGGTCTTCGGCGCTTCGTGCACGATCACGCAGCGGCCGGTCTTGCACACCGATTCGGCGATGGTGGGGAAGTCCAGCGGCTTGAGCGTGGCGACGTCGATCACTTCGGCGCTGATCCCGTCCTTCGCCAATGCGTCGGCGGCTTCCAGGCATTCCTTCACCTGCGCGCCCCAGGTCACCAGGGTCACGTCGCTGCCGTCGCGCAGCACGTAGCACACGTCCAGCGGCAGCGCTTCGCCGTCGTCGGGCACAAGTTCCTTGTACTGGCGATAGATGCGCTTGGGTTCCATGTAGATGACCGGATCCTCGTCGCGGATCGCCGCCAGCAGCAGGCCGTAGGCGCGCTGCGGCGACGACGGCATCACCACGCGCAGGCCGGGGACGTTGGTGAACATGGATTCGTTGGCTTCGCTGTGATGCTCGGGCGCGCGGATGCCGCCGCCCCACGGCACGCGCAGCACCATCGGGCAGGTGAGGCGGCCGCGGGTGCGATAACGCATGCGCACGGCGTGGCAGACGATGTGATCGATCATCGGATACACGAAGCCGTCGAACTGCGCTTCGGCCACCGGACGCATGCCCTGCGCGGCCATGCCGACCGTCAGACCGGCGATCGTGGTTTCGTCCAGCGGCGTGTCCAGCACGCGTTCCGGGCCGAAGATCTGCTGCAGGCCGGCGGTGGCGCGGAACACGCCGCCGTTCACGCCCACGTCCTCGCCCAGCACAAGCACGCGCTCGTCGGCGCGCATGGCGTAGGCGAGCGCCTGGGTGATGGCTTCGATCAGGGTAATCGGCGCGCCGTCAGCCATGCTTGCGGCCCTCCGCGGCGATGGCTTCCGCGCGCTGCGCCTGGATATCCGGCGGCAACTCGGCGTAGAGGAAATCGAACATCGCGCTCACGGGCTGCACGGGGGTTTCCAGATAGGCATTGATTTCGATGTCGACGAGTCGTCCGCACTCGTCGGCCCAGGCGCTTTCCTGCGCTTCATCCCATAAGCCGGCGGCGGTGAGGTACGTGCGCAGCCGGGTGACCGGCTCGCGCGCCCACGCGTCTTTCACTTCTTGTTCGCCACGGTAACGACGGGCATCGTCGGCGGTGGTGTGGTCGTGCAGGCGATAGGTCATGAATTCGATGACGCTGCCGCCGCCGCCGCTGCGCGCACGGTCCAGCGCGCGGCGCATGCCTTCCATCACCGCGATGAGGTCGTTGCCGTCCACCTGCAGGCAGTGCAGGCCGCCGGCGATGCCTTTCTGCGCCAGCGTCGGCGCGCCGGTCTGCGCCGCGCGCGGGACGGAAATCGCCCAGCCGTTGTTGATGATGCACTGGACGAAGGGCAGTGTGTAGGCGCCGGCCGAGTTGATCGCGGCGTAGGTGTCGGTCTTCGAACTGCCGCCGTCGCCGCAGGTGGCCACGGCGACGCGCGGCTCCTTGCGCAGTTTGAACGCCAGCGCGGCACCGGCCGCGTGCAGGCACTGGGTCGAGATCGGCACGCACCACGAGAAGTCGTGCTTGGGCACGGCGAAATCGTTGCCGCGTTCGTCGCCGCCCCAGTACAGCAACACTTCGCGCGGACGCACGCCGCGCATGAACTGCGCGCCGTATTCGCGATAGCTGGGTGCGAACACGTCCTCGGGACGCATCGACGCGCCGATGCCGATGTGCGTGGCTTCGTGACCCAGACAGGCGGCATAGGTGCCGAGCTTGCCGGTGCGCTGCAGCGCGATGGCCTTGCTGTCGAAGGTGCGCACGAACAGCATCTGCTTGAACAGCGGCAGCAACGTGGCGGGATCGGCGAAGGCGGCGGGCGGTTCGGCGACGAGCGTGCCGTCGGGGTCGAGATACTGCAGGTATTCGATTTCGAAACGTGCTGCGACGGTCATCGTGCGGGGGTCTCGTGCGTCGGTTGCGCGAATCATACCCGCTCCGCCCGAAGCCTTCGTTGCGCAGCGCGTCATGACGGATCGCGTGCGGACGCGTATGGCGTGCGCGTCGTCGTCCTCGAAACACATTGCGCAAAAAAAAGAAGCGCGGCCGGAGCCGCGCTTCTGGGTGTCGCGAAGGGCGTGGGCGGTCGGCCCCGGCGATCAGCCGCCGGCGCCGGATCCACCCGGGATGGTCACCGGCGCGCCGGTGACCTGAAGCGTGCGGCCCGCGCTGTTGTTGACCGACAGCGGATCGTTGGTGGCGGTGGCGCCGACGGTCGCGCTGAAGGTGAGGGTGGGCTGACCCTGCACGTTCGGCGCGGTGACGTTCAGCGTGAAGTTGACGCGGGCGCCGCTGGCGAAGCTGCCGGCAGCGGTGCAGACGGTGTTGAAGTTGCCGTTGCCGAGCGAACCCGCCACGCAGGTCCAACCGGCCGGCGGAACGACCGAGGCGCGGTTGGCGGGGACGTTGCCGGTGAAGGTCACCGTGGGCTGCGAGGTCGCGTTCGGGCCGTTGCTGCGGACCTGGGCCACCACCGTCGCGATGCCGCCGGCGGGGATGGTGTCGACCGGACCGCCGATCAGGCGCACGGCGAGGTCGGCGTTGGGCAGAACGATGGCATTGACCGCCACGCTCGCGGTGGCGCTGTTGTCGGTGTTGCTGCGGTCGCGGCTCTGCGAAGCCACGGCCGCCGCCATCTGCAGGGTGCTGGCCGTCGGCAGCGAAGGTGCGGTCACCGCTGCGCTGAAGGCGGCCTGGCCGCCGTCTTCCAGCGACGTGGTGGTGCAGGTCACGGTGGTGGTGCCGCCCGCCTGGACCGGCGCGGCGCAGCTCCACTCGGCCGGTGCGGTGACCGTCACCGCGACCAGCGCATCGAACACCAGCGCCACGCTGGGGAATGCGGCCTTGTTCGGACCGGCATTGCTGACGTTGGCGGTGAAGGTGGCGATGGCGCCGCCCGCGACCGTGGCCGGGGTGGCCGCGGCGGTGATCGACAGATCGGCGGTGCGGAAATCCGCCACGCTGATCGCCAGGCGCACCGGGTCGTGATCGGACACGCGGATCGCGTTGCCGGCCACGCCGTAGTTGTGCACGCCGAAGTCGGCGTTGATGCGGGCGTGGTCGACCACCAGGTCGGCCGCGTCCAGCACCGTCGCTTCGTTCACCAGCACGTGGTCGAGCGTCTGCGCGTTGCCCGCGAACACGTACGAATAGCGTTCGAGTGGATCGATGATGAACGCGGAACCGTCGACCAGCGGCGCGGTGATCGGGCTGGCGAGGTAGGTCAGCACGTTCGGTTCGGCCGCTTCGTCGCCGCGGATGATGCCCATCACGTCGGCATAGCCGTCGCTGAATTCGAAGGCGTTGAAGTCGCCGACCAGCACGATGCGCTCGTCCGGATCGGCCTGCTGGCGCGACTCGACCAGATTGGCCAGGAACACCGCCTGCTGGGCGCGCTTGGTGCGGACGCGCTCGCTTTCGGTGGGCCAGCCGCTGCTGCCGGGCGTGGTGTCGTCGATGCCGTTGAGCGAACGCAGGTGGTTGACGATCACGGTGACCGGGAAGGACGCGCCGTTGTCCTGGTGGACCACCGCGCGCAGCATCAGCGGCGGACGGTCGTTGAGCAGGCTGGTGGAGGCGTCCGGATTGGTGAACAGGGTGTCCTTGCCGAGTTGGACCACTTCGACCACTTCGACGCGGCTGACGGCGCCAACGCTGCGGTCGCTGACCAGGAAGCCGACGTTGATGCCGCCGACGTCGTTGCCCTGTACCAGATACGGCACATAGGCCGGTGCGCTGGCGCAGGTGGCGTTGATGCGGTCGGCCAGCAGGCCCAGCACGCGCAGGTTCTCGACTTCGACCACGCCGATGATGTCGGGCGTCTTGAGGAAGTCGCAGATCGCCAGCGAGGTCTTGGTCAGACGCTTGTCCAGCGCGGCGGCCTGGATGGTCGGGCCGCCGTTGCTGTCGTTCACTTCATCGAAGAAGCGCAGCAGGTTGAAGCCGCCGATGGTGACGTCTTCGTATCGCGCGGTGTCCACGGCCGTCGGCGTCTTGCCGGCGCCCACGGTGGGCGGCGTGGTGGCGTCGGGCAGCAGCGCCCAGGTGCCCGAGAAGTAATCGAGCACGCCGACCATGTTGGTGATTTCGGCATCCGCGTCGAGCGCGATCGCGGTCGCGCCGACCTGGCCGCGGCTGCGCACCATCAGGCGTTCCTGATTGGTGTCGAAGCGCGGCGGAGTCTTGCCGCCCGGGATCGGGAACGCGTCGAGGATGCCGATGCCCGCTTCGCGGAACGGACGGGCGACATCCGACAGCACCACGTGGAAGACGCCGGTGGTGGTGGACGTGGCCGCGGCTTCGCTGATGTTGCCGTCGGAGCTGGCGACCACGCGGCTGCGGGCGGCGCTGACGCGCATGCCTTCGAACTTCTCGGCGGTGCCCGGCAACGCGGCGGGGCCGAAGTCGGCGCTGGTCAGCGCGATGGGAGCCGGCAGGGCGACGCCGGCGGCGACGACCTGGATCGACGTGACCGAGATCAGTTCGGTGATCGACAGCTGGTTGAGGTTGGTCGCGGGCGTGAACTCGGTGACCGTGCCGGTGACGCGGACGCGATTGCCCACGGCGGCGGTCGCCGGCGGTGCGGTCGAGGTGAAGACGAAGATGCCTTCGGAGGTCGCCGGGTTGCCGTCGACCTGCGCGTCGGCGGTCTGCAGGAAGAAGCCGTTGTTGAACTTCTGTGCGGTGACGATGCCTTCGGTGGTGACGATGCTGCCGTTCAGCGGCGACAGCAGGCCCGAACCCTGGATCTGCGCGATCGGGGTGAGCGTGACTTCGTCGTTCTGGATGGTGCCCAGGCCCTGGCCGTCGGAGACGACCGCGCCGGCGACGCCGGTGATGTTGACGAAGAAGGTTTCGTTGGGCTCCGCATCCGTGTCGCCGTTGATGGTGATGGCGACGGTGGCGGAAGTGGCGCCTTGCGGGATGGTGACGGTGCCGGTGGCGGCCACGTAGTCGCTGCCCGCGGTGGCGGTGCCGTCGGCGGTGGCGTACTGGATGGTCGCGCCGCCGACGCCGGCCGGCGAGCTCAGGCCGAAGCCGAAGTTCATGACGCTGGTGCCGCTGTCGCCTTCGAATGCGCTGACGTCGCTGACCGCGACCAGCGGCAGGCCGACGCCGCCGACGGTGAGCGAGAAGTCGTCGATCGCCAGGCCGTCATCGGAGCTGGTGCCGTCGGCGTCGTTCCAGCGCAGGCAGAAGGTCGCGCCGTTGGCGATGTTCAGGCCGCTGATGGTGGCCGCGAGCGTGGTGCGGTTGCCGGCCGCGTTGCCGTCCTTCGGGCCGGTCGTGGCCGTGTTCGGGGTGACGAAATCCAGCGCGTTGACATCCACCCAAGCGCCGGTGGTCAGCGAGGTCGCGTCGAGGCTGTACTGGAAGTCGAGCTGGTCGGCGCGGGCTGCGGTGCCCAGGCGCCACTGTTCGCCGGTATAGGCGACGTCGAAGCTAAGCAGGCTGGCGCCGGTCGCATTGTTGAAGCACGCACCGTAGGAGGCGATCAGCGTGCCGCTGCGAAGGCTGCCGAAGGCGCGCTCGGTGCTGCCGGCAACGCCGTAGCTGTAGGTGTCGCCGGTGGTGCTGTTGCCGGTGTCCACCGCGTACTGCTCGTTGTCGCGCCCGCCGCCGCCGGTTTCGTTCAACAGCCAGCCCGTGGGCAGGGCGGTGTTGTTAATACTGTTAACGGTGTTCGACAGCGTGTCGAAATCCTGGCTGTAGGTGCCCCCCGACACCGGAATGGTCTGGGCCAGCGCAGGTGCGCCGATGCTGCAGAGCAGCATGATGGGCAAGGCCTTGCGGAGAGATTTGGACACGAGATCGACCGCGGATACGCGGCCCATGAATCGAAGCATGGTGTTCCCCCAATCGAATGAGCTGCCGCAAGTTGTGCGGACTCTTGATTCTGACGGAAATCGTGCCGGCCGTGGGTTTCAATCCGATGACCGGCCCGGCCGGTGCGGCCACGGGACGGGCCTGCTGGCGGCTTTCCATACGGTCATGCGTTACCCTGTATGGATGAATATCGATCAGAACGAACGTCCGCTCGAAGCCGGCATCCACACCGATCTGTCCGGCCGGATGACCTACAGCGGCTACCTGCACCTGGACCGCCTGCTCAGCGCCCAGCGGCCGCTGTCGGATCCGCCGCATCACGACGAGATGCTGTTCGTGATCCAGCACCAGGTGGCCGAGCTGTGGATGAAGCTGCTGTGCCACGAACTGACCGCGGCCGTGGATCACCTGCGCAACGACCGCGTGTGGCAGTTCGGGAAGGTCGCGGCGCGCTGCAAGCGCGTACAGGAACAGCTGACCTCGATGTGGTCGGTGCTGGAGACGCTGACGCCGTCGGAATACATGGAATTCCGCGATGTGCTGGGGCCGTCCTCGGGCTTCCAGTCGCTGCAGTACCGGACCATCGAATTCCTGATGGGCAACAAGAACGCGGCGATGCTGCGGGTGTTCGAATACGATCCGTCCGCGCAGGCGGGCCTGCGCGCGGTGCTGGAAGCGCCGAGCATCTACGACGAGTTCCTGCGCTATCTCGCGCGCTGGGGGCATGCGGTGCCGGCCGAGCATCTGCAGCGCGACTGGACGCGCGCGCATGTCCACGACCCCGCGCTGGTTCCGGTGCTCGAACGCATCTACGAGAACACCGGCAGCTACTGGCGCGAATACGCCCTGTGCGAGGATCTGGTCGATCTCGAGAACCAGTTCCAGATCTGGCGCTTCCGCCATCTGCGCACGGTGATGCGGGTGATCGGCTTCAAGCGCGGCACCGGCGGCTCCAGCGGCGCGGGTTTCCTCAAACAGGCGCTGGATCTGACCTTCTTTCCCGAACTGTTCGACGTGCGCTCGGTGGTGGGCCCGGCACGCTGAGCTTGCGATGCCGCAGCCGCGATGCTGCGGTCGCAATGGCCGGCCGCGGCACGTGAAAAAAGCCATCGTTCGCATTAGCATCCGGAGTCCCGACCGACCGATGCCCTGCCCATGAGTCAGACCGCCGCACCCAGACGCAGTTTCCTGGTCCGTTTTCTCGATGCGGTCGAACGCATCGGCAACCGGCTTCCCGATCCGGCGCTGCTGTTCCTTGGATTGATGCTGGTGGTCTGGATCGTGTCGGCGCTGCTGTCGAACGTGCAGTTCGCCGAGCTGGACCCGCGCAACGGCCAGCCGATCGAGGTCAAGAACCTGCTCGCAGGCGCCAGCCTCACCGGCTTCATGGCGGAGATGGTCAAGACCTTCGTGAACTTCCCGCCGCTGGGCGTGGTGCTGGTAGCGATGCTGGGCCTGGGCGTGGCCGAACATACCGGTTTCATCAACGCCGCCCTGCGCGCGATGCTCAGCGTCACCCCCAAAGCGCTGCTGACGCCGGTGCTGATCGCGGTGGGCGTACTCAGCCATGTCGCGGTCGACGCCGGCTATGTGCTGGTGATCCCGCTGGGCGCGGTGATTTTCTACGCCGCCGGCCGTCATCCGCTGGCCGGCATCGCCGCTGCGTTCGCCGGCGTATCGGGCGGGTTTTCGGCCACGTTCTTCGTGCCGTCGAGCCTGGATCCGCTGCTGGCGGGGCTTACGCAGGCGGCGGCGCGGGTGATCGATCCGGCGATCGTGGTCAATCCGCTCAACAATTATTTCTTCACCACGGCTTCGACCTTCATGATCATTGCGGTCGGCTGGTTCCTGACCGACAAGGTCATCGAACCGCGCCTGCGCGATACGCCGGTCGACGGCGATCCGGCGCAGCTGCCGCAGGCGCTGGAAGCGATGACGCCCGCCGAACGCCGCGGGTTGTGGTCGGCGGTATTGGCGATGCTGATCGCGGCCGCCGTGTTCGTGCTGACGCTGGTGCCGGCGGATTCGCCGTGGCGCGCGCCGGTCGACGCGCCCGGCGGTGTCGCCGGTCAGCTCGCGGTCGCGCAGGCGCCGGTGATGCAGTCGATCGTGGCGCTGATCTTCATCTTCTTCCTGATTCCCGGCGTGGTGTACGGCATCGCTTCGGGTTCGGTCAAAACCCATCGCGACATCATCGCCGGCATGAGCAAGTCGATGAGCGGCATGGGCTATTACATCGTCATGGCGTTCTTCTGTGCCCAGTTCATCTACGCCTTCGGCCAAAGCAATCTGGGCGCTTTGATCGCGGTGAAGGGCGCGGAGGCGCTCAAGAGCATGCAATTGCCGATGGGGCTGACGCTGTTCGGCATCATCCTGCTCACCGCCTCGGTGAATCTGCTGGTGGGATCGGCGTCCGCGAAGTGGGGCCTGATCGGTCCGGTGATGGTGCCGATGCTGATGCAACTGGGCGTTTCGCCCGATCTCACCCAGGCCGCCTATAGGGTCGGCGATTCCACCACCAACATCATCACCCCGCTCATGCCGTACTTTCCGCTGATCGTGGTCTTCTGCCAGCGCTACGTGAAAGGCACCGGCATCGGCACCCTGGTCGCATTGATGCTGCCGTACACAGTGACGTTTCTGGTGGTCTGGACGTTGCTGTTGATGGCGTTCTGGGGCTTGGGCCTGCCGCTTGGGCTGCAGGCGAGTTATACCTACCCCGCAGCGGGGTGATCCGACGCTGTCCGGGAGAGTGCCCGGCCGCGGGATCGAACGGCATTTGCTGCGGCGCAACAATACGGCGTCGGTTTGACGCGTACGCATCGGGTCGGTCATCCTCCGCCGGCCCCGCCATCGGCGCGGGTTCGATTTTTCGCACGCAGTCCATCGCGCAAACAAATGACAGAGGGGACCCGCATGAGCGGAGCGACGAATACATCAGGCCCGACGGCCATTCCGGAATTCACCCAGATCCTGGGGCATCCGAAGCCGCTGTGGATGCTGTTCATGACCGAGTTCTGGGAACGCTTCGCGTTCTACGGAATCCGCTGGGCGCTGGTGCTCTATATCGTCGCGCAGTTCCACGGTGGAGACGGCAGCGGCCAGGCGCCGGCCAATCAGACCTACGGCGCGTATCTGGCCCTCGTCTATGCCGGTGCGATCTTCGGCGGCTACGTGGCCGACAAGGTGCTGGGCTACCAGCGTTCGATCCTGCTCGGCGCGATCATCATGGCGGCCGGCCTTTTCATGATCGCGATGCCCAACCCCGAGGTCTTCAAGCTCGGCCTGGCGACGATCATCGCCGGCAATGGCCTGTTCAAACCGAACATCTCGACGATGGTGGGCAAGCTGTACGCGCCGACCGACGGCCGCCGCGATTCGGGCTTCACCATCTTCTACATGGGTATCAACCTCGGCGCGATGGTCGCGCCGATCCTCACCGGCTGGCTGGCGAGCAAGGTCTTCGGCACCGACGAGTTCCCCGCCTACAAGGTGGTGTTCATCACCGCCGGCATCGGCATGCTGATCTCGCTGGTGTGGTTCTGGTTCGGCCGCGCGCAGTTGCAGAGCATCGGCCGGGCGATCGAGGCCGACGGCGGCGGCAAGGCCAAGGTGCTGTATGTGCTGGTCGGCACGCTGCTGGCGATCCCGCTGATCTACTTCCTGCTGTCGATCTCGGCGACCTCGCTGCAGTGGTACGTCCTGTTCCCGATGTTCGCGCTGCTGTGCCTGATGATCATGATAGAGGGCGTCAAGGACGGCGCCGTGGCACGCGACCGCGCGATTGCCATGCTCATCATCTTCGCGTTCAACATCCTGTTCTGGATGTTCTTCGAGCAGGCCGGCAGTTCGTTCACCTTCCTCGCCGACGAGATCGTCCACAAGGAAGTGTTCGGCTTCGCCTGGCCGGTGGCGTGGTTCCAGTCGGTGAATTCGCTGGCCATCATCGTCTTCGCGCCGATCATGGCGTGGCTGTGGGTGCGGCTGGGCAACAATAACCCGTCGATCCCGCGCAAGTTTGGTCTGGGCATCATCTTCAACGGCCTGGCGTTCCTGCTGCTGATGTACGCGCTCACGAGCCTGCTGTTCACGGTGACCGAAGGCGGCGTCACGAAGGAGATGATTCCCTTCTGGACCTTGTTCATGGTCTACGTCATCCAGTCGATCGGTGAGCTGTGCCTGTCGCCGATCGGCCTGTCGATGGTGACCAAGCTGGCGCCGCTTCGGCTGGTCGGCTTCGGCATGGGCGGCTGGTTCCTGTCGACCGGCATCGGCAACAACCTGTCCGGCATTTTCGCCAGCGAAGTCAGCGGCGAGACGGGCATGACCATCGCCTCGGCGCTGTCGGGGTACACCTTCGGGTTCTGGGTGCTGCTGATCGCCGGCGGCCTGCTGTTCCTGATCGCGCCGCTGATCCAGAAGCTCATGCATGGCGTGAAGTAAAAAATGTAAGAACGCGAATCGGCGCGCATCGGGGAGATGCGCGCCGTGGCCCTTGCGAAGCCGGGGTCGCGATGCATCCACTCGAGGGGAGTCGAGCATGAATCCGTCGGTCAAACCGCCGCTGTGGTTCTGGGCCGTGTCCGCGGCGATGTTGCTGTGGAATGCTCTGGGCGCGATGGCCTACGTCGCCGATGCGACGATCACCGCCGACGCGCTGAACGCGTTGCCGGAGGCCGAACGCGCGCTGCGCGCATCGCGTCCGGCCTGGGTCACGGCGGCGTTTGCGGTTGCCGTCTTCGGCGGCGTGGTCGGCTGCCTGTTATTGCTGGTACGCAGCCGCTGGGCGTTGCCGGTGCTGGTGCTGTCGCTGCTGGGCGTGGCGGTGCAGATGACGCACGCATTCCTGATCGCGAACAGCTACGAGGTCTACGGCCCGGTCGGGCTGATCATGCCGGCGCTGGTGCTGATGTTTTCGCTGTTCCTGGTGTGGTTCGCGCGGCGCGCGCGTGCGCGCGGGTGGTTGGGCTAGAGGCGAACGATATTTCGAAATGATGTTTCTGGAACGGCGGCCATCGACCGCCGTTTTTTTCGACGATTCCTGGCTTATGCCGCATTCGCGGCATCGGTCAGATCGCCCAGGCCTTTGCCCAGTTTTTCCAGCAGCGCATCGAGCTGCCGTTTATCGTCGTCGCTGAAGTGCGCCAGCAGCATGCGTTCGCGCGCCAGCGCCAGCGGCACCACTTCGTCGTAGATGCGATAGCCCGCTTCGCTGAGTTCCAGCACCGAGCGTCGGCGGTCGTCGCCGTGAGTGTCGCGCTGCACAAGCCCGCGTTCCAGCAACCGCGCCAGCGCGCGGCTCACCGCGACCTTGTCCATCGCGGTGCGCTCGGCCAGGCCGTTCGCGGACAGGCCCGTATGGCGGCCCAGCACCGCGATCACCCGCCATTCGGTGATGCCGATACCGAACCGGCCAGCGTAGGCGTTGGCGATGATCTGACTGATCCGGTTCGACAGTACGCTCAGCCGATAGGGCAGGAAGTGCTCCAGATCCAATTGGGCATGATCCAGTTGGGCATGATCCAGCTGCGCGTGGGTGTCGGGCATGGGGTCGAACTCGGTGGGGAAGGGCGTTGGTGTGGCTGGCTTGCAAATGGTTTCAACTGAAACTATATTCGCGGCTCGCTGCTTGCCGCAAGACGCGCGCATGCGCAGCGCCCGGCATCATCCCGTCATCCGATCGTTCCGTCATCAGGAAGCACGTCCATGAGCGCACAGCCTACCCCCGGCATGCAGGTCACCACGTTCGAAAATCCCATGGGCATCGACGGCTTCGAGTTCGTCGAGTTCGCCGCGCCGCCGGGGCAGGCGCAGCAGCTGCACGATTACTTCCGCAGGATGGGCTTCACCATGGTCGCGCGCCACAAGACCCGCGCGATCAGCACCTATCGCCAGGGCGACTGTACGTTCCTGATCAACGAAGATCCCGATTCCTTCGCTGCCGACTTCGCCGCCCAGCACGGCCCCAGCGCCTGCGGCTTCGCGATCCGCGTCAACAAGCTCGCCGAATGGGTGCGGGTGCAGGCATTGAAGAACGGCGCCACGCCGATCACCAACAAGGAACTGAGCAAGGCCGTCGCCGCGCCGGTGATCGAAGGCATCGGCGGCTGCATGCTGTACATCGTCGATCGCTACGACGAGAAGGGCACCATCCACGACCCGGACTACGAATGGCTGCCGGGCGCGGAGATGATGCCCAAGGGGCTGGGTCTGACCTTCATCGATCACCTCACCCACAACCTGTTCTTCGGCAACATGGCGAAGTGGTCGGACTATTACGAGCGCCTGTTCAACTTCCGCGAGATCCGCTATTTCGACATCAAGGGCGCGAAGACCGGCCTGCTGTCGAAGGCGATGACCGCGCCCGACGGTATCGTGCGCATTCCGTTGAATGAGTCGTCCGATCCGAAGTCGCAGATCAACGAATACCTGCAGCAGTACAACGGCGAAGGCATCCAGCACATCGCCTGTTTCACCGACGATATCTATGCGACGGTCGAGGCGATGCGCGCGGCCGGCATCGAGTTCCTGGATACGCCCGACACCTATTTCGACGTCATCGATCAGCGCGTGCCGCAGCACGGCGAGGACGTCGAGCGCCTGCGCAGGAACAAGATCCTGATCGATGCCGACGAAGAGACCAAACAGCGCAAGCTGCTGCAGATCTTCACCCTGAACGCGATCGGTCCGATCTTCTTCGAGATCATCCAGCGCAAGGGCAACGAAGGTTTCGGCGAAGGCAACTTCAAGGCGCTGTTCGAGAGCATCGAGCGCGACCAGATGAAGCGCGGTTTCCTCTGATCGGAAATGATCTGGAAGTAGCCCCTCTCCCGTCGGGAGAGGGGCTTTGAAGTACAACGAGGCCAGCGCATGTCGCCCACTCTGAAATCCAACGGCTACCAATCCGGTTTCGGCAACGAGTTCGCCAGCGAGGCGATTCCCGACACGCTGCCGATCGGCCGCAATTCACCGCAGCGGGTCGCGCACGGTCTTTACGCCGAGCAGATCAGCGGCACTGCGTTCACCGCGCCGCGCCATCAGAACCGGCGCAGTTGGCTGTATCGCATCCGTCCGGCGGCGATGCATGGCGGTTTCGTGCCGCATGCGCATCCCGGCTTCGACAGCTGTTTCCACAACGATTTCGGCGCCGGTCCGGTGACGCCGGATCAACTGCGCTGGAATCCGCTGCCGCAGCCCGGCAGCGATGCCGCGGCGGCGCCGGTCGACTTCATCGACGGCCTGTTCACCATGGGCGGCAACGGTTCGCCGGCGGCGATGTCCGGCGTCGGCATCCATCTGTACGCGGCCAATCGTGACATGCAGGGCCGGTTCTTCTACAACGCCGATGCCGAGATGCTGATCGTGCCGCAGCATGGCCGCCTGAAGCTGGACACCGAGCTGGGCGTGATCGAGATCGAGCCGCAGGAGATCGCGGTGATTCCGCGCGGCATCCGTTTCCGGGTGTCGCTGCCGGACGGCCTGGCGCGCGGCTACGTGTGCGAGAACTTCGGCGCGTTCCTGCGCCTTCCCGATCTCGGCCCGATCGGCAGCAACGGGCTGGCCAATGCGCGCGATTTCCTCACGCCGAACGCCGCGTTCGAGGATGTCGAGGGCGCGGCCGTTGGACAGGATTTCGAACTGATCGCTAAGTTCCAGGGCCATTTGTGGCGCGCGGTCATCGAGCATTCGCCGCTCGATGTGGTCGCCTGGCACGGCAATCACGCACCGTACAAATACGATCTGCGCCGCTTCAACACCATCGGCTCGATCAGTTTCGATCATCCCGATCCCAGCATCTTCCTGGTGTTGAGTTCGCCGACCGATTCGCCCGGCGTGGGCAATCTGGATTTCGTGATCTTTCCGCCGCGCATCCTCGCGATGGAAAACACCTTCCGCCCGCCGTGGTTCCACCGCAACGTCGCCAGCGAATTCATGGGGCTCGTGCACGGCGCCTACGACGCCAAGGCCGACGGTTTCGCGCCCGGCGGCTGTTCGATCCACAACTGCATGACCGGCCACGGCCCGGACGCGGCGACATTCGAGAAAGCCTCGAACGCGGACACGTCGAAGCCCGACTACATCCGCGACACGATGGCGTTCATGTTCGAAACGCGTGCGGTGATCCGGCCGACGCAGCAGGCGCTCGATGCCGAGCACCGCCAGCGCGAATACCAGCAATGCTGGGCGGGGTTGGAGAAGCGCTTCAAACCCTGATCGGCCGATCGCGACGGATCCGCCGGGCGGCGCCGCTGCGCTGGTGTTCGAGATCGGCACCGAAGGCGTCGTCGTCGCATGGCGCATCGGCGTGCCGCCGCAGGTCGATGACGTCGGAAGCTGCGGTTGATCGGCGCGTCCGCCCGGTCTGGCTTAGAATCGGGCAGACGACTATGAGGGAGAAGGCGCGATGATCATGGCACTCGGCTGGTGCGTGCTGGCTCTGTTATTTCTGGCGCTGGGTGGCGATTCGGTGCTGAAGGGCGCATCCGGGCTCTCGCGACGCTTCCACTGGTCGCCGTTCGTCACCGGTCTGCTGCTGGTCGCGTTCGGTACGTCGATCCCGGAACTCGCTGTCAACGCGCGCGCATTCTTCACCGGCAGCCAGAGCCTGGCGCTGGGCAACGCCGTCGGCAGCAATATCGTCAACTTCGGCCTCACCCTCGGTCTGGCTGCGATCGTCGCGCCGCTGCTGGTGCGCTGGCGGGCGCTGGCGCCGCTGCTGATCTGTCTGATCGTCGCCACCATCGCCTTGATCGCGCTGGGCTACGACGGCGTGTTGACCCGCATCGAAGGTGCGATCTTCGTGCTCGCGTTCGTGGTGGTGGTCGCGCTTGCGATCGTGCGCAGCCGGCGCGAGACGCCGGAGGTGCAGGAAGCGATCGCCGGCTATCTCACGACCGGCGACGATCTCGCGCTGAATGTGCTGCGTTTCGTCATCGGCGCGGTGCTGCTGTACTTCGGCGCGATGTGGCTGGTGCAGCACGCGCCGATCGTCGGTACCGCCTGGGGCATGAGTCCCTTGCTCACCGGTTTGATCATTGTCGCCATCGCGACCGCACTGCCGGAGGCCGTCGCGGCGATGGCGGCGGCCCGGCGCGGGCAGGGCGACATGGTGGTGGGTCACGTCATCGGCTCCAGCCTGTTCAATCTGCTGATCGTGGTCGGCGGCATGGCCGCGCTGCGCGACCTGCCGATTCCGGCCTCGTTCGTCGGCTTTGAACTGCCGGCCGCGCTGGCCGCATCGCTGCTGCTGTATCCGATGCTGCGTCGCGATCTGCAGATCAGCCGCGCCGAAGGCTGGGTGCTGCTGCTGGCCTTCATCGCATGGGTGGTGTTCGAGTTGCTGCTTTCGCGCTGATGCGTCGCGTTCCGCTTCATGAACTTCCGCTCCACGCAGCTCCGAGCCATGAAGTTCCAATGCGTTCCGTTTCCGTCGACATCTCGCCACGCCGGGTCTCGACGTCCGATAAGAGAGAGTGTCGATGAGTAGAAAAGAATCGGTGATCATCCGCGTGCTGCCGGGTCGTGCGGCGCGCGCGCTGCAGGACTTCTTCCGTCTGGAAGCCGCCGGCGGCATCCTGCTGATCGGTGCGGCCGCGCTGGCGATGATCCTGGCCAACTCGCCGCTGTCGGATTTCTACGAGTTGTTCCGCGAGTTTCCCATGCAGGCGCGCGCGGGCGAGTTGAACATCGAGAAGCCGCTGCTGCTGTGGATCAACGACGGCCTGATGGCGATCTTCTTCCTGCTGGTGGCGCTGGAGATCAAGCGCGAAGTGCTGAGCGGGCAGTTGTCCAGCCGCTCGCAGCTGATCCAGCCGCTGGTCTGCGCCGCAGCCGGCGTGGCCGTGCCGGGGCTGATCTATGTCTGGATCAATGCCGGCGATGCCCAGGCGATGCGCGGCTGGGCGATTCCCGCCGCCACCGATATCGCTTTCGCGCTTGGCGTCCTGTCGCTATTGGGATCCCGCGTGCCGGTGGCGATGAAGCTGCTGTTGTCGACGATCGCGGTGCTGGACGACCTGATCGCGATCATCATCATCGCCGTGTTCTATACCAGCCATCTGTCGATGACCGCATTGGGCGGCGCCGTCGCGACGCTGCTGCTCATGGTCGTGCTCAACCGTCTGAAGGTGCGCGCGCTCACGCCGTATCTGCTGCTGGGCGCTGTGATGTGGGTCTGCGTGCTGAAGTCGGGCGTGCACGCCACGCTGGCCGGTGTCGCCACGGGTCTGCTGATTCCTCACGTCGACAAGGACAATGAGATCAGCGACGAGGAGGAATACTCGCCGCTGGAATGGCTGGAACATGCGCTGCATCCGTGGGTGGCCTACGTCATCCTGCCGGTGTTCGCGTTCGCCAATGCCGGCCTCGCGCTCAATGGCATGGCCTTTTCCCATCTGCTGGCACCGGTGCCGCTGGGGATCGCGCTCGGGCTGGTGTTGGGCAAGCCGATCGGCATCGTCGGCGCGGCCCTGCTCGCTCATGTCTCCGGGATCGCCCGCTTCGGCGAGGGCATGAATCTGAAGGCCATGATCGGCCTGGGCATGCTCTGCGGGATCGGTTTCACGATGAGCCTGTTCATCGCCTCGCTGGCGTTCAAGGGACATCCGGACATCGCCGAAAGCAGCGTGCTCGGCGTGCTGTGTGCGTCGGTGATCGCAGCGATCGCGGGCTATCTGTGGCTGCGTGTCGTCCTGCCGTCGGGCCGCAATGCGGGAGCGGCCGAATCCTGATCCGTCGCCCGGTCGTGCGTTTTTCCATTCGTGCATTCACGCACCCGGCGTCGCGAGGGTCGCGATGAAGACCGCGATCGTCTTCGGCGCCAGCGGGCAACTGGGCATGCCACTGCTCGACCGTCTGCGCGACGACGGCTGGCGCGTGTATGCGGTCTCGCGCGAACCACGCGCAGAGCAGCCGGGGCTGGTCTGGCTGCAGGGCGACCTGGCCCGCGTCGATGGCCTCCCGTCGCAGGCGCAGGCGATCTTCAGCTGCGGGCCGCTGGATCACTTCGCGCAGTGGTATGCGCGTGCGCCGATGCCCGTGCCGCGGATCGTCGCGTTCGGCTCGACCAGCATCGACGTGAAGCGCGGTTCCGCCGATGCCGAGGAGCGCGACCTCGCCGCGCGGTTGCGCGAGGCCGAGCGCGTGCTGTTCGAGACCGCATCGGCGCGCGGCGCGGCGGCGACGGTGCTGCGGCCGACGCTGGTCTACGGTGCGGGACGAGACCGCAATCTCAACCGGATCGCGCAGGTCGCGCGGCGTTTCGGCCGGTTCGTGCTGCCGCGCGATGCGGTCGGTCTGCGTCAGCCGGTGCATGTGCACGATCTCGCCGATGCCGCATTCGATTGCATCGACGCCGAAGCGTCGTTCGGGCGCCCGTACGCGCTGCCCGGCGGCGAAACCCTCGCGTATCGCGACATGGTGGCGCGGGTGCTGGCGGTGTTGACGCCTGCGCCGCGCCTGCATGAAGTGCCGTCGCCGGTGTTCAATGTAGTGCTCGCCGCTGCGCACGCCGCCGGCTTCGCGCTGGATTTCAACGAAGCGGCGGTGGCGCGGATGCGCAGCGATCTGGTGTTCGATCCGATCGATGCGCAGCGCGATTTCGGCTATGCGCCGCGCGGTTTCAATCCGACTGCGGCGATGTTTCCGCAGTCGGATTGAATCCTTCGACGGCACGATCCTCATGTAGGAGGGGCTTCAGCCCCGATCTTTTCCCCCACGATCACGGTCATGCCGGGGCCGCCGCATCGAGGAGGGTCTGGCCTGAAAAGATCGGGGCTGAAAAGATCGGGCCTAAAGGCCCTCCTACGAAGCAGGTGCGATCAAAGCTGGAAATCTTCCGGCTTGGTCTGCACGTTCTGCTGGAACAGCAGGACCGAGACGAACACCTTGGTGTCGTCGGCCAGCAGGAACTGGAAACCGACCGGCTTGCCGTCGGACGAGAACCAGGCCAGGCCTTCTTCCACGCCGCTGCCCCAGGTGTTCGGCTGCAGGCGCGCGCCGCTGATCTTGCTGTCCTTGGGCAACACCAGATCCTTCGATGCGCTGAAGCGCAGCAGTTCGCCGGCCGAGCCCAGCAGAGCGAGCGCAAGCGGGTCGGTGACCTTGCCGGCTTCCTCCTTGCCCGAGATGCCGGTGGCGCGATCGAGCCAGCGCACGGTGCCGCCTTCGGCGACCGCGATGAACTCGTCCTTCTCGCCGGGACGCAGCACCATGCGGAAGCGGTCTGGGCGTTCGAACAGCAATTTCGCCGGGTAGCGTTTCGGCGCTGCGTACTGCCCGGGTTTCTTCGGTGGCGCGTACAGATCCACGGAGACATCCAGATGGCCGCTGTAGGTGGTCTTGTCGAGGTATTGCAGCTGCGCGGTGGCGGAGCCCGCGTGCGCGGACAGCGCCGAGCCGAGGGTCAGCGTCAACGCGAGGGCGATGCAGGAGAGAGAGCGGATCGGGTTCATGGCGATGTCTCGTGGGAAAGGGTGTGGGTGTGGCGGACGCTGCGGATAGCGGTATGTTGGGATTGCCTCAGCGGCATTGCATGCGCACGCGCGTGCGCAGCGGCGGGGGCGGCATGTGCGGCCCGGTCGCGGTGCAGCGCGTGGCGGGATCCATGTTCATCGGCCGCACTTCGACCACGCGCGCGCTCTGGGTGCTGACCGGGACGCCGGGCATCTCGCTGAGGCACTGGTTCGGCGCCAGGGGCTGCGTGTACGTCGAGCCGTCGGCGCCGCCGGACAAGGTCACGATCACATGCGTCGCGTTGAGGTTGCACAGATCGTTCAGCGCCAGGTTCGGTGAGAAACGCGGCAGTCCCGGCAACATCTGCGGCGCATTGACCGGTACGCCGCCCGCGCACATGCCGTCGTGCGTGAGCACACTGTCCAGCGGCCCTTGCCTGGTCCCGCGAGCCAATCGATCGGTGCTGGGGCGTCCCACGAAGACGCGATTGCCGTCCCTGAATTCTTCCGTGGGGATCAGGACCTCGTCGCGATCCGGGTTGTACCGGACGTCGTAGCTCGGCGCATCCGGCGCGATGAAGCCGACATTGCCGGTGTAACCGCGGATCGACTGTGCGGGAAAGAGCATGGGCTCGCTGGTGATGGCGACCGTCGGAGAGGTCATCGTGCAGAGCTCGTCCAGGCCTGCCGGGCAGCGCAGATCTTCCAGGAAATCGAAGGACGCGGTGACCGGATCGCCCGGGCAGTAATTCCAGGGCTCCAGGGCGGTATATCCCGGCCCCTCCAACGATCGGCGTTCGATGATGCAGCCTGTCGCGACCGAGGCCGAGCAGGCGGCGATGATGCAGTAACGGAGCCATTTGTTCTGAAGCATGTGCATACAGGTGTCCTGTGTCGTGACTGCTGGTGAGGGCGTGCTGATGAGGGCATGCTGTCGAGGGCATGCTGTGGTCTGGAACGGCAGCGCGTAACGGTGTGGCTTCGAAACAGTGGATCGGATCAGCGGCAGGCCATGCTGACCTGCGTGCGCAGCGGCAGCGGTGGCGTATTCGGGCCCGTCGGTGTGCACATCGTGCCCGGCGCCGGCGTCAGCGGACGGATTTCGATCGTGCGCGTGCGATTGGCGGCGATGGGCAGCAGCGGGTCGCCGGGGGCGATGCACTGGCCGGGGGTCAGCTCGACTGGATAAGGGTCGGTGCCCGAGCCCACGAGCGTGATGACCACCGCGACGCCGTTGATGTTGCACACTCTGACCAGATTCATGTGCAGCGGAACGCGCGGCAGGCTCGGCACGCTTGCTGGCGTATTCAAGGGGCGGCGTCCCGCGCACACGCCGCCATGAGTCAGCACTGTGTCGATCGTGCCGTCGATGCGGGTCGCGGTGAGGGTGTGAGGGGCGAGATTCGGTCGCGAGATGAATCCTCTCGCCGTCGGGACCAAGACGGTCTCGCGATCGGTATCGAAGGTCACGGCGACGCGATCGGTGGTCGGCATGAAGGTGACGCCGTCGATATAGCCGCGCAGCGCCACCGGAGGAAACGCTTCCGGCGCGCTGGTGATGCGCACGGTTGGCACGAAATCTCCGCAGGTCATGCCGGAGGGCGCGCTGCAGATCTCGCCGGCCAGGAAATCGAAACTCGCGCGCACGTTGTCGCCTGGGCAGTACTGCAGCGGCGCGAGGCGGCCGACCGGCGGGACCGGGCGCGGTTCGACCGAGCAGGCACTGGCGACCACGCTTGCGCACACAGCGATGACGCAATAGCGGAACAACGGGTTTCGACGAGCGCGCATGCGGTATCCAGGATGCGTGGCAGACCGGAGTCTGCGAAAGAATGGATGCGGCCGATCGTGTCGACCGCATCATGTCTGCGGCTCAGCGGCACGCTTGACGCACGACAGTGGAAAGCGGCGGCGCGAGCGGCTGCGGTCCGGTCGAGCCATCGCCGCCGGACGGGCAGAGCAGGCCCAGCGGTGCGGCGCTGATCACGGTCGCGCGCGACACGAACGCCGGCACGCCGGGCGCGGTCGGGTTGAGGCAATTGCCGGACGTGAGGGTCGTCGAGAAACTTTCGCCGGGCACGTCGGTGCTGACCGTCAGGTTGACCGTGACGCCGTTGGATGCCGGATTGCAGATGCTCGTCAGCCCCAGCGCGGGCGAGCTGCGGGGCACCATGACCGGAGCGTAGGTCGGCGGCACCAGGCCGCGGGCGCAGTTGCCCATGTGCGGCAGCGGTGTGTCGAGGTTGTCGACGAAGCGGGTCGCGGATTCCGTGTGATCGCGGACGTTCAACAGCGGCGTCGATGGCGGAATGAAGACCGACGTCGCGCCGTAGGCGAAGCCCACGTCCACGCGATCGCCGCTGGCGGTGAAGCTGACGCTGTTCTGATAGGCCTGAAGCGTCGTCGGCGGGAACAGCGCCGGCGTGCTGGTCATCGTGACTGTCGGCGCAGCGGTGCTGCATTCACCGGGCGATCCGGCGCGCGGCGTGCAGACGCCGCCGGCGAATCTGAGGAAGTCGTACGAAGCGACCAGTGTGTCGCCGGGGCAGTACTGTCCGGGAACGATGGTTCCCGGCGAAACAATCGGTCTGCGGTCGAGCATGCAGCCATTCGCGACTACTGCCGCGCAGGCGGCGATCGTGCAGTAACGGAACAACTTGCCTTGAAGTGTGCGCATGGCGATCTCCGGGGGATGGCGCCGGCAGCGGCGCGATGAAACCACATCCGGAAGTCACGTAAGCGGCCGCAGGGACCGGACATTGGCCGGTTTGCGGAAGATCGTACGTCGACCTTGCGCCGTCGGCGTGTCGTCAGTGCGTAGACAATGCTTTCGCGCGTGCGCGCAACGCGATGATCAGCACGCCGCCCAGCACCATCGCGCCGCCGATCCACAGCTGCGGCCCCGGGCGATCGCCCCAGATCAGCACGCCCAGGCCCACCGCGAACACCGGCGTCAGCAGCAGGTACGGCATGATCGTGGCGACCGGATGACGCTGCACGAGCGTGTAGAACACGCTGTGGCCGATCAGCGACGCGAACACCGCCGAGTAGATCACGGCGCCCCACACGGTCCAGCTCGCGCTGCGCAGCGAAGCGAAGCCGCCGGGTTCGATCATCGCGCTGATCGCGAGCAGCGGCAGCAGGCCGATCAATGCGGTCCACGCCTGCAGGTTCAGCGCATCGATGCCGCTGAGTCCGCGCATGAACACCGTGCCCAGTGCGATCAGGAACGCGGAGAACAGCATCATCGCCAGCGATGCCGGGTGATCCAGCACCAGCGGATCGAAGCCCAGCACCAGCACGCCGGCGAAACTCAATGCGATCGCCGAACCGGTGCGCCACGCGAAGCGTTCGCCCAGCAGCCACCACGCCAGCAGCACCGACATCGGGATATAGCTCTGCATCACGATGGCCGGCGACGACAGATCGCCGGCCATGCGCAGCGCCCACAGGCTGGTGCCGAAATGCAGCGCGCCGTTGAGCAGCGCCACTGCGATCAGCCGCGGCCACTGCGCGCGCGGCGGCGCCTTCACGATCATGCACAGCAGCAGGGCGAGCAGGCCCATGCGCAAAGCGCTGAACAGGAACGGCGGGATCTCGCGCAGCGCGAACGCCGAGGTCAGGAAGTTGCCGGCCCAGACGAGACAGATCAGCAGCGCCAGCGCGAAGTCGCGCCGGCCGAAAGGGTGTTCAGGCATCGGCGGTGTTCGGACAGCGCCGCCGGTGCAGCGCGCGCATCAGTATTTCAGGCCGATCTTGCGGTAGACCTTGCTCAGGATCCACGCCGGCCCGATCAGCAGATACACCAGATCGGTGAGGAAACTCGGCTTCTTGCCTTCGATCTTGTGGCCGACGAACTGCGCGATCCACGCCAGCACGAACACCGCCACCGCAAGCTGCAGCATCTGCGTGGTGCCGATCGCCGCGTGCAGCCAGCGGTTGAGCCACAGCAGCGCGATGAACACCGCGAGCATGCCCAGGCCGATCGCACGCGAGGCGCGGTAATAGAACATCCACGCGCCGAAGGCCGCGATGGCTGCCCAGAAGCCCACACCGAACCAGGTGCCCGGCACCGGTATGCACCACAGCAGGGAGGTCACCGTCCACAGGATCAGCGGCACCGCGAGGTAGTGGATCTTCTGGTTGGTGTCGTCGACGTGATCGGCCGAATAGTTGGCGAACCAGCGGTCGATGGGGCGGTCGAGGGTCGTTTCGATTTCAGTGCTTGCGTTCATCGTGATGTCCTCGATGTATTTGTCGGGGCGGCAGTATGTGATCCATGCTGTCGCATGATGGGCGGTAGAGATGCGATCGAGCAACGCGAGCAGATGGATGCCGCATGGTTGTTCGGTTCGTTCCGGGCCCGATCATCAGAACGTATCCGGTACCCAGCCAGCTGCGATGAACAGAATCGCAAGGACCATCAGGAGGGCAAAGAAAAGCACGGCGATTCCGATTGCCGTGAGGATGGGGATCGCCCATCCCCGGCGTGGATACGTCTTTCCGAAGCGCGCGGCGACATAGTTCTGCTGTGATTTGCCTATGGCGTAATACCAGACGATCAGCAAGATCAGGCCGCTGAAGTTGCTGATGTTGTCCAGGGTTTTGGACGAAGGTATCGTGAAGAATGCCAGGAGCGTGGTCGCGACGATGAACGCGATGCTTCCGAATATCCACTTCTTCGACGCAGCGGCTTTTTCGGGCTGTCCCAGCGCTTTCCAGTTCTGCATGTGAAGAAAAGCGCCGAAGATCGGAGTGAACAGAAGGCTCCAGGCCCCGGCCACTGTCGGGTTCCAAAGCGCAGGTGCAGCCTCGCCTACGAAGATATCGGCGACGACGGCTTTTGGCGCAGCGTATGGATTGGGTTCGGACATGAGTGGTCTTGTTCTTCGTTCTCAGCGCATCAATCAATCGACGCTGATCCCCGCCAGCCGCCGCAGCGCTTCAGCGTATTTCGCCCGGGTGCGGTCGATCACCTCCGCCGGCAGCCTCGGGCCCGGCGCGGTCTTGTCCCAATCCAATGTTTCCAGATGATCGCGGACGAACTGTTTGTCGTAGCTCGGCGGGCTGATGCCGACGCGGTATTCGTCGGCGGGCCAGTAGCGCGACGAATCCGGGGTCAGCATTTCGTCCATCACGTACAGGCGACCGTCGGCGTCGGTGCCGAATTCGAATTTGGTGTCCGCCAGCAAGATCCCGCGTTCGGCGGCGTAGGCGGCGGCGTAGCGATAGATGCGCAGGGTCGCGTCGCGGACCTGCTCGGCCAGCTCGGCGCCGACCGTTTTCACCATGGTGTCGAAGTCGATGTTCTCGTCGTGGTCGCCTACCGCGGCCTTGGTCGACGGCGTGAAGATCGGTTCGGGCAGCTGTTCGGCCTGTTCCAGCCCGTTGGGCAGGGTGATGCCGCTGACCCGTCCGGTGCGTTGGTAGTCCTTCCAGCCGCTGCCGATCAGATACCCGCGGGCGATGGCTTCCACCGGCACCGGCTTGAGCCGGCGGGTGACCACCGCGCGCTTCGCGTACAGCGCGGCGTCGACGCCGGCCGGCAGCACGCTGGTCACGTCGATGCCGGTGAGATGATTGCGCAGGATGTGCGCGGTCTTGTCGAACCAGAAATTACTGATCTGGCAGAGCATCTCGCCCTTGCCGGGGATCGGGTCGGGCAGCACCACGTCGAAGGCGCTGAGCCGATCGGTAGCCACGATCAGCAGCAGCGGGCCGTGCTCGCGGGCTTCGGGCGGCAGTGCGGCAGGCGACAGGTCGAACACGTCGCGGACCTTGCCGCGATGGCGCAGGGTCAGGCCGGGCAGGTCGGATTCAAGCAGAGTGGTCGCCACGCGCAGTCCGTCGGGATCGGTCGGGCCGCCTAGTGTAAGGCGCCACGACCGGCTTGGGCCGCCCGGCCGGTATGGCCTGCCGGGATGGCGACATGCTGCGGCGGACTTGCGACGACCGACGCCGCGCGGTCGCGGGGCGTGGCCTGTAGACTCGGCGCCATGAAACGCTGGTACGGAAAACTGTTCGGATTCATCGCGGGCTGGCTGCTGGTGCGCCACCCGTTCGGCGGGCTGCTGGGTCTGTTGCTGGGCCATGCCTTCGATGAGGACTGGTTCAAGAGCAAGCGCGACACCCCGCACCGGGTGCTGGGCGTGACCGAGGACGCCTCGGATGCCGAGGTCGACCAGGCCTACCGCCGGCTGATCAGCCAGTATCACCCGGACAAACTGGTCGGCGTGGCCGAAGAACTGCGCCGAGAGGCCGAAGAGAAAGCCAGCGAGATCAACGGCGCTTACGACCGGATCAAAGCCTTGCGCCAGCGCTCGTAGCTGCTTGCTTGGGGGCCTGGCCGACCTTTGGCGGCTGAGAGCCGGGCCGAAACGCTATCCTGCAAGGACGTGACGCCGACTTCCGGTGTTTTGGCTGTTTCGATGATGGCCTTGGCGATTGCGGCTTCGTTCGCCCCTCATCCGCCCTTCGGGCACCTTCTCCTCGCACGCGGGGAGAAGGAGACCGGCGCAGAAGGAGACCGGCGCAGGTTGGCTGCAATACCGGCGCAGTGTTGTCCTTCTCCCCATGCATGGGGAGAAGGTGCCCGAAGGGCGGATGAGGGGCGCTTTCGGCCCTCCTGCGAGGCGGCAGGGCCTCCGTTCGTATCGGTTCGGCCCTGCCCGGTGATAATGCGCGGGTTCGCGGCTCGCGCCGCTCTACGACCTGGCCCCCATGCAACCCACTGTCATCGCCCCGTCCATTCTCTCCGCCAACTTCGCCAAGCTGGGTGAAGAGGTCGACAACGTCCTCGCCGCCGGCGCCGATTGGGTGCATTTCGACGTGATGGACAATCATTACGTGCCGAATCTCACCATCGGCCCGCTGGTCTGCGAGGCGCTGCGCAAACACGGCGTGACCGCGCCGATCGACGTGCATCTGATGGTGGAGCCGGTGGATCGCCTGGTCCCGGACTTCGCCAAGGCCGGTGCGTCGCTGATCAGCTTCCACCCGGAAGCCAGCCGGCACGTGCACCGCACCCTCCAGTTGATCAAGGCGCAGGGCTGCCAGGCCGGCTTGGTACTGAATCCGGCGACGCCGGTGGACGTGCTGGATTACGTGCTGGAAGACCTCGATCTGGTGCTGCTGATGTCGGTCAATCCCGGCTTCGGCGGCCAGAGCTTCATTCCCTCGGCGCTGGACAAGCTGCGGGTGGTGCGCCAGCGCATCGACGCCGTGGTCGCGCGCACCGGCCGGCCGATCCGGCTGGAGATCGACGGCGGCGTGAAACCCGACAACATCGCCGAGATTGCGGCAGCCGGCGCCGACACCTTCGTTGCGGGTTCGGCGATCTTCGGCCAGCGCGATTACGCCGCCGTGGTCGCGCAGATGAAGGCCGCGGTTGCCGCCGTACGCGGCGCATGACGACGGACCGCGCGGCTCCGTGGGACGGAGCGGATCCCGACACCTGGCTGATCCTCAACGGCAAGCAGGCGAACGACGACGACGTGCGGCTGGCGGTGAAAGCGCTGCGCGGGCGTGGCCTGCGGCTGGCGGTGCGGGTCACCTGGGAAGCGGGCGACGCCGGACGTTATATCGACGAAGCCATCGCCGCGAAGGCGCGCACGGTGATCGCCGGCGGCGGCGACGGCACCGTGCGCGAGCTGGCCGACGCGCTGGCCCGGCGCGACGCATCGGCCGATGCGCTGCCGGCGCTGGCGGTGCTGTCGCTGGGCACCGCCAACGATTTCGCCACCGCCGCGGAGATTCCGGTCGACGCCGAAGCGGCGCTCGACCTGGTGCGCACTTCGACGCCGCAGCCGGTGGATCTGCTGCGCATTGAAGCCGACGGCGCGCAGCACTGGTGCGTCAATCTGGCGTCGGGCGGTTTCGGTACGACCGTCACCACCGAGACCCAGGAAGGCCTGAAGAAGATGCTCGGCGGCCTGGCGTACGTCGTCAGCGGACTGGCGCGCATGGGCCGGATCGAATCCAGCCACGCGCGCTTCGAAGCCGAGGACTTCGCGTGGTCGGGCAATTTCATCGCGCTGGGCATCGGCAACGGCCGACAGGCCGGCGGCGGGCAGGTGCTGTGCCCGGATGCCTTCGTCGACGATGGGCTGCTGGACATCACGCTCGTGCCGACGCTGGAAGGCGAAGTCGCCGCCACCGTCGGGACCCTGATCGCCGAGGGCAAGCAGGCCGCGCTGGAGCGCGTGTCGACGCGTCTGCAGCGCGCGTGGCTGACGATTGCCGCCGATCGGCCGCTGACCCTCAATCTGGACGGCGAGCCGCTCGAAGCGCGCGCGTTCCGGATCGAATGCGTTCCTGGCCGGCTGCGCATGCATCTGCCGCCGGACAGTCCGCTGCTGGCGGCGAATGCGTCGACGACATGAGCGACGCGGAAAAAAACAAAACGCCGACAAGCCGGCGGGAGTGCCCAAAACAAAACGCAGGCAAGCCGGCGGGAGCGCCAAAAAACAAAACGCCGGCAAGCCGGCGTTTTGGGCAACACATTTGGAAGCAATCCCGCTTCCGTCCGTCTTCCTTGCGATGGACTCTCATTCTCCGGGCGAATGGTGACGGTTCCGTGACCACGGTATGGCGCAGGTGCGACGCCTGTCCGAAGCCGTTAGCATGTCCGGCCATGGACCGATCAACGAACCGGATCACGCCCCGATCGGCCGCAGCGGCCTCGACAGCCCGTGGCGGCGCGAACGGACGATGGCGCGGCTGAGCCGAACCGTTCCTTCTCCGCAGCCTTTTCAAGGATTCATCGCGTGATCCCGTTCGAACAATTCCAGCAGTACGCCGCCGAAGGACACACCCTGATTCCGGTCGTGCGCGAGGTGCTTTCCGATCTCGACACGCCGCTGTCGGTCTACCTCAAGCTCGCCGACGGCCCGCACACCTATCTGTTCGAGTCGGTCGAGGGCGGCGAACGTTTCGGCCGCTATTCGATCATCGGCCTGCCTGCGCACCGCGTGTACGCCTTCGCCGGCCATACCCTGTTCGTTACTGAGCTGGGCGAACTGGTCGAAACCCGCGTGGTGGACGACCCGCTGGCGGAAGTCGAGCGCCTGCGCAGCGCCGAGCGGATTCCGCGCCTGCCCGGGCTGCCCGGATTCACCGGCGGCCTGGTCGGCTGGTTCGGCTTCGAGTGCATCCAGTACGTCGAGCAGCGCCTCAGCGGCAGCAGCAAGCCGGACGAGCTCGGCACCCCCGACATCCTGCTGATGGAAAGCCGCGACGTCGCGGTGTTCGACAACCTCAAGGGCCGGCTGTACCTGATCGTCCACGCCGACCCGCGCGAGCCGCAGGCATGGGGACGCGCGAACCGGCGCCTGGACGCGCTGACCCACCGCTTGCGCCAGGGCGGGCCCGGCTATCCCGAAACCCTCGATTCTGTAGGGTTGAACGAAGGCGATTTCGTCTCCGGCTTCACCCGCGAGGGTTTCATCGCCGCGGTCGAGAAGTCGAAGGAATACATCCGCGCCGGCGATATCTTCCAGGTCGTGCTGAGCCAGCGCCTGTCGGTGCCGTTCCGCGCCCGCCCGGTCGACGTGTACCGCGCGCTGCGCGCGCTGAATCCGTCGCCGTACATGTATTTCCTCGATGTCGGCGGCACCCAGGTGGTGGGTTCGTCGCCGGAGATCCTGGTGCGGCTGGAACACGACGAGCAGGGGCGGGGCACCGTCACCGTGCGCCCGATCGCCGGCACCCGCCCGCGCGGACGCACCCACGAGGAAGATCTCGCGCTGGAAGCCGAACTGCTGGCCGACCCGAAGGAACGCGCCGAGCATCTGATGCTGATCGACCTCGGCCGCAACGACGTGGGCCGGGTCAGCGAACCGGGCACGGTGGAAGTGGGCGATCGCTTCGTGATCGAACGCTACAGCCACGTCATGCACATCGTCAGCGAAGTCACCGGCCGCCTGAAGGACGGCATGAGCTACGCCGACGTGCTGCGCGCGACCTTCCCGGCCGGCACCGTCAGCGGCGCGCCGAAGATCCGCGCGCTGGAAGTGATCCGCGAACTGGAGCCGGTGAAGCGCAACGTCTATGCCGGCAGCATCGGCTACATCAGCTGGCACGGCGACGCCGATACCGCCATCGCGATTCGCACCGCGGTGATCCAGGACGGCAAGCTGCACGTGCAGGCCGGCGCCGGCATCGTCTACGACTCCGACCCGCAGAAGGAATGGGAAGAGACGATGAACAAGGGCCGCGCGCTGTTCCGTGCGGTGGAAGAGGCGGCGCGGGGGTTGTAGGCACCGCTCGCCGCACGACAGCCCGCAAACGAAAACGCCCCGCATCGCTGCGGGGCGTTTTCGGTTCGTCAGCCGTTCGCCGGGAGGGTTCAGAGCTTCGCCATGATGCGCTGGGGCTGTTCCTGGGCCTGTTCGGCGACGCGCGGCTGGTCGAGGGTTTTCAGGCTGTCCTGGGTCGGTCGCTGCAGGGCGTCGTCGACACTCATCACGAAGCGTTTCGCCGTATCCAAGTTGCCCGAGGCGTCCCACGCCGCGAAGCCGTTGACCGACGGGTCGCCGGGTTTCTGCACGTGATGCACGCCGCCGAGGCTGGTGAAGCCCTCCTCATGCATCTTCGCCGCGATCGCGGACGCCGCGCGCGTGCGGTCGGCGACGTTCTCGATGCCCGGGATCGGATGATCCTTCTCGGTGTGCGCCAGCCGCTGGTAGACGGCATCGACCAGCGGATACGGGCTTGCCGGAGATCCGCCGCCGCCCGGAGGCTGCGGATTCTTCGCTGCGTTGATGGTGGCGTTGACCTCGCGGAAGGTGTCGCGGCCGAGCGTCCCGTCCAGGTAGGCGTCCGACAGCTTGAGCTTCAGGTCGACGGATTGTTGCTGGGTCAATGCGCCGGGCCTGGTGTATTTGTCGACGCGGTCCCAGGCGTAATCCGCCCAGCGCGTGTCGAGATTGGCGCCATCCCACGGTGCCTGCGTCTTCGTGCCTTCGCGGAAGAACTGCAGCCGATCCTCGCCACCGTCGTGGCGGAAGGCCGTGCGCAGTTCGACGTTGGTGATCGACCTGAGCTGATGGCCCGAGCTCGATGCGCGGCCGTCGTCGGTGCGCTTTTCCGCGGCGACATTGGGATCGAACCGGTTCGGCGCATTGGGATCCTGCGACCCCAGTTCGAACAGGATACGTCCGTGTTCCTGGCCGAACTGCAGGCCGTACTTGCAGGAGATCGCGGTCTGGTGGCGGAACATCACCTGCGCCTCGCTGCGCCCGTCGCCCTGGACCAGGGGCATGTTCTCCTTCTTCGCCATCTCGGCGACATCGCCGGTCAGGGTGCGGGTGGGCGAGTGCTTGGACGCGAGCAGGCCTTCCTGGTAACGCTCGTACACGGCCTGCTGTTCGGGTGGATGCTGCGCGGTGGACTGTTGCCGATGTTCGCGCAGGGCTTCCTGCTGGATCATCGGCGTCGGGTACAGCTGGCGGGCCTCGGGATTGAAGATGCTGAGGTCGCGCACGCCGTCGGTCTGGAAGGTGCGGAATGCATTGTTGTTGAGCGCGTCGGCAGTGGTCGGGCCGCGCGTTTCCGCCTCGGGGCGGCCGCCGCTCTTGTCCTGCGTCAGCATCATCTTCGCGAACGGATGCGGCCGGGTGTCGTCGAAGTTGTAGACGCCGCCGATGCTGCGGACATGCTCGCGCGCGGTCTCCAGTCCGTAGACCAGGTTCACCGAGTCGGGGTTCTGCGCCATGGTGCGCAGCAGGTCGACGGTCTGCGGGGGCGGGGGGCCGCCGGAGGACTGGCCTTGTCCGGACGGTCCCTGCTGGCCTTGGCCTTCGGCCGCTGTGTCCTTGTTTCCGTTGGGCATGAGATTGCTCCTTGGTACTGGCCGCTCGTGCTGCGGCATGAAGTCGTCATGGCGCCCGATCCTGTCCGACAGGCTCGCCACGCCTGAGCGCCGTCTCCGGACTTTACCCCTTCACGCCGCGAAAATCGCGGGACGCCAGGAACGGAAACGCCCCGCATCGCTGCGGGGCGTTTCGCGTTAGATCCGCCGCGTACACGTCTTACACGGTCTGACTGCGCGCCTGCTGCTGCGCGGGCGCCGCCTGCGCGTCGGGCGTCATTCCCGCCAGCGATTCCGCGGCCGGCTGCAGCTTGGCCCTGGAGACGTCCACCGCGATACGGTCGGCGTGTTCGCTCGACGGGTCGCCCTGATAGGCGAACACCTGACCGTTCTTGCCGACCAGCGCGCCGTCGATGCGTTCCATGCCGGCTTTCTGCGCCTGCGCGGCGGTGGCCGCGGCGGCGTTGAGCAGTTCGCTGCGATCGCCCAGACCCGCCTCGCCCTGCACGCCTTCCAGCGCCTTCACCGCCTGGCCATACAGCGCCGGCTCGGCCTTCGCCTTCGCGGCGTCTTCGGGGCGCAGGAACGGGATGCCGCCACCGTAGGGGTCGGCCGGCTGCTCGCCTGGCGCGGTGACCGGCGCCCGCCTCGGGCTGGTATCGGTGAAGGTCAGTGTGGTGTCGATCAGCGCCTTGTCCAGCCCGATCTCTTTCATGTTCAATTTGACTTCGGGCGCGACGGCCGACGGATCGGCGATCCTGGCATTGGCCAACGCCTGCTTCTCGGTCGCGTCGATGACATTGACCGCCCATTCGCCGTAGTAGTTCGGGTAGTCCTGGTTGCCGTGGGTGCCCAGGCGCGCCGAACTCGGCGGCTGATCGAAGTAATGCTTGCCCATCGCCGCGACGTTCGTCGGCGAATCCTTGATCGTCATGTCGGATTCGATCGTCAGTCCGGGCTTCAGCGCATAGGTGAAGGTGGGCGCGCTGCCGCTGCGGTCGATGAAATCTTCCATCCGGCCCGGGTACGCGTTGTAGATGTCCTTCAGGCCGGCGCTGGGATTGTCCTTCAGCACCTGCGAGGAGATCGCGTTGAAGCCGCCGATATGCGCACCGGCTTCGTCCTCGCGATTGGCCTGGATCAGCGTCTTCACCGACGCGGTGTAGTCGTGTGGGCCCGGGGTCGTGGAAATCCTGTCGACTTCCTTGACGAAGTCGTCGCTCGCCTTGTCGGCGACCGTGCTGTTGAACGAATGCTGGATCTCGTGCCCCATCACGAACACCAGTTCGGACGCCGACGTCTTGTTGGTATCGGCTTTTTTCAGCTCGTCCAGCGGCAGTTCGATGGTCTTGGTCTCGGCGCTGTAGGTGCCGCCGGCATTCGCGCCGCTGGGCAGCACATCGAACTTCTCGAGATGACCCTTGGAGACGGAGTCGAGGATGCGCGCCTTCAGGTCCGGCGATTTGTCGAGCAGGTCGCGCAGATTCTTGCCCGGCTTGTCGGTGCCGGTGTCGTTGGCGGTCTCGAAGTCCGTGAGGATCTTCTCGAGTTTCGTTTCCGCGGCTTTCTTCAGAACGGCTTCGGGAACTGCGGCCATGGTCGTATCCCTCAGGCGTTGATGATGAGCTTGGAAACGCAGGCGTGCGCGGCCTTGGCGTCGTTCTCGCCGCGCACGTAGATCTGCACGGAGACGTCGTCGCGCGCGAAGTCCCAGTACAGGATCTGCTCGTGCTTGCCGCGGGCCGGGGTGGCCGCGTAGCCGGCGGCGCGCAGGGTCGCGGCGTAGTCGTCGAAATCGAGCGCGGCGATCGGCGCCATGTCGGCGTTGGCGCGGGTTTCGTCGTCGAAGGAGAACATGATCCGCGAGGGCTTCTTGCCGGTTCCTTCCGGCAGCGAGACCAGGTTGTAGGCCCAGGCGTCGGTGAGCCGGCCGCTGAAGCCGTATTCGTTGGCGTCGTCGGGGTTGAACTCGACCTTGATGCCGGTGAGCGCTTCGATGCGTTCCGGCGCGATGTCGGCGGGGCCGCGCACGTTCTCGACCAGCGTCAGCACGCGCTGACCGATGTCTTTCGCGGAGAGGGATGTCTGGGTCATAGTCGACTGATCCATGAGGAAGGCTGTCTGCGTGAAGGGTTGGCGGCGCTGCCGGCCACTCGGCGATGGCGCAGTCCGAGACTGGGTTGAACGTCGCGATCGTCGGTAGCCGGCCATGCGCGACGGCGGCCGTGCGCGGTGCGCCGAGAGGGCGGCTCAGAACAGCAGATTCACCACCAGCACCACGATGCCGGTGTAGATCAGGCACAGCGGGCCGCCGACCTTCCACAGTTCTTTCGCGGTGTAGCCGGCGGGGCCGGTGATCATCGACATCACCGGGTTGGAGGCGGTCATGAAATTGTTGGACGCCGACAGCGCCACGATCAGCGCGAACGCGGTGGGGTCGCCGCCCGCGGCCAGGGCGAGGTTGATCGCGATCGGCACCATCACGATGGTCGCGCCGACGTGGCTGATCACCAGCGAAAACGCGGTCGCCAGCAGCCCCATCGCGATTTCCAGCAGCCACACCGGCGTGCCCTCGGGCAGCCGGTCCAGCGAATGCGCGGCCACCCAGGCCGCGGCGCCGCTGGAATCCATCGCCCAGCCCAGCGGAATCAGGCAGGCCATCAGGAACACGGTCTTCCAGTTGATCGCGGCATAGGCCTCGTCCATCTTCAGCACGCCGGTGATCAGCATCCCGGCGACGCCGGTCATCAGCGCGACCGAGGCGGGAATGCGCGACGACAGCGCGATCAGCATGGTGATGCCGAAGATCGTCATCGCGATCTTGAACTTGTGCGGGCGCTGTTCGGCTTTCGGGTAATCGGTGACCGGCACGAAGTCGCGGTTGCTCGCGGCCTGCGCCAGGTCCTGCCAGATGCTGTGCAGCACCAGCAGATCGCCGGCGCGCAGCGGCAGCTCGCGGACGTTCTCGCGCAGCACCTGCTTGTCGCGGTTGATCGCCAGCAGACGCAGGTTGTAGCGCTTGCGGAGCTGCAGCTCGGTCGCGCTCTTGCCGATGAAGGTGGAATTGGGCGGGACCACCGCTTCGGAGATGCCAGCGCGCGCGGGGTTGAACAGGTCGGCGAACTCGCGCAGCCGCGAGCTGGTGCGCAGGAAGCGATTCTGGGCGAAATCGACGATGGCCTGACGCGGCCCCATCACCCCCAGCACGCTGCCGACCCAGATCCGCACATCGCTGGGCGGGGCCAGCCGCGACTCGCTGCCGGTCTTCAGGGCCAGGATCAGCGGCGCGTCGTGCAGCGCTTCGGTTTCGCCCAGCGACATGCCGACCAGCGGGCTGTCGGCGGTGACCGTGAGTTCGTAGACATCGCCGTCGATGCCGTAGGCGCTGGCGAAATAACTTTCGGTGCGCGCCGGGGTGACGCCCGCGTCGGCGGGGTTGTCGTGCAGCCGCTTGTCGCCGAAGAAATGGAAGTACGCCAGACCCGCCGCCAGCAGCGCGAGGCCGATCGGCAGCGGCGCGAACATCGGCAGCGGCTTGAGCGTCATCATTCCCGAGGGCAGGCTATTGTTGGCCGACACCAGCAGGTCGTTGAGCAGGATCAGCGGCGAGTTGCCGACCATGGTCAGCGCGCCGCCCATGACGATGGCGACCGCGATCGGCAGCAGCAGGCGCGAGAGTGGCACACCGGTGCGCGAGGAGAGCCGCGAGGCGACCGGCAGATACAGCGCCATCACCGACGGGTTCTGCATCACCGAGGAGTTCAGGCCGGCGATGGCCGAGGTGTAGAGCAGCAGGCGATGTTCGACGCCGTGGGCGCGGCGCAGCAGCCAGGCGGCCAGCCGGTTCAGCGCGCCGGTGCGGTCCAGGCCGGCGCCGAGGATCATGGTCGCGATCACGCTCATCACCGCGTTGCCGGAAAACCCGTTGAACAGATCCTCCGGCGCCACCAGCCCGGTCAGCCCCAGCAGCACCAGCACCACCAGCGCCACGACATCGGGGCGCAGGCGCTCGAACAGGAACAACACCATCGTCATCACCGTCAGCCCGAGCACGAGCTGCATATCGCTGGTGAGGGTGAGGGTGTTCTCCATCAGTCGGCGGGCTGGTCGGTCGGTGGGTTCACGGTGAACTGGTCATCGTCGGTCCTGTCGTACAACAGATCCCACACGCCGTGGCCGAGTTTCTGGCCGCGCGTCTCGAAATGCGTCTGCGGCCGCCATTCGGGCCGCGGCACGTGGCCGCGCGCACCGGCGCGGTTGCGCAATCCGGGTGTGCCGTCGAGCACGTCCCACATCTGTTCGGCGTAATCCTGCCAGTCGGTGGCCAGATGCAGGCGGCCGCCGACGCGCAGTTTGCGCACCAGCAGCGCGGCGAAGTCGGGCTGCACCAGTCGGCGCTTGTTGTGGCGCTTCTTGTGCCAGGGATCGGGGAAGTAGATGCGGATTTCGTCCAGGCTGCCGTCGGCGATGTCGTGGCTCAGCACTTCCACCGCATCGTGCCGATAGACGCGCACATGATCGCTGCCGTCTTCGCCCAGTGCATTCAACAGCCGGCCGACGCCCGGCGCGTGCACTTCGATGCCGATGTAATCGCGCGACGGGTCCTGCTTGGCCGCGAACCGTAGCGCGTCGCCGTTGCCGAAACCGATTTCCACCACCCGCGGCGCGCTGCGGCCGAAGACCGTGTCGTAATCGCGGACGCCCGCGCTGTAGTCCAGTCCGAAGCGCGGCCACAGTTCGTCGAACGCGCGCTGCTGCGCCGGGCTGAAGCGGCCCTGGCGCAACACGAAGCTGCGGATCTTCCTTTGGCCGGGTTCGACGGTGAAGGGTTGGTCGAAGGCGTGATCGAGATCCGAGTGGACGGGATCCGCCTGGCCATCACCCGAGTGATCGCGGTCCGCCATGTGTTCGCCGGAATCGCCGGCCCGCGGTTGCTCGGTCACAGGCGGGCGAGCGGCGCCACTCATCCGATCAACCCATCCACCGGCGACGACGCCGAGGCGTAGCGCTTGCGCGGAATGCGGCCGGAGAGGAAGGCATGGCGGCCGGCCTCGATCGCCAACTTCATCGCCAGCGCCATGCGTACCGGATCCTTCGCGCCGGCGATGGCGGTGTTCATCAGCACGCCGTCGCAGCCCAGTTCCATCGCGATCGCCGCGTCCGAAGCGGTGCCGACACCGGCATCGACCAGGATCGGCACCTTCGCGTTCTCGATGATTTCGAGCAGGTTGTAGCGGTTCTGGATGCCGAGACCCGAGCCGATCGGCGCGGCCAGCGGCATCACCGCGACGCAGCCGATCTCTTCGAGGCGCTTGGCGAGGATCGGGTCGTCGCTGGTGTAGACCATCACCTCGAAGCCCTCGGCGACGAGGATCTCGGCGGCCTTGAGCGTCTGCACCACGTCGGGAAACAGCGTGCGCGGGTCGCCCAGCACTTCGAGCTTGGTCAGGTTGTGGCCGTCCAACAGCTCGCGCGCGAGCCGGCAGGTGCGCACCGCGTCGTCGGCGGTGTAGCAGCCGGCGGTGTTTGGCAGCAGGGTGTAGCGGTCCGGCGGCAGCACGTCGAGCAGATTCGGTTCGCCCGGATTCTGGCCGATGTTGGTGCGGCGGATCGCGACGGTGACGATCTCGGCGCCCGCGGCCTCGGTGGCGCGGCGGGTTTCGTCGAGATCCTTGAATTTGCCGGTGCCGGTCAACAGACGCGAGCGATAGGTCTTGCCGGCGATGACGAGCGTGTCGTCGTATGCGGGGAGTGCGGTCATCGCCGGATTATCGCCCAATTCCGCCGCGACGCGGCACGCATCAGCTTCGGTTTGCGGCGTCCTCAAGCCACGCGACGAGGCGGTCGCCGTGGATCACATCGGTATTCATGGGCAGCAGACGGCGCCGGAGCTTCCCGGCGTCGTCGCGCCAGGTCACCCGGCGCGCGGGACCGAAACCGGGCCACAGCAGTTGCACGATCGGTTTGGGCGTGTCGATGGACTCGATCTGGTCGCGGCGCACGATCGCGGTGCCGCCCAGGCTATCGAACGTCACGGTTGCGCCCTTCACCATGGCACCGAATTTCAGGCTGGCCGCTGCTGCAAGCACGGTCTTCAGATTGATCGCCAGCAGGAGGAACAGGAGCGCAGGGGACCAATCGGCGAACGGCCCCCTGCCTGCCACTCCGGCGGCGAGCAGCATTTCGAGCGCGCCCATCGCCACCAACAGACCCGCGCTCATCCAGCGGCTACTGGTCGGATAGCGCACCACGAAATGTCCGGGGCCGCTCGCATCTGCCGCTAGCGGCATCGACTTCGGCATCACATAGGCGAAGAAATAGCCCATGCAGCCGCCGAAGAACAGCGCGTTGAAGATGAACATGCCGACTTGAACGCCCCAGTGCGTGCCATTGAGGCCTTCGCCGATGAAGCTCATTGCCAGCATCAGCATCGCGTAGGTCAGACCGGTGCGCCAGCCGATGGAGATCAGCAGGCGGCGGCGTTCGAGGCGCTGTTCGCTGGCGACCTGTTCGGCTGGGCCGAAAGCGTCGATGGCGGCCTGCAGCGCCGCGTCGCTGGCCCCGGCACTGGCATCGAGAAAGAAGTCGCGGGCTTCGAGCAACGTTTGGCGGCGCACCGCCGCCGAGCCGGCCAGCGCGGCGTCCAGGCGCATGAGATAGCCATCGATGCGGGCATCGCCGATGGCGACATCGGCGGGGAAGCGGGGCGAGGGCAGTCGCAACAGGGAACTGGTCATGTGGGGTGTCCCGGGAGTCAGGGGGATTCGGAGGAGGGTGGTGCGAGCACGGTGCGCTGCAGCAGGGCGGCGACCCGGCGCCATTCGGCGATGCGGCGTTCGAGGAAGACGCGGCCATCCGGCGTCAGCCGGTAGTACTTGCGCGGACTGCCGCGTTCGCCGGGCTCGTGGTGCGAGGCGAGCAGGCCCTTGCGCTCCAGCCGGTGCAGCAGCGGATAGAGCGTGGCTTCCTTGATGATCTCGGCGTCCGTACCGAACTGGCGGTCCAACTGCTCGCGGATGCCGAAGCCGTAGTTCGGTCCGGCCTGCAGCGCATGCAGGACCAGAGTGTCCAGCAGGCCTTTGAGGATCTGTTCGTCGGTGGAATCGGTCGCCATGGGACATACCTTACGCCGTAAGGTATGTGATGTAAAGCTTGCGATGTGATGCTCTCCCCTGCCGGTTGCAGGGTGAGGGATGGAAGCTGGTCAGCCGCCGCCGAGGGCGTGGACGATCTCGACCACATCGCCATCCGCCAGCCGATGCCCGGCGTGGCGCCCACGGGGAACGATTTCGCCGTTGACCTCCACCGCCACCCGGCGTTCGGCCAGGCCCTGGGTGGCCAGCAGCTCGGTGAGGGTGCACGGGGCGGGGAGGGCGAGCGTCTCGCCGTTGAGTCGGATGTCCATGCGCGGATTGTCGCCCGGGGGCGGCGGTCTGCCCAGCGCGCGCCTCTCGTCGAGTCGGGGAGGACTTGTCACACTTGAGTCATCAAGGCCTTCGTGAAACCATGCGGTCACCATCCGGCGCCGTATTGCAGAAGCGCCGAGGAAATCCGTCGTTTTTCATTATTTCGGGAGTGGGGTATGTCTTTCAATCGTGGGGCCAAGCGGCCCATCCGCAGTCTTCTCGCCGCTGCGGTCATCGCTGTGACCGCCGGTGCCGCCTTGCCGGCTTCCGCCGCGGGTCCTTATTCGCAGACCGTGTTCTTCGGCGACAGCCTCACCGACAGCGGTTTCTTCCGTCCGCTGTTGCCGGCCAGCGTCCGCCCGGTCACCGGCCAGTTCACCACCAATCCCGGCTTCGTCTGGTCGCAGTACCTGGCCGATTTCTACGGCACCGGCGCTGCGCCGAACGGTAACGGCCAGACCGGCACCAACTACGCCGCCGGCGGCGCCCGCGTGGGCATCAACAGCACCGGCGCGCTGGGCCCGATTCCGTCGATGGCCACCCAGGTCACCAACTATCTCGCCGCCAACGGCGGCCGCGCCGACAGTCGCGCGCTCTTCACCGTCTGGGGCGGCGCCAACGATCTGTTCGCGATCACCAACGCCGGTGCGCCGCCGACCACCACCATATCGAGCGCGGTTGCCGCGGAAATCGGCATCGTCGCCCAGTTACAGGGCGCCGGCGCCCGCTACGTGATGGTCGCGACCGTGCCGGATCTCGGTCTGACCCCGGCATTCCGCGCCCTGGGCACGACCGCGCAGGCGCAGGGCACCGCACTCACCACCACGTACAACAATGCGCTGTTCGGCGGTCTGGCCAGCAACGGCCTGCGGGTGATCCCGCTCGACACCTTCAACCTGATCCGCGAGATCACCGCCGCGCCGTCGACCTACGGCTTCAGCAACATCACCGGCACCGCCTGCCAGCCGCAGATCACCGCCAACTCGCTGACCTGCAACCCGACCAGCTACGTCACCCCCGACGCGCCGAACACCTATCTGTTCGCCGACGGCGTGCACCCGACCAGCCGCGCGCACCAGATCCTGTCGCAGTACGCGGTGTCGGTGCTGGAAGCCCCGCGCCAGATCGCGATCCTGCCGCACGCCACCGCCGTGGTCGGCCGCGCCCGCGCCGATCGCGTGTCCAGCCATCTCGCCGGCAAGCCCGAAGGCGACGGCACGCGCTGGTGGTTCGACGGTCGCGCCGATTTCCAGCGCTACGACAGCGGCAACAAGTACGACGGCATCGGCCCGGCGTTCACCGGCGGCATCGACTGGACGCGCGGCAACTTCGTCTACGGCGGCTTCGCCGGCCTGGGCCGCAACTTCTCGGACTTCGGCCTGCGCGGCGGCGATTTCGAGCAGCTCGACGGTACCCTCGGCGGCTTCGCCGGCTGGTACGGCGACCGCGCCTGGGTCAACGGCCAGCTCAGCTACAGCCTGGTCCGCTATGAAGTGGACCGCGAAGTCTGGCTCGGCCCGGCGAAGCGCAGCCACAGCGGCTCGCCCGACGGCAGCAACCTGACCTTCGGCATCAACGCCGGCTTCAACTTCACCAGCGAAGCCCTGACCCACGGCCCGGTCGCCAGCGTGCTGATGCAGCGCATCGACGTGGACGGCTACGCCGAAGACCAGCCGACCTTGTCGACCTCGCTGGCCTATCCGGACCAGAGCTTCGATTCGATGATCACGAGCCTGGGCTGGCAGGCCAGCTACAAGATCAACGATCACCTGACCCCGTACGGCCGCCTGACCTGGGACGTCGAGCACGAAGACCAGCCGGAAGAAGCTTTCGCGCGTTCGCAGTCCATCGCCGGCAGCCTGCAGTACGCCGTGCCGGGCCAGACCTTCGACGACAGCTATATGACCCTGCAGATGGGCGCCCGCACCGAACTGTTCGGCCTGGACGCCAACATCGGCGCCAGCGTCACCACTGCGCAGGGCGGCGGCAACGATGCCACTCTGTTCGCCACGTTCGGCAAGAGCTTCTGATCCATGCCGGCACAGCGGCCTCCGCAAGGTTTGCGGAGGCCGCGACAGCCGGTAGACTGGCCTCACCGCGGGTGTAGTTCAATGGTAGAACTGCAGCTTCCCAAGCTGCTAGCGTGGGTTCGATTCCCATCACCCGCTCCACTCAAGCTCAGGCATTGCGAAAAACCGCTGTTTTCCAGCGGTTTTTTGCTAAATTCGACCCGGCTCAAGTCCTCCGTCGAGGTTTCAACCGAGGTTCGAAAAATGCCGAAACCATCCTTCGTGTCCCGGCCCTCCGGGACGTACGTGCGATTCTTCGTCCCAACCGATTTGCAGGCCCGCGTGGGGTCGCAGTACTTGGTGCGTCCGCTGTATGCGGCCAACGGAGACGAGGCGCGGTTGGTGGCGGCCCGTATAGGGCTCGGGCTATCCCGAGCGTTTCAAGAGCTGCGCAGTGGGCTCGCCGTCAACTTGGATGCCGTCGTACTTCAAGCCCGGGTGGGCGCTTACCATGAGCTTGGCTTCCCGCTCTCTTCCGAATCCCCTGCCGCCTTACAGCGCGCCGCGGCCAATTTTCCACTGGCTGAGCTCGGCAGCATTCCTCGCAGGGTTGGATCGATGCAAGCGATGGGTGACGGCGGAGTGATCGACGCCGTCGATCAACATTGCGGCGTGCACGCAGGCGTCAATAGGACACTCGCGATGCCAAGGTCGCCCGCCGTACCGCGCCTGGCCCAAGCCATCGCGGACCACGTCGGGGCTCTCGAGCGCGCCCGACTCAATTCCAAGACTATCTTGGAGAGCCGCCACACTCTGAGGCTGTTTGCCGGCATCGTAGGCGAGGACATCGCTCTCGCGGATGTCGCCGCGGCCCACGTACGCGCCTTCTTCGACGGGATCCGGTGGTGGCCGTCCAATGCCAGCAAGCGCGAGCCGTACCGCGGCAAGCCCGTGGTCGAGGTCATCAAGCTGGCTCAGGCGAACGGCGAGCCGGCGCCGGCCGCGTACACGATCGCCAAGCACCGGCAGCGGCTGAGCGTTTTCTTCCGGTCGCTGGTCGACGCGGGGGTGTTGGCCAGGAACCCCTTGGCCGGGGTGCGGGTAGTGGTAACTCCGGACGCCGACGACAAGGGCGAGCCCTTCACGGACGCGCAGCTTCAGGCCATCTTCGATCCCGTCGAGTTCCCGAAGTGGGCCCGCAAGTACCCGCACCGGTGGTTCGGCCCCATCTTGGGCCTCTACTCCGGGGCGCGGGTCAACGAAATCGCCCAGCTGAGGGTTTCCGACATCGAATCGATCGACGGCATTCCCGGCTTTCATGTGCGCCGCAGTGCCAGCGATCAGAGCGTTAAGAACAAGGCGAGCCGCCGTTTCGTGCCCTTAGCGCAAGCGGTCATCGATGCAGGCTTTCTGAGATATGTGGAAGACGCCCGTCGAGCTGGGCACGTCCAGCTGTTTCCAGATCTGCCCAACTCCACAGGTCTAGGCTATGGCCGCCAGCTCAGCAGGCAGTTTTCCGTGTATATCAAGCAGCGAGGAATCACGGCCAAGGGACAAGGCTTCCATGGATTCCGGCACACTTTTGCGTCTCGGCTGGATGCGGCTGGCGCATCTGCCTCAGCAATCTCGGCGCTCACGGGGCACAGTACTGGACAACATGTATTGGAGAAGTTTTACATTGACAGGCGGTCTATTCTAGACCGGGCTTTGACGTTGAAGCTTTTACAATTCAACTTCCGACTTCCGACTTCCGACTTCCGATTGATAGCAGCACCCGTAATGCGTAGGTTGTAGGTTCGATTCCTCTTTCCGGCACCGCGGTGTTCAAGGTAAAACAATGGGTTGGACGGGAAGCTGCTCCAACCCTTCGCCATTCGACGCAACGAAAAACAGGGGTTTTCAAGGATGGCTTTTCCCAAGCTTTTTCCCGACCGAGTGAGAGGCATTTTGCCCCTGCTGCGCGAACTGTTCCCTAGCAAGCTGATGCTGACGGTGGAAGACGTTGCGCGTGTCTTGGGGCGCACGGGGCAGGGGGCTACGAACAGACGCGCGAACAACTCGTGAATGGCGTCATTGTGCCGGGTTTGAAGAAGATGGGCGGTCAATGGCTGGTGCCGATCACCGCGTTGGCAAACGATTTGGATGACCTTGTAGATATCGATAGCCTGGCGCGCGCGACCCCAAAGCCTTTGCCGACACGGCACAATGTCATCAGTGGCACCCGGTGGTCGACACGCCTCGCCACGGCCGCATTCCGGACCGCCTCAAAGCCCAGCAGACTCAAGCTCTGGAGTTCTGGCCGGCGGCGTTAGCGCGATTCGATGCTGGGCAATTGGAAGAAGCTTAGCTAGGCGCAGGTGCTGACAAGCGCGAATTTGACCGGTTCTAAGTGGAAAAACGGAATCGCAGACTAGTCCGAAGGTAGGCGGAGAGAAGGGATTGGATTGATCTACTCCTTTCCTAAGCCCTTAATTCTCCTAGAGAACGCAAACCAGGAGGGTGTCCTGCTTTGTATCTACACACTGTAGCCTGCCAAGTGCTGCTGCCGCCGCCGGATACGCCACGATTTATTGAAGCAATGCATGGCAGGGTGTCAAAGAGAACTCTAATTGATCGCGGAATCGGACGTAGCCAGTCCGGGCTAGGTTTGCTAATCGCGTATTCGGAGACCTGCCCATTTTCCGTGCTGCCTAAGCTATGCGCAGTGGCGGTCATCCGCTTCGTTCCTCGATGTTCTGGCCGTAAGTAATTGAAAAATCAGGGGGTTCGACCGAAAGACAGCCTAAGATCGACCACTCACCCAGGTTTGAATCGAGGTTGCAACGTGTCATCAGCTGCGCTGGTCACCCGTCCTTTCGGCCTTTACGTCCGCTTTTTCGTTCTTTCGTTCCCGGGATTTGCAGGCTCGAGTGGGCTCGCTTTACCTCGTTCGCCCCTGCTTGCTCCAGCCGGTGATGTAGCCCGGCTGGTGGCAGCTAAGCTTTGTCTGGCACTATTCAAGGCGTTCGACGCCATACGGAAAGGAATCGCCGTGGACTTGGATGAATCGATCGGGCGGGTGCGGGAAGCAAGCCTTCAGGAACTGACGCTCACGGACATCGTGTTGCCGGATCGTTCGCGAGTGGGTCGGGCGCAGATCGACAGTCCCGAAGACGCGCTGTTGTTTGCCGACGTGATGCGAACGGCCAGTCAGGCCGAACGACCTAATGCTGCGCTGGCACGGGTCGAGCGCCGCCGCGCGCAACTGCGGGCTGCGAGTGACCGGCTCGCCGCTACTGGGGCGCTGCGGTTATCGAACGCCATTGCGGACCATTTGGGCGACCCGCAGCTTGCTAAGGTGGAACGAAAGAACTACCTCGACAGCCGCCATGCACTGCGGGTGTTCGCTGGCATTGTGGTTAAGGACTTGCCTGTGTCTGCCGTCACCCGAGACCAAGTCCGCGTATTCGTCGATGCTGTGGAGTGCTGGCCGAAGAACACCAGCAAGCCAAAGCCGTATCGTGACCTGTCGGTGCTGGAGATCATTGAACTGCCAAAGGCGAATGGAGAGCCGGAACCTGTTGTACTCACCGTTTCCAAACCCCGCCAGCGCCTCAACGTCTTTTTCATCTCGTTAGTCGCCTCACAGACCTTGGACCGGAAGTCGCTGTCAGGTATCCGCGCAATTTCAACGCCGGACGCCGACGACAAGGGCGGGCCAGTTACCGACGTGCAACTCCAAGCCATCTTCGACCCGGTGGCCTTCCCGGCGTGGGCGAAAAAATACCCACACCTCTGGTTCGGGACGATCTTAGGGCTGTATTCCGGTGCGCGGGTCAGTGAGATTGCGCAACTTCGAGTCGCCGACATCGACATCATCGATGGGGTGTCTGGCTTCTTCATTCGCAGCGGCCGGACTGGCCAGCGCATCAAGAACAAGAACAGCCGCCGATTCGTACCCCTAGCGCAGCCAGTGCTCTATGCCGGCTTTCTCACCTACGTGGAAGAAGCCAAGCAGGCAGGACATGACCAGCTGTTTCAGAACCTACCGAACTCCACGGGGCTGGGCTATGGTTGGCAACTGAGCCGGCAGTTCTCGGACTACATCAAGAGCCGCGGCATCACGGCGATAGGCCAGGGCTTCCATGGCTTCCGGCACACCATCGCATCTGAATTCGATGAAGCATGTGCTTCAGCATCGGCGATCGGAGCCCTCACTAGACACGGCGCTGGGCAATCAGCGTTGGATAAGTACTACACCGACAGGCGGACGCTACCAGACAGGGTCGCAACGTTAGCAAAACTCTCAGCTTCTATCAAAAATACCAAAATATTTATCAGGGCAATTCGATAAAATTCAAAGCGCTAAAAAAGGGGGAGTCATGGAAATTACAAGTGAAACATCGATAGTTTTACTAATACTGCTTCTCGCGATTATATTTCTTGGATATTTCTTTTTAAAGGTATTGCCTAATTTTTTGAACAGGTGGCTTGAGCGCAAGATTTTGAATAATAGCGAGCGAATTTTCTGGTGGCGTTTATCTTTCGGGCTATCAGCGGCAATTTTTTCGCTACTGACATTGGATACGATACTGGCACTGGCAGGCGACCAGTCTTACATTGGTGCATTCCTTCCCATATCAATTCCACCAAATGACCTGCCCGCCCTTACTGCCGTTAGGGATGGAGTTGCAGCGAATATCATCTTCTTTCTCGCTGTAGGTATTATATCTGCTCGTGCAGCATGGACTGTTCCCGAGCACGAGAGTATTAGAAATCGCGTTCAGATGTTGTTTCCAAGGCTAAAAAATCTAAATAGCCTCATCGACCCGTTTGTGGAACTAGCGCTCGAACAGGCAGCGCCAACGGAGAACATCGATATTCATATAGTTATTATGGAGTATTCGCATGCTGCAAATGCTTATAAAATATCCATTGAGCGACGCGATCAATTCATTAATTTGTTGGAGCGAGAGGTTTTTAAGTCGAAAAATATAAACGTCGAAATCAATGTGGACAGCTTAACTGCTCCAAATGGGATCCTTGGTGCTGTGACTCGCGCTAATTTTGTCCAGCTGGATTTGGATGGGCAAAAGGTTGCCAAGAAATCATATTTACCCAACGGACGGCCTTTTGAATTTATAGTGGCATCCCCAGTTTGGGCTTCTAACCAATCCAATCTTGAAATACCTAAAGCTGGAAAGGGTGTTTGGAAATTGGAATATTGGTATTGGGCAAAGGTCGGTATCCCGTACACCTGCAAGGTGAGACGTCCAGCTCAATATTGCTCCATCACCGTTTCGAATCAAACCAACGCTGCTGTAAACTATTTCTTGATTACAGACGCGGGTCCGCCTGTAAACGGAACTTTTTTACCTAACAGTGATGTCCCACTCAATTGGTTGCGACGCGAAGCGTTCCCGAGCCTACAGCTTGGCCTTAGCCCTTGATTTGACTTGACATTGAAAAGGTGATATGATTATTTCGCCCGAAGATGCGGGCGTATATTTGGAGAATCTTATGGTGACACTAATGATGAGCGCCTGCGGTGGCGACACCACCTGGTAATACGGCATATCTGCCAAGACAGTTATTTACTACTCACGTTTTTTATGAACGCAGAGAGTTAAAGGCCTCGCACCTGTGCGAGGCCTTTAACGCATTTGTAGGCCCTACTTTGGGCAACTGCCGAATATTGGGATTCGCCAGTTAAGCAAAGACGTTCAGCTGTAGTCGCTTCAGAGATAGCAAAAGTTAGACAGCGATAAGACGTTGGAAGAAAATCCATGTAGGGCCGCGGATCGGTTGACCATGATCAAAACCGTGCCCCCGCCGCCCCTTTTCAAAAGGCCAGCGCTTCAGGCCTTTCCCGGCCAGGTGGAGTAGGTCTACTGGGCGACTCACGCCCGATGCCCATTGCCGCGGATATTGTTTAACTACAGCACGTTTTTCATTTGCATTCATGAAGAAAGTGCTAGTCGAGAACTCTCGCGTCAATAAGCCCAAGCTTCCAAGCTCACCGCTACTGCTCCGCCTCGATCTGCACCCTTGACGACCAAGTAGTAGTCGCCTTCCTCCACGTTCTCGGAAAACAGATCCCAACACGTGGGCGTCGCCTTCGATATGGCGCGGCCTTGAAAGTCGAACAACTGGTAGGCCGGCTTTGAACCGTTGACTTCTTCCCCAACGCACGAAAGGTTGTTAGAGATGACGTTCAAAAACACTGGCGGGTCTCCCCGCTTGGCATTGATGCGGTAAGTGCGCTGCTCGCCGCGGCCGATGATCAAGTCGAAACGCTTTCCGTTGGGAAGGGTCAGGAGCGCGTTAGCAATGTCTGGTGTGAACAAGCCGGTGTGCGTCGCCAAGTGCTTCGCTGCCGCTCCGTTAGGCCCGGGAGCAGGTGCTGACACTGCTGTAGGCAAGGGCAGGTGCGACACCAGGAAGTCCTTCGATCCGGTCACGGCCAGATCGAACGCACAGGCATCCAGACGGTCGGTGGGGACCCCTACAGCCACGCAGGCCGCACGCGCCGCCTCCAGCGCTTCCCGGCTCGGCTTCGCCGGCTCTTCGGGGAACGTGCGGAGGTCGAACGTCGCGTGCGACTCGCCCTGCATGTAGTCGAACAGGCTTTCCTTCGCTTGTGTACGCCAGCTGGTGACGAACGCGTCTGCTTGCTCTGGCATTCCGAGATCTCCGCGCTGTCCGCCGCGGCCGACAAGCACGCCACCAGCGGTGCTCGAAACTGAGCCGATCAGGCCCCGGTCCTTCGCAACGTCCGTGCCGCGCGTCCAAGACGTCTCGACATCAAGCCAACTGCCGCGCACGTGCACCCGCAAGGTCCGACCGTTGCGCCACATGACGGCCACCTGCGACGGTCGCTGCTGCGAACCCCAGACCCCAACCACGGAGTCGTTCCCTAGCGATTGTTGGTGGAATCGGCCGCTCCACGCCAAGGCCTTGCCGTCGATCATCACTCGGCCATCCACGTAGACTCCGACACGATGCGGCCCAACTTGGGCTGTGATCGCGCCGATGGCAGCAACCTGCCGGCTGCCGCGCCATGGCACTTGGCGCACCTGGATGCGGGTGCCGTCGGGCGAGTCGAGCAGCCAGAACTCGCCGGCGCGCTGAGTGGAGAGCGTCTGGCCACCAGGAAGCCGGTAATGCGGCTCGCCGGTGCCGGTCGCCTGCCCGGTGGGCTTCTGGTCGCTCGCTGGCCCTGCGGGCGGAGGGGAAGGCGGAGGATCCGGCTCCATGCGGCAGGTGTCGATGGCTGAGTTCGGCGCCGGGGCCGCGGAGCCCGCCGGCATACTGCAGACCTTGCTGACGCTCCCCAACGACTTTAGGAGGGCGGCCTGTTTAGCGCTCAGCGCGGCGCGCTCTGCTGGGTCGCCGGCGCCCCGTTGGGCGCACCAGGCACTAATCTCGCTTGAAGTGGCCGCTAGGGCCGCGGTGTCGGATTGACGCAGGGTGGCCACACCGCGGAGGACCTGATCGATCGCGTCCAGCGTGTCGGTCTTGTAGGCCGCCTTCGCGGCCTGGTCAGACCAGAAGGCTCCCTTCAGCGCGTTGAAGAAGTCTTCGCGGCTCGGGTTTCCCTTCCCCAGTTGTTTGAGCGTCTTGGTGTAATTCGGTCGCCGCGTGAGGTAGTCATCCGCAGCCTTTTCCAGAGTGGGGTAGGTGGGGAAGCACACTTTGACCCACTGCATGGGATTTGCCTCGTCCCAGCATTGCCGCTCCTGCGCAGTGTCCTTGTTGGACGCATAAGGCGGATGCCGGTTGTTGGCCAAGCAGCCGACGATGGTCCGGTGGGAGCACTCCTTCGTCGCGTTGGTTTGCACGTTCCACAGATTGTTGTTCGGCTTGGACACAAACCCGCCGTCAGCGTCCTTCATGTTCGCCAAGCTTTCGGCTCGCGCCTGACCCGCGATGTAGGCCCACAGCACGGGTCCCAAGCCGCCGGCGTTGTGATCAATCAGCGGCACGGTGACGTTGCGGGCGTAATCCGCCGCGTAGGTCGCATCGCTGCCGGTAAGCGGCGCGCCGCAGTCCACCTGCGCGGCGGCGGGTAGCGAAACGGCGGCTATGAGCAGCGCAGCGGCGACGCGTCTCACGGGGCCACATCCAGCCGTTCGGTGCCGTCTCTGCCGACATACCGCGTAGAGCCGTCGGTGGCGTGCCACCAGCGCTCCCGCGTGCCGTCCGGCCAGATCTGCTCGACCACGATGTCGCCGCGCTCATAGAGCGCCTTGGTCAGCGAGGTGGCGCCGGCCGCGGGCGTGAGGGCGAGGGTGATTGCGTCGCCGGTAGGCCAAGAGGCGGGCAGTTCGGTGGGGGCGAGCGGCGGGGCGGCAACGGTGGTTCTTGCAACTGGCTTGGCAGCAGCCGGGGCCGCAACGCTGGACGCATCGCGCTTGCAGGCAGGCACAGAAATCAGGGTGAGAAGAAACAACCAACAAACGGGATGCCGGGACATATAGCCTCGAAGACCGGTCCGCAGCGCGGTTTGCGGCTGCTGGGATGACCTCAACAACTACGAAAAATCGTCGTTTGAACGGTCACAACACACTGTGCTGTACACGCAATTAGCCGCGACGACAGCAACCCGCTGATGCCACAACACGCTATGGCGCTCGCTCGGCGAGCTTCTGCCTCTTTGGATGGAGAGACGGGGTAAGTAAGTGTTGGAGCTTAGAATGTTGTCCATGAGCAAGGTCCCCTGACGCTTTTCAAGGCGCGCCCGACGAGATCTCCAAGGCAAGCGCTTTCATTTTTTCGGCCAACGATTTGAGCTGTGTGTCTTTGATGTCAACTGCGATCAGCTCGTAGCTCACCTTCTCGGCCTTGAGCTGCGCTTCGATCGTTGCGGTGCCAATATTTTTGGGAACCACACCGAAGAACTTGGTGTTGTTCGGGGACATGTTCACAACCAGCGTCTCAGACCCCACTTGAAGGGTGTTCTTGCCACCCGCGGCGGCGAGCCGTTCGATGTCGCGCCTGACTTGCCCGCCTAGCTCTGCCAGCTTGTATTCTTCCATGATCTGCTCGATCGTCTGGGTGAATGGCTGACCATGGCGCTTGGCCTTGGCAGATCGTGAGCGCCAGACGTCTTTGGCGTTAGCCAAAAGCTCGCCCTTTGCCTCTGCGGACAAACTCGACCAAGATCCTTTGGCAACGCTCAGTTCGCGTGCGGCGCTTTTTCCCGCCTTGGCTTCGAAGATCGCGGTGATGAAGAGTTCGCCGCCGCTACGATACGCCATCACGCCGTCGGTGATCTGTCGGCCGTTGGCATCGCGGATGAGGTGCCCAGGAATGAACTCAAGCTTCTTGCCAGCAGGCACGTTCACACCCAGGGCGAGCTCGCCTGTTCGCGTTTTCAGCCAAGGCACGACGCGATTTTCAACCAGTTCTTCCAGGAGCTGGCCTTTCAGATGGTCGACATTGGGGCCCTTCTCGAGTATGCGAAGAAGAGACGGCGCGTCCAGCGCTTTCATCTCCGTGTTCGCTGCGTGCAACTCGCCTAGCAGCGCCAGGACCTTGGCGTCAGCGACCGGTGTAGCGCCCACCGCGCCGTGCACAAGCGCGGGGATGGCGGGTGCGGCATCTTTGGCGATCTGTCCGGCGAGGCGCCCTTGGGCACGAAGTTCGGCGCCCGCTTTCTCCACTTCCACCAGCGCCCGGCCACCGGTGGCGGACTCAGCGCGCGCACTGGCCTGCATGACCTTGGACCACGCCTTCGCGTCACGACCGTACAGGGCGACCAAGCGGGCTTCCGTATAGAGCAGACGTCCACCCTTGACAAACTTGCCGGCGATTGGCAAGAGCACCGTGGCACCGAGGATTCCGCGCTCAAGGTCGGTCAGGGCGTAGCCAAAGATGTCTCGCCCTGCATAGGCTTCATACGCTGCCACCGCATTGCCCACATATGGAATGAGGCTGATAGCCAGCTCGGCCGCCTCCACGGCCGCAGGGCGATCTACGGGCACCGGTCGCGTCTCGCCATCGAGTGGGGAGCTCTGGCACATGCGAATCATCACGACCAAATCCGGCCGCTCGCTCAGCATCGTGGCGAGGCCGGCCATCGCGCTCATTTGAGCCATCGCTTTTGAGTTAGGCTGCGCGCGAAACCAGTCCATCAGTTCGCTGCCGATCATTCGCATGGTGGTCAGCACATCCGGCTTCTCACCGTAGACCAGATAGCTTTTGCCATTTTGCTTATCGACAAAGCCGTAGGCACGCACCTTGGCGTCGCGCTCGATCTTCTGGGCGAGGTCGAGATACTCGGACACCTTTGCCGCTCTGCCCGACGGATCCAGATGCTCCGGATGAACATCGTCGCTCGCCTTCTTGCCGCACTCAAAGTGCCACCGATCTGCACCGCGCCTGCCCGCCGCGTCTGCGGGCAGGCGGTCATAGATCAGCACGGTGGCCGGGTTTTTGATCTCCGCGGCCATGATCTGCACTGTTCGCCGCGCTACGGCTATTTCCGAGGCGCTTTCTTTGGTGCTGCGCAGCAACGCGGGCACCTGAGCAGTCGCGACGGCCAATACCGCCTCGTAAGGTTTGATGCTTCCGGCCATGAGCTGATCCGTCGGTCAGATTTCGACCCACTCACCTTCGGGGGTTTGCTCCCACTTGGGCAGCTTGTCGTCAGGACGCAGGTGCACAAGCGATGTGGGGATGCGCACGGTCCACGGCTCGCCCTGCGGAATCTCTGCGCCTGGGCGGTCCAGACGCTCAGCCAGTTCATCGGCGATCGGCAGATACAATGGGCTGCTGATCGGTGGCAGCGGGCCGCCCTCCCACAGCTGCCCGTAGTTCATGAAATGGTCGATCGCGCCTTCGAAGCCGGGGCGCGCGGGCACCGTAACGCGGCAATAGCCCGCTTTCAGGAACTGCGTGAACAAAGGATCAGGATCGTCATACGCAATGCGGTCCTCCCATTCGCTCTTGCGTCCCCAGAAGTAGGGGTAGGTTACCCACGTCAGGTGCTCCCACTCGAACGCCTGTTCGAAGAAGCGCACATAGCTGCCCTCGATGGCGGCCTCCGAGACATTGATCTGGGGTAATCCGCTGCTGGGGGCCTTGCCGATTGCATTGAACAAATCAAAGTGCTGATCGGTGAGGATGCTGATGCAATTCTTCTTCAACTCATCCTTCATCCGCTCTAGGTTCAGCGCCGGATTGGCGCCACGGATGGCCACCCCGGCCTGCATCTCGATCGCGGCAAGCTTTTCCTCATACTCACTCAGTCGCGCGCGATAGGCGTTGGTGAGCTTGGCGTGGGTTTCGGCCCGCCATTTGTTCAACGCCGCGTCGGTGCGTTGACATTTGATCTCGATGGTGAAGCCGACATTGGCCACGCGGTTGGTGATCAGGGCAAAGGCAACGCTGCTCTTCTCGTTCGCCATGTTCAGCGTATGCACCGTGGGGTAGGACTTTGCCGGGCTCAATTTCACTTGGCGGAAGTTGTCGCCCACGACGAAGAACAGCGCGAAGTCTTCTGACCAATAAAAGACGAGCGTGCCGATATAGGCCCATCGTGCCTCATAGCCCTCATCGATCGCGATTTGACCTGAGTGATTGAGCATGGTGGGCGGGTCTTCATCATTTGCTTTGAAGTCCGCAGATTTGGTGCGATACATCTCCGGCGGCGGCACAACATCAGTCGCGCCATACGCGTTGACCCAGTAGCCATAGTTGCTTTCATCAATCTGCGCGGGCGTCGCGTTAAATGGTTCAGGCTTTTCAAGCTCCAGCACACTGTCGTGCGACTTTTGCATCGCTTTGATGAGAAACGCCGCCGGCTCAGGGACCATGAAATCAAAAAGCGTGCGCAGCCCATAGTTAAACATCTGCGCGCGGTAAACCTTGTTCACCCACTGGTAAACGCCAGAGATGTGTCCAGTTCCGTCCACATTGTCCAGGCTATGGACGTTCTTCTCGGTCACCTCATTGGTGATCCGAAGCGAGGTGCGCTCCAGCACCCGCTCGGTGATCTTGTTGGCGCTGCGCTGCGTTACATCCTGGGAAAAGCTCGAGGCCGACTTGGTGGCTTCCTCTTTGGAGCGAGACATCGAGCCCTCAGCGCTCGCGGTGAACTCCACCGTGGGGCCGTATTTCCCAGACACGGTCAGACCCGCCTTCAAAGAAGCGTCTTCCTTGATCGTCTCGTTGCTCTCACGCGTCATTTCGAACCGATCGGTCGTTTCCAGCTCGCGCTCTTCCGAGGTCGAGATTTCCGTTTCGCGGAAGGTCAATTCCTCGGTTTCACGCCGCGTGGTGTGCTCGCGCTCTTTCTTCTCGCCCCGCAGCACATTCTCGATGTGCGCGACATCGGCTCGCTCGTATCCGATCAGATGCTGGCGCACCATCAGAAGATCAGCAATGCCCGCTGGCTTTACATCGCCAATTGATTTGGGAACGCTGGGTCCACCCCAAGGAATGAAGCCGCCCAGCCCCGACTGGAAGTCCATGAGTTCGGTCAGGTAAGCACTGCGGGTGACCTTGGTGGCCACCAGCGTGCTGCCAACCTTGCGAAAGCTGCGCTCGACAATCAGGCCGGCAGTGCCTTGCAGGTCCCGCCTGACCTGGTCACGCTGCTTGGTGAGCGTCTCGACCATGCGCTCGACGCCGGCGCTTTCTGGGTTGAGTTTGGCGCCTTGCAAGGCTTTCTTGGTCGTAGCGGAAAGTTGGGCAATCCCCTCGCGCCGTAAGTGCAGACCCTCACTGCGGAATTGAGCCGCCGTAATGGCGGGTGAGCCAGCAGAAGCCAAGGTGCGTAGCGCAGGTGCCGTGCGCCGTGGTGATGAGATCCCAGCCGATTGGGTGGGCCCTGGGTCCCGGAGCTGGCTTTCGAGGATTCGCTCAGCGTGCTTAAGTTCAATTTCGGTGAAACGCTCGTCCGTACTGGCCGATCTGCGCAACAGCGCTTCTAGTTGCAGCCCGTCCATTGGAGGCTGCATCTCCGAGGGCTCGGGTTTGGAGATCTCAAATGATCCCGCATCTAAGCCCTTGAGTTCTTCGACCGCCTCAGTCAATGCCCGCTCGCGAGAGACCAATTCCGCAAGCGTCTTCCTGTGGGCGGCCTCCTGCTTCTCTCGCTCCTTGCTGACCTTCTCCGCCGCTTCCTTGGTCGTGCGCAAGGTGGAAGGAAGCCGATCCTGGGAGGGCAGCTCAATGGAGCGTCGCCGATAGCGGCGTAGCGCATTCAGGGATGCCGGGAACTCGGCGTCGCATGCTGCCTTTCCAATTACTTCCAACGTTCGTAACTGGTTCGTCAGTGCTTCAATCGGGCGCTTATGCGCAGTTGGCACCTGCTTGATCGCGGTAATGCTGTCGCGCAGCCGCGAGAGAGCAGACTGCACGCTGTCAGACCGCAACGCATCCTCAGGGCCCGCGTCAAATGCGGACTTGATTGCGTCGTGAACATCCGTTGCAGCCACCGCTTCGCCTGCTTCCAGTGCATCCAGATGCTGCGTCAGATGCGCGATTTGCTGCTGGCTCGGCGTGTCGTTGGGATCACCAATGAACTGATCACTGGCAATGAATGCGGTGGCCAGTTTAAGCAGACCCTCACGATTGCCGCTCCCTTCCAGGCGGCGCAGGGCTGCTTGGTAGGAGCTGTCTTGCGTGAGTCGAACACTGGGGTTGGCGGGATCCTGTGCAACAGCGGGGCGAGCGAGCACGAAGCGAAAAAGCGGTTCCATGGCGAGATATTCCTCTAATGCGCAGTTCGTTCAGTGCAACTGCCGGGGGCATCTCAGAAAACGCGATTGCCCGTGCATTTCGGACAACGCATCGCCAAACGTCTGCCGTTTTTAGACAACGTGTATCAGGTAGTGGCCCTCGCGGGCGGTCCGTGAGCGGCGAGTTGTCGGCAACGTCAGCGCCCGGTGGGACTGACGTTGGTCTATGCAGCCCGTTTTATAAACTCAATTGCCGGCACTTTCTTGTCCGAGAAGCGGCGCGGGCTGCCGAAGAGTCGTGGCTTCAGCTGCAACGGCACAATTTTGCCTAACGAATTGCAACCCTTCATCTGTCACCCGACCGATGATAACCAGGCTGTCGTTGATGCGAGCCACGCGGTCGCCTTCAGTTGGCGCACAGGTGCGATTGGGAGCCATGTCGAGGAAGTAGGCGCTATAGCCGGCTGCTTTTTCCAAACCTTTTTCAAGGCCCGCAGGTGGCGACACAAGTTGAGCGGCGGTCACTACGAGGGTAGCGAAGCCCATCAACCGCCCAAACGACAGAAGCATGTCGAAGTCTTTAGGTTTGCCGCGCGTTAGCCCATGTTTGGCGAACATGCCGATGGTAAAGAAGGGCAGCCCCAGCACTCCTCCGATCACGACCAACATGGCAAGGATGGGCACGAACGACATGGGTGCGAGGAACGCGGTTGCCGTCTTAAACGCGTTCGGGTCTTGACCGGTTGCTGCGGCGAGCGTGGACGACGCCGCACCCGTCGCCAGGGCCGCCGCCATCACCCCGCCAACAGCGGTCAGCCATTTCGCCGCCGGGGCTTCGAGCGTCGCGATCAGCCATCGGTAGCCTTCGATCAGGAACGCGATGGCAAAGCTTGTCACGGCAGTCAGGAACAGGATCTCGGCCGGCAGCCCCTTGCCAGTCACCACTACGACGACGATGAGCAGCACAGCCATGGCCATCCCAGCCACATAGAGCTGCTTCGCGTTGTCGAGCAACCACCACCACTTCTGCAAACGGTCGCGCCCTGTCAAATAGCTGGCTTCTATCGCGTCGGTGTTCATTGCGTCGCCCCCTGGTCAAAGTCTTTCAACCGTAATTGAGGCCTGTCGCAGGAGATGAGACAGCCGGCTCGCTACGGCGTGATTGTCATATCTTTTGCGTCGACGATGTCACTCACACTGGCAAAAAAGCACCCCGGCAAGGGCATCAAATGGCGCAGCGGCAGGACACCATAGGCGAAGGACATCAGGGCGACTGCAGGTCCGCGCACAACGATTGCTGATACAGCGCGAGGTCTGCTGCTGCGTGGCCACGAAAATCAGCACCCACCCAACGACGGCCCCCCTCCAGATCCCGCCGCGCTTCGAGCCCTATTCGGCTAGATGCGGGGTAGGGCAGATGGCCAATCCACGCTCGGCGCCGGTTCGTGCGGGCGTTGATGAGGCGTCGGAACGTCGAGAAGCCCCAGCAGGGCACGGACCTGCTGGCGGCTGGTGAGGACACCTGCCCTATGAGCGCTTTGCCTATCACCTATTTTGGCGTAGACGTCGACACCACCAAGCTATGCAGGAACCCGCCCGCGATCGGCACCACCAGATGCGCCAGCGGCAGGACGTCGAAGTAGAGCCTTTGCGCCAGCACCCTCGCCGCGCCGTCGCCTTCGGTCCCGAAAAGCACGAGGAACGACGCGACATGCACCGCGACAACGACCAGCCACGTCAGGACTGCGCCTTTCAGGAATCCGCCCTTCGGCAGATGCGGCTCCGCGAGATGCGCGTAGGGCTGCCGGCGCAGCCAAGCGCGCCGGTTGTTGGCGCGGACGTTGACCCACCACAGGAAAGCCAGAAACCCCCAAACGGCGACCCCAGCCGGGAGGTACCAAATCAAGCCGTTGCCCAGGCGCAGGCCGTCCAGGCCGACGCCGCACAACACCATCCCGAAGCCACCGAAAATGACGGTCGCGCAGCCAACGTGCGCATACGAATCGTTGCTCATGGTTCCTCTCTCAATTCTCGTGGACGGCCCACTGGCCGTTGATTTCGTTGAACCGGAAATTGCCTTTCAGCGGGCGCGCTTGCTTGGTGCCGGCGATATCCACGACCACCTCGCCCGAGACGTCGCACGCGTACCCGTCGGTGCTCTCTGCCTTGCGGCATCCGGAGAGCTGAAGGCCGCGGACGTCGTCGACGCGCGCGGCGCCGCCCAGCGCGCGTTCAAACTCGACGCGGAGGGCGGCGTCGGCATCGGCGGTCGACGGGGCGCCGCCGCCGCAGGCGGCCAGCAGCAGGCACATCGGAAGCAGGAACATCGGAAGCAGGAACATGGGTCGGTGGGTCTGGGTCATGGCGGTCCTTTTGGGTGGTTGAGGTGGTCCGAGTGCAGAGGCAGGCGCGGCCGGGTACCGATCTGGAAACGGCGCGGTGGAACGGCGTGCAAACCGGCGAACAGGGCGCTGCGGGTGCCGGGGCGTGGCCGCATGTGGAGCGTTGGCGCTCATCGCCCGTCGCGGTTGCCTTCGGGCTTGAAGCCTGCGATCCACATCCGCGAGTCGCGGAACGGGGTCAGGATTCCGCTGGGACCGGGCCGCAGATCTTCGGCCTTGAAGAACCCGGCGGCCCACGCCGCGCTCAGGGCAACCTTTCGCGCCTGCCAGGCCACGCCTTCACGGCCGGCCCGCACGTTGAACGGCTCCGTCGGTGGGTTCGGCCCTGCAGTGCGCTGCTCACCCGTGCTCGGCTTTCCTGGCTTCACCCGGAGGCCGACCATGAGGTCCGTAGTCGCGGCCGCACGGGCGTTGTCCGTGAGTTCCACTTGGTCGCTCAAGTCATCGGCGACCGTGAGGGGGGCATCGGCGCAGGCCTTGAAGGTCTCGACGGTCGACGCGGCCGCGCTGGTCCAGATCCGCGCTTCGACCGTCCAGCAGGGCAGGGACGCACCCCATTCGGTGAAGGTCAGCGCGACCCGCGGCCAATCCAGACGGCCCAACTGCGCTTGGCGATGATCCTGGGCCGCATAAAGACCCTTGAGGCGGCCGGGGCCTGTGAGGGGCGTGTAGACGGTGCGGTCGGCGCCTGCACCGCCGCGGGAAGCCCGATCTCCGCTCCGCTGCGGCTTAACGCCCACAGCGCGCTGCCCGGCATCCTTGAAGCTATCGCCCAGTTGTCGGAAGAAGCCCGGCTTTGCCTCTGCCGGGGCAGTCTCTGGCGCCGGCTGGGCGGGAGACTGCGCGACGCCGACACCCGCGCACAGCGCGCAGGCAGCCAACGCGGCCAGGATCCTGGCCAAGCGGATTGGGAGCGATTCCGAGTTTCGTTGTTTCGTCATGAAAGTTCTCCTTGAGCCACGGGCGTCGCGGCATTTACGATAATCGCAGATGCCCGCCCGGGTTGAACAGATCAAACTGCGAAGGAATTCAGCCATGGTGTATCTGCAGCAATGCGTCCCAAACCCCCGGCCACCACTTTTGGTAAGCGCGTCCGCGAGACGCGCTTGGCGGCCGGCTGGACGCAAGCCGAGCTCGCTCGACGCATCGGGATGGTGGATGCCGTCTCAGGAGCTACGCGCGTGAGCCGCTACGAAACGGGCGAACACGATCCGGACCCCGCCACTGCGGAAGCGCTGGCTAAAGCCTTGGGCGTTCCGGTGCCCTATCTGCACACGACTTCGGATGTGCTCGCCGAGGTCATCTTGGTGGTGGCCAAGCTGCCCGTGGCGCGCCAGAAAGAAGCGTTGGAGCGGTTGAGGGAATGGGTCGGGGAAGGGAAGCGGTAGGGCGACGCGACTTCTCCAGCGCGCGCAGCGCGCTGAAAATGCTAAAAGGACAAAGCGACGAGTCCAGGGAGGACACCATGGTTGCTCAAGTGAGGCGGCCGCCGCCGCAAGTTCGTCGGCCAGATTTCAACCAATCGCTGATCCATCTCACCAAGGAGCGTAGAGAGGAGGCACCCAAGACGAGCCCCGATCAAACACCTCGCGTAGTGGAAGCGTTCGATGTCCTGAAAGAGATACTGGCTTCGGGTGTCGTTCGAGGCAGCGGCCGTACCGGCTACATCAAAGGGCAGCGTCCGGCGGCATGTTTCACGGAAGTGCCGCTATCAGCGGTGCACCACATCGCGTCCGAACCCGGAGCCGAACTCCGGAAGTATCGCTACTACGGAATCGCCGTAAGCAAGCGGGCGGTGTTCGCGGCCGGGGGGCGGCCGGTGATCTACGTGCCGGATGATGAAGGCGGTTGGATCCCGGACAACGAGAAATGGCGTCAAGTGCGTTTTGAAGCCGAGGCAGACGATTGGAGGGTGAATTGGACGCACGAGCGCGAATGGCGCGTGCCAGATCAGTTGGAGTTATCCACTATCCCGGACTTGCACGTTTTGGTTTGGAGCACGGGCGAAGCAGAAGAAATCAGGACGCTCGATGGTCCGGTGAGCGGCCGGGTCGCCAGCATTTTGCCGATGCAACAGTTGATACAAATGCTCTAATAGACGCGGGAAAACTCGTTTATTGTCATTGTAGGCGATGGGTTTCGTCACTCTCAACTCGAGCCGAATCTTCTTTAATTCGCGCCATCGCCATCGCTGCAACATGCGAGACAAAGTTTATAAAGGAGATCGCTTTGAGGCTGTTTACTTCAGATGGAAAGTCAGTGCATTCGCCGTGCATGACGGCGTGTCGATTTAGCTTACGGGATTCGACACGGCGGTGATTGGAGCTGTCATTGACTGGAATGTCGCGCAACAGGGGCTCAAGGTAGGCTCTCTCCAGCGTGGATGGATCCAAGCGCTTGGCTATGCGTCCGAGACCTTTTCTTGAGAAAATGTAATACCCAGTTAAGTCGAAGCAAATGCCGTCCGCTTGGGCAAATAACACTGGGATGGACAGGCTGTACATGCCTTGCCTATGCGCAAAAAATGCATCTTTGAGCAGGTGCGCTCGAGTGGGGTGATTCAAGCAAAGTGCCGCTTCAATCCGATCTAGCGCCGAGCTGAAATACTCTGCGAGGTCTGCGATGACCGTTTCAGCGTTTTCATTTTCCAAGTCTTCCTTGAAGTTGACAATGTCAGCCACGGCCATGTCCGGATCGAGATACCATTCAGCTTCGGCCAAAGCCACAACATTTTCCTTCACCCGAGCCGGATTTTCCGTAAAGAACCGATTTACGTCAGGTAGTTGAGGAAAGAGGTTCGAAATGGCGGCCCCAATCTGCTGTATGGCCGCCGTTGGTCCACGGATTGCATCCTGCATTCGCACCAATTGCTCGTGGTCAAACGCTAAGGCGGGTAGTGCCGCACGCGACGTGCCGAGTAGTGCGGTGCCAATAAGCGTTTGGGCCCAGGCAGGGCTGATCAAGTCCTGCATCCGTCGGTGCCTTTCAGCTTGCTCTTCAAGAAATTGACGAAGAGGGCTTTCCGCCGCACTTTGTGCCAGGAGCCCGATGGATAGCTGGACGGATCGCAGTGGCTGGATAGCCTGCTCAATTTGGCGCATTTGCTCGCCGATCGAATTCCGCACCATGCTTTGCAGTTGATCCGCGACCGACGTCATGGGGAATTTGACGGCCGGCTCAAACGCGGAAATCGCGGCAATTGCGCGCATCTGCTTTGCAGCGCTTGTCAGCTTGCCTTCTGGCGCGGTATCCGCAAAAGATGAGCGGTCAATTACACGGCGAGGCTTGTATGTCTCGGGCAATGAGTCTGATGGTTCCGCGTCGTCTGGTGGCTCGTGCGCCATCTTGAAGTCTCCGAAGGCTGTGCAATTCAAATGTGCATTGCTCGCACAAGATAGAGGGCTGTCAGCCTCCAAGCTAGTGCTCATAGTGGCACCGGGCCATGTCTCGGCATATGAGCTGACCCCAGCATGCCATGTCTCCACATCCTGATCACGCAAACACCCGGCCACGATTGTGTTCCGGGTGCCGCGTCCTGCCTCTTTGCTCTCACGGATGAAACTTTGTCTCGTCCGCCAACGCTGCCGCGAACTGCCCGGCCACGTACACCGGAAGTAACACATTCGGCGTGAAGTGCTTAAGAGCTTCGGTCTGCTTGGACCGCGTCGTGATGGGGCGCTTGTGCAGGTAGTGCTTCCGCAGCACCGCGATGCGGTCTCGCGAATCGCCGGCGTGACCCGTGATGAGCCCGATGTCGCGCTCGGATACATCCTTCACGTGAAGCTCCGTCGCCAAGGTGTGGCGAAAGGCGTGGTAGCCGATGCCTTTGGCGAATCCCAGCGTCTTGAGATAGCGCCCGAACTCGACTACGGGTATCTGACTGTATCGGGCGTTCGTTTCCTTTGTCTTTCGGTTCACGCCGGCCGAGAGGTGCGGAAACAGCCTGCCATGGTTCGTAGCCTTGATGTCACCCAAGAAGTCCAGGAAACCCGCTTCGATGAGCGCGGGAGCGATTGGAACTGCCCGTTGGCAACCCTTGCCCTTCATGCTCTGACGGCTGTTGCGCGTCAGCTTTGGGTTGGAGGCTAAGTCATAGTCGATGGTCTTGCGAAAATCGAAGAGCCAAGTGCCGCGTTCTTCATAAATGTCGTTGATCTTCAGCTGACAGATCTCGTTGATCCGCGCGCCGGTGTAGAGCGCAATCATCGGAGGCCACCACCGGTGGGGCAGGGTGGCCCAAGGCAAGAAGTTGGCTGGGCTGAAAATCTTCTGCAGTTCGGCGTCTTCGAACAGCCGAATCGTACGGTTGGGATCGATAGCGAAATCTTCCTTCACGGGTTTGAAGGCATCCATCGGCGAGCCCATGATGGCCTTGGACCGCACCAGAGCGTTGAAGAATGCCACCAGGAACCGGCGGTGACGTTCGGCAGTCGCCGGCGCCAGCGGAGCTACCTCAAGCTGTTTGCCTTTAGCGATGACCTTGTCGAAAGGCAGCCGCCGAAGAGCCGGATCTGACATGAGATTCCTCGGCGCCCAGCGCAAGAGCTCCCAAAGCCTGTGGATATGCGGAGCGTCCACGCTCGCCGCATTGATGTCGCCGCAAGTGAAACGCAGGAACCCCAGCGTGCGGCGTGTCGCATCGACAGTCTTCGGCTGCATGCCCCGCCGATGCATGTCGGCTAGGTAGTCCGCGATCTCGATGGAGAGGGACCTCGCCGGGGTGCACATGGGCAAATAATCGGGATATCGGGTGCCGTTCTTGATCGCTTGGTTGCGGCCCGGCCGTTTGAAGAAATCCAGCACCGACTCCCGGAACGTAATGCCCGCCTCGCGCCCGTCGACGATCACCTTCGCCATCTTGAAGCGCCCACACTGGAAGCCGGTGATCGAAAGCTGGCCGATAGGCAACTCGATGTAGTCGTCGACCATCTGTTCAATATTCATGGATAACTCCTGCCGGGGGAGCTCCATCGATAGACGAGCCGCGGACCTCGTCAATGGTGTGAGTTGGTAGACATTCACCTGACAACGCAGTATGCAATCTCAGAAATCGATAACCCTGTTTGCGAAAGCATTCTCTCAAGAGTTGCCTTGTTTTTAAGCTATTTTGATGAGTTGCGAGTTAACATTGTATTGCCATTACCGTACTGTTATTTAGGGGGAGGGGCGGGGTTTGGGGGAAAACTGGGTTGGAATCGGCTTTGACTAAAAGCTAGAAATGAGAAGTTCGTCATATTTGCTTCGGGCCAAGGGGCCGAGCTTTCTTGAGTTCGCTTTGACATCACCGCACACAAACGTAGCCTGCGTCGCTTGACGAAGAGCACTTATGATGCCTTGGACGCTGCGTAGAGCCGTTGATGGACGCGAGCTCAAATCGTCGGAACCATGCGCAGGCGGATAGCACCACTTCGTTCGCAGAGCGCGCTGAGAAGTGCAGGCGGAGCGCTTGCTTGCCGTGTCAGCTTCTAGACGCGCGATGGATACGTCCAACTGCGGAAGATATGCTATTCATTGAAGCGTCGCTATAAACCTTGCGAATCTGTGAAACCTGGCACAGTCGGGACACCAACTCTGCGACCACATGTTGGCCGCAGATGTCTCGTTGAAAACAATGCTGCCTTTCAGTCGAGGAGTCGGCTGGCGTTTGCGCGAACAAGACGAGTTTTGCCTCAGCAAGTTTTGGCGCAAAGCGCTGGGATCGAGCAGATTTTTTCTAGACCCATCTAACTCCAAATACAGTGTCCGCCAGCGTGCTCAAACCTGAACTTATGGCCTGCCTGCCGCGACTAAGTGATCGTATTCAGCATTGCATATGCAATCCACGGCCGTCCGCCGACACTGCAAAATACCTGCTTGCCAACCATAAAATTTGCGTCATACGTGGTAGGTCTTCTACTGAGCAACTTCCATGTTCAATCTACTTTGTTTCGATCGCGTTTCACCAGACCGCAATGCCGATGCCAAAACTTCACAGGATGTCCCGGTGCAGCCATCTTCTTCCGACGGTTCGAGCCCCATCGTCGCGCTTCAGCGGCGGCGGCCTGTGCACTACGTAGGCCTCCAAAGCGACCAGGAACTCAACGAATGGCTGGAGGAGACGAAGGCGTCAGCGAAAGAGGGGGCACGCCGACTCTTCGAGTTCGAATTGCCCCCGGCATTGTCCGACATGAGACTCATGGCCGTGGCGGGCGCCATCAGCCGCCAGTTGGTCGATCGATACGGATTTTCGATGGAGTGTGCGGTGCGGACGGATCAGGACACCGGGTCGATTCACCTCATCGTGTCGGCGGATGTGATGGGCTCTGATTGCTTTGGTAGCGCCACGCTTCTCGGCGAATTTGAATGGGCCCCTTCGGCTTTCGAGGAGATCCAATGGTTGGAAGCCATGGCCTCGCGCACCATCGACCTTCACCTGCAGGTTGCCGGTGCTGCCAGTTTTGCCGGTGATGTCAGTGACGCCACTGCGGACGAGGCAGCGACCGTTCCAAGGGAAGACGTTGCGATGAAGAAGATTCTGCACTGAAGAATCGAGTTAGAGATCTATGCGCCATTGCGTGCGGGCCGAGGCGCCCGGTTCATTAGATCAGCGAAGTTGTCCGACCGAGCAGTGGGCGTCAGCTGCTGTCCGGTCACTCAAGAACTTGCTATGAACGGCAAAAACTTGCCGCACAGTTGCCGGCGAGATTGCAGACGCAAGGGCGGATACCATCGACTCTCACCTGCGCGTTGCGGAGGGCGGGCTGAGTGACGCCGGTTTCAACGGGCCGCAGTAAAATAGGCACGTCGCCCAAGCGTTCCCATTTGTACATTGAAAGCGTCGCGTTTCCGAAACCTCGAGTAAGGGCCAGGCGACGACGTACGCAGAGGCGAAGGCGTAGGCCGTCGCCTCTGCGTACAATTCACTTCTTTTTGGGCGGATCGTTGGCGCGCTTGCTACCAGACTTTTCACCCGTTTTGCTGGGATATCCTGGGCCGGGTGTGGGCTTGTTGCCGCCAGAACCCTGAGAGCCACTTCCAGACCTTCCGCTGCTCTTCTGCTTTGCCATTTCTGTCTCCTTTTGAAAATGGTTATGTGTTGGACTAAGCTGGGCAAGATAAACCAAAAATTAGGGCTCGTCGCGCACCTTTCGTGCCGCCCTCGGATAGTCGACTTAACCGCTCATGCGGTTATCAGTGAGAATCTGAGGAAGTTTATCCGTGATCTGGTCGCAGCGACCGACATTATCTCGCAGAGAAAACATGAATTGCCGAAAGTCCTCATGCTCCTGAAGAACGTAGAGAGTTCCGAATCGCTTGCAAATGAACACGTTAGAGCGGAGACCGTGTGGGAGTTTTCCTGCACAGAAGCGCGTAGGTTCCAGATGTTCGGATGCAGGGATCTGCGGGCAATTATCCCGGTCGATTAGGCAATTGCGTCCGAGATTGGAACCACGCCGCCTGTCACTGGCCCCGCGATGCCGTAAGGGGAGCCGAGGTATCTTCCTCACTGCGCGCCGAAAGATCCGAGTGTCCCTCCCGGACGTTAGTGTTTAGAACCTGCTCTCACGGTATCGGTTCGCTCTTCACAGCAAATCGGCCCCCGACCGCTGATGCTCTGCCTGAGGAGGCGGCATGCGCCGCTACTCAAACGTCATGTTGTCAGCCATGATGAGGTGTAGGCGGCGGTGCGGAACACGGGCGGGGAAGGGAAGCGGCAACTTGCTCAAAAACACTCTCGATGTGCCGATCCATCTCTTCCGCAGCGATTGATTCAAACGACAAGAACGATGAAAGTCGGAGGAAGCGCTTCTGTGCTTCTCGAATCAGCTGGCGCCGACTGAGATCGGAGTAGGTCTGTGATGCGACAAGAAGACCGGTTGCAATAGATCCGGACAGGCCTTCTATGCCGGCAAGCGACGGCCGCTCCATCAATTGAACGAGTTCGTCTTCGCCCAATGCGCGCAAAAGCCCCGCCAACTGGGAGGCATCAGGTACTCGCGGTGCTAAGTGAAAGGCACGCCACCAAAGACGCTGAAAGACGTTGCGGCGGCCCGCAACAAACCTCTCAATCGGGGTTGTTGCATTGCCTGTTCCACCAAATCGCCATCGGACGATATCAGGCAGCAGGACGCAGGACAGAAACTCCCAGACGCCGCCTTTGACCGCTTCCGCAGGCGCCATATGCATCTGATGTGCAAGTGCGATGGAGGCTTCGGCATCGAAGTCTGAAGCCTGCTGCTGACTTGCCGGATTCGGATAACCAGCAGTCAGTGCTAACTGAAGGAGGTCGCTGCGAAGCAGGCTCAGCGCGGCGACTGTCGCGCGGGCTCCTCCCGTCGGCGTGTATTCGCAAGCAGGATGTTCGGCCGTTGCTGTCCCTGCGAGCGACGGGATCGAGGCCGAGCGCGCTACGTCGGCCATCTGAAGGGCAACGTGGTGTGGGAGCTGAGGAAATAGGATCACTATTCAGTTCCAAAACAGCCTGAGCCGGCCTTGCAGGTCGGTGCTGAAGTAATCAGGCCTCTGGCTTGCAGCAGCGGCTAGGCCTCCGATGCCATCGCCGGGAAACAGCATCTGGATCATCACGTGGATGACCTTGCCGCAACTACCTTCCGCGTAGTCACCGTCGCGCTCGACGAAATTCTCGCTTTCCAGTGCGCCAAGAATCAGAGCCTTGGCGGTGTCGAAATAGATCAATGAGCGGATCGCCGAAGCTTCAGCATTCGGTGCCTCGCCTGAGACCGCATGCACTACTCGGGGATGCGCAGCGTTGATGAGCAAGCGGACTGAGCCGAGAAAGGGCTGTTCTAGGGCAAACACATTCCAGGAAAGTCGCCATCCCGCTTCGGGGTTCGCCCAATGGCCTTTGCTGAAATCGACTACTTCAACCGGAAAGAACGAGTCCGACGAATCCAACTGAATCGTCTGTCTCTCCTGAAGCAGCACGGCGCCAGCATGCCGCGCTGAGAGTGGTGTGCCGGAATCCTGCCGGACGGCCACCAAGATTGTTGTGTCGATGTGCAGTGCTCCTGCAATGTCGCTGCCGGCAATGTTCCCAGAGAGTTCGACAAGGCAGATATCGTCGCCTTCGGATATGGGAATTCTTGTCAGCCCGCGGCGCAGCACGGTGCCCGGGCTAGACCAGCTCGCCGCTGCCAGCAAAGGAACATTCTGAGCAAGTCCGCAGTCGGCCCGCAAGCTAGCGGTGTCAATGATCACCTCTCTGCGTAGCCGGAGAACGGAGCCGTAATCGAAGCCGGACAGAACGGCAGGAAGAAGCGAGGGGGGCTCCGTCGATAGAACCTCCCATTGCCCTGCAGTGATCCGGTTGGCGGCAGCTCGTTTGTAGGGGACGGCAGTCACGGCTTTCATCCTTGCGCTCCAGGCTCTGCTCTAAGTGCAACGGAAATCATGGCGTCGGGGGGAATGCTCACCGCGACGGCCCATGTACCGCCATTGACCGGAATTTCGCAACTGATCACTCCCGTCGCCACAGCAATGCCGCTCGAGTCCATCCATCGCACTACCCTTGGCTGTTGTGCACCTTCTGGAGGGTCGCTTTCAAATCCATCGGCAATGACCACTTTGGGCAACGCGAAGACTCGCACCGGCGTGCCGTTCGGGCTATACGCTTCAAAGCGGGCAATCATCACCGCGATGCCGTCGATCAATTCGATTGCTGGTTCACCGACAAACGAAACTTGAGGCGCTACGGCAGCTGTGCGCCCCGTGCCGGCTCGTGCGCCGGCACCGCCGCCCTTGGACGTAGTCGACCCGTTCCCCCGGGCTGATCCAGCAGTATCAGGACTCAGCGAAGGTACAAGTCCGCCGAGCAGGCGTGAGAAGCTGGCCACCGAATGTGCCCCTGCTCCCGATGCTTCGATCTTATGGGGCGCTGCGAAGGCTTCAACGGCTTCCTTCACCCTGCGCAACGCCACCCGCACGTATGTCTTTTCGGACGCATCCAGAAGCAGATCAGGAATCCAATCGTCGTGGGTCGGTGGCTCGGCACGGGCGAACGCTGCATCTGCATCGACATCGACCCGAAACACGCCTGCATATTCGGCCAGTTCATAAGGGACCAGCGGCCCCTCCAGGTACTTCACCACAAAATTCGGTGCGCGCATCACAGCGATGTGCCGCAGCGGCCGCCAAAGACCGCGCTGGTACAAGCGAGCATCTTCGTCTTCGCTCTTGCCGGCGGGAGGTTGCGAACCCATCAGGGCGATAGGCTTTCGGACGAGGGCAAGCTGACCTAATAGCTTCTTTGGCCGCTGCGATGCGATGGACTCCAACACCGCTCCATCGGACGGCGTTCTGGCAGACGCTACAGCAAAAGCGCGCGCTAACAGTGCCAGCTCTGGCTCTTCGTGAACAGTGGGCAACGGCACCTCGCGGCCCCCGTAGCGGACGCTGAACGACATGGTAGGTGCCTGGTCGGGACCGTCGATGAGCTTTGGCCAGAAGTAGTCCATGATCGCGCGCGCCATTTGATATAGCGCCTGTTGAGGTGCCGCGTCTTCAAAATCGGGGGCGAGGACGTAGACGGTGGTGCCGCATGCATCCGGAGCTCGTTGTACGCCGCCGAGCAGCAACGCGAGAGCATCGGCTTCGGCACCCAATACCGGATCAACAACCCCATCTTGCGCCAAGCGCCCCCACCAGTGCCGGCCGGTGAAGCGTTGGCCTTCAGGGCCTTGAGATTCGAACTGCGGCCCCAACGCGGCAGCCATGAATCTCGACTCCATGCCGCGTCCGTTGCTGAAGCGGGTGTAGATACAGATTGTTTTCAGCGAGCTGGCGAGAAAGTACGCTGCTTTGCCAAAACCGTAGGTTCCGCCTGCGTATGCGCGGTTTGGCGGCCGCCCGATGTAGCGCATGAAATCGACGAAATTGGTGGACTCGCCCGGTTGCGGGACAACATCGCCGCGGGTAGGGCCGCTGAGTCCACGGGAGCCGAAATCGCTGATGGCGAGTATAGGAAAGTCGCGGTCGCCAAGAAGGCGGGCTTTAACATCGACAGCGGACGGCACGCTCCCAAATACTTGGGCCGCCAGTGCTTGACGTGCATCCTGCTCAAGCAGGTATCCATCAACTTGGAAATGGACGCCGCCTTCAGGAGCGAGTCTTGCGTCCCAGCTGTTTTGCACTGCCTCGCGAACCAGCAGTGTGAAGCGATCCGCGCGAGGTCGGCCGAGTTGGTTCGATACGCCCTCGGCGGCGGCGCCGCCCGTCGCAGAAAATAGCTCAGACTGTAGGTTCAACGGCGCCGACATCGCGGACTCCTGCAAGCGCCGCGTGGACGTTATCCAACATTTCGGAATGCAGTGGTGCAGACGGGGAGGCGGCAAGGTCGATGGTGTAGTGGATGTCCGAGACACCCACTGCAAGTCCGGTGGGGGAGAAAGATGCCCCGGTCAGCCGCGGAAATGATGCAGCCACTTCGTAGATTCGGCAGTCGACCACGTCGATCCGAATCTGCTGATAGTGGGCTTCATCGCGTAGGTCATACCCGACTTGAGACAGGCGACCCAGTAATTCGCGCCGATCAACCCCTATATCCAAAATCGACTGAATCAGGTCTGGCACCGTGGCGCCGATTGCGCCGTTCAACTCCAAGCGCATGGCGCATAGATACAGTCGGGCATCGCGGGGCTGCTCCAACTGGGTCAGGCCGTGCACGCGGAACCTCCATTCGTCGCGGCGCGCTGTAGTTTTGACCTCCAAGGCAAAGCCCTCTACCGTGAAGTCATGTCGCGCGCCGGATGGCCCTTGCCAAGCCGAGAGGCCCTGCGTGCTCTTTGCTGCTATGCGCGCCAAGTGCCACAGTTCGCCGAATAGTCCGCACAGGGCTTCCGTGGAAAGGACGTCCGACACCTCACGGTCCAATAGCTCGCGCCAACGCTGAAGCGTTTGATGGCAGGCCTGCAGAGGTTGGGTCCCGGGGGTGCGCAACAGGCCAAGCGCTTCTTCAGCGAGATGGGCAAAGACGCTGTTGAGATGTGTCTTTTGACAAGCGAGGTCGAGATATTGCCGCTGCCCGGAATCGTCGACCAACGGCCTGGTGGTGAGATGTACGCCGCCGCTGCGCCGGTCGTGAGCGGCGGGGAAGTCTGCGGCGACAGGAACCAGCACATGCCGAAGACCCGATGCGTCGAGTGCCAGCAGCACAGCCCCGTCAGAGGTGTTCAGCTCCGTGTCGAAGACGCGGAACTCCCCGCGCGTTGCACTACCGGTGCTTAACTCCAGCTGGTGCCATCCTTCATCAGTTATCAAGGCGCGTCCGCTCGTCATTCGTCGGTCTCTGCCATATCTTCGAGATCTTCTATGTCGATTTGTTCGCTGTCGACATCCGGCAGTTCGACAGTCATATAGTTTTGCGGTGTCAGATCGTCCTGCGGCACATCAGGGAATACCAATGCGAGACCGATAACGTTTTGAATGGCGCCGAGCGTTGCGCGCTGGCTGCTCCCTTGACGCGGCATCGAATCCTTGCCGATAGGGTAGAGCAGCAGCAAGCCCCTGTCAGGGGCAGCCTGATCGCGGAAGGCGCGCAACTCATCGCGATCCTTGCCGCGCAGCTCAGACGCCGGTCGCGGCACGTCGATCGCAACGTCCGTCTCCGACATCAAGGCTTTGATGTCGACAACCTGCGGGCCTCGTTCACGCAATGAACGTGCGCGGTTGACCAGAGGTACTTCCGCGTCCAACCCGAGATCGATTGTTCCGAGTGCTGGCACGGGCTCGGATCGTGTGACAACGGCAACTGTCCAAAGCGCGATGTGCCCGCGCTGGTTCTGCTCTCGGATATAGCTTTGCAGCAGACCCTTTGGCATCTCGCTGTTGCCTGGATCGATGGCATACTCGTTTAAGAACTGAAGCACTTGGGTCGACGAGACGTCGAAGAAGACCCTGTGCGGTTTGTCTGTCACTGTTGCGGCATAAATGCCGGCCGCTTGCATGCGCGCAATCAGATCGCGTGCTGCCTTGAGGTTTTGATTCAGCCAACTTTGGTCTTCGTGGCGGAAGACAATCGTCTGCACTTCTCGCGCATTGAAAGCCATCTTGGCCTGCACAGCGTGCTGCATTTTTAGCTTTGCTGTGATGGCCAGCGCCGGGTGTTGACGGATGCGAACGGCAAACTCCATCGGGGTCACATCGCCGTTCTTGTAGCGAGATATGTCCTGACGGATTTCACGTTCGACGCTGGCCAAGTCGTAGAAGTAGTCTCGTAGTTCTTCCGTCATCCAAACACGGGCAAGATCGCCGTAGCCCGGTCTGTACCCGAACCAACGCCCCATCTGCAGCAGGGTGTCATAAGCGGATGCAGACCGGATAAAGAAGCTGACGGTTAGACCTTCCAAAGTCAGTCCGCGTGACAGCACGTTGCCGCCGATCACGATGTATATGCGACCGTTGCCATCGGCATCCAGCTGGTAGTCCACGCGGTCCAGGGTGGGGCTGCTGCCATTCTCAACTTTCGACTCGGTCCGCTTAAGTACCGTTGTCATATGCGCCATCAGGTCGTCGAATGCAACCGGCTCCAGGCCCAGCACCTGCGAAGGCAGTTCTGCTTGTTCGCGCAGCCAAAGTGCTTTGAGTTCAGCCATCAAAGCCGCGTCGTTCTTTTGTATTAGTTTCAGCACCGAAACCTGAAACGCATCAGTGGCGCCCTTGGCATTTCGATGCACCGCCGCATATTGGGTCGTATGGATGAGCATCGTGGCGTGCTTGCTACGCTGGCCACGCACTTGGCGTGCGGCGACGGCCATCCAGAAATACAATATAGATTCGCGTAGCGTCGGTGTGATGGCCGGAGTGAAAGTGAATCGAGCGTCTCGGCTCGGCGGCTTCAACTGGGTGCTTTCCTGGTCGGGAACCAAGCGAATAACATTCAGACCATCCACCGGCTCTTCATTTTCATCCACGGGTGCCCGCCCGAAGATTTGTTCTGCGCCGAAGTATCCATGACCCCGCGGCAGGTCGACAATGAAGTCTCTGGGGTAGAGGTCTTCGGGAAGCGACGGATCAATGAAGAGATTGGCGAAGGGAGTGGCCGTATAACCCACATAGGCTGCTTTAGGTAGGTCCTGCAGCAGCTTCACAATTAGCTCGTTGATCTTGGTTCGTTCGTCCGGCCTTGGGTGCGAGTTGGGGCTGGCCTGGTCGGCTTCATCATCAATGATCAGGATAGGGCACGCGCGAAGGACTTCGGGTCGTGCGCCTGTAAGCCATTTGTGCAGGCGCTTGAGCCGGCCGCTGTTTTTCTTAACGACCCCCAGCACCTTTGTGGAGTGTTTTTCGGTAAGGAAGGAATTGACGTTGGTGTTGGCAGCGAAGTCGTCCTGAGCGTCGGTGACGGTGATCCAATGCTCCAGGTTGGCAGCAATTAGGTCTTCATCGATACGCAACTGAGTTTGGTAGCGCAGAACATTGTTCATCCCTGACAGCACGATAATGAACCGGTAGCCGACATCGGCAGCTTTGGCGATGACCGCGGTAAAGCTGGCTGTCTTGCCGCTCTGCACGTGTCCGAGTACAAGCCCCCGCGTCCGAATCTGCGCCTTGCCGGGAGGATCCAGCAGCGATACGACTCGGGTCGACGCTTCGTCGATATCCTTGATTGCGCTCGGGTCCCATCCCTTGTCCTTCAGGAGCTTCTTGTAAGAGTGCCATAGCTTGTCTGAGGGGTCTGGGCCGAGATACCACGGGTCGAAATGCTTGTTGTAGATGCTGCCTGGATCTTTCATCGTCCACACGCGGCGGCTGGCATCACGGTATTTCTGTAAGGCCTGCTCGACCAACACTGGGGGCAGCAGTGTTGACAGGCGAGCGGCAGCCTCCTCGGGAGTCCGCCCGGCTCGCACCGAATCGAGGATTTGTTCGGCCAGCTGGCCGATTTGATCATTCGCTCCATCGCTTAGTGGCATGTACTTCCCCTGTTTGAAATTCTTGCTTTTAGAGATCGAGAATGAATTCTGCGACGGCTTTCGTGACGCTTGGACAGACTGCGTTGGCAAGTTGCTGTTGCTTGTGCATCAGGCCGCCTTCAGTGCCAGACGCTGTTCCCGCAAAGCGGAACCAATCGGGAAAGCTCTGCAGCCGTGCTGCTTCGCGAAGCGAGAGCCCTCGATGTTGCGACGGATGAATGATCATGCTCTTGCGATAGTGACCAATGGTAATTGCGGGCTCGCTCCAGGCCAGCCGTCTGTAAATGTTACTGTGCGTGCGTTCCACATCGGCATAATTGGTCATCAATTCTCGCACTGCCTGCCAGTTCTGCCCTTGGCCAATGCCCTTGTAACGCTCAATAACGTACTCGGCATGCCTTGAGGTGACGTGATCCCAAATAACGCCTTTCGGCGCGCCCACGCGCATGGCTCGGAGGAATTCGTTCTTCTGCAGACTTGCTGAAACCTCCTCGTAGGGACGTTCGGCGAGGTCGTCGCCGTTGCCAAGCTTGGGCAGATCGGCGATTGCATCGCTTACCGTCACAAATGCCCTGCCCGTACCCGGGCCGTGGGTCGGTCGTGGAAACGGTCCCCACTTGCCGAAATCGTCCGGTGAATAGCCTACGTCCTTGTGGATGCCGAGCAGGAAGAACCGATTGCGATTCTGCGGGGCTCCAAACCAAACAGCGTCCAAGAGTTTCGGGAACACGAGATATCCCATGTCCGCGAGCCTTTCTAAAACGTGTGCGGCAACGCTGAGATCTGAGTCAGACTCATCTCTGGGTGTCCAAAGGATTCCCTGAACGTTCTCCATCAGCAGCACCTTGGGCGCCATGTGCGACACGCAGTCCAGGAAGGCGTCCACCAGCCGGTTGTTGGGATTGGAACTCGACCAGCTGTTGCGGTTCGCACTGGAAAAGCCTTGGCATGGTGGCCCGCCAATCAATACATCGACGTCACCATGCTCCTTTGCCATTGCCCCGAGCCGCATTCGGACCTTGTCAGAACACAGATCCATTGAGGCATATTCTGCCGGGGTTGTATCGGTTGGAGTCAAACCGGCGTTTTCCATGAAGGCGTGGTTCTGCTTCAGCGTCTGCGTGTAGATTGGATGAATCTCGGCCGATCCGGCAATGCGATAGCCGCGTCCACCTGAAGCCCTTGCATTGAGAAACCCAAGTCCCATGCCGCCGGCACCTGCAAACAGCTCGACGATGTTCAGCGTCTTCTTTCCGGTTGTCAGACGGCGTTTGAGTTGTGCAGGCTGGTCTGGCAACTGCAAATGCTGGTCGGCTGCTTTGGCGTCGTGTCCGGCGGCGATCTTGCGGTTGGCCCTGACCAGAATGTCAAGCGATGATGCTTTTTCCGCCGTGTCAGGAAAACGTGAGGGTGCTGCAGGCGCTGATCGAATTCGCTTTGCCTTTCGAACTGTGAGTCGAACCCACCGTGTCCATACAAGCAGTTGAGCAAGCCTCTTAAGCCCATCCTCCAATTCCAACGATGTCATGCCGACGAGGATGCCGCGTTGATACCCTTTGATGCCACCTATCGATAACGCAAAGCAGGTCAGGTCCGCGACGTCCCCTAATTCCGCCTTCCCCAGATTGGCGGCATAGCATTCGGAATCACCCGAAGGTCTGCTTAGATTGACGTGCTGCCAGCTCGCCGTTTCTACCCGGTCTTTGGGAGGGGACGAGCGAATTCCGTCCCGAGCTCGTGCAAATTCAACCTTGCGTGTCGGATCGACTTCCACGACATAGTGAAGGCCACGGCGGCTACTAGCTTCCAAGCGTTCTACAATCTGTGCTGCGGCCACAGTACGGAAACTGCATACGACGACGCCGTTACGTGCTTTTGCCAATTCAAGCAGCGCCATTGCTGTGTCTGCACGCGAGGATTCTCCACCCAGATCCAACTCGTGTTCAGCCGTCAGCACGTCCCCACTAAGCTGGTAAAGCCTCATATGCGATGCGCCGTTTTTCTTGCCTTGGGCACGCAAGTGGCCCGCCACCTCTTCAAGAATCCAAATAGGTCCCAGATCAGCCGTTGCCGAGCCAACGCCTGCCAGCATCTGCGGCTCAAATGCGATTGACGCTGGTGGCCCAAGCAAATCGGAAGTCACTGTGCTCATGCTCCAGCCATCCGAGGAGAGCGGGTAACTACAGCCGCCGGAAAATGAAGAGGCAGTTGCTCCAGGGCAGGGAAGCTGCTGGCCCAAGCGGCTTGAAGTTCTTCCGCGAATGGACGCATGGGAACCAATATGGCTGGGGCAGCAAGGTCCAGCTCGCGCGTCAGCAGACTTACTTCGCCGCGCTCAATGTCAACGAGAAGGCGACGGTCTGCCAATAACGGCCAACTGGTATTGCGACATAGGGAAAACAGGCCTGTCGAAGCGACAGCCAGCGCTCCAACGCTAATGCCCATCACTTTGACGAGATGCCTAACAACCATGAGTGCTAAAGCGTCTCCAGGCGAAAAGCACGGGGTATATCCGTTCAACCCTGTAAGCGGAGGCAGAACCTGGCGCCAATGGCGTAGGGTTTGATCCGGCAGGTGTGCTACCTGGGCGACCTGTTGTGGGGTGAGTTTGAGCATAAACCTATGGTATTCCGCAGTCATCCTGTTGTCGGCAACAAGATAGGCTGTTGCTGGCCATCTGTACATGGCGAAAGGACCTGAATGGACCAGCCGTCTTGGGCATGGCCTGTCGCGAGCGCGAAAACCCTTGGCTGGTCGCGGCCACAGAAGACGCCCGAGGATGCGAGGTCGCAACTGCGCCGTATCAGTGAGAAAAGCGGTCATCGCCCACCAGACCCGAGGCCCACGCGTGGGCAATGCCGAGGCTCATGCGGTGACCATAGATGAGTCACGGCGGCACCTGTACTTTCTTCGCGAACTGGTGCAGGCAACCGATGCGTATCTGGCCGAACAGTTGAAGCCTGGCCACAGGAATTAAGATTGCCAAGGAATGCTGGTCCCTCGATCTGGGAAGCATAGGGTCCCTTGCACGCCAACTGTCGCCGCTGATTAAGGCCCTGATGGACTCGATCTCAGCCGCGCTCCCAGCGTCTCCACCTGTTGCAATCCAAGACCTTGAGTGCCGGCGGCGGCGAAGATGCGAGGCCAGATGGCAGCGGGCCGGGTTTGACTGAACTAGACCGATCCACCGAAGCGTGCATAAACAGCACGACGGCCGCCGCGAAGCCAATCTCGCTTCCGCGCCGACGAGCGGAGCCACTGGCTCAATCTCGCGGTCCCGCGCATGGTGACCGTGTCGTCATTTTGACGCGATCCATCGGCAAGCTTATCAAATACGATTGGCCTGCGGCATCGCATTTACTCTTAGGGGATCCACCAGCATGGAGTCTTATCAGTTCCGCGTTCCAGCGTTGGCTTGTGCTCTTTGCTTGGCGATCGCCGGCACAGCATCAGCAGCCAACATCGCCCATCCGGACCACTACGAGTTCGATGCCACGCTGAATGCGCCGCTGGTCGCGGTGGCTGGTCGCTACCCAGTCACGCTATTCTTCGACTACCCGGCCTCGGGAACGGCCACTGCCGCCGCTTGGACACTGGAGGCTGTGGCCCCAAATGGCCGCGTCGTTCGCCGCTGGCAGGGGATCCAGACGCTTCCTCAGCACCGCGCCTCGCTGCGTATGAGCTGGGACGGGCGCGATCAGCAAGGGCGGGCGCTGCAAACCGGCTACTACACGCTTCGCCTGCGCGCGGCGCCGACGGTCCAGATAGGCGCGGACGCACGCGTACCGATCGGCCGGCGTATTTCGCAGGCCCTCTCTTCGTTTGCCGATGAAATCCACGAGCAGAGCGTTGACGTCATGGTCGGCCGCGTAGCCCCGGCCAAGGTGTCCAAGATCGAGCCGCTGCCGGTGGGCGTCGCCCAGGACAAGGCTGCTCGCCGCGCAACCGGCGGCAAGTCGGTCCCGGCCACGGGCGGTCTGCCTTACACGATCTACTACGGCAACATGCATAGCCAGACGAACCACAGCGACGGCGGCACGGCGCTGGCCAGTTGCAACGGGTCCGAGTCGCCCCAGGCGGGCGACTTCGGCCCCGCCGAGGCCTACGTGATGATGCGGACCCAGGCGGGCGGCGATTTCCTGCTCGCCTCCGAGCACAACCACATGTATGACGGGTCGACGGGCACCAACGCGTCGGCGACCCCTGCCGCCGCTAATGGCCTCTTCAACAGTGGCATCGCCGCGGCCAGCAATTACAACGCCGCCAACCCCACCTTCCTGGCGCTTTACGGGATGGAATGGGGCGTGATCAGTAATGGCGGCCACCTCAATATCGTCAATCCGGACGCGCTGGCGAGCTGGGAAAGCAACAGCAGCGGACAGCTGCTGGGCACCGTCAACGTTCCCAAGAGCAACTACGCGGCGCTGTATGCGGCGATGCGGCAGCGCGGGTGGGTTGGCCAGTTCAACCACCCGTCCACGTCGCAGTTCGCGATCGGCGGAACGGGGATGGCCTACAACGCCGACGGTGCCGAAGTGATGGTGCTGACGGAGATCCTGAATAGCTCCGCGTTCTCGGTGAATACCACGCAGACGGAAACGAGCCGTAGCAGCTACCCCGGCGCTTGGAACCGCCTTTTGGAGCGCGGCTACAAGGTCGCGCCGGCCAGCAACCAGGACAACCACTGCGCGAATTGGGGTTTGAGCTTCACCAACAGGACCGGGGTGCTGTTGCCGACCGGCACTTCGCTCAACCAGGCGAACTTCGTGGCCGCGCTGCGCGCGCGTCGCACCTTCGCGACCGAAGACAAAACTGGCCAGCTCGTGCTCACTGCCAACGGTCGGGTGATGGGCGAGACGTTCAACAACAGTGGCGTGCTAACACTTTCCGCGAAATACGCCAGCACCAGCGGCCAGACCGTGCAGCGGGTGCAATTCTACGAGGGCGTGCCCGGCCGCAACGGCACGGTGACGCAGCTCTCGGAAGGCAACGGCACCTACGCGTTCACGCCCAGCGCCGGATCGCATTTCTACTACGCGCTGATCACCCAGACCAACGGGCTGCGATTGTGGTCGGCGCCGATCTGGGTCGACCAGACCGCGGGCGGCCCTGACACCACGCCGCCGGCCGTGGCTGCCAACGTGTCTGGCACCAGCGGCACGCTCACGCTTTCAGCCACGGCGACCGATGATGTGGGCGTCACCAACGTCGAGTTCTATATCGACGGTGTGCTTCGCGGCAGCGACAACAACGCGCCGTATTCCATCGCCTACAACTCCATACCACTGGGCAACGGGTTCCACACGCTGGCCGCCCGGGCCTTCGACGCGGCAGGCAACAACGCCACATCGCCCGAAGTCGATTTCAGCGTCAACAACGTAGCGCCCGTTGCTAGTTTCAGTGCGAGCGTGTCGGGCCTGACTGCGAACTTCACCGATGCCTCGTTCGACGCGGACGGCACCATCGCATCGCGCGCCTGGAATTTTGGGGACGGGACCAGTTCCACCGCCACTAACCCAAGCCACACCTACGCGACTGCTGGCGCTTACTCGGTTGTCCTGACCGCGACCGATGACACCGGGCTGACGAATGCGAAAACCCAATCGGTCAGCGTGGGCAGCAATACGGCCCAGACGTATAGCAATACGACCGACGTGGCCATTGTGGACAACGCCACCGTCACTAGTTCGATCTTGGTGTCGGGTCGCGCCGGCAATGCTCCGAGTGCAACACCGGTTGAGGTGAGGATCGTCCACACATTCACGGGCGATCTGAAGGTGGATTTGATTGCCCCAGATGGCAGCGTCTATGTGTTGCACAATCGCAGCGGCGGTGGCACCGACAACATCTTCCGGACCTACGCGGTCAACCTGTCGAGCGAAACGATTAACGGCACCTGGAAGCTGCGCGTGAACGACAACGCCAGCGCCGACACCGGCTATCTAGATAGTTGGAGTTTGACCTTCTGATCCCGCGCCGCTTGTAGATAGACGGACAAAACGCCGATGCTGGTCTGGGCGGCGTTTTTTATGGAGGAAATAATTCGCGTCTGTTCGCTATGCTCTCGCGCGACTTGCGGAATTTTGTTGGAATGCATAATGCAAACGGTGTCGTCAAAAATTTAAAGAAGTCTCGCCTTGACGGCGTTCCAAGCTGAAGTATGAATGGTCCATCTGACAGATGGAGGCCGATCTTGGAAGAAAAATTTAACAACAACGCTGATCACCGCTTTCGGCAGTCCGCTTCAATCTGGAAACGATCGGTTCGGGCAAAGGCGTCCGCTCCCACCAGCGATGTTTTGCGCAGGCAGGTTCAATCGGCGCTGGACGCTTGGCGTAAAAAAAGATCGGAAGCTAGTTGCTCCCGACGCCCGTGCGCGCTTGCCATGCCTCATTTTCTAGTGCCGTCGCGGCTCCTGCGTCGCGCGCGGTTTGAACTAAAGCCGACAAGCGGTATAGGTTTTTTTCACCCATGAACCAAACGCTCCAATCAAGCTACAAACGATTGGTTCAAGCAATTGAAGACGATAGCCTCTCTAGGATGTTAGGAGCGCCCACGCCGACAGTCATCACGCGTGATATTCAGCAGATCCATTGCGATGTCTACAAAATGAATGATGCATTGGGCAGTGACCCGACCTGCCTACTTGCGGCATTGCGCAGCGATTTCGGCGTCAACGGCGAAGTCAAGCTCTACTGCGCGAACTGGCATGTGGACTTTGTAGAGCATTGCACAGTGATCGGCTCTGCCGCCAATGAAGAAGGATGGGGCCTGCTGCTCAAATGTGAATGTCCAGATGACATAGACGCTCATGCGTCAGGGTGGCTCTGCTTGGTCGAGGGGCAGGACGCAGCGCAGCGGCTGTGCGAATCGCTGGAGCACGAAACCTTGCGTTTGGTTGCACTGGGCATTGAATGGTCGCTGCAACGAACCAACCTGCCATTGAATTTCGATCGGTCGATTGCCTTGCGGTACTTGCTAGCTGAATCAAGTGTCGGGCAGGACGTGCTGCGCGCTTGGGATACGCATGCGCGAAACAGCGCGTTGGAAGCAGCGCTTCCCTCTGCAAATTCGGTGCAAGGGCCGCGGTTGCGCATCTAGCTGTTCGACATTGATCCGTAGCCGGTAATCGCAGAAACCGACGCCCGCCAGGGCGGCAGGAGTGCCCGACAGCGTCGTGCCGCGTTGACCCGGCTGTCTGGCACGAGGCGCGCGGGTGTTCAGGCCATCTGCGGAATATCCGTGGGTGGGTCAAGAAGATTGACAGGGCAATTAGTCCCGTCCTGTCAGCGCGCATTGCTATCCCGGACGCTGGTAGAGATGATTGCCTCCATCGAATGCTGGCGACTCTCATCGGACACTTCCCAAACCCTCACCAATCGACCAAGCCCGCCAATTGCTCAGCCGGGTGGGTGTGGAGGTGCCGCCGGACGTTCCGCCTCGGGTAGTCTTCCGGAGCCTGAACCGCCTCTTCGAGGGCGTGCCGGATAGACCAGTGCCCGGCGCTGTCAACGCCGGTTCGGAAACACGCTTTGGCGTGCAGGCCGGCATCACCGTGCCGCCAGGCCTGCCGGTGAATTACAGCGCAAGCGTCGCCATTGAGGGCCGGGCCCAGCTCTCGGTCGTGGAAACGGGCGCTTGGCCTCAGGATAGCCAGACTTTCCGCGCGTCGGTGCAAATCCAGCAGGACGATCGCGTCGCGGTCCAGCGCACGCTGCTCAATCGCATCTACGGCCCGTCGCGCTATGCCGAGCACCTGCCCGACGGCATGCGCGGGCCGCTTGAGCAGGCGCGCGGGCGGAGGGTGTCGCCGGCCCAGTCCTCGACCACTAGGGCGCCCTTCTCCAAGGGGGTGCACAGCTGCGAGTCTTGCCAACGCCTGATTTGCCGATCAGCACGCTCTTCACCCCACATCGAGGCACAGGGACAGCCCGCGTCGGCGTTCGGACATGAGCTGATCCGTACCAATGATGGGAGGCGCCATGTCAGCCATCCCCTGCCGGGATCGGCCGATCCGTCGGCTTGCCGGGCTCGACAAGGGACTTTTATCTTCCAACCGACATGCGATTGATTCTAATGAATTCTCTGCCGTTAGATACATTGCAAGCGCTTGCCTCCCTCTGCCGACGGACGATAGGATCGAGGCAGCTGGGGCTGCGTTATGGAGTCCCGTCGCACTCACGAAGGAAGCGGTCATGGCCAGCGAAACTCCGATCCCCGTCTCGACAGGGAATGCGTTCGAGAAAGGGTTGTTCTTCATCATCGAGCCGAGCTTCCGGGGCGGCGGTAGTATCCCGGGCTTGGAGATCGCCAATGAAGACAGACTGGCGCTTCCTGGGGCTCACACGGTGGAGCCACCCAACGGTGATCCGAATCAGTACCCGGCGCGTCCGCATCTGGTTCACATGCCCGAACAGGGCGGACTGCCGCGCGATTTTGAGAATCTGTACGGCATCTGGATCGTCTCCGATGCGTTGAAGCGCGTGTTCGAGTCGATCGACCCTGATGGATTCGTCTTCGTCGCTTGCGATTTCACGCTTTCCGACGGAACTCACGGTCCAGCGCATTACTTCTGCAATGCCAAGCGCACGCTGGACGCTCTCGACGAAACTGCCTCCAGACTAAAGATCAAAGTCGGCGACTACGTCAACGGCAAGTATTACAGCCTCGCAGGTGGCGCGAGCTTGGTGTTCAAGAAAGAGATCATCGGTCCGGCGCATGTGTTTAGAACGCCATTCTCAGACACCGTGTTCTGCGATCGAGCCCTATACGACGCAGTGACCGCTGCGAATTTGACTGGCGTGGACTTCCTCGACGTCGCCTCGTGCTGAGCCTCGCTGCGCTTCCCGCAGTCTTTCGACAAGGAATTTGACGGATGGCCGAGACGCCGGTTTTTCAGGGGCATCATGTCATCGAGCAGGATGCATATAAGCAAAGTCGATTGCTTCGGGAATTGTCAAAGCAAGATTTGTTTGATCTGCATGCTCCCCGCAACCTGCTCAATCTGCCTGTCGATCGTGCGCTGGCAGCACAGCTTGATCTTTCTCCACATCCAGGTGGACCGCTTGGCGAGTACTCAAGGGGCGTGCGAGAGCAACTGGCGGAGCTGGAACAGACTGCAGACGGTCGAGCTGCACTTCGAGGCGACCGTGCCGCTTCGGAGCGCGTAGCTACACGAGTGGGCGAGTTGACCGATACGTTGAAAACCGGACTGGTCAATGGGGATCTGCATTCGAACACGCCACAAGGCATGTCGCGGGAACAGGCAAATGCGCGCATTCGTGAATTCTTCGGTGACATCGATGGGTATCGACAAACACACGCGACGCAGATCGCGGAGATCGGCAGGATGCCTGGACAGGAGGCGCGCTGGGCTGGCGTGACACGGTCGGAAGGCAATGTCGCGGCAACACTCGATGCCATCGAACAACCGGGCGTGAAGCCGGTGGCTGGCGATCCGGCCGCAGGCCGACGATCGCTCGGCACTGCTGTCGCGCAGGCGAACGAGGCGGGGCGATTGCCGCTGTCGGAACCGGTGGAAGTCAGGCTGCGCGCCACCTTCCCTCAAGAGATGCCACCAACGCTGGTCCGCGCGCCCACCGTGCCGGAGGCGCGTGGACCATTGGTGGAAGGGGGTACCACCCCGGACGTGGACTCGCCTCGCAGCGGAGCGCCGGGTTCGGGCAGGGCGCTGCGTGTCGTCGGTGCGGCGGGCGTGGCCTTTATGGCCTACGATTTCGCCAGCACCGGCCATCGTGTCCTTGAACTGCGGGCGCAAGGCAACGACGCTGCGGCTGAAGCCGCCGGGACGCGCTTCGTGGGTCGCAATGCGGGCGGCCTGGTGGCCGGCTTCGGAGCGGGCTTCGCATACGGCGCCGCTACCGGTTCCTGGACCGGCCTCGGCGCGCTGGGGTTCGGGGTGATCGGCGGCGGTGTTGGGGCTTATCTGGGCGACAAATGGGCGGATCAGAAGCAACTCGAGCAGATCTATACCCAGACCGACGTCAGTGGGAATGCGTGGACGCGAGACGCTGCGGATCCTCAAGGCGTGTGGTCGCGTACGGCGCGCGCGCCGAATGCGACAGGTGGTTTCGATGAAACACGCCTCGTCGCCGCCGGTCGTCTGACCGACGAACTGAATTACAGGTCCGCCAACGATTCGTATTCGCTCGGCCTTGCGAATCCTCCGGAGCCGAAAGCTCCGTTTCGGCTACCCGCAGAAGTTGGGGCCGACGCGCCCCGAGCACCGTTCGAGACCGGTCGAGACTATGTGCGTGATGCGCAATCCGGGAAATGGCAGATCGAGATCAGAGAGAACCTCGACGGCCGTATACCGCTCACCCGGCACGAACCGGTCAGTGATGCGCGTGCGACGGAACTGGAGCGCCAGTCGGCGCTGATCATCGCCAACAATGCGGCCAACACACCTGCGGTGGTCGCTGCGCGGTATCAGATCGCCCACGACCAGTTCGCCTGGGGGGAATTCGCATCGAAAGAACCGGTTCCGCCAGTCATCCGCAATTCGGCCTCGCAGACCGAGACCCTACCTGCGTCCGATGGGAATACCTACACCCGCAGTGCCGACGGGGAGTGGACCAGGCCCGGAATGTTCTACGGCACCAATCAGGCATCGGGCAACCTCCGCGAGGAATTGAACCGCACGTGGCAGTCTCAACAGTCAGGACTGCAAGAACTGGCCGAGTACGGCGCGATCGCCCGAGCCAACCCGACACCGACGGAATTCGGCCCGCGCGACGCGGTGGCCGATGCCTACGCTCGGGCTGGCGTCGTGCGCAGCGATGCGGATATCGACGCTGCGACGACGGCGGTCGGGCAGGATCACCTACGCGATGGCCTCGGTCGATCACCCTACACGCTGGACGTGCGTCCCGATGGTTCCATCGCGACGTTGGTCGGCCATGATGATCGGCGCATGGAAACCAAGAGCGTTACCACCACCGAGGAGATTGAGCGAGCGCGGACTGAGATGAACGCCTCGCCGCATAAGATCGAGCGCCCATCGGAACAAGGCCACGATGCCCGCGCGCAGGTGCAACGTGAGGCGAACCTACAGGGTCTCTCACAGGAGGGCAGCACCCAAGCGGTGGCCGCCACTATGCGTATGGCCGGCGCGGGTCGCCGCAGTGATGGCGCTCTTGAACTTGAGATGCGGCCCGACGACAAGGCGCAGGCACCACAGTCGAACGATCGCTTCGAGTCGGTTGCGGCTTTAACGCTCGCACTGCCGGTCCGACTTCTCGACCCACGCGACCAGAACCACCCCGATCATCGTCTCTACCAACAGATCGAGCGTGGCGTGACCGGTATTGATGCGGAACGCGGACGCGCCTTCGATGTGACCAGCGAGCGTCTGGCGATGGGCACTTTTTACGATGCCAAAGCGGCCGGTGTTACTTCTGCTGACCATGTCGCGATCAATGAGACTGGCAAGCGCCAGCAGGACGGGTCGCAGGTCGCCACCGGAACGCTGCTGTTCGTCGTGCAAGGACAAGACCCGTCCGACCCGGCTGCGCGGCGCTCCATGACTGATGTGGCACAGGCGATTGATCGCCCAGTCGAGCAATCCCTGCAAAAGGTCGACGTATTGTCCCAGCAGCAAGCGCAGATGCTGGCTCAAGCGCAGAACAATCCGACGCAGGATGATCCTGGACCAAAGGGGCCGCGGATGGTCTGACGTCTACAGGCTTCACCCGTCGCGACATCTCGCGGTCGGTGTTTATCCAGAGACCAAGGTGTTGTCGTGGCGACGCTCGTCAATCCTTCATCGGGAAGGTCGGATCAACTATCCGACCTTCTCGTTGTAACTAAACTGCATTTTTTTGGCTTGCCTCGGCAATCGCCTCCTACGGACGGAACGAAGGTTGGCATGACCGACACAGCCGATCTCTCCGCAACGTGGGCGAAAATCGCAGTGAGCGATGTCGGCCAACTTGCGAACCAGACGTTAGTGAAGAGCAGCGAAAACGTCGCGGCTATCAACCAACAACAAACGCTGGAGCAAAGCCTCAAGCCGCCCAGGCAGACGCAGACGCAACAGGGCCCAGATGATCCGGGTCCGAAGGGACCGCGATTGGTTTGACCAGCTTTTGGTAATGCGGTCAGAGCAGGCCGCGCCGAGAGCGTGACAGTCACTCGTCCAGCAGGCAATCGGACTTGCGCTTGACGCGACAACAGCGACCTAGACCGCCTCCGACCGGCGATGGCCGCCACAGCGATCTGCGATGCCGCGTCGGCGTCTTTCGACGCGACCACTGCAGGCATAAGCGAAACCGCAATCGGAGCGGCGCGGAGCAGACCAGCGCCGAGTTGTGGAGTCGCACGCGCGCACGCGAGACACGTAAGGGCCGATGCTCAGCGGCAGCCCAATGGCGGTCACCATGCGCGCGGGCGGTAAGCGTCCTACAGGCAATCCGCGCGGCGACGTCCGCCGCCGATCCCATTGCGGTGCTTACAGCAGGGCAAGGCGCCTGCTCTTCAAAAGGCCAGCGACCTTCACTCGATGCGTTGCTCCGGCAGCGGTGATCCCCTGCTGCGCGTCCGTGCCCGACTGGTTCACTCCTTGAGGCCGCACCGAAGCGAAAGATCCGCGGCAGCCTGACTGAGGAGGAGGGCAGCCGTCCCTTCGCACCTGCCTCTCTAAGCCGATCTCCGGACGAGCCTCAGCCCTTGTCTGGCAGTCCCGTGCTCCCGTGCGTGTGCTTCACCGCATCCACCGCCTCTAACGCCTCTCAAGGGGGACCTTCGCTTCGCTCGGCACGGCCGCAAGGCTATACGCCTCCTCCTCGGTGTTCCGGCCCACATTGCGCGCCGCTGACGCGGTGCTCACTCCTGGGTGCATCCCTGCCTGACCGCTCCGCCTGCCGGGCCCCGCGAGGCGCATCCCGCGCCGGTGGAAGCCAAGAGATGAAGCGCACGACGGACACCCGGGCTCAATACCAGTTGAACATGGACGAGGAGGGCATCCTGCTGGCGGCAGCGAACGTCCTGGAGCGCCGGCTTTTACGGGAAGGCGCACTGACTGACCCCAACGCGGCCGCTACCTACCTCAAAGCACGCTGCGCCGCGCTATCGCACGAAGTCTTCGGCGTCGTCTTCCTCGACACGCAGCACCGGATCATCGCGACCGAGCACCTCTTCACCGGCACCATCGACGGCTGTGAAGTCCACCCACGAGTCGTCGCCCAGCGCGCCTTGCATCACAACGCGGCCTCCTTGGTGCTCTTCCACAATCACCCGTCCGGGAACCCTGAGCCAAGTGCAGCCGACCGGACCATCACGGTTCGGTTGAAGCAGGCACTCGCCCTGCTGGACATCAGGGTGCTGGACCACCTGGTAATCGGTGGCCTTACCCACACCAGCATGGCGGCGCGGGGGTGGGTGTAGCCCGGCCCGGGCATCTGAGGACCGTCATTCTTGAATCCTCCGCAACTTCCTTGCGATTCGCCTTAACCGCAATTTTTCTTGGAATTGTGTAACGACCCACTCAGTGCCTATGATGAGAAACTATGACCAAACTTCCCCGCCAACGTTTCCAAAGGCTGCTGCGCTGCGTTGCGCTCGCTGCCCTAGTGTTGTGCCTTGTGGCGCAGCCAGTGTTGGCGGCGTGGGGACAGGTGCATGAGATCACCGTTCATCCCGATTCGACGTCGATGGGAAACGACCATGCTGCCTTAGGTTCCGACACCGCTGCCGGCGAAGGGGACCGGGACCCAATCCACCTTCTCGCGCACCATGCTCATTGCTGTGGCCAACCGCAGTTGTCCGTTCTCCCCCACCTCGCGCTGCCAACGTTTGCACGTGTTTCGACCGTGCGTTGGGTAGCTGCGGCGCAATCGGTGTTTCCCTCCCACTTCGCGACCCCATTCCGCCCTCCGATCTTGGATTGACGCTCGACCGGCCGACCGCCGGCGATTTGTCCCCCTGAATCTATCGGAGTGTTTCTATGCGTGTGCGACTCGCGGCTCTTGCCGTGTGCGTCGCAGCCTGTGCCGTGGCTTTTCCCACGGCGGCTGCCGACGACCTGACCTTGAACGACGCGATGAACCGCGTCGCCGATTCCCACCCCGATCTGCGCCTGTTAGGTGCTCGCAGCGATGTCCTCGCCGCTGAGCGCGACCGTGCCCTTCTCCGCCCCGCGCTGATTGCGGGCGCAACCGTCGAAAACGCCTTTGGCTCCGACGAGTCCAGTGGTCTACAGGGCGCCGAACTGACCTTGACCCTCGCCTCGGTACTGGAACGCGGCGGCAAGCTCGACGCGCGTCGAACTTTGGCGCAAAGCCGGATCGACGCCTTGGCCATCGAACGCGAAACTCGACGCCTCGATCTGCTGGCCGAAGTCGCGCGGCGTTATCTCGCCGTCGTGGCGGTGCAGAAGCAGCGCGAGATCGCGCAGCAGGACATCGCCCAACGCCAGCGCACGGTCGCCGGTGCGCGCCAACGGCTGCAGGCCGGCGCATCGCCGGAATCGGTGGTGCTGACCGCGCAAGCGGCACTCGCACGCGCCGAACTGGATCGCGCCCGCGCCGAACAGCGGTTGATCGCCGCACGCCAGCATCTGGCGGCGCTGTGGGGCGAGCGCGATCCAAACTTCGATGTGGTCGTGCGCGACCCGTTGAAACTTCCCGCCATCGACGATTTTTCCGCATTGGCCGAACTGGTGAAAAGCACGCCAGAACTGGCGCAGTTCGCCGATGAGCAGCGCATTCGCGAAGCGCGGCTACAACTAGCACGCAGCAGCACCACTGTTGATTTGGACTGGCAGGTCGGTGTGCGCCGGTTGCAGGCGTCGGATGACTTCGGTCTTGTCGGCAGCGTCTCGATGCCGCTTGGAAGTCGTTCGCGCGCGCAGCCCGAGATCCGCGTCGCCGAAGCCGAACTCGCGTCGCTGGAGATCGAGCGCGAAGCCAAGGGGTTGGCGCTGTATTCGACGCTAGCCGAAGCGCACGGCCGTTATCGCGTGGCGCAGGTCGAGGTGCAGCGGTTGCAGAGCGATGTGCTGCCGAAGCTGGCTCAGGCCGAAACGGCCGCCGAGCACGCATATCGCGCCGGCGCGATCAGCTATCTCGAATGGGCGCAATTGCAGTCCGAGCGCACCACTGCCCGCAAACAACAGCTCGACGCAGCGCTGGACGCTCAGCGCGCGCTGATCGAAATCCAGCGGCTCACCGGTCAGGCGTTCGTCGCCCCCGATGCCGCATCCACGCAAGGAAATACTCCATGACCTCCATGTCCCTCCGTACGCTGATCGGCGCGCTGTCGTTGTCCTTTCTGCTGGCCGCCTGCGGCGGCGAGCCCAGCGCCGAGGCCGAACACGGCCACGAAGAAGGCGAAAACCATGCCGAAGCAGAGACAGAACACGGCCATGAAGAAGGCGACGAACACGCCGAGGCTGAAGAGCCGCGCAAGGGCGAACACGGCGGCCGTCTGCTGGAGCAAGACGGCATTTCGGTCGAACTGGCCATCGCCGAAGACGGCACGCCGCCCAAATACCAGGCGTGGCTGTATCGCGACGGCAAACCGCTGGCGCCGACCGCCGGCACCGTCGAAGTGCGGCTCAAGCGCCTGGGCGACATCGCCGAGAACCACACGCTGAAAGCGCAGACGGACGGCAGTCTGATGGCGACCACCATTGTTGGCGAGCCGCATTCCTTCGATGTCGAAGTGCTGGCAAAGATCAACGGCAAGGCCGTGCGCTGGGCATATGAAAGCCATGAGGGCCGCACTGAAATCACCGCAAAAATCGCGCAAGAAGCCGGTATCCGCGTCGCACCGGCCGCTGCCGGCGTCATCGCTGACGAACACGAAGTCCAAGGCTTGTTGACGCCGGTCGAAGGGCGGATCGCCAAGGTGGCGGCACGATTTCCTGGCCCGGTGCAGCGGTTGAATGTGAACGTCGGCGATCAGGTCCGTGCCGGTCAGACGTTGGCCTCGGTCGAAAGCAACCTCAGCCTCACGACCTATTCGGTGACCTCGCCGATCTCTGGCGTCGTGCTCGCCCGTGGTGCATCGGTGGGCACGGTCGCTACGGAAGGTGCGCCTCTGTTCGAGATCGCTGATTTGTCATCGCTGTGGGTGGATCTGCATATCTTCGGCGCGGATGCGCAGCATATACGCCCAGGCGTGCCCGTCACGGTGACGCGTATGAGCGATGGCATCACCGCAGAAACGACGCTCGAACGCGTACTCCCCGGCACCGCCACCGCCAGCCAAAGCACGGTGGCGCGGGCCACCATCGCGAACGCAGATGGTCTTTGGCGGCCCGGCTCCGCGGTCAAGGCAAAAATCACGGTGGAACAGCAGCCAGCATCGCTGGTTGTTCCGCTGACCGCATTGCAGAGCTTCCGCGATTCGGATGTGGTGTTCATCCGCGTCGGCGACACCTACGAGGTTCGCCCGCTAGAACTCGGCAAGCGCGATGCAACGCGTGTCGAAGTGGTATCTGGGCTGAAGGCTGGCGACCAGGTGGTCGTGGAGCAGAGTTATCTGGTCAAGGCCGACATCGAAAAGTCGGGGGCCTCACATGACCACTGACGAAAACGCGAACGGTAAAAACAGCGGTACGCTCGATAGCATCATCCGCTTCGCCATCGCACACCGCTGGCTGATGCTTGCGCTGACGCTGGTGCTGGTCGCGGTCGGCGTTTGGAGCTTTACCAAACTGCCGATCGACGCCACACCGGACATCACCAACGTGCAGGTGCAGATCAACACCGAGGCGGCGGGCTATTCACCGCTGGAATCAGAACAGCGGGTGACGTTCACCATCGAGACATCGCTCGCAGGTTTGCCAGGGCTTGACTACACCCGATCGATCTCGCGCTACGGCCTGTCTCAAGTCACGGTGGTGTTCAAGGACGGCACCGACCTGTACTTCGCGCGCCAGCAAGTCGCCGAGCGCATCCAGCAGGTGAAGTCGCAGTTGCCCGCAGGGTTGGAACCGCAGATGGGTCCCATCACTACCGGCATGGGCGAGATCTTCATGTACACCGTCGAGGCCAAACCGGACGCACGCAAGAAAGACGGCACGCCATGGACCGCAACTGATTTGCGTACGCTGCAGGACTGGGTGGTTCGACCGCAGTTGCGCAACACACCGGGCGTGACCGAAGTCAACACCATCGGCGGCTTCGCGCGGCAGATCCACATCACCCCCGATCCGGCCAAACTCGTTGCGCTCGGTTTCACGCTGCACGATGTCGTTGCCGCCGTCGCCGCGAACAACCAGAACGTCGGCGCCGGCTATATCGAACGCAACGGTCAGCAGTTCCTGGTGCGCGCGCCGGGACAGGTGGCGGATCTCGATGCGATCCGTGACATCGTGCTGGACCGCCGCGATGGCGTGCCGATCCGCGTGCGCGACGTGGCGGACGTGGCCGAAGGCCCGGAATTGCGCAACGGCGCGGCGACCCAGAACGGACGCGAAGTGGTGCTGGGCACGGTGTTCATGCTGATCGGCTCGAACAGCCGCGAGGTAGCGCAGGCCTCCGCCGCCAAACTCGCCGAGGCCAACAAGAGCTTGCCGCCGGGTCTCTCGGCCAATCCCGTCTACGACCGTACTACGCTGGTCGACAGCACCATCAAGACCGTCGCCAAGAATCTGGTCGAAGGCGCGCTCTTGGTCATCGTGGTGCTGTTCCTGCTGCTCGGCAACATCCGCGCCGCATTGATTACTGCAGCGGTGATTCCGTTGGCGATGTTGTTCACCCTGACAGGAATGGTCCGCGGCGGCGTGTCCGGCAATCTGATGAGCTTAGGTGCGCTGGATTTCGGGCTGATCGTCGATGGCGCGGTCATCATCATCGAGAACTGTCTGCGCCGCTTCGGTGAAGCGCAGCACAGCTTGGGCCGCGTGATGACCGACGAAGAACGTCTGGACACCACTGCGTCGGCAACTGCCGAGGTGATCCGGCCGAGCCTGTTCGGGCTGGGCATTATCGCAGCCGTGTACTTGCCGATCTTCGCGCTGACCGGCGTCGAGGGAAAAATGTTTCATCCGATGGCGATCACCGTGGTGCTGGCGTTGACCGGCGCGATGCTGCTGTCGCTGACCTTCGTACCGGCGGCGATCGCGATGTTCCTCAGCGGGAAAGTCGAGGAGAAGGAAACCCGCGTCATGCGCTGGGCGCGACAGGCTTACACGCCCGTGCTTGCTTGGGCGCTGCGAAGCCGCATGTGGGTGATCGTCGGCGCACTTGCGCTGGTGACGCTGTGCGGCCTGCTCGCCACGCGACTGGGCTCGGAGTTCATCCCGAGCCTGGATGAAGGCGATATCGCCCTGCATGCGATGCGCATCCCCGGCACCAGCCTGAATCAGGCCATCAAAATGCAGGAGACGCTCGAAACGCGGATCAAACAGTTCCCCGAAGTGGAGCGAGTATTCGGCAAACTGGGCACGGCCGAAGTGGCGACCGACCCGATGCCGCCCTCGGTGGCCGATACGTTTGTGATGCTCAAGCCGCGCAGTCAGTGGCCGGACCCGCGCAAACCCAAAGCGCAGTTGGTCGCGGAGATTGAAAAAGCGGTAAAACAGCTCCCCGGCAACAACTATGAGTTCACCCAGCCGATCCAGATGCGCACCAACGAATTGATTTCGGGGGTGCGCGCGGATGTCGCGATCAAACTGTATGGCGACGACTTGGAGCAGCTGGTCGAAGTTGGCGAGAAGATCGAAGCGGTCGCAAAAGCGGTGCCCGGCGCGGCGGACGTCAAACTGGAACAAGCGACCGGCTTGCCGTTGCTGACGGTCACGACGGATCGCGAAGCACTGGTGCGTTACGGGCTGAACCCTGGCGACGTGCAGGAGACGGTCGCGACAGCGGTTGGCGGTGAAGTGGCCGGACAGTTGTTCGAGGGCGACCGGCGATTCGATATCGTGATTCGTTTGCCGGAACGCCTCCGTCAGGATCCTGCCGCGCTGCAGGATCTTCCCATTCCGCTGCGCGGCAGCAACAACATGGACGAATCCAGTCGCGCGGGCGCTTGGTTGTCTGGCACGCCACAGACTGTGCCACTGCGCGAAGTGGCCAAGATCGAGACTACGCTGGGGCCAAACCAGATCAATCGCGAGAACGGCAAACGCCGGGTGGTGATCACCGCCAATGTCCGCGGCCGCGATCTTGGCGGGTTCGTGACGGAACTGCAGCAGCGCTTGGGCAGCGAGGTCGAAGTGCCGGCGGGCTACTGGATCGAATACGGCGGGACTTTCGAGCAGTTGATCTCGGCCACCAAACGCCTGTCGGTGGTGGTGCCAGTGACGCTGGCGATCATCTTCGCGTTGCTGTTCTGGGCGTTCGGATCGGCAAAAGACGCCGTCATCGTGTTTACCGGCGTGCCGCTGGCGTTGACCGGCGGCGTCCTGGCGCTGGCGATGCGCGGCATTCCGCTGTCGATCTCGGCCGGCGTCGGTTTCATCGCGCTGTCGGGAGTCGCGGTGCTCAACGGGCTGGTGATGATCGCGTTCATCCGCAAGCTGCGCGAACAGGGCGACCGCCTGGACGACGCCATCGTCGACGGCGCGCTCGGCCGCCTGCGTCCGGTGCTGATGACCGCGCTGGTGGCGTCGCTGGGTTTTATCCCGATGGCCTTCAACGTCGGCGCAGGCTCGGAAGTGCAGCGGCCGCTGGCGACGGTGGTGATCGGCGGCATCGTGTCTTCGACCCTGCTGACGCTAGTGGTGCTGCCGGCGCTTTATCGCTGGCTGCATCGGGATACGGAAACGCAGGAGCAGGTATTGCATAGCTGAAAAATGTCTCCTGCAACAGGTCGGGCAGACCCTGAGGTTCACGCGCCGATATTCATTCAGTTGGATATCGGCGCCGTGAAGGGAGCACCCAGTAAAGATGGCTGCACCGCTTATCCACGTTGACCGCTTCGACGAACTATTTACCTTGTCTTCGCCGGGCATACGATCAAGAGGAAACGAACATGTCAGTAGACTCACATGGATCACATGAAGGCGAATCTCGCGAGGATTCTGGGCACGATAAGCACGACCACGGCAGCGGGAATCTTGAGCTGGGTCTAGCGCTGCTCAGTGGCGTGCTGTTGCTCACCGGTTGGCTTGTCAGCCGCTCGATGGGCGAGGACGCACTGATCGTGCGTGGGTTGTATGCCGCAGCATGCTTGGCAGGCGCTTGGTTCACCGTCAGGGAGGCCATCGAAAACCTCCGTAAACGGCGCTTGCAGATCGATACCCTGATGCTCGTCGCCGCGGCCGGTGCGATCGCGCTGGGGCACTGGGGAGAAGCGGGCTTGCTGCTGTTCCTATTCAGTCTGGGACATTCGCTTGAAAACTATGCGATGGGCCGTGCCCGTCGTGCGATCGAAGCCTTGGCGCAGTTGCGACCTGAAACCGCGCTGGTGCGGCGCGGCGAGGAACTGGTCGAAACCAAGGTTGAATCACTGCAGGTGGGTGACATCGTGGTGGTCAAGCCAGACGAGCGGATCGCAGCGGACGGCTTCGTCGTTGTCGGCGAAACCAGCATCGATCAATCCGCGATCACCGGCGAAAGCGTGCCAGTCGACAAACGTCCTGTCGTGGATACCGCAACAGCACGCGCAAATCCGGACGCGGTGGGTGCAGAGCATCGGGTATTTGCCGGTACGCTCAACCGGGCGCAACTTGTTGAAATTGAAGTCAGCCGCCGTGCCGATCAGAGCACGCTGTCGCGTGTCGTGGAGATGGTGAGATCCGCGGAGAATCAGAAATCCCCTACGCAGTTGTTCACGGACCGGTTCCAGCGGTTCTTCGTGCCGGCGGTGCTCGCGCTCGCGTTCCTGCTGCTGTTCGCTTGGGTGGTGATCGACGAGCCATTCAGCGCGTCGTTCTATCGAGCAATGGCAGTGCTGGTCGCGGCCAGCCCATGTGCGCTGGCAATCTCGACTCCCAGCGCGGTGCTCAGCGGCGTGGCCCGGGCTGCACGAGCAGGGGTATTGATTAAAGGCGGCGCACCGCTGGAACGGCTCGGCGTGCTGCATGCGCTGGCGTTCGACAAAACAGGTACCTTGACCGAAGGTCAGCCGCGAGTGACCGATGTGCTGACTGCCGAGGGCATCACTGAACAAACTCTCTTGGGTGTTGCGGTTGCGGTTGAACGCCTGAGCGATCACCCGTTGGCCGCGGCGGTGGTTCGGGACGGTAGCGAACGCCTCGGCGGCACAGTGCCGCCCGTTGCCACGAACCTGGAAAGTTTGACCGGGAAGGGACTGCGCGCGGAGGTTGATGGTCAAGTCGTCTACATCGGTAAGCGCGGGCTGTTCGCCGAGATCGACGCCGCCGGTATTCCGTCGGCGCTCGATGCACGCATGCTCAAGCTCGAATCCGAAGGGCGCACCACGTTCGCCATCAAGCACGGGGAACGCTACCTGGGCGCGATCGGATTGATGGACACGCCACGCGCCGCGGCGACGTCCGTGATCACGCAACTGCGGGCACTTGGGATTCGGCAGATGGTCATGCTATCGGGCGACAACCAGCAGGTCGCAGATGCCGTGGCGAAAAGTGTCGGCATCGATCGGGCGCACGGCAATCTCATGCCCGAAGACAAGGTAACGACCATCCGCGAGCTGCAGGCGGCTGGCGATGTCGCCATGGTAGGCGACGGTGTCAACGATGCCCCGGCCTTGGCGGTTGCCTCGGTCGGCATTGCCATGGGAGCAGCCGGCTCCGATGTCGCACTCGAAACTGCGGACGTGGCGCTGATGGGCGATGATCTGTCGAAACTGCCGTTCGTGATCGGATTGAGCCGCCAGACCCGCCGCATCATCCGTCAGAACTTGTGGGCAAGTTTGGGCATGGTGGTCATTCTTATTCCCGCCACGATTTTTGGACTGAAGATGGGCATTGCCGTCTTGTTTCACGAAGGCTCTACGCTACTGGTGGTGGCGAACGCACTTCGGTTACTGGCGTATCGAGATGCGACTGGAAGCGAACGGGCGCAAGCGAATTAGCAAGATCTCATTCCGGTTTGCGCTAGGGCAGCCGTAGTTTACGGAATTCCGGTCAACGTCCGATTGCGCGCATACGTTGCCAAATTTCGGCAGACGATTCTTCTTCGGCCCCGGAACTCCCGCACTTCTATTTGTGCACGGGTAGGCCGCTACTTTGCAGCGGCTTCGCCGTCAGGGTAACGGATCCGGGCAAAGGCCGGTGAACGGGGCGGTGGCCGCGACAGCCAACGGTGCGCGCGCGTTCAATTGGCGTGTAGCCGCTAGCCTGAAAAGGTCGCAGCGCCTGCGCTTAGCAGGTAGAGCATTGAACGCCCGAGTTTGAGGGCAAACGCTTCGGCGCTGAATGCTGGGGCGGTGCCCCCTCCGAAACAGCGCCACCGCGCGTCACGGCCAGCGAGCGCAACTGGGCATCTTCGCCACATCGTTTGATCGCCACGCAGCCAACGATCTCGCCTTCTTGAACGATGCCCAAGAATTCAACGCCGGGGGCGTTCCGAGGCCATTAGCGCCTTGGTTCAAACGCCGCGTTGACCCGACTTCGGCAGGGCAGGGATCCCCAAGGGAGCATTTCAATGCGTAGACAATTCAAGCGCAAAACGTCAGGTGGCGGTTACCCACGCAGGAATGCGTTCGGACCTCGACATTTGGAGAGTAGGCATGACCGGCGACAAGAGCAAGACTGGTCCGCAAGATGGCAGCCGCATCAATGTCACTGAGGATCACGAGGTTCAGCAAGTGAGCGCGGCAGAGCGCCGTGTTGGCGGCTGATTCGAGCTACTGCTTTTTGAGCTCGGTTCGCAGCTGTGCGAGCACGTCGTCGCGGTGGGGCACGCCTGCCGCAGCGCGCACCAGCGCTTGGAGGCTGCGCACATCTTGGCGCCTTCCGAGCCGATCGGTCGCCTTTCGTAGCGACTTGACGCTGTCGCTGCGCGGCAGCGCTTTGCCGACCTTCGCGAGATCCGGCGCCACGATCTTCAAGGCCTCCAGCTGCATACGCAATTTGCGCAGCCGGCGCCGGAAACGGTGGCAGTTCTCCGCTGACGGATCGGCTTTGCCGCGCTTCTCCGCTTTCTCTACCCGCGCGTGACCGGCCTTAACCGCTTTGAGCAAGTCTTTATCATTCAATTTAGACCATTCCAGCCCATCGAGCGTTTCAGCCGCGGTGCGCACGGTTCCTCGGCGGCGTTCGAAGCCCGGATCCTTTAAGGCTTGAGCGAACTTGTCATCCCGTCGGCGCGTTAAATGGTCGATCGTCGGTTTCCAGTCTGGTGCCCATTCCAGATCGGCCATCGATTGGGCAATTTCGGTAGCCACGTGTGCATCTCGCAACTTCGATAGGCTGTCGCCCAGCCGCTGGAGCGAGCGGTCGGCAGACTCCAAGGTGTCAAACCGCGGCTCGATCAACGCCAGCAGTGCACGCAGCCTTCGGATCGCTTTGCGCCCACGGTGGACGGCAGCGTTAGGGTGCTTTCCAAGCGCCAGCGCGCGAAGGATGGTCTGGCATTCGCGTTTAGCCAGGGCGTGTGCCGCGTGGCCGGGCTTCTCTGAACGTTCCGACGCCATGCAACCTTCCAAAGCGGGGGTGGTGGGGCGATGGTAGCCAGAAGCGGCGTCCGCAGTCACCGCGAAAGGGGCTTGCGCGCAGGGCCGCAGGGGCAGTGCTTCACGACACGTTGGCCTTTGACGGGTGAAGCTCGGGACCAGGAGGTGGCATGCGCCGTTTCGTCCAAGCCTTTGCTTCATCGAGCGACTTGCCGGAAAACTGGCCGGCAGAAGTGCGCGAGGCCATCGCCGCTTCGCCTGACCACTACAACCTGGGGAGAGGCGACGAGGCTTGGGTCGTGCGGTCGGCCGACGGCGCCCTGCAGACCGCGCGGATGCGGTGGGGACTCATCCCTCGCTGGTCGAAGACCCCAGAGACGCCTTACACGACGATCACGGCGCGGCTCGAACGCGCCGCGCGCAGCCGTATTTTCAGCAAGCCTTGGCAGACCCAACACTGCCTGGTGCCCATGACCGGCTATTACAAATGGGACCGCACGGTGCAACCGGCTGTGCCGCACTTCATCCAGGCGGAAGATGGCTACTTGCTCTGCGCGGCGGGTCTGTGGGAGCGTTGGGAGCGGGAGGATGCTGAGGAGCCGCCCTTCGAGAGCTTTGCGCTGCTGACGCACCCCAACGCGGCTATCCCGGCGCCGCTCACCCCGGACGGCCCCGTGTTTATTTCTGGATTGGCGGAACGGGCATGGTTGAGTGGGCCGCAGATGCTCGCCGGCACCGCATTGCGGCTCTCTACCACGCCGGCGCTGAGTTCCTACCCGGTGTCGCACGCGTATCGGGATCGGGCGAGGTCGGACTACACGCTCATCGAGCCGCGGGAGGCGTCGGACTACCTATTGCCGGGGCTGGATGAGGTCGTCGAAGAGGAAGACGACGATTGACTTGGCGAAGGGATCTTCATCGACCAGTCGTCGTACAACTCAACGTGGTGTTCCACTGTCCGTGCAGTATCGGTCCACCTGATCCAGAGCATGCGCTTTGGGGCAATTTACGTTCTGGACCATATGGTGCTGGGCAGCGACGCTCATATCAGTTGAATTGCCGCCGCGCATGCGAGCGATCTCCGCAACATCTTCGAACACCGCACGGTTCTTCGCGCCCAGCGCGGGCATCGGCAGGGGTGCAGTGGTGCAGTCAGCCGGCACACGCGAAGGGTGCATATGCGGGAATTAGAAAGAGGTTGACGACAGGCTAGATCTGCACCAAAATCCGTTGACGAAATGAAGGATCTGCACAAATGACCCTCCCGACCCCTGCCGTGTATTCCCCCGACCTAGCCGCCGACCGCCTCCAAACGGTCGCCAATTGGCTTCTCGATGAATTGCAGGCGACCGAGGACGACTTGGTTCGGGCGACCGATACGCGTTGGACGAAGGGGTGCACTACCTTCGGGCGTCAGCACAGCCGAGTTGTTGCCGAGTGGCAGTCGCGCGCGCACCCGTGGCTGGGAATGCTCGATACGAGTAAGGCGTTAGTCTTCAAAATTGGTGAAGTGCCCTGCCGTTTCAGCAACGACGACCCCGACAACCCGTCGAAGAAAGCGGTGTTGGAAGTTAACCCGTACCAGCGGGCGTTCGCTGAGTTCTTCTCAGCCGAGCTGCCAGTTCGCTATTGCTTCGTGGTTGACCGGGGCATGAATGGTCTGGCAGACCCTTATGTTGTCCTTCACGGCCTTACCGACGACAACCAAGTTGTTTGTCGATGGGTGTCGGATGCGGTGCCAGCGTTCCGCGTTGAAGCAGGAATCCAGCCCGCGGCGGTGGACATTCCAAAGCGCACCCTCACTCCCAAACAGTCTGGCGATGCCTCGGGTGAGGATCAGCAACTGACTGAGGACGGTGACGCGCCTGAGGGCGTGTGATGACCGGCTTCGTGGGCGCGAGTCTTAGACTCGCCCGGCTTTTTCATGGGTATTCGCTCGCCGACTTAGGCGAGAAGGTTGACGTGTCCAAGCAGTTCCTGAGTCGTGTTGAAAGTGGCTCCGAACGCGTGTCGCCGACGCTGGAAGTCTCCTTGGCCAATGAGCTGAAAGTGCTTCCCGAGTTCTTCCGCCACATTGACCCTAACCCCATTGCCGACGAACAATGCCATTTCCGCAGTCACCTGACCACGAAGGTAGCGCTTCGTCAGGTGGCGCGTGCGCGTGGGGAGATGTTGAAAAACCTGGTGTCCGTCATCGACGAGCATGTCGAGCTTCCGGGCTATGGCATGGAGGAGGCTGACCCTGAGAGTGTCGAGTCCATCGAGCGTGCCGCAGAGCGGTTTCGTTCGATGTTTGGCTTGGGTGTGGGGCCATTGAGCAACGTGCTGCGTATCGCCGAAAACGCAGGTGCGGTGGTAATGAAGGTGCGTGGTTTGGCCCCTGAAATCGATGCCATCTCGTTCGCCACCCATCGCCCCTTGATTGCGTTAAACGATGACGGGCGCTCTGCATGCCGGCGGCGGTTCGGAATTGCACATGAGCTGGGCCACTTCGCCCTTCACATCGGTGTTCTGACGGGCGACCGACTAACCGAGACGCAGGCAAATCGCTTTGCCAGTGCGCTACTGATGCCCAGGCATTCGTTCGCCTCTGAATGCCGCTTGGCCATCCGTGGGGCTCGTCTCAATTGGCCCGGGCTCTCGGCGTTGAAGATGCGGTGGGGCGTATCGAAGGCGGCTATTGTGTATCGAGGTCGACAACTGGGTGTGTTTTCCGAGGACCAAGCGCGAGCAGGCTACATCGGGTTAAAACGACACGGCGAGGCCATTCAGGAAACTGAAGACGCGTCAATGCCACATGAAGAACCGGAGGTGGTAGCCGACAGCCTCGCATTAATGCGGGAGAGCTTGGGAATACCACTCACCGCGATTGCCCGTCAAATGAAGGTGCAGCCGTGTTTGCTCGACGGACTTTTGATGAATCCCGTTGAGTCAGTGGCCGCAGTGGGCAACGTGGTAAATCTTTTTTCCTCTTCTACTTTGAATGATAGACGTAGCGACATCTATATATAGCCACCGGTACTCGCTAAGCGTTTGATTGATCATAAGATGCCATCACAACGGAGATGAAAGCGTGACTTACAGCAAGGGATGGCTCAATTATGAAGAACAACTAGCTCTATTGATTGGCCGTGGCATGGCGGTTAACGATCAGCCAAAAGCTTTAGAGTATTTAGAAAAAATCGGATATTACCGACTAAGTGGCTATTGGTTCCCGTTTCGTGAAAGATCAGGATTAGTGAGCCGGCTTACTGATACTGGAGACAAGCCAAAGAACCCGAAGGCTGAAATTATTGCGCTTGATAATTTCGTAGTAGGCACTAATTTTGGCGCTGTAATTAATCTTTACGTTTTTGACAAGCTCCTTCGTCATTTGACAATGGACGCGTTAGAACGAATAGAAATTGCTTTGCGTGTTGATATTTCTCACGCACTTGGCAAGATTGACACCTTCGCTTATGCCAAGGCGGAATGTTTACACGAAAGTTTTACGTCAGTTTACGACGCATCAAGGGGAATAACTGGTCATACCGCATGGATGACTAAACACGGCCAACTGATTGCGCGCTCAAAAGAAGAGTTTGTTCGGCATAACAAAGAGCGATATGGATTGCCGCTTGCTATATGGGTAGCATGCGAAGTATGGGATTTCGGCACAATGTCGACCCTCTTTAATGGAATGAAGGAGAGGGATCAAAATGAGATCTCAGCAAAGTATGGTCTGAAAAGCGGAAGAGTATTCGCCTCATGGCTGCGAAGCCTTAACTATCTTCGCAACGTGTGTGCCCATCACAGTCGGCTCTGGAATCGAAACATCGTGGACCAACCTAAGCTTCCTCCAAAGAATGAAGTCGCCTGGATTTCAGAATTTGAGGGGGATGGAGCAACTCAGCGTCATGCAAGAGCGAGATGTTTTTTATTGCTGCACATCACCCGACATTTATTAAATGTCGTGAATCCGCGCTCGACTTGGAAGGACCGCATGCGGTTGCATCTTCTAGCATTCCCCACATTAGGACTAGCCGACTTGAATGTTAGTTCAATGGGCGCAAACGATCACTGGGAAATGAACTGGTAAATTTTTAGGTGTGAACCCACGGCGCCACAAATAAAGAACCTCTCAGCGATTGCTGCCGATGAGCTGGCAGCAACCGAGAGAGGCCGTGTTGACGTAATTCTACCAACTGTTGACGGTATGGTCAACTGGCGACACCCCTTTCCAAGTTGTCGTGAGAAAGCAAATGCTGCTGGCCGTTCAGCTATTGGCATAGTCTTGCTACAACATGGGATATAAGCCGATTGATGCAAGATAATGCATCGCGGGTGCACGAGATGAGTAGTAAGACATGATGGCCGTGGCGCGCCCGGGGGGGGCTTTACCGAAAATCCCGACTCCCCATCGCCAACCCCTCCAGCATCTCGCTGTAGTTTTCCATGCGGTGAACGATAAGGTGCTGGACGCCCTCACTGCGCTCCAAGCGCCCGTCGATGGCCATGAGCCGTGACTCCAGGAACGGCCGCCGCTGTTCCTCGGCCACCCGCCTCCAGACCAATGCGTTGACCATGCCGTGCTCGTCCTCGAGGGTCAGGAAAGTGATGCCACTGGCTGTCTCCGGACGCTGACGCAGCCGCACGATGCCAGCGAATCGCACCCGCCGGCCGTGCGGCACCTCGGCGAGCTCGACCGACGACTTGCAGCGCTTAGCCGCCAGCTTCTTCCGGATAAAGGCCAACGGGTGCCGTCCCAAGGTCATTCCCAACGAGACGTAATCCGCCAGCATGTCCTCGGCCGCGTTGGGCAGGGGGATCGGCACGTCCGGCTCCACAGTCTGCGGGATTCCGGCGAACAGGGGCAGGGGGACTTCCACGCCACTCACGGCCCAGCGCGCCCGGTGGCGGTGGCCGGCCAACCCCTTCAGTGCCCCAGCTTCGGCGAGGCGGTCTTGGTGTTTGCGGTCCAACTGGGCGCGGAAGCAGAGATCGTCGACGCCCGTGAAGGCGCCGCGCGCCCGCGCTGCGCTGATGCGCTCGGCCACCGTTTGTGAAAACCCGATCACCAGGCGCAGCCCCAGCCGAATGGCCGGCACGCCCAACGTGTCCCCGTCGCCGAACTCCAAGGTGCAGTCCCAATCGCTGTAGCGCACGTCCACAGGCAGCACTTTGGTGCCTTTGCGTCGGACGTCCTGCAAGATCTGGTCTGGGGTGTAGAAGCCCATGGGCTGGCTGTTGATGACGCTCGCCGCGTAGGCGACCGGCTCGTGGCACTTCAGCCAGCAGGTCGCGTAGACCACCAAGGCGAAACTGGCCGCGTGGCTCTCCGGAAAGCCGTAGCTGCCGAATCCCTTGATGCGGTCGAACAGCTCTTGAGCGTAGGTGGCGTCGTAGCCGCGCTCGATCATCCCTTGGAACAGCCGCTCTCGATGCGGCTCCAATCCGCCGCGGCGCTTCCAGGCCGCCATGCCGCGGCGCAGTTGGTCCGCTTCGCCGGGCGTGAACCCGGCGGCGTCGACCGCCAGTTGCATGACCTGTTCCTGGAAGAGCGGCACACCCAAGGTGCGTTCGAATACGTGCTTGAGGCCCGGCGGGTAGTCGATGGGTTCCTCGCCCCGGCGTCGGCGCAGGTAGGGATGCACCATGTCGCCTTGGATCGGCCCCGGCCGCACGATCGCCACCTGAATTACCAGGTCGTAGAAGCAACGCGGCCGCAGCCGGGGGAGCATCGCCATCTGCGCGCGCGATTCGATTTGAAAGACGCCGATGGTGTCGGCCGCCGAAACCATCGAATAAGTCTTTGCGCAGTCGGCCGGGATGGTGGCCATGTTCAAGTCGCGCCGACCCGTGGCCCGCAGCAGATCCAGCGTCTTCTGCACGGCCGTGAGCATGCCCAGCGCCAAGCAATCCACCTTCATGAGGCCGATGACATCCAGGTCGTCTTTGTCCCATTGGACGACCGTGCGATCGTCCATCGCCGCGTTTTCGACCGGCACCAACGTGTGCAGCGGGTATTCGGAGATGACGAATCCGCCCGGGTGCTGAGAGAGGTGGCGCGGAAAGTCCATGAGTTCGGCGGTGAGCGACGTGACCTTGCGCATCACCGCGCTGTCCGGGTCGAAGCCTTGGTCGCGCAGGAAGGCGGCAATCGGCGCCTTGCTCGACCACCGTTCCATGGTCTGCGCCAACAGGTTGACCTGATCCGGGGGCAGTCCCAAGGCCTTGGCCACGTCTCGGACCGCGCCGCGGCCGCGATAGCTGCTGGCCACCGCCGTGAGCGCGGCGCGGTCGCGCCCGTAGCGCTCGAAAACGTATTGGATGACCTCCTCGCGTCGCTGGTGTTCGAAATCGATGTCGATGTCCGGCGGCTCGTTGCGCTCGCGCGACAGGAACCGCTCGAACAATAGTTGCATGCGGGACGGATCGATCGAGGTGATGCCCAGCGCGAAGCACACCGCAGAGTTCGCCGCCGACCCGCGCCCTTGGCACAAGATGCCCTTGCTGCGGGCGAATCGAACGATATCGGCCACGGTGAGGAAGTAGGAGGGGTAGTTCAACTCGTCGATCAATGCGAGCTCGTGTTCGATGAGGTCCCGGGTGCGCGCGTCCAACCCCTCCGGCCACCGCCAGCGGATGCCGTCCTCGACCAGGTGCCGCAGCCAACTGGCGGCGGTGTGGCCCTCGGGCACCAACTCGTGCGGGTAGGTGTAGCGCAACTCTTCAAGCGAAAACGTGCAGCGCTCGGCGATGCGCACCGTCTCGGCCAACAGGTCGGCGGGGTAGATCGCCGACAACGCCTGCCGGGAGCGCAGGTGCCGTTCGCCGTTTTGAAACAGCCGCCAGCCGGCTTGGGCGACCGTCGTGCGGTGGCGGACCGCCGTGAGCACGTCCTGCAACGCGCGCCGGCGCCGGACGTGCATGTGCACGTCGCCCGCAGCGACCAGCGGCGCGCCCAAGCGAGCGCCCACGCCGCGCAACTCCTCCAGGCGCAAGGCATCGGTGGCCTCGCGGTGCAGCTCCACGGCGATCCACAGCCGGTCGGGAAACAGACCGCGCAACCACGCGCCCTCCGCCTCGTCGGGCGGGTAGCTGGGCACCCACAGCGCCAGCAGCCCCGGCGGTGGATCCACGACGTCCTCGCGCCGCAACTCATAGCGCCCCTTCGGCGCGCGGCGGCGCGCGACGGTGATCCACCGACACAGGGTCGTGTAGCCGGCTAGGTCCGCGGCCAGGAACACCACCTTGGGTCCGTCGTCCAGCTGGATCTCGCTGCCGACGATGAGCGGCACGCCAAACTCGCGTGACGCTTCGAGGGCGCGGACGATGCCGGCCATCGTGCATTCGTCGGTGATGGCCAGCGCGTGGTAGCCGGCGGCCTGGGCGCGTTCGAAGAGTTCTTTCGCGCGCGAGGCGCCGCGTTGAAAGCTGAAGGCCGACAGGCAATGCAGCTCGGCGTAAGCCGGCAGCGCGGGGGCAGGGGCCCTCACGCGAAGAAGCCGTGGAGCATGAAGGGGCCGTCCTGATCCCCGGCCGCGGCATACACCCACGCGCGCTGACCTTCCCCGTTCTGGACGACGTAGTAGTCGCGCCGCGCGTCGCCGTCGTCCCACCAGCCCGTTTCGACGCGCTCTGGTCCCGACAACACCTCGAACCGCCGCTCGCGCCACGGGATGGGACGGTCCAACAACCAAGCCGGCCGCGGCGGCAGGCGCGCAGGCAGCTCTTTCGGCATCGCCGTGCCCGAGGCCAATTCGGGCCGGTGGTCGGCATGCAACCCGAAACCGCGTACCGCATGGTCCCCCAGGCGCGCGCGCAACCGTTCCTGCAACTGCTCCCAAGGCATGGCCTGCTGCGGTCGCGTGTCGAACAGGTCGCGCGAAGCCGGCACGAACGCCGGCAGATCCTCCGCCACCAGCCGCAAGCCGCGCGTGGCGGCGGGCAACTCCACGCGCTCAAGCCGCCCTTTGGCGATATCGAACAGCACGCCCGCGTCACGCTCGGCCGTGAGCAGGCCCACCACCAGCGCGGTGGGCGCGTGGTCCTCGTGGGCGAAGAACAGGGTGAAGCGCTCGACGCCGCCGTCGCGGCCCGACAGGAACAGCGCCAAATCCGAGGTCAGCCGGCGCAGCGGGAACAGCAGCGCCAGACTGGACTCCACCTCGTGGTCGAATTCGATCTTGGCGTCGAAAAGGTCCGGGGGTTCGTAGCAAACGAGGGGCGGCGCGGCATGGCCGCGCAGCGCGTCCAAGTGCGGCAGCACCGACTTCGGGAAGCGCCGCGCGATGCTCTCCCGCGGCAAGCGGAAGACTTGGCCCAGCCGGTGCATGCCTGTGCCGGTCAGGGAGGCCACGACTTCCTGCGGCAACCCGCTGCGCGCCACCGGAAGCGCGTCCAGCGCCTGCGGCAATCGGTGCTCGCCCACGCCTATCTCATCGTGCACGTTCGCCAGCACCCGGGCCGCGTAGGGATTGGGCGCGGCCACTAGGCGGTGCCGAAACCCCATCTCCCGCAACTCGAACCGCAGGCGTCGGGACAGCGCCGGCCAGTCCCCGAACAGGGCGCGGCTGCGGCCGATCTCCAGCACCAGGGCGTGGTCGAAATGAAGGGAAACTTGCGAGGTGAACCCGTAGGCCCAACTGGCCAACATCTCGCGCGTAGCGTCGGCGGCGGCCGGGTCGAAGTCCTGCGTCACGTAGCCGCTGGTCAACGCGTTCGCGGCCGATACCAGCATCCCGCGCCGCAGGCCCAGCGCGGCGGCCGCGGGACTCACTGCATGCAAGGCTCTCCGCTGCGCCGGCCCCTCCACCAGGACCAAGGGCGCCGCGGGATCGGGATGGGCGCGCAACGCGGCGTCGATCGCCAAGTGCGGCAAGAGCAGGCAGGCCCACAGCATGAGAAAGCCTCAGTGCCGGTGATCGGCGAGCGCGAACGCCTGCCGCGGGGGATGGCTGCCGCGGCACTTGAGCACGCGCAGCGTGGCCCGCCCTTCCAACTGCAGTCGCAGCGCTGCCGGGGAGGGGTTGGCGGCCTCGCGCAGCGGTCGAAACGCGATGCCCAAGGCTTGCCCCGTCTCGGCGGCCACGGCCAGGCGCCGCAGGGCTCGATCATCGGCCCGCTGGGGCCAGCACAGCACCGCCTTGCAGGCGCCGGAGCGCAGGCACTGCTCGGCTGCCCAGAGCGCATTCCGCGGGGCGGCGTCGATGATGTGAAGCCGGCGCAGGTCCAGGCCCGCCGAGAACCAGGCCGGCGCGTTCGGGCGGTAGGGCGGGGCAACCAGCGCCACTCGCTCGCCCGCGGCCGTCAGGCGCGCCAAGGTGGGCCACACCAAGGCCAGCTCACCCATCCCGTCCAAAGGCGCCAAGACCTCCGACAACCCCGGGTCTGGCCAGCCGCCGTGCGGCAGGGCCGCATCCAAGGCGGCGTGGCCGGTGGGCTGAGGCGCCTTGTCGGGCGCAGCGCCAGGTTGACCGCGCCAGACGCGGCGGTCTTCCAACAGGGTATCCAGAGAGAGGATGGCCCCCATCAGTGCGCTCCTCCGTGAGCGTGGGTGGGTGGTGTAGAGGAGCGATTGGGCATGGCTAGGAGTCTTGGAGCGGGGCGTATCACCCGGTGAGACGCAGGCCCAAAATGCTACCCCTATTTAGTAGTATTACTAAAACACTAGCCCCCGCCGGGGCTTGCCGCTTGAAGTTCATGCGCAGCGGGCGCACTTACTAACGATCTCGGGCAGGAATGAGACATGTGCTACTCGGCGCAGGTGTGGCAGGCCTACCAGGAATACGTGCGGCAGTTCGGTGCGATCTTGAACATCCGCGATTTTGCTGCCCTTTACGGGGCGCGGGAGAACAGGGCCAAGATCAAGACGACCAAGGCGATGGACGACGCATTCCTGCGGGCTGGGGGCATTTCCCCGGAACTGGGGGCCATCGCTGAGAGCATCCGCGCATGGAACGCGCAGCAGGCGACCGAGCTGGAGCAACTACTGTTCCAGCAGCGCATGCGTCTGGTGGCCGCGCAGCGCAGACTGGCGACGCGGTCCACCAAGAAGGCGCTGGCCGACGAGCGCATCGCCGGCAACAAGATCGGGTGGGCCAAGGCGAAGCTGGCCGACCTACGACGCACCGCCGGCGAAGACCGAGACACGCGCATTTTTCCCGGCGTTTACGCGCCGGTGATGGTCGTGGAGGGCGGGCAGCGGGTCATCAGGCCTATGCGCTACCAGTGCCGCCCCGCCGGCAAGCCGGCCAGCGTCGACATCAAATTCCCCGGCACCTACAACGCGCGCCGGGACAACCTCGAGGGATTTTGGAGCAATCTCTTCGGATACACGCACGGCGTCATGGTTACGAACGCGTTCTACGAGAACGTGAGCCGCCATCGGGCTCAAGGGCGCGAACTGGCGCCGGGCGAGGAAGAAGAAAGCGTCGTGCTGGAGTTCCGGCCCGAACCGCGTCAGAACATGTTGGTGGCCTGTCTGGTGTCGCATTGGAAAGGGCCGGGCGAGGATCTGTGGTCGTTCGCCGCTATCACCGACGAGCCGCCGGCGGAAGTCGCTGCGGCGGGCCATGATCGCTGCATCGTGCCGATCAAAGCCGAACACCTCGACGCGTGGCTCAATCCCCACCCGAAGCAGCGCGCGGATCTCTACCGCATCCTCGACGATCGCGAACGGCCGTATTACGAGCATCGGATGGCCGCTTAGCCAACGCTCATTGAAAAGTGGGCTTAAGCGTGCGTGAGCACAATCGCTCCTCGCCCTTGCGCTGCAAGCTTTCTTGAAGGTCTGCAGGGAGCGACTTGCTGGTGTAGTGGCACAGCACGCCCACAAGCAGCGCGTCCGGCCATTGATCCGCATCTGCGAGGATGACCAAGTCCGCCAATCGCTTGCGCCGGCGTGCCACGAGCCGGCGCGTGAAAACCCGCTCGCGATCGAGTTTGCGCTGAGCTGCCATCAGTTCTCGCGCCTTGAGTTGCGCAAGGCGCGATGTGGCGCGATTGATTTTTTCGTGCAGGTGGCTGGTGGATCGCATGGCGATTTTTTCCGAGATTTGAAACTGAGTCGATTGAAGCAATATTTGGCTTGCCGTCAAGACAGGAAAAATTCAGAAAAGGTGCTAAAAGCAAGATCAAAAATAAGAACTAAGAGCGCACTTATGCAACTTCCTTCGGATGTTGCGTGCGCCAAGGGCTGCGCCCTTGGAACCTAGCGTCGCATGTCGCTTCGCCGTGAATCAAGGCACAATCACCCACTTGCCAAGCGATGAATATTGGCCATAACCGAATCTATCCCACTTCGGAATCGCCATGGCCATCTACCACGCTGAAGTCAAAACCATCACCCGTGCACGCGGCCAGTCATCGGTCGAGGCAGCCGCTTACCGTGCTGGAGCTTTGCTGCTGGATCGCCGAACTGGGCGCTACCACGACTACCGTTCGGGGCGCCGCCGCGTCCGCGCCAGCGGTTGCATCGCGCCGCCTGGCTCCCCATCGTGGGCGCTCGATCCGCGTGTGTTGTGGTCAGCCGCAGAACAGGCGGAAAATCGCAAGAATTCTGTGGTGGCCCGCGAATTTGTCGTCGCTTTGCCCTGCGAACTCACTGATGCGCAGCGCGCAACCCTAGCTGAAACATTGACTACTCGATTGGTCAATCGTTTCGGCTTCGCGGCGCAGTGGAACATCCACGCGCCGGCGGACGGTCTCAACCATCATGTTCACATCCAGGCAACCTCGCGGCAGATGGAAGCCAATGGCCTCACGACGAAGACGCGCGAACTTGATTCCTTCCGTCCAGGGCAGGAAGTCGTCAGCGAAGTGCGCATGTTGATCTGCGATTGCATCAACAAGGCGTTGGCGATGGCTGGCCTGTCCGAGCGCACCGACCATCGCACGCTCAAAGCGCAACGGATGAGTGCGTTGGAGCAAGGCGACCTGGATAAAGCGAAGGCCTTGGACCGCTTGCCAACCGTTCACCTTGGGAAAGCCGCAACGGCGCTCGAGCGCAAAGGCATTCGCACAAGGCTGGGCGCCTACAACGACGCCGTCAGGTCAGGGGTTTTTCAGGCGAGCGATCTCCACGAGACGGACACGCCGCGCGAAGTGCCGCCGAAGTTGAATGGCGCCGAAGCGCTGGCCCACCGCCGGGCGGCCAAAGCCGCCCTTCAGGCCTCTCGGCTCGGGCAGGAAGACACTGAGGCCGGTCTTGGCGGCCAAGAAGCAATTGGACAGAGCGAGGTTCAAGCTATGGCGGACGAACACGACGAGCACATCACACGCGCCCGCGACGACAGTTGTGGTCAGCCCATAGCACCAGAGCTCGATCACACCGCCTTGTTCCGCCAATCCGGCTACAGGCCTGAATCCATCGATTTCGGGCGGCTCGCTCTGTTCGACGGATCGGGCGTGGCAATGGACCAGACGACCGCTGCTATCTTGAAGATGCCGTTCGAGACCGCCGACGAGCAACGGCGCGCTGGTGCGGCGGCAATGGCACATGCGTTCGTTGTCTGGAGCGCCGGTTTCGCCACCAAAGTTCGCGCGGATTGGGAAAGAACCATGGCGCTTCTTCAACGCTGGGCGGCGCGGGTGGCAGCCTATGAAACCCACAAATGGTTCAACCTAAAAGCACGGGAGCTACTTTATGGATTCCGGAAGTTGCTGCTGGTCATGGGTCGACACCAGCGCCGCCAGGAAGACTACGACGCTGCCTATCGTCGATTGCAGTGCGCTCAGGAGGAATTGCAACGTTTTGAGCGGGAGCATCCATTCCCTGGTCCGTGGTTGCCAGAAAGCTGGCACCGTCGGCGCAACCTCCGCACGCAGCTGATCGATCAACGCAACGCCGAAGTCGAGCAAGCGATGCGCGGCGTGAATCACCCGGACAAACTATGTGAAGACCGCATCTTGGCGCGGGAGGCCGCTGAGGAAGTGACCGACATCTGCAGTAGCATGCTCCGTGACGGGCCTATCAACGGGGAACAGCCGAACGCGCCGCGGGTGGAGGCTGACTCGAGCGTCGATGCAGCTATTAGCTTGGTGAATCGAAATGCGAACCCCACTCCTAGGCCGAGGCCCATGTTCTGACGATCGCTTGTGGAGGCTTACGGTCTGGCTAGTCGCGATAAGCAGGCCGTAGACTGTCGCGCCTTTACGCCACGTCTGCACGGCGTTCTAACATTTGGCTTTCTGCATCGGCCTCGAGCCGTCCAAGCCGGTCCTCGCTGGCTCGCGCCCACGAGACTTCGCGCTAAGAGTGGTGAGGGTTTCAACACACCGAGGCGGCACTATTCGTCTCCTGCCCACTATCCGGTTTCTAACAAGGCGACGCCCCGCACAAGCGGGGCGTCGTCATAAGCTTTGGAAGCGGAGTTGTCAGCGCCTGTATCCACGTTTAGGCGGTTGCTGCTGAGTATCGGCGTCGAATGAGGTTTCCATATCCTGATCGCGCGCTGCTTTTCTCGCTTGGCGTTCTCGGCGCGCTTCGAGCGCCACTGCCGCCGAGATTTCATCGAAATCCAACCTCACCGATTGAACGGGTTTAAGATCGTGCTGGAGAGGGGGCAATGCGGGAGGCGGATCGATGGCTAACAGAAGCTTGTCGCACCAAGTCACTGCGCGTCGGATGGCGACATCCGGCTCAGAAAGGCCGCGAGCATTGTCGGGGGAGATCATCTTGCCAAGAAGGTAAGCGGAAATGCGGATTCGCATGCGATCCATCGCGAAACACCAAATAGTGGGAGAGGAATGATCGCAGTCAAACAGATCTTGCGATTTTCGTAAGTACCAAAATTGAGGCGATGCTCGATGCAGTATGCAATCGAAGTCGCGGATCCTTTTTTGTTCAAATAACAGTTGGCTAAAAAAGCTCGGGGGCCGGTCTCGCATCCTTAGCGACATGCCCGACAGAGAAATTGGCTTGAGCGGTTGCTGCCGTGAGGTCCCTTCCCAAACCTTCTGCTGTCGGGTTGAAGTAGCGCATCAGCATCTTTGGGGTTTTATGGCCGGTGAGGCGCATCACTTTCTGCAGCGGCAGCAAGTTGGCAAGTTCTGTGGTGCGTGTGTGGCGCAAGTCATGAAGGGTCGCGCCGGTCACGTTGGCTTTAACGCACGCACGCTCCCACGCCTGAGTGAGGCTGTCGACCTGGATGGATTTCTTCCCATCCGGCGAGAACACCGGGCCGATGTCCGGAGGCGACTCCAAGACCAGCAAACTGCGGAGAGCCGCCACGGCCTCAGGGGGGGTAGGGGATTGTGCGGTGACTTGCTGCCCAGCCTTAGCAGACTGTTGAACTTCTCCAAAGCCCCATCTTGCTATCAGGCGGACAATTCGCGATACCGGAGCTGATCTTTCGGATCAGTGCCCTGAGCGGCGTTTGTGATTGTCACCGCGGGCCTTAAGTGCCGTCCACTCGCACGATAACAACGGCACGTTCGCCGCCGCCCAGCGGGCCGTGAACGATCGGGATGCCCAGATGGGCCGGGAGCCCGACGAAGTCAGTCGACAGCTCGCCGGAGGGCTCGTCGAAAAGGCCCGTGAGGGCGGACTGGAGACCATCGGCGCGGCTCACTTCACACTAGACGGCACGGAGGTGGGCATGACCGACACCGCCCACCTTCATGCCCTGCTGCAGAGTGCTTAAAGGATAGCGGTTCCTGCTACAATTCGCGACACGTGGTTACGCTCTCTAATCACCAACCTATACGGAGCGGAGAAACCGGCTACGGCAATCGGATGCTGTCAGCAAAGCGCTATGGACAAGCACTAGGGTGCGCGTGGGCTCCTTGCGCTGTTTGCTACGCATCCGATGGCTGAAGGGCAGGCGATATTCCGACGCTGAATGAATCAGGCGAATTTCAAACCTAAGTATTTCCTGCTCGCGGGAAGCGCGTCGGAGTCTGCGACAGCGACGTCCATTGATCGAGCACACGAGTTCGTACGTGAAGTGACCAGGAGGGTGTTGGAGGCTGGAGATGGATTCGTTGTCTATACCGCCTCTGAACCGATCAATGCGGCAAAGCAACCGCTTATTTTTGACTGGACGATCCTGCGTGAGATCGATGCTTGCCATCCAGGTCAAGCGACATCGCCCCGCGTCGTCATCGTTCTGGCTGAGCGGCATCGCGAAACAAGGATGAACCCCGAACAGCGCGCACTGATCGCACGGCTTTCGATGCGTGGGCTGGCTAAGGTCGATGTCATCCCCGATGAGGTTGTCACCGGTGGGAACGTCGGGGATGCGCAGGCATCGCACGCGTCAGGGATGCTTGCGCTTGGCGGCGGCAAGGGGGTCTCCGATCGCGCCTATAAGATGATGAAGATGGGCCTTCCGGTCTATCCGATGGATTTGAAGATTGGGGCCAACAGTGAGGATGGTGAAGGCGCGCTGGGCCTGTATAGGAGGTTCATGTCGGCGCCCTTGTCCTACCTGAGCTACACCGGCGCCGAAGCCGTATCCAAGACGCCCGCTCTTTCGCTCGAAGAGCCCGTGCTACCCGTAACCGAGATCGCGGCGCATGTCGTCGCGATCCTCGAAGGTGAGCTTGCGGCTGAGGCGCATGCAGCGCCCACGGACGTGTTGGTGCTGACGGCATTGCCCATCGAACTCAACGCAGCCCGCATGGCTTTTGGGATTGATGAAGAAACTCCTGCTGCAAAGACCCATATCGGGCAGAACCATTGGCGTGCGCAGATGCAGACTAACAAGGCCACGCTCGCCACCTGCACGATCGTGACTTTTGGTACTGCAGGTAATGTTGATGCCGCGGCCATCACCGCCACGCTTCTGATGGAGTTCAAGCCCAAGCTCGTGATCATGATCGGCATCGCCGCGGGCATGCGCGACAAGACTGCTCTCGGCGACGTCGTCATCGCGGATCGTGTGGTCGCTTATGAAGGGGCTGCGCTGTTGGAAGGCGGCAAGATCGAGGCGCGTCCCGAGATCTATCGTCCGGATTTTTCCGTTCAGCAGGACATTGCAAACTACGTCGCCTCAGCGAAGTCAGCAACCGCACGCATCGGCAGCGCGCGTGAGGCTCAAGACTTGGTGCTTCCGGAAGCCTCGGAAGCGGGGGCGGTTTCCAAGCGCTTGATGCCACAGGTAGCAACCATCGGCAGTGGCGAAAAGCTGTTACGGGATCCCGAAAAATTCCGGCAGCTGCGCGATCTCCACGGCAAGGTGGAAGTGGCTGAAATGGAGGCCATCGGCATTCTTGCGGCGTGCACGCAGCACGGCGTCCCTTCGCTCATTGTTCGTGGCATTAGCGACTTCGGGGACGGGAAGAAGGACAACACGTTTCACGATCTGGCGTCCAGGGCTGCGGCAATCGTCGCTGCAGACCTCGTCGTCTTCGGCATGGGCTCCTAGGAGTCGCCACATCTTTTCGACCTGGTCACGCGCGCGCCATACAGCGCCCTTAGGAGGATCAATTTGCCTTTGACGAATACACAACTGCTTTGGTACGACAGCAATGTGCTACGCCTGACGCAGAAGAAGCGTACCGAGTACCACGAGCAGGTTGATCGGCTGATCAAGGAGCTGAGAAAACACGTCGAGAACCGCGAAGAGCTAAAGATCACCAAGGTGGTCAAGGCAGGTTCGTTTGCGAAATACACCATCCTTCGCAAGACCAACGACGACGCAGTCGACGTTGACGTAGTGTTCTACATCACCGGAAAGGACGCGAGCTACGAAACGTTCAATCAACTGAGCGACACCATCTACGAGCTACTGATCAAGATCTATCCGAACAAGAAGGTCGATGACTTCGTGATCCAACGACGCGCCGCGACGGTCACCTTCATCGGGTCCGGTTTGGCCGTCGACGTCGTCCCTTTGATTCAGGATCCCGCGCGTCCGGACTACGGCTGGCAATTCGACATCCAAGATGGATCGAAGAGCGAAACCTGCGCGCCTTGCTCACTCAAGTTCGTCGCTGATCGGAAGAAAACAGATACGCGCTTTAGGACATTGGTCCGGATGGGCAAGCGCTGGAAGAACCACAAAAAGCCGGACGGCCTGAAGTCGTTCCATATCGAACTGATCATGGCGCACCTGCTGGAGAAGAACGGCACTGGCGGCAGCATCGAGAAGCGCTTCAGAGACTTTCTCCTCTACGTAGCGCAGTCCGGCTTGAAGGACCGCATCGACTTCATCGAGAACCGTAACAGCTTAGCGGTAAAGTTCAGTGACCCTGTCGTCATCGTCGACCCTGTGAACAACCGCAACAACGCGGCCTCAAGGATCACAGAAGCAGAGCGTATCGAGATCCAGCAGGTTGCCAACCAGTCGTGGGAAGACGCAGTGTTTGCATCACAGGAGGACGACACGGAACTTTGGAAAGAAGTATTTGGCCCACGCTTTAAGGTGGAGGATGACGAATGAGCGGTACCAGCAGCAGCACGAAAACGTTTTCGTACACCAAAGAGGACGTCACCAAGGTCGTTCGACGTTTCAGCGCGGACCTACTCATGATTGCTTCGAGCACCAGGGGCATGACCGAGGATGACGCTGCGAAGTACGGGCATGATGTCGAGTACTTGGCCCAGCGCGGATTTCTCAAGCTCGTCGACGTGACCCTGCTTGACAACGGCACCGAAGTGACGGCTTCGCAGTACCTCGTGCGGGCCGGCACCAATGAGCTGATCCCCTCCAAGCCTGGTGGCGTGCTCTGGCCGACCGTCGGCAGCCCTCAAGTCCGGATTGTGCTGAAATACACCGACACATACTCCCAGGCTGAGAAAGATGCAGCCAGGCCGAATCTCAAGTTCGGCTGGTCGCCAACCGACGTGAACCTCACTCATCCTAGTCTTACAGCGAGTGATGCGCGAGACTACAGCAGCAACGGCTACGGCATCAGCCGAAAGGATTTCAAGTGACTACGTCTGTCTTCGAGAGCAAGACCCTCCTACCTGACCCAGATATCACCGCACGCACGAAAGGACTGCTTGGCTTCGAGACCTTGTATCTCAGGGTAAGCAAGCAACTGCAGTTGCTTATCAATCTCGATCAGGTGGAGACCTGGAGCAAGAAACACCACGGCAAGCGCCTTGCGCTGGTGGATGTGCTTCGCGACCAGTATCCGTTCGCCATCTTCTACGGCGACGTCGGCACCGGCAAGTCGGCCATGGCCGAAGCGATCGGCAACCGCATCGCCAAGGACGCGAAGATCGAAGACTCAATACTCTTCAAGCTGAGCAATCGCGTGCGCGGCACCGGCAGCGTTGGCGAAATGGGGACGTTGATCTCCGAAGCTTTCTCTGAGATCAGGAAGTCCATCGGCAAGGATCGCCGGGCGATATTGATCATCGACGAGGGCGATTCTCTGGCTGCCTCGCGCACCCAAGAGCAAAGCCACCACGAGGACAAGGTCGCGGTGAATACACTCATCCAAGCCATTGATGAACTCCGGGCCAGCAAGGGCCGGATATTCACGATCCTGTGCACGAACCGGATGTCTGTTCTTGACCCCGCCATCCAGCGCCGAGCTGCGGTGGTTGAACACTTCCGCCGGCCAGATACCAAGCAGCGCACAGACCTCTTCAACATGGATCTCGCGGACTTGGGCCTGACGCCACGGCAGATCGCCTCGCTTGTGGCGTCGACGGGTGCGTCGGCTGGGAAACCCTCTTGGACCTACTCCGACATTCGGACACGCCTTTACCCGGCGGCGGTTGCGCTCGCCTTCCCAGAGACTGGCCTCACGTTCGCGCACTTCGAGCAGGCGCTGCAGGTGACCTCTCCGTCTCCGGCGCTGGCCGATTGACAGCGCTCGGCACCCACCACTGGAACGAGAAAGGTCATGACCACTAAGCGGGAAGTTTTCATCTCCGTCGACATCGAAACTGCCGGCCCCATCCCCGGCGAGTACAGCATGCTCACGCTAGGTGCCTGCTGTGTGGACCGGCCAAGCAGGACGTTTTCGTGCTCGATCAAGCCGATCAGCAACAATTTCGTGCCGGAGGCGATGGAGGTAACTGGTCTTTCGCTGGAGACGCTTGCTAAGGATGGGCTATCACCCGACGTTGCGATGCAGAAGTTCGCCGCGTGGGTTGGCTCGCAGTGCACGCAGTCGGAGCTGCCGGTCTTCGTTGGCCTCAACGCTCCGTTTGACTGGTCCTTCGTTAACTACTACTTTCACCGTTTCATGGGCTCCAACCCGTTTGGGTTCACGGCGGTGGATATCAAGGCGCTGTACATGGGTGCCACAGGTAGCACATGGCAGGACACGCGTTCCAGCGCCATAGCCCGCATGCTGAGCCCAACACTGAAGGGTGATCACGACGCCCTCCATGACGCGCTCTACCAAGCAGAGTTGTTCCGCCTGGTTCGTGGGCTGATCAATCGCTGAGTGATCTGCATTGAAGAAAGCGAGACACGCTGAGCGCTAGTCTATCCGTGATTTTGGGTCGATGCTGACCAAGGCACTATCACAGACCGGAGAGCCACGGATTCATTCCTAATGGCAGCCGACCTGTGTTTCAAGTCGACCAGTGCTCTCGGTTTTCAAACTGCTGGGCCGTGCTTACTAAGCGTGCCTCAAGCGGCAGCTAACCTATGTCGCACACAACAGCCAGACATCAGCCAAGCTGATGCCCTTGGGGAAGTATTGGCGCAGCAAGCCGTTTGTGTTCTCGTTCGTGCCCCGCTGCCAAGGATGATATGTGTCGCAGACGTAGACCTGGATATCCGTGGCCAGAGTGAATCGGCGGTACCCCGCCATTTCCTTCCCTCGATCCCATGTCAGCGACTGGTAGAGTTGCTTCGGCAAGCGGCGCGCGTTCTGAACTTGCCCCCCAGCCCGGACGCCAGGAAGCGATACTTTCATCGCACCCTGGAGGTTCCCATGCAACACATTACCCGACGTCGTTACACCGACGATTTCAAAGCTCAGGCCATCCTGCTGGCTGAGTCGATCGGTCCAGCCAAGGCGGCCCGGCAATTGGACATGTCGGTCACCGAGAACGCCACGCTGAAAATGGAGGGGGACATCTTAAAAAAAGCGACGGCGTTCTTCGCCAGGTAGTCCAAATGAGGTACGCCATCGTCGCGCGTGAACGGGCTCGCTATTCGGTCAGGCAACTGTGCCGCACGCTGGAAGTGTCGGTGTCCGGCTTCAATGCGTACCTGAGTCGTCTAAAGCGCCCGGATCCAGATACAGCGCTGCGCGCCGACCTGCATACGATTCACGCCGGTAGCCGCCCTACCTACGGTCGCCCGCGCATGGTGAAGGCATTGCGCGCCTGCGCCCATGCGGTCGGCCACAAGCGCGTGGCCCGGCTGATGCATGAGGAGGGACTGCGTGGCAAGATCAAAGGCCGCTTCAAGCCCCGCACCACCGACAGTCGCCGTACGCAGCCCGTGGCCGAGAACCTGCTCGATCTTCAGTTCGCAGTGGACAGCGCGGTGCCCGCCTGGGTGGGCGACATCACCTACATCCCGACCCGGGAAGGCTGGCTGTATCTGACCACGGTCATCGACCTGCTGACCCGACAGGTTCTTGGCTACAGCCTGTGCGATCGGATGCCTGACGATCTGGTGAAGCAAGCATTCCTCAATATCGTGTCTGCCTGTACGGCCGAGAAAGGGGTGTTGTTCCACTCCGACCGCGGCAGTCAATACGCCAGCAGAGCGTTCCAGCAAACGATCAGCGCGCACGGTTTCATTCCGAGCATGAACCGCAAAGGCAACTGTTGCGATAACGCGGTGGCCGAGAGCTTCTTTGCCGCACTCAAGAATGAAGAAGTCACCGGCATTTATGACACCAAGGCCGACGCGCACGCAGCCATCGCCAGCTACATCCACGGCTTCTACACCCCGACACGCTTGCACTCCGCGCTCGGATACTTGTCACCCAACGACTATGCAAGGAAACTGAAGCACGCCGCTTGACCCTGTGCTTCTTGGCGTCCGGTACTGGGGGCAAGTTCAGATGGCCCGCGTCGCAGGCCGAACCGTTGCCAAAATTCGGAGGCCCCGCAACGGCCGGCGCGACAACGCGGGGATCGCAGGAATGGCGCCGAGCAGGATAGAATGGCAGCTCAAGGTTCGACCCGAGGTTCGACGGATTGCCGTCCCCTTGTGTGGAAAATACGGGAAATAAGGGCTGCATGATCTTCATGATCCGGTTCCCATCACCCGCTCCACGCTTAGCGATCAGCGCGTAAGGCACTGAATTAGCGAGGGTTTTCAAAGATCGGTCCCGAAACGATACCTCCATCGAGGTATCGTTTTAGGTATCGTTTCCATGCCGAAGCCCTATTTCGTGCCCCGGCCAAGCGGTCTGTATGTCCGCTTCCGGGTGCCCACCGACCTGCGTTCCGCCGTCGGTTCCCGCTTCATTCTCCGATCGCTCCGTGGCTTGCGCGGCGATGCCGCACGGCTATCCGCCGCCTGCTTGGCTGTGGCACTCTCCGACGGGTTCGATGCCCTACGGAAGGGGATTGGGATGGTGGACTTCAAGAAGCTTCTCGACAGTGCGCAGCAGGCCGCCGATAGCGGATCCCTGCGCGACTGGACCGCGAGTGGCGTGAAAGTCGGCGGGGTCGATTTTGGGGCCGTGACCACCTCTGGGTCGCAGGACACGCTCGACTTCATCAAGACTATGCAAGCGGCGGCCGGGATTGCGGTCCCCGCCCACACACAGACACTGGCCGCGCCAGTGCAGGTTGTAGCGTCTGTCAGCGATGCGCCCCTGCTGTCCGTTGAGATCGCCAACCACATCGCCGATCTGGAACGCCGCCAGCTGGCTGCCGACACGATCACCGAGAGCAAGCACAGTCTGCGCCTGCTGCTCGGCATCGTGGGTGACGTGCCGGTTGATCAGATCAAGGCCCCCCAGATCCGCAAGTTCTGGGACGGGGTGCGATGGTGGCCGGCCAAGGCCTCGGTGGTGCGGCGCTATCGAGGGCTGTCGGTTCCAGAGATCATCGAGAAGGGTCGGGAGGACGATGTGCCCATGCCGTCTCCTCACACGATGAACAAGCACCGGCAACGGCTGAGCAAATTCTTCGTCTGTCTGATCGACGCGGATCTGATTGTGAAGAGTCCGCTCAAAGGCACGGGACCGGAAATCGATACCTCGACCGACCTGGACACTGGGCGCCCGTTCACTGATTTTGAGCTGGGACAGATCTTCGATCCGCTCCGCTTCTTCCCCTGGGCGAAATCTTCACCGCATCGTTTCTGGGGTCCGATGTTGGGGCTTTACAGCGGAGCGAGAGTCAACGAAGTCGCGCAGCTGTATTTGGATGACGTGCGGCAAGTGAATGGTGTCTGGGGGTTGTTCTTCTGGAAGAACGGCCGCGGGCAGAAGATCAAGACGAAGTCATCGATCCGGTTCGTTCCGATCGCGCAACCGTTGCTGGACGCAGGCTTTCTTGAATTCGTTGAAGACATGCGTGCCACCGGACATCCCCGACTGTTTCCGCATCTGCCTGCGGGCACCAAGAAAAACGGCAAGCCCAATGGCGCGGGTTACGGCCGCCAATTGTCCAGGCAGTTCTCGGTCTATGTCCGCAGCTTCGGGGTCGAGAAGGGCGTGGCATTCCATGCGTTCCGACATACCGTATCGACAGCACTCGCAGAAGCCTTCGTGCCAACGACGACGATTGCATTGATCACTGGGCATGCGCGCAAGCAGGAAGTGCCGGTGCTCGAAACACATTACATCCATATCGCGGATGTGAAGAGTCTGCCGGAGCGGGTGGCGGCGCTTGCCAAGTTCAAGCCACCGGTGGCTCTGGCAAATTATAGAAGTGGGCAGTTCTCTGAGGCGCTTGCTGATCGAGAGGCGCTCCATCCATAGAGCGTAGTCGCAGCTGCATAGCGAAAACAAGGAGAAACAAGAAAGCTCTTGATGGGCTGCATCTCAAACAAGGTGAGTGGCAAATGTCGTCCTCTGCAAAGCATTACTTGCACTACATACAGAAATCTCTGGCCGATGCGGCACGCCTGACCCCGAGTTTGGATGAGGGTTTTGTCGTCGATATCACGGTCGACGAAATCGAAAGTGGCGTATTAGGCGAGTATGCGCGGGGAAGACTGCAAGCTCTGGCCAAGATGGTAGCAAAATCGCTCGGAAAGCGTGGCGGCCAAGACGAGGAAGTCTGGCCGATCAATGTCGTTGTTGTGCCAAGAATCTTTGCTCTGCGCCCTGAACACGGTGAGGCCGACAAGACCTACCCCAAAGTCATTGCGCCCTTGCTGCTCCAAGCAAAGCTCGGCCGTGATGGGAGATTGGTTCCGGATACGACGCTCAGCACGCCAGCTATTCTCCCGCGAGACCTGTTAGAACCCAACCGCAAGAGCGTGAGCATCGGTCGTGTGGAAGATGCCGACAAGGCCTACGCGATCAAGCAGGAGCCGCCAGCGTCGTGGGCTGATTTGATGCGCAACGGTATCGCTCTTTTGGAAACCGTCAGCGGAACGCCCTTTGAAGAATTTCAGATCGGTCGCTATGAGCGAAAGAACACAGGTTTAGAGCTCGTCGCAGGCAATGCACCAGCCACTTTCGCCATTCTCCGGCTTCTCGATCTCCTGCAATCCAACGATGAATGCGATGTTCCGTTGCTCGAATCATTGATCCAAGAAGCGCAAGACCAGCCGCTTTTGACGATGGCGCAACAAGTGAGCACATCCGCGCGACATCTGGGACAGATGGAGTGTCGCTATCCGCTCTCGGTGTCGCAGCGGGAATCTTTGATGCATCACCTCTCGCCAGAGATGGAGAGCAAGATCCTCGCTGTCGATGGTCCGCCGGGAACGGGCAAGACCACCTTGCTTTTGAGCGCGATTGCGACATTGTGGGTCGAGCGAGCACTGGAAGGGGCGGATCCACCACTCATTGTGGCGACATCGACGAACAACCAGGCCGTTACGAACATCCTTCGGGCCTTTTCGGAGGTGAAAGAGCAGGACGGCCCGCTGTCTGGGCGTTGGCTCGACGGCGTTGATAGCTATGGCATCTATTTACCTGCAATGTCGCGGGGGGATAAGTTCGATTTTCCAGTCCATGAGATGCGCGGCATGGGCAAAGAAGCAGTATTCGATGCACAGAAATTTGAAACCAAGGTGGCCTTAAATGACGCGAGGAACGCCTTCTTGGGGCGTTTGAAAGGTGCGTTCGAAATCGCTGAAACGATCGATCTGGCCAAAGGAGTGTCAGTTCTTCACTCGAAGATCAAAGAACAGGCCACCCTCGTCGGAAAGACCGTGGAGGTTTTGAAAAATCTGCTGATTTCGGTCGGTCGAGATGACGTATCCACTACCACCTTGTCAGAATTTCGAGCGGCGCTTGAACAGGAAGAGCGCGACCGTGCATCAGAGGCTGAACACGCCCGATCAATTCGTGAGGAGGCAAAGCGACTCAATACCGAATGGGCTAAGCATCAAAATGATGAGCCATGGTGGGTAGGGCTGCTGGCAAGGTTTGGGGCTCGTGGAAAGCGCGAGCAACGGGATCATCTCTTCTGTTCAGAGGTGGCAATGACCCATGCTTCGATTATCGACGACAACTTCGCTGGATCGTCCAAGCGCCAAGAGATTGATCGTCAGATCAAGATGCTTTCAGAGCAGGCTAAACAGGATGAAGCACAAGCGTTGGCGCGCGCCTCAGACGCGGGCAAAAGGCTTAGTGGATTAGTCGCCTCCATTGAATTCCTTCGGGCACTCGTTGGCGAACAAGACATGACGTCCGGCAATGTGCAAGACGCTTTGGATCTGGGACCGCGCTACGCCGCATTCAAATTGGCGACGCACTACTGGGAAGCCCGTTATCTGCAAAATGTGGAAGAGCATTTCCGTCGCAGCGATGTCATTCTTGACAGCAAGTCGCCGAAGCGTCTTATTGCGCAATACCAGCGCATTGCGATGCTGCATCCATGTTTCGTCGCGACGTTGTTCACGCTGCCAAGTAAGCTCATCGCGTGGCCATCGCCTACCGAGTCGGTGGCACTCGCCAATACCATCGATTTATTGATCGTAGATGAGGCAGGCCAAGTCTCGCCTGAGGTTGGTGCTCCCTGCTTTGCATTGGCGAAGCGCGCTTTGGTGGTTGGTGATGTGGATCAGATCGAGCCCATCTGGCAGGTTCCGGCGCATATCGATGGGGCAAATGCCCTGAGCAGTGGTGTGGTGGGAGACGAGGCTGGTTTGGAGGCCTTCCGTGAGTCGGGGATTTCCGCAGCGAATGGGAGCTTGATGCGTTGGGCGCAGCGGGCCACGCCGTTTGCAAAGTTTCCTGAGCGCGGTCGGGGCATGTTCCTTTCCGAGCATCGCCGCTGTTGGCCAGAAATCATCGATATGTGCAACGCGCTGGTCTACGGTGGGCGATTGCAGCCGTGCCGCGAAGACGACGGGAAGCGCGCAGTCGTTCCCTCGGTAGGATTTGTCCATATTCCAGGCGCTGAAAGGCGTCGTGGAACAAGTCGCGACAATCCGACCGAGGCGGTCGCGATCGCCAAGTGGCTTGCCGAACGGAAAGACACGATCATCGCTGCCTATCCTGGGAATACGCTTGGAAAGCTTGTTGCGGTTGTAACCCCTTTCGCGGCGCAGAGCCGGCAGGTGTCCTCAGCTCTCAGCACGGAGCTCGGCAGGAATCATGGGATTACGGTGGGCACCGTTCACGTCTTGCAAGGTGCGGAGCGACGGATCGTCATCTTCTCTCCGACCTATGGTCTAGGTGCGCAGCCTGGGACTACATTCATGGACCGGAACCGTTCGATCCTCAATGTTGCCATTTCCAGAGCGCAAGATGCATTCATGGTGTTCGGTAACATGCATCTGTTCCAGCCGAATGGGTCGCACCCTTGTGCTGTCGTCGGTCAAATGCTCTTTGGTCGGGGAAGCGAAATTACTGGTGTGCCAGCAGAGCTTCTCGTGCCGGGCTCTGATTTGCCGCCTGGTCGCCTCATCACGACCTTAGAGGGGCATCGAGACGTGCTGCGGGAAGCCATGGCCAGCGCGCAACGGTCATTGATCATCGTCTCGCCCTTTCTGACTGAGTCTGCGATCGATATGGATCGGATCGAGGCGGGACTAAGTGCCGCAGCGCAGCGTGGTGTCATCATTCGGGTGGTCTCGGATGAGCAATTTAACAAGGATAAGGTCGCATTTCGCAGGTGTGTCGACCGCCTGAATACGACTGGCGCCACTGTTCGTCTGGCAGCCACGCAGGGCGTGCACAGCAAGATGCTCCTGGTGGACCGATCATGGCTCGTTGTCGGGTCCTTCAACTGGCTATCCGCAGTTCGAGACCCCAGTAGCGCTTGGGCGCGTCATGAGTCGTCGATGCGATACGACGGGAGCGAGGCGTTTGAGATGATAAGCGGCTCGCTTCGGGAAATTCAAAATCTGGTCTCACCCAACAGTTGAGCGGATGTCTGATCTCACCTGGCGAGACTGACGGGAGTTAGGCTGCTCCGATGGAAGAAACTGCTAACGGCCATCGCGTCCGCGTTGAACCAGCAGAGGACCGGACGCATGATCTGGTGTGGGATCGGCTCAAAGGCGAATGCCTGACGCTGGAAGAGCTCATTCAGGACCGGGATTACGGCCAGATCATTTTGGAGGGCCGCCTCGAACTGGAACTCCAAGTGATCGAGGGTGAGGCGCGATATCAATGCCCGCATTGCCGAGATGCGATGGTCATCCGGTCGAAGGCGATCCGCGAGCGCACAGTCCGCCGCTTCTACTTTGAGCACCACAGCCGACACTTGCGTGAAGTCTGCACGGGGCGGAAGGGTATGTCGCCCAAAGCAATTCTTGCGCGTAAGTTCGGTCTGAACAAAGAAAGCGTGCTTCACATCGCCTTTAAGCGCTGGATCCAGAACAGTTTGGCAGCGGATGCCGAGTTCTTCGGCACGCAGTCCGAAACACGCTGGTGGGACCTAGACAAGGTCAAGTGGCGCCAACCGGATGTGCAGACGATTTACAAGGGCGAGCGGCTCGCGATCGAGGTCCAACTGGCCACCACCTTTGTTCACGTCATTGCCGAAAGAATGCGTTTTTACCGCGAAAATTCGGGCCGCATGCTTTGGCTCTTTAAAGACTTGGACATCAAGGATTTTCGCCTCGCCGAGGATGACATCTTCTATGCCAACAACCGCAATGCGTTCCGCGTGACACCTGGAACATTGGCACAGTCGTGCACAGAAAAGCGTTTCTTGCTTGAATGCGTGTGGTTGGAGCCATGCTTTGTGGATGGGGTGATTTCCGACATAGAAAGACGGCATATCGTGCCCTTCGCGGAGGTGAGCTTTGACATCTCTCCCAAGGGCATCCCTCGGGCGTATTGGTTCGACTACGACGATGCCTTAGAGAAAGCTGAGTCCGAGCAAGCAGCATGGCAGGAAGAGCAAGTCTGGGGCGATCGGCGGCGAGTGTTCGAGACTTTCTACACGGGGATGTTGAAGGGCGAATTCAATAAGCAATACAAAGAGCGGGACCGTCAGTGGGGGTTGTTGCGGCGCTACTTCGCCTCGGTGGGGATCGAATTGCCGGAATACCCGAAGGAAGACACCGTGTTGACCAACCTCCTCATCGCGGCCTATTCGGCCAAATCGACGGACGGGCGTCCTGTCGGGATGGATTTCTCCACCCTGGCGGAATTAGGGCATCATCTTCATAAAGTTCGGCCAGAAGCCCTCTGGCTCTATCGCTGCATGTTGCTTGCGCACAAACAAATATCGCTTATCGTCCGCCAGGACAAAACAGGTCGCTTTCAAGAAAAGATGAAGCGATGCCTGGAAAGTCTGGCGAATGGCGAACCGTTCTTCGAGCCGGACCGATCTTGGGACCCTCTGCTGTTGAAGCTATTCCCCGAGATCGCCAATCAATGGCTCCGCAAGCCCTCCGAGATCGCTCGTGAGGTGCTTTCGAAACCGCGAGCCGCTGATGTCGAAGCGTCGCCGTCTATGTCAACGAATGAGCGACGTGATTAGAAGGACGGTGTTCCCTCGGTCATTTCTCGCTGCGGCGCTCTGATTGCCGCAGGATTGAACCTGATCTTTTTGGCGACGCATTCAATGGAAACGTTGGCTTTCCCGGGCTGGATCACAGTCAGATGTGCATTGACTTCGGATCGGTCGTCGAAATTGCTGACATGAGAGATCAGATATCGTGTGGCGCCGTTGCGGAAGATCAGATCGTCGCCAATGCCGGCGCTCACCCCCTCGCCATGCTCCCAAACGAAGGTTTCGTTCTTCTCCGAAAGTTTGACCTCCGGCGCCTGACCCGGTTTGCCGTAGTTGTACTGGATCGCGGTTTTCCCTTGGCAGACTTCGATCTGCGTGCCCCGATCAGTAGGGCATGAAAAGACGAGTGTTTCGCCTGGTGCGCATGGCAGTGCAGAGATCGGAGCCAAGCCAGCCAGCAACGCGAGTGCGGTCAGTTTCATCGATCAGCTCCTGGTGGGCGGTTGGGGATCGGCGAAGGGATCGGGGGGCAGGGCTGCTTCCCGTTCCTTGGCTCGCAGCTGTTCCTGCAACAGCGCCGACTGGGCTTCCAGTTCCTGGTTTCGCTTGTTGAGCGCCAAGTTGTCCGCCTGGACGTGCAACTGTGCGCCACGGCTGTGCGAGCGACGCCCGTTGGCGACGATCGTTCGGGTCAGCTCGTTCGCTACTTCCAAGTTTTGAGCCGCCATGGAGGGCGGTCCCGAGGCCGGCAAGCCGCTCGTGTGGCGACTGGTCCACCGCACGAGCCAGATTGCCCCAGCGAGGAGGGCGAGCGCAGGGACGGCCAGCAGTGGGGTGGTGGCCAGCGCGCCCAGGCTCAGGCCAATGCCAGGCAACAGGACCAAGATCACGGCCCACACCCGCATGCCGCGGAAGAAGCCCCGCGGATCCTTCCGATGCCAGCTGATCAGCGCACTGATGACGGCGAACAGGATCACGGCGAAGGCGAGAGCAAGCGGGGCGCCGCCCCATTTCACGTAACTGATGAAGCCGAGGGCAGGGATGCCCCAGCGGAGAAGCTCACTTCTTTTCATAAAACTCCCCTTTCAACACCGGCCCACCGCCGGATGGTCTAAAAACTACTTGGAGAGTAGTATCACATCCATGGAGCGGGTTGGCATCATGTGGAAATCCTTTGATTCCATTTGTTCATGCCCGAAAAGCCCCCCATCCAGACCGTCCTGGCTGCCCGTATGAAGGCGGCCAGGAAGGCGCTTGGCATGTCGCAGGCCGTAGTAGGGGTGAGCATGGGATTTTCCGAAGACACCAGTTCGGCAAGGGTCAACCGCTGGGAGCTGGGCATCAACAAGACCAGTTTGGAGCATGCCGAGCAGCTGGCGGAGGTCTTGCGCGTCCCCTTTCCGGCACTGGTCAGCAGGGACGATCGCTTGGCCGCGGTCATCACCGGGTTCACCATGCTGCCCAAGGCACGCCAGCAAGAGGTGTGGGAGTTGATCGAGCGGTCCTTGGGCGCCGAACAGGCCGAGGAAGTGCACGAGCGACTGGCGAAGGCCACTCCCAAAGCCAAAGCGAAGAAAAAAGCCACGGATGGGCAGCTCTAAGCCCGGCAGGAACGACCCCTGCCCATGTGGAAGCGGCAAGAAGTTCAAGCGTCGCCATGGCCGCCTTCGTGTCGATTGCTATGGGATGGGCATCCTTCTTACTTTTTTCCTTCGCACTCGTGAAAGATGCGAGCTAATTGCCTGGACACGGCGTCTTCACGCTCCTGTGGACTGCTAACGAGAAAATTTCTCAACCTGCTCGATCGAGTGCGCCAGGCTGCTTGCGTCCAGCTACGCAGCTTGGCCCATTCACGTATAAGAAAGTCGCCCAGCCTAGGCATCCGTTCGGCGCTTGCGGAACGAGGCCACAGGCCACACTTAGAAATGCTCCCTTACTTGGCTAGGTATGGACATGTCTCAGACAGGAAGCGCGCCGAAGGTCTTCATCAGCCACGCCAGCGAAGACAAAAATCGCTTTGTCCTCGATTTCGCAACGAGGCTGCGGAGCAATGGGGTTGACGCGTGGGTCGATGCTTGGGAAATGAAGCCGGGCGATAGGCTGGTTCACAAGATCTTTGAAGAGGGGATCAAGGAGGCAGCGGCCTTCATCATTGTCTTGTCCAAGCATAGTGTGGACAAGCGTTGGGTTCGCGAAGAGCTCGACACTGCGGTCGTGGAGCGGATCGAGCGGGGCACGCAGCTAATTCCTGTCGTGATCGATGACTGCGTCGTCCCACAAGTGCTTCGCGCGACGGTGTGGCAGAAAATCGACGACTTGCGGAGCTATCAGGGACCGTTCGATCGCATCATGGCCGCGATCCTTAAGCTCGATCAGCGCCCGCCGCTCGGGCCGCAGCCTTCCTACGCCCATCAGGTAACGATCAGCATTGCGGACCTGACCACCACTGACAATATGGTGATGGAGACTTCCTGCGAGGCAACGCTTGCCGGCGAGGCCGTCTATTTGGATCCGGTCGCCTTGTTCGACATAAACGGTAAGAAGAAGCTCCCGGAGCAAGCGCTTGCCGACTCGCTGGCATTCCTCGACAAGCAGGGCTATATCGAGATACAGCACACCCTCGGAGGAGAGTGGGACTCGTATCGTGTCTCCGAGGCAGGGTTTGAACTCTATGCCAGGGTTGCGATCCCCGACTACGGCGAATTCTCAGCCGAGATCATGCGGCTGATCCTCAACGAAGGACACAGGACCAACACCTCGCTGCAAGAGGCGACAGGACGCTCTCTATATCTGATCGATCACATCCTTCGCCAGCTCGAGCATCAGGGACTGGTCAAGGTGTCTAGAACGCTCAGCAATGAGCACCATTTTTCAAGTGCCGACGCGCTGCTTCGCCGGAAGGTCCAGCAGCTGGGTTAAGCGGATCAGCGCAACGCGCAGATTGCTTCCTTCTTTGGTGGGTGCTGCAAGATTCGAACTTGCGAAGTCGTTTGGCGTCTGGTTTACAGCCAGATGGGGTTGTCCACTTCCCTAAGCACCCAATGCAAATGCACTGGCGAATTTGTTGCAATGTGCGGGTTATTTCACGTTCACGAAACAACCGCGCGGGTCTTACAGGGAAGTAAGAGAACCAGTCAACGACATACTTTTAGCTCTAGCAAGAAGCAAAAGTCAACCTATGGAAAAAACCGAGCAACGTCAGGCGTTTGAGTAAGGCGACATCCATCTAATCCGCGTGCCGCACAGATCAAATTTCACACACGTATCGCGGTCGCCGCTCGTCGCTCTCACTGAGAAAAATTGGGTGATGACAAACGGTTGACCGCCTGTTCTCTGGTCTTAGCGTTTCTCTATCTTCAATAGAGAAACGCAAACATGGACGCAAAAAACGCAATTGATCAACTCGAAAGTGCCGCAGCACCTTCCGGCTCCGGTGGCTGGTCGGCGGAGTTGATCACCGTAGGGCGGGTGAGGATGAAATCGGTCCTGGTAAGGGATCGAAGGGGCTGTATCGATTTCATCGAGACGCTCATCGCGGTGGTGGGAAAGACCAAGCGCGAGCGTCCGAGCGCCCTGCAACAAAGTGGCGTGCTGCGAGTCTCGACCCAGGGCCCCACCAAGTTGCTTTCAGAGCAGATCGCGGTTTGGATGGGCGACCTGACGCGGCGCAGTCGAAGCGATAGCGCCCGGACGGGCTACGCCCACACACTCTCGCTCTTGCTGGCCGTGGCAGGGGATATCCCGGTTTCGAAGGTCAACCAAGACCACGTTCGCCTGATGTGGGACTACATCCGCTGGACGCCGCGAAATCCTCGCGTGCAGATCAAGTATCGCGGTCTCACGGCACAAGAGCTTTACGATCTGGGGAAGAAGGAAGGTGGTCCAGCCCCATCGGCCCACGTCTACAACGCCCACTGGCGCCACCTGAGATCGTTTTTCAACAATCTGGTCAAGGGCAAAGTGCTGTCGGAAAACCCGTTGCAGGGCTTAGAGTTTGAGATCGACACCACGGCGGAACCAAAGATCGGACGAGATTTCACGAGACCAGAGCTTGACGACATCTTCAATCCGAGCAACTTCCTGCCATGGGCGTTGAAGTATCCGCATCGTTTCTGGGTCCCGCAGCTTGCGCTTTACACAGGCGCACGGGTTGGTGAGCTTTCCCAGCTGAAAGTGCGCGATGTGCAGTTCATTGGCGGACGATGGGTGCTTCGTATCCAAAAGACGTTTGATGATATTAAGGCAGCGCCAAAAGGGCCGAGAACGTGCAGTCAGAACGCAAAAAGTTCCTCTGCCATTCGCCTCATTCCTATCGCCAAGCCACTGCTGGATGCAGGCTTCCTCGACTATGTCGAGGACGTCCGAGCGACCAAGCACCCCAGGCTGTTTCCGCACTTGGGACTCGGCCGGAAGCGCAACGGTGACTCCGGAACGCGTGGCTACGGAATTCACATGGCAGACCAATTTAGTTGCTATGCAAAGAAGCTCGGCATAGAGCAGGGCGTTGCCATGCATGCGTTCCGACACACCTTCACCACTGGCTTAAAGAATGCGCATGTGCCTGACAGTGTCGCCGCGGCCCTGATTGGGCACCGTGCCCAGATCTGGTTTCCAGCACTTGGGGTGTATCAGCACCATGGCGTGGATGTGCCGATTGAGGAAATGGCCAATGAGTTGGCCAAGTTCATTCCGCCGGTGAAACTGTTCCCCTACCAACGAGGACTGTTCTCGGAGCAGTTGAAGAGCGGGTGGCGGTTTGAGCTATGAGAGCCCGGGAGTAGCAATTGACAGCTGCTTTGGTCGGCCTACCTTCATGGACCCTCTCTCACGGTAAGTTGCATGCGTGTTCCTAACCTCCCAGCAACCAATCGCTACCTGAAATCGATCAACCTATCCATTGAATGTGGAGTAGACGACGAAGGCGAGCCGTCCTTGATCGTGAGGAAATCCGACGGTGAAACTTACGGCGAGTTCCCTAGGCTACTCGACTTCTGGGTGCACTGGATTGAGTATGCTGCAATGGTGTTGGATTACGACCAGCAGTCGCGAACACTCATTGATCGATATTGGCGCGGCTCTCGTGAAGAGCGCAATTGCATCATCGTTCAGTTCGAAGATTGGATGGCAGGGCGCGACCGCGGCCCGATTGAAGCGATCCTTTCAACACGCCACCCAATCACCGCGAAAACCCTGCCCGCTGATTGGAAGCGAGCCCTTGCGGAGAACATGAAAGGCCCATTCCAAGGTCGTCGTCCATGGCAGTGCGCTATCGACGCAATGAAGCAGATCGATCCGTTTTTGCGTCTGAGATGGTCGTCGGTTGGTAGCCTCATCAACGGACCGAACAGTGGAAAGTATATTGATCTGCCGAATGAAACAAGGCTAACATCTGTCTGTCTTGAAGTGGAGTGGCCAGATGAGGATCTCAAGGATGAGCGCCGAGCAGTTGGTGGCATTCGGCCCAGTGCGGGCTGCATTCCACACTGTGATTGAGGTCTTCGATAGAACTAAGCAACTGACGAGACTTGACGAAGAAACATTGACAGCATTTCTGTTCGGCGGTGTCGCGATCAAGTGTCATGACTTTGTAGATCGCTACGGGTCAGGCGTGATCGACAAAGATCGAACCGCCCAGCTAGGCCCATACAAAAAGTCTGCTCGGCATAAGAATTGGCAAGGAGAGTCGGCTAGCGGAGCTGATTTTGCGCTCGTGTTCGGCGAGGATGCGGACTGGGTCAGACTGGCCATCTTCCAGGCCAAGAAAGGAAAGACCAAGAAAAAGGCCGGAGGAGCGTGGGAGATCGATGTTCGACGGCGGCCCAAGGATACTGCGCGGCACGCGCAGCTTGTGGCGCTGGTTGCTACGGGTCTCCGGCTGGCATCCAAAGAACCTTCAACTGTCAAGGACACCGAAGGTGCAATCGCTGGGTTGCTGGAGTTATCCAAGCTAGAACGCAAAGAGGTGTTGTCAAAACTGGGTTGGATCTACTATCTGGGTTATCGGGATAAGCAACCAGTCTGCGTGCCACTTAGCGCAGTTTCCGCAAGCATCCTTGAAAAGGAAATAGACAAGGCGTCTGAAGAGAATGCGCTCTCACTGGAACAGCACGCTACATTTTACTCCGTGCTTCAAACAGGAATTGGAACAACGACGCGGCTTCAATGGATCTGTGATGGAAATATCCGCGAGCCCGACCCTTCGAACGATGAAGGTGTGCAACCATGGCTGCGAGTTCCCAGATCATCTCTGCCCCAGCTATTGCCGGCGCTGCTCGATCTGATGCCTATCTACGTGGGCGATGACAAGGGCGAGGGATCATGGGATCTGGATGCTTCAAGCTCGCCTGAAAGCATTCCAGCCAAAGGGAGCGATGCTTCTCAATTCAAGGCACTGACAGATGATGTAAGCAGAGATGCTGCGATGAACGCAAAAGCGAGAACGCCCGGAATGTGAGAGTGTCAATTCAATGAGGGTCGATCTCGCAGGTTCTTGTCTTGTAGCGATGCGCGCCGACGCTCGAAGATCTGCTTTGCCATGACGGACAACCGACTCTGAGGCGCGGCAGGCGTGCTCGTGTTGAGCGCGCGATCGGAAGCGGACGGTCCGTCCAATTGTTCACATACGGGTGTCGATGTCTCACACAGACCGATCAACAGGTCAGCAAGGTCGATGCAGTGTCGAACCTCCGGTAGGCGCGCACGCAGGTCTTTTCCTTGATCGCAGGTGATGAGGTGGCCAAGAAGAATGGAGGCAATGCGGAGTCGGTCGTTCACGAATATTTCCTGAGGGGTTTGGTCTACCCATCGAAGGGCCACAGGAGATATTCGCAAGTCTTTGTCAGTGCTAACCGCTAAAAATATGTCCACTGCTTGCGCTGCTCCATCCATCATTGACGTGAGAGCGACGCGCGCACGTTTTTGCAATGCGCATCACGTTTCTTCAGCAAATCTACGAACAAAAGCCCACTTATGGTTCGCTACTCGAACCGTGGGTAGTGCCACACCTTGACGCGGAGCCAACATCGCAGGCCGATAGCGTAGGATTTTTTCATTTATATGACTGACAAGTCCTTTACGTCGGATATTTCATATATCTAGTAAGAGCTCCCTCAGAAAAAGGAGCTCATGTGGCCATCTTCCATGCCAACGTCAAGGCATTCAGTCGCGGAAAGAATCACTCATCAGTTGCTGCCGCGGCTTATCGCGCCGGCGTCGATCTCGTAGACACCAGCGCTCGGGTTATCCATCGCTATTCCCATCGCAAGGGTGTGATCTCGCACCACATGCTGGCGCCCGCCGGCGCACCTGATTGGTGTTCCGATCCGAAAGTTTTTTGGGACGCGAACGAGGCATGGGAGTCCCGTAAAAATGCGCGCATAGCCCGCGAGATAGAGACGTCGCTTCCGTCTGAGCTTGATGCTTCACAACGGGAGACTCTCGCGATCGCGTTGGGCCAAGCGCTGGTCGATCGCTACGGTGTCGTCGTACTGGTTGCGATCCATGGTCCAGGCAAGCACAGTGATGATCGCAACTTTCACACGCACCTGCTCATGTCCGCTCGCCAGGTGGGTCCAGATGGGTTCGGGGAGCGCGCTTGTTCGGAGTTCGATGCCAGGGGTGGGCGAGGCGCAGAAGCGATTAGGGAAGTGCGTGGCATCGTGGCCGATGTCATCAACGCGCATATACAACGGGCGGGCATCGACCAGCGCGTTGATCATCGGCGCTTGACCGTGCAGGCGGCCGAAGCGGCAGCCCAAGGCGACTATCCCAAGGCAATCGAGCTGACGCGGCCACCCAAGCGTCGGCTTGATCGGGCGACCTTCCTGGCGATGAAAGCAGAGCAAGCGCAGTCCAGTTCTGAGCGGGCGGAGGTCGCCCCCGCCGTTGAGCAGGCGCGACGTGAGGGGCGCTTGTTTGAAGCCCTACCTGGCCAACACCTGGCCGCGTTGAGGGATGTCTGTCGGCAGCAGGCGCCTAAGAAGCCTGTTCCGGGCAAGCGAGCACCCGCACCATCAGCAGAACCCAATTTGCAGACATCCAAAGTCGGAAGGGCGGTTGGCGCTGGCGCCGAGGCCCTCAATGCCGAAGCACGTGTAATCGAAGATTGGCTTGCTTCGCAGCTTGAAGCTGCGCGAATAGCGCTTGACTCCGTCAGGGAGTTACCCGGCTTTCGCGTCGAGGATCCGATCTACGACGCCATGCTCTCGCTCGAATGCCGCAGATACGAGGCTGGCTCACTTCCCGGATTTCGCGACGCCGTCGATAGTGTGGTGCAGTCGATGCAGATCTATTCCGGTGCCATGCTCAAACCGCAAAGAGATCGCGAGACAGTGGCGCGCGCCTTGGCGCAGATCACCGTCGCGGAGGACGAGGTCAACATTCTAGGAAAGAGCGCGCGGCATCTGCGTCGGGCCAGGGAAAACTATAACCGTGCCAAAGAGGCGCTGATGGGCTCAGCGCTCGGCCGCGATATGGACGTGATCAATCAGGCGCGGGTGAAACTCTTCATGGACGTAGACAAGCTCAATCGCCTGTATCCGCTCGTGCTGGTTCAAGCGAACACTGGTCAAGAGCACGCCAAGACGTCTGCCATCACAGCGGAAGAGGGTCCGTCAACGGATTTGGTGTCGAAGGCCAATCGCAATCCTCGGTTCAAGCTCTGAGGGCGCGTATGACAACTCCGTCAATCACATCATCAACGCCGTGCCAGCCAGATTTACATCTGGCCCAATTGCCGAGCGTGTCGGAACTGGGCAGCCGGGTCGCGGCGAGGCGGTCTAACCCGCCAAGCGCCCCGATGAGCGGCAACCCGTCGAGATCCGGTCATCCCAGTGATCTCGCCCGTAGGCTCGCAAACGCCTATCGATCCACCAATGCCTGGAAGATCAATCACTCAGAGATAGATATCTCGGTAAGGAAGTTGGTCGAACTGTGGCTGGCCGCCCAAGGCACAGTGGCGGCCGCTGCATCTAAGATGGTCCTGGAAATACCGGGTGTCCAACTCGAACCAGAGTTCAGCGATGCCTTGGCTTCGCTGCGAACTGACCGAGTTGCTGTGTATACGACCAAACCCATGCTGTTTGCGGATACGGAAGTGCTAGCCGAAGCGATCAAGGATTACGCGAGCGCGCTTCGAAAGTCCTACGACAACCATTGCAGGTTGTGGACGGCACTGGCACGCAAATCCATGGCCTGCAATCCAGCTGAGCCAGCAGCCAAGAGCGAGATCCAGTCGGCACGGCGGGCTCTGTTCTTGGCCAAGGCGGGAGTATCCCGCTCCGCTTTGGAGGCGTGCGAGCAACGCATTGACCTGACGCGCGCGGACATGGTCGCCGCACGGGTGCGATTGGAGGATGCTTATCACATCACGAAGGTTAGCCCGATGGAGCCAGTTCCGTTTGGGCCGCTTCCGGCAGAGGGCGACGGTCAACGCCAGAGCGACTCCAACCGTGTGCAACTACGGCCAAGATCAAGGTCCATGCATTGAGCGCACAGGCGAAGTGGATTGATGCGACTCGGTGCGGTGGTCCAGACCTGTCAAAGCCAAGGCGGGCCTCCCTCCCTTGGTATTGACCCCAGCACCTGGGCCGGCTGGGAGCTCGGGGCAAGGATCGCGCGGGAGGCGCATAGGAGGGCTGTGGCGAGATTTCTGGGGCAGCTTCAGGCTGATGAAGTTCCCGGGTCAGACATCAGGGAAAATGCCCTTAGTCAGTCCCCCTGTCTGATGGGTCATGACCGCGAGTGCCTCTGTCCCCGAGTCAGTGAAGTGATGGGAGTCTTTGCCTATGGGGTTGCGCATGGAACCGCAGCGTTGATGCGATGAATCGAATTCCACTTTGCGATTGCTTGAATACAAGCAAACAATGGCTTCCGACACAGATACCGGGATTCACATTGCGCCCTATCAGTAGCGGATTCGTGACAACGATTGACAACCAAGTCGCTAACTAACGAGACTTCGATCACGCTTCATCATTGAAGCCGAAGCACATTCCACAGGGGGAATGCCGGATGGCCAAGGCAGGCGCATGGAGAGCATCGGCTTTATCGCCCGACGGCGTCTCGATGGCGCTGACCGCCATCGCACTGTGCTTCTCCAGCAATTTCTCCGCTCACGGCGGAGGAATCAACGCCAAAGACTGCCCCCACGACCGCAAACGAGGTGGTTATCACTGCCATCGTGGCGGTGGTGCTTCGTCTCGTGGTGATGCTGTGTCGACCAGCCCTCTTGCCCCGTCGCGGATCGCACCTCTGCGCGTGTCGAGGGATCCTGATGTATTCGCGAATTGTGCAGAAGTGCGTGCAGCGGACGCAGCGCCGGTCAGAAGTGGCGAGCCTGGATATGGGGCGCATCTAGATCGGGATGGGGATGGTGCGGGGTGTGAACCGAGGCGGAGGTGATGTGGGAGTGATGCTGATGTGAGTGCGGAGAGAAACCGGAGTGCGGTTGGTGATTCGTGATCATGCAACAGATGGTGAGACTAGCTCATTTTTTCAGAAATTCTATTCTGACCCGAATGGCACCACGGTAGCTGCGAGGAACTTCCTCGCTGAAACAGCGTGAAAAATCCAACATCTGAACGGCCGGGGGCTATCAATCAGATTCGATGGGGTCATGGATTCGCTCCGCTCCCACAGGTGCACTCTCCACGCGCGTGCTCTATCCATGGTGTCGCACTAATTAGAGAGTTGAGAGCTTGCGATACATCGACGGGAAGAGGAAATGCGGGCCACACAGTCAAGGCAGGCTAAATCTGCCTTCCGTTATCCCCGCTACTGAAATGTGTTTGGAAAACCTGGAGGACAATTCTATGGCTCTTACTTGGAATCCCACGAACGCCCCTCATGCGTCGAGCCGCACGGATGACATCTGGTTCTTTGATGAGGACCACGGTTGGGCCGTGAATAGCAACGGTCAAGCCCTATACACTGCCGACGGGGGCAATACTTGGGCGATCAAGCATGTTTTTCCGGGTAGGACCTACCTCCGCTGCGTGGCGTTCTCTTCCCCGAGCCACGGTTGGATCGGGGCCCTCTCCGGCCCACATCGGCTCTACCGCACTACGGACGGAGGAACGACTTGGGCGCCGATCACTAACCTGCCGGCCACACCCAATGCGATCTGTGGGCTCTGGGTCGTCAGCGACACGCTTGTGTTCGCTTCTGGCACCAACTATCCGGACCGTCCCCCGGCGGTAATCAAGTCCGGTGACGGTGGTGCGACATGGACACACATCGACATGCAGACGCATGCTTCGCTGCTCGTCGACATTTACTTTCGCGATGAGCTCCACGGTTGGGTGGTGGGTGGCTCAGGCGGAACGACACGCCCTAAGGTGAAGCCTGTCGTCCTCTACACGGAGGATGGGGGGCGGACGTGGGTGGATCAGCTTGCCGGCCAAGGAGTCGAGTTTCCTTTCGGGGAATGGGGTTGGAAGATTCAGTTCCTACACGACGGGACGGGTTTCGTTTCACTTGAGAACTTTGATGAGGGTGCAATTCTTAAGTCCATAGATGGCGGCATCACGTGGTCCCGCCTTCCGGTCAACGATGCACAGCGAAACGCCAATCTCGAAGGGATTGGGTTCCTCGACTCCAACCACGGCTGGGTCGGGGGCTGGGGCGACCGTCAATTTCATGGCGGCTACACCAGCGAAACATCCAACGGAGGCGGCACGTGGCGCAATGCAAATCATGTAGGAAAGTTCATCAACCGCTTCCGCTTCATCGGTGACCCTATTCGAGTCGGGTTTGCATCGGGAGACACCGTCTACAAATACGCGGATGCCAAGCAGCCAGCGCTCATCCAGCCTTTGACGATATCGGGCCTTCCGCGTGTGGTCTTGAACGAGCACGCCGAAGTGATCACTAAGACGCTTGGCATCCTGCTCGTAGTACCCAAAGGCACCCAACATCTGTCTGTAAATCTGTGGGATCGATTCGGTGCGCACATTGCCACTCTAGTCGACGAGATTGCGCCGACCTCAGGTCCCAGGCATGTGGTCTGGGACTTTCCGGTTGGCTCCGACCTCCATCAGTCGGAGGGGCATTTCATCTACCGAGTCAATGCTGACGAGATTGTAGAGAGTCGGGTCGTATTACGAACGCCCTCCCGCGGACAGGCGACGAGTGTCATAGATGCTGACGCAAGAAGCATCCTGTCATCGCTCGAACTGCGGCTCATGGCCGTACCGGCCGGATTGCAGAACAAACCCCCACTTCCGACTGCAGAGGAGGAAAAGGAGGCGTTCTTTCGGCTCGCAAATATTGAGGACTATTCGGAGTTTCGCCCAACGGCGCTGAAACTCGCCAAGGCCTACCTCGCCAACGCGGACTACGAGGCCGACGACCTCTACAGTCTTTTCGACTACACGCCGGAGGCGTTCGATGAGCGGATGAAGGCGATCTATGAGGCAGTGCTGCCTGGCATGTACGCGCCACATAGATACGATCGTGACGTCATCACATGGAGCAACGGCAAGCGCTACAGAATCGGACGCGCATCCGATGCCGTGGTGCGAGACCGGCTTCTGCAACTTGCACCTTTCAATCTTATGGATGGCGTCTGGCTCCAAAGCATTTTGCAGGCTGGCCCCTCTGATGAAGTGAAGTCACGGCTGTTTGCTATCTGGGCGGATGAGGTGGGCAACGGCCACACTCGGCAGAATCATTCCAATGTTTACCAGGACTTGCTACGCAGCCAAGGAATGTATCTCCCGCCAGTCACTTCGCGCGATTTCTTGGAGCTCGATATCGCCCCAGGCGCGTGGAGGTCTCCGGTGTTCCAGTCAACCATCGGATTGTTCCCTCAGATGTTCTTTCCTGAGCTACTCGGCATGACTCTTTTTCTGGAGTGGGAGGCGACGCCGACGCTTCAGCCCGCAGTGCGCATGCTGCGCAATCGCGGAATGAATCCTCTCTTCTATTCGCTGCACGTTGCGATCGATAACATCAGTGAGGGGCACGGCGCCATTGCCAAGGACGCGGTGAAGATCTTCTTGGATGAAAAACGGGAGAGCGGCGGCGACCAAGCTGTTCAGGAGAACTGGCGGCGAATCTGGAATGGGTACGTGACCTGGGCGACGGCAGGCTTCAATGGCGAGGGTCTCGAAGAGCGGCGGCTGCTAATCGACAGGAAGGCGATCAACGTTGGAACCCCTGAGGCTCCGGACTGCTTCCCGAAGTGGAGCACCTTCCATCTCGACCGCATGATTCGAATGATCCGTTCGAAGGCCAGTGCCGCATCGCAGGTCCACGGTTCCAAGATGCTCGGAGGCGTTTTACTGAACGACCTCTTCGCGAGACCTACAGAGTTACTCGAGAAAATGATCGCCACGAAGACCGTCGATGTGGAAAACCCGCGTCGCAGCAGGATCTTCGATCTCATGTCCTTCGAGGGCCCGATGTACCAAGTGTTTACTGAGGAAGAGACGAACATCATCCTCGATTGGCTCGAATCGCTGTCGGCCAAATCGCAGCCCTGTATCGAGCCCCTTCCGGACAATCCGCCCGGACAACCTTGGCCGGAGAAGATGGCCCAGCTCATCGCTAATTATGCGCGGATTGCCAAGCGTGCCCACGACAATCTCGTGCTCCCGGATACTAAGGGACACTCAGTCGCCTTGGTTGATCTACTTGACGACCCCGCGGGCATGATGCGGGCTCTGGTCCGTGGTGGGTGGGTGGTTCCGGGGGAGCCAGAACGGAGTGCGTTCCTAACTCGGATCATCGAGAACGGCGGTCCGATGGAGGGCGTATTCGCCTCCGAGGATGTCGAGACGGTCAAGCAGTGGATTCAATCGGGGGCGGAGCCGCCCACGCCAACGCAGACGTTGCTTGCTATTGACAGCAAGGGGACGATTGGAGACGAAGGCCACACGCTGCTCGAAAGGCGGCCCTTCATAGGTCAGGGGGCTGTCCACTGATAGGGTTTTAAGACTTCCGGAGCTTAGCGATCGTTACGGCATTGCTCCGCCGGAACGATATGCGAGGTTGCTCCGTAGTCTCCTTAGATGGGACGACGAAGCCTAGCTTCTTGGCTTCAAAACATAGCGCCATACTTTCGCTACATTGACAATCAGGGGGACCCGCCATGAATGATCCGCTTCCGACCGGCTTCGACAAAAAGAAGGGAATTGGGTACTACTGGGACAAGCCAGTCAGCGCGCTTGCCAAGGTCGAGGCCGAACCGATCAGTGAGCCCGCGGCGGAGCGTCACCGGCTCTATTCGCTGCTGACGTTTGCGCTGATCAACGCCTACTTCAACGGAAACAAGAACGGCCTCGAAGGAGAGTACCCATGGCGCACCGGCCAGCGACGCGAAAACGGCACCTACATGGGGGAAGGCTACCTCGGACATAACATCGCCTGCATTGCGGTCGACGAAAACGGCGACGTGGTCGACTTCGACTTCAACCACAACGAGATCTTCAACAGTTCGGTTGAGCATGCCGAGGCGCGGCTTATTAAGCGGATTTTCGCCCTCAACCAGATATATGACAATTGGGAACTGTGGGGCCCGGCAAAAAAGGCGGTACCGTACAGCACGACCTTGAGCGGAATGACCGTCTACACCAGCCTAGAATCGTGCGCTCAATGCTCGGGCATCATGACTCTCGCCAACGTCATGAAGGTGGTCTTCCTGCAGACCGACCCAGGCCAGCATCTCATTGGCAACGTGCTCTACAACCTCACACGCCCCATCGCGCCAGCGTTCAAGGTCTCATTTCTTGAGTCGCGGCCCACGCCGCCCAAGCGCTACAGCGCGCCCCAGCCGATCGATGCATCGACCTTCGGGTTCTCTTACAAGTACGAACTCGACAAGGCCTACGAAAACTATGCTAAGGCGGTGGGCGACGCGCGTCCGTTCCACATCTCCCCACATGGCAAGAATAGCTCAACTGGCATCACCACTTTCCTCTGCACTGACGACGCGCGCAACATTTTCTCCAGCGCGAGCAAGGAGCTGGAAACGATAGCCCTGCAGCATCCTGATTTTCAGCCAGCGCGGACCGACGGCCAGACAGACGGGGTGAAGACAAATGCCGCGGTCCTCCAGCATATTCGCGGTTTCCTTGCGCACGCCATAACTTCGGGGCGTCGAGGCACCCCGCACCGCTGACGGAGTAAAAAAACTAGGGCCAGCGCGGCATTTCCTGACTGCGCCTACCCGCTCGATCCTTTACATTGCTAGCGTCGTCCAGGCCACTGCACCTGATCGATCGGGGCCGCGGGGTAGAAGCCGCAACCAAGCGCCGACGTCATGAAGAGACCCAATGGGTCTCTTCTTTTTCTGCGGCCTCCTGATGACCCATGCAGGGTCGTGCCAAATGCTTCGTCCGACGTCAGTTGAAGCCGAGACACCGGGAAGCTGGGCGTGAGGCAAGGTGCGGGCATCCCAGACCCAGTCGCCCCGGGTCGGTAGAATAAGGGCAGGACCGGGCCACTGCGAACCTGCAGCAGGTGCGCTAGCCCGTCCCCCGCCGATGCCGAAGGATCGCGAAATGAGAAGCTCCCCCACTGCCCTGCGTTTGACGCTTGCTGCGCCCACGGGGCACATTCAATCCCACCAGCGTCCGATCCGTCTGTCGCGATGGTCGCCGGCTTGGCTGATGACACTCGCCCTGAGCGTATCGGCCTGCGCGCACACTCCACATGCTCTGCCTGCGAAGGAACCCGCTATGAACACCTCTGATGCCACTACGGCGACCAATCCTTTGCTGACTTCGGAGGCTGTCGGGAGACGTTTCTTGTCGTTGATTGATCGATTGAATGCGAATGGTGACATCACGCTTGGACAGCTTGCGGAAGCAATGGACGTGCCGGTCGCGGAGATGGAGCCGCGACACAATGGCTACTCAGCGGCACTTCCGCTTAATGAAAGCTGGCTCTATGCGCTGGAATTGTGGCAGGAAACCGCATCCAGTCCGTGGGCATCGATCATTCTCAAATTCGACAATGCCGACTATCACGAATACGCCGACTTCGCCGCTGTCTGTGGCATGACGCTTCGTGAGTATCAAGACGCGTTCAAGACCCGTGGCTTTCAAGAGAAATTGGATGTCGACAATGCGGGCCGGTTGTTGGCGGCTAACTACACAGCCGATAATTTCTTCATTGTCGTGAAGCCCGGATTGAAGAATGGCCAGGACGACAAGGCGAACCCGTCCTGTGTCCAGCGCATTGAATTGATGAACAGAAAGAACGGAGGCTAAGCATGGCCTCGCCAACTCCAAATGCGCAACTTGAAGCTGCGCTGGTTCAATTTGGGCAGCAGCCAGGCGTGTCTGCCGACCAGCAAGCGCAGTTGAGATCCGCCATCACGACCGACGCACGCCTGCTTGGACAAATGAACCAGGCGGCACAAGCGGGGCATCTGCAAGGCTTTGCGCTGCCAGCGGCGGGTAGCACAACGCCCAATCATGTCGGTCAATACGATATTCAAACCGGTATCGTGTCATTGCCAGCGACTGCGTTTCAGCCGACAGGAACTGCGCCGAGCGCGGACTTGAAAGCGGTCATGCAAGTTCAGGAAATGACCATCCGTTTCGGGAACAGCACCTACACCGATCCGCCGCAACCTGGCGCCACGACACCGCCGGCCACACATCCTGTCAGTCAGGACATGCTGGATAACTTGCAGAACACGATCAACGGCTCACCAGTCCTCGCCGATCAGGTCAAGAACGCCGCGACGACCCGTGATCCAGGCGCAAGGCCTCGGGCCATGCTGTTGGAGAACTTCGACTTCGTTCCTGCGAACCTGCACGCAGGTGGCACCTACGACGGCCGCAGCCATAGCATGAATGTGCCCGCGCTTGGATTGCAGACGCGCACAGCAACCAATCCGCAAGGCAATTTCAATGCCGACGACATGACGTTCGTGATCGGGCACGAGATCCAACACGGCTTCAATCATCCAGCCAAGGCACAGGCAAGCGTCGCATTCGCTCAGCAAGTGGGTCAGGTGGTGAACAGCGCTGCCGTCGTCCACGACTACACCGCGCCAGTTCGAAACTACGTCCAGGCGGGGGGCGATGACGAAGCGAAAGCGGAGATCGCTGGCTGGAATGCTCTGCTGAGCCGACAGCAGCAACTCAATCCGAACATCACTTTGACCGATATGCGTATGCTGCCATCGGCGGCGGCACAAAGCCGGACGCAAGATTTTGTCGAGGCCGGACCTGTTGCGGGCACAACCGTCGCAAAGACAGGTCTTTCGTTCAATGCGGATAACACGCTATCTGCTACACCGGCCAATGTCGCAGCCATGGGGCAGCACTACTTCAATCGACCCGATCCGGCGAGCGCCCAGCCCGGCCAGCATCCGGTCAACATCGGCGAGAGCGGAAAAACCGACTACACGAATTACTACGGCACCGGCGCGATCGAAACGATTATCCAAGCCGAACGGCAGCATGCCCAGCATCATCCTGGCGTCGTGCATAAATTGACGATCGACATGGCCGGGATCGGGTTGAAAGAAAACCTGATGGAGCAGGAAGGGATCAGGATCCAGATCAACACGGCGACACCGCAGCCGTATTACGACACCAGCCAGACGCCAACCGCACGAGGCAACTTCCATCACACGCAAGACGGAAGCGTGAACGCTCAGCACGATCACCAGCATGTGCCTGTCGCGCCATCGATGTCAGCGCCAGCTGGGCGAAACGGCAGGACGGACGAACCAGACCGACCGCCACCGGAAGTAAGGTCTGAGCGCCAAGGCGCACTACTGCTCGACAATCCCGCACACCAAAACCACGTGATGTTCGCGACCTTACTCGGAGCAGTGAACGAGCGCGACAAGCAGTTGGGGCGCGAGCCCGATGAGATCAGCCGACAACTGGCAGGCGGTCTGGTCGAGAAAGCCCGCGAACGCGGGCTGGATACGATCGGGGCCGCGAAGTTCACGCCCGATGGGACCAAGGTCGGGATGACTGACACGGCGGACCTGTGGGCACCGTGGGCGAAAACCTCAGTAGGAGATGTCGGCCAACTGGCCGGACAGAAGCTATTGCAAAGCAGCGAAAACGTCGCAGTTATCAACCAGCAGCAGGCGCTCGAACAAAGTCTCAAACCGCCGACCCAAACGCAAGGGATGGACGGGCTAGATGGGCCGGCACAGAAGGGGCCGAGGTTGGTCTGAGGCCAGCATGTCGACTGCAACGGGTGCAGGTCCCAGCGAAGATGACCCGGCGAGACGGGATTGGAGGTAGGAAAGCAGGTAAGGCCCGGCCTGTCATTCCTTACAGGTGACGCCTAGCTCTGCGCCATGGAAACTAGCGCCAGCCTCTTGAAGTGCGACGAATTTCACAAATGCTGAGCCATCGCGATGGAGGCAGAGTGCTGGGGTATGAGTGTCTTAGCGCTTGACATCAGGCGTCGGGACTGGGTGCCCAAGTTCTGGTTTGGTTTATCTGCTCCTTAGCCATGAATGCCTCACCAAGATCGATCTGGTAGCGATTTGCAATTGCAAGAAGGTAGTTGAGGATATCTGCCAGCTCATTGCCGACTTCCTTGCCATCTGAATGGGGATCAATGGCAAGACCGGAAGTTCTTCTTACTGCCTTGAAGAGTTCGCCTACTTCTTCCCCTAAGAGAAGGCATTTCTCCGTAGCGCTCTGTGTGTCGAAATGTCGCTGAATTTCGGTGTGAGCAACATATTTTTGCAGTAGGTGAAGGGGCGAGTCCCTAGTGATCATACGTGAGGTCCTGTTTGGGCGATGTCTCGCGAGATGCTAGCTAATGTTGTCAAGAGGGGATGTGCATGGGAATACTTTCGCAGTACGGCTACGACGTTCTCAATCACTACACGCCGCTTCACTATCTTCCCTTCATTGCCAGGCAGGGCGCCCTTCTAAGCAAGCCTGTTCTCAGAAAGCAGGGATTCGCTGAAACCCACTTTCGGAGCAAATCTCGCGCGTTGGATGAAGCTCGCGGATTTGGTGAGTATGCCCATCTTACGCTTCACCAAGAACCTCCCATACTCCGTGCAAAGCTAACAGGTGGCTTTCCACACGTCCAAGTCCAAATCCCCGAGTCGGCTCTTGATGGCGTGAGCTTCGATCTATGTCGCTTCAATGTTGCCATGACGCGAAAGCTCCGTCGGGGAACCTCAGAGGGCCATCTCGCTTCGCCAGAGAATGGGCGCTATATCGGGAACCGTCAGATACCCATTGCCAGAGCCGATCGAGACAAGTCGACGATGCTGGTGAAGGCTGCTCTGGATAAAGGCATGATCGAAGTTCTTGTTCCGGGAAGCTTGGAGCTTCCTGACGAGACTCGGATCCACTGTTATAGCGCGGCAGATGCTGTAGCTGCTGCTGCGATACTCAAACGCATCCAAAGACCATGGCATGTAACGCTTCACGGGCAGCCAGACACTTATACTCGAAAGCCGCGTTTCGCCGCACAAGTTGAGGCTTTCATTCAGCATTCGATGAGAGACGAGAACTGGAAGGGGGACGGACTTGAATACGACAAAGTCTGATAAGAGGCGGATCGTCTTGTTCAGCGGTCCTACTGCAGTTGGGAAGACTTCGATTGCCAGAGTGCTGATTGAACAGCATGGTTATCGGAAGATATCTACCAGCACTTACTTGCGTCATCAAGCGGAACAAAAGGGTGTGGAGCCATTAAAGGCCACACTGCAAGAGATCGGAGATGCCTTGGACGTAGCGACTGAATTTTCTTGGGTGTTGCAACAGGTCGCAAATCCAGCGCTCTTGGCGCACCCGTTGGAGAGCAACTGGCTTCTGGATAGCGTCAGAAAGCCAGAACAAGTGGCCTTGTTCCGGTCGGGGTATCCCGGTCAAGTATGGCACGTGCACCTAACCGCTCCCGAGGAGTTCCTACGCGCCAACTACACACGGCGTTTAGCTAATGATCCAGATCATGCCGATGACACCCCCTATGACGTCGTCGTTGCGCACTCCAATGAGATCTCATCTCGTGCACTTGGAGGCATCGCGGACCTCATTATCGAAGTTGCGCTACGTAAGCCGAGCGATGTCGCTGCATTGATTTCAAACAGGGAGAGTTTGGCATGAGAAGGATCGTCCTCATCAGCGGGCATTTGTGCACCGGAAAATCCGAACTTGCTCGATCCCTACAAGAAGAGTTTGGGTATCACATCGTAAAAAGCAGCGACATACTCAGAGGCATCGCCAAAGAGCATGGTGCAGGAGAGGATCGAATGGCTTTACAGAGGCTAGGCGATCAAATGGATCAAGAGACTGATGGGAAGTGGCTGCACGAGCAGGTGCTTAATCACTGCTCGTCATTAAGCCCTGGCGTGGAGGTAGTGATCGACAATGTCAGGACGCGTGGACAACTCGCGCATTTTAGGGCTTCGCAATATTTCGACACAAATCATGTCCATTTGTATGTGGCTGACGTCAATGAGACAGATCGACGCTGGGCAGAGCGTGCCATGGCTGCCCCGGGCGCAGCGCCAACCTACCCCGATGCCGATCTTTTGAAAGACCTGGATGACATCAACTATTTCAAAAACGACGCAGACGTAAGAATCGAGACCGGCCGTTCAGACAATCAGGACACCCTCGTTAGAGTGGCAGCCAGGCTTGGCCTATACTCGCCCCCCGATCTTCGTTGCGTGGACGTCGTAGTCGGCGGCCAATACGGCAGTGAAGGTAAGGGAAATATCGCTGCTTATCTCGCCACCGAGTATGACGTCCTGGTGCGAGTCGGCGGACCCAATGCTGGCCACACAGTCGTCAGCCGCTCAGGCGAATACACGTATCACCAACTCCCCTCTGGCTGCAAGGATGGAAATGCCCGGATATTGCTCGGTCCAGGCATGACGATTAACGTCCAGAAGCTTTTGGCGGAGATTAAAGATTGCAGCATTGCCGAGAATCGTTTGTTCATCGACCCCCAGGCGATGATTATCGAAGATGAGGATCGTAAATCCGAAGAAAAGATCGTCAATGGTATCGGCTCTACGGGACAAGGAGGAGGAGCCGCGGCCGCCAGACGAATTACCAATCGCCTCGCCGGCGAGGTCCGGCTAGCGCGTGATGTCCCCGAGCTCGCGCCATACGTGGGCGTTGGCCCGAACTACAAGGGCAGCACGATGCATCGACTGGAAGAAGCGTATCGAGCCGGGCAGTCCATCCTGCTGGAAGGCACACAAGGCAGTGGCCTGAGCCTCTATCACGGCGAGTATCCCTACGTTACGTCGAGAGATACTAATGTCGCAGGGTGTCTGGCAGAAGCGGGCATCTCGCCTTCACGTGTCCGCCGAATCCTGATCGTGGTGCGTGCCACACCCATCCGAGTGGGGAACCCGAAGCAGGGCGGCACCTCGGGTAACATCAAGCACGAAACGGACTTTGCCGCAGTCGCAAGAACGGCCGGCCTTCCCGCAGAGGAGTTGGAACGATACGAGATTACTTCAACCACAGGCAGAGATCGCAGGGTAGGCTGGTTCAATTGGGAGCAGTTCAGGAAAACATGCGCGCTCAATGCACCGACAGATGTTGTGTTGACCTTTGCTGATTACGTCAGCGGAGAGAATCGAAACGCCCGCAGGTTTGACCAGCTATCGTCTCAAACCATCATGTTTGTCGAAGAGCTGGAACGCATTGCGCACGCGCCTGTTTCGCTGATCAGTACAAGATTCCCACGGGGCGACAAAGCTATGGGTGATTTGCGCAATATTATTGACAGAAGGGATTGGTTTGGGCGTAAGAAGCCGACAGTGTAGAGCGTCCTACCAAAGCGGGAGGCGTTTGAGCTGATAAAGCCAAGAGGAAGGATGCTTTGCGAGAGTTTTTCGTCTGGTGGATGCAAAGCTCAGTCTGGCTTTTTCCAAACTTCCCGCCGTGATCAGCGTGCTCGAAATAGGTTCGACGATAGTGCCTGCGAAAGCGACCACGGCGATGGCTAGCTCCTTTGAGAAGAACAGGTGCTTGGCATCTTCCTTCAACTCTTCCCTGAGCATGCCCATGTCGTCAGAAATGTCCTGTTTAAAAAGGCGTTCAATCTCTGCTATGTCTGATGAGCTTTTGGCTTCTTGCCGAAGTCGATCGACATAAGATCCAAGTTTTTCAGTGTAAGCATGGCGCATAGCTCTTAGTGCCGGCTGCGTGGTTTCCTTTTCTCTAAGTTGGACAAGGCGGGGCAGTGGGACATTGGAAAGATCGAGAGCTGACAAAGAGATTGTCGTCAGTCTGTCGTGATTGGCTGGGTTCGTTGTGATGGGCGGTGAGCGCTTTTGAAGCTTGATATATCTATCATAGGCCGCGTAAGAATCGATCTCGTCGGTAATAAGTTCTTTGGTCGTACCGGCGCAGCAATCAGCTAGGATTGAAAGCATGGTTAGCCCGAAGGCCTGAGTCGTTTCAAAGGCGCGCCTTCGATCTTTCTCAACCAGTTCCCGAATCATTCCTCTCGGCATGGGGGGCTCGATAATGGACATTTTTGACCGTGCTAGCCGTATCTTTCTCAGCTCATTCCATGTCTCGGGCAGGAACTTCTCTGGATGCAGGCTATACCTAAAATCTTTGGGAACATTTTCAGGGAAGAACCAGTCGGGGAGGTTGGAATTTGCTACCGCAACGATAGCATCATGCGCTGATCGCATTTGCTCAGGAGTAGGTTTTAGCGGGCGCGCGATAAGCGAGAATGCGTCGTGGAGTTCAGCGGTTTTGGGGAGCCTGGGAAATGCGTCGAAGGGGCAAAGTATTTCTACGTTGTCCCAAAGGAGAAGAGCGTTCTTCAAGAGCGCTTCGTTCTCAAGCGAGATATGAGGATAGTAGAGAGCAGTTTGCTTCTTGCGCATTTTACACCCCAACATATTGCATTTAGGCCTCAACAGCCATCAGCGCTTCGGCCAAGGTAGGTGCCCGGTGAGTTCGGCGAGCAAGCCATCATCTTCCGAGCGGCTGTTTGCACTTGAAGAGCGTGTGATGACTTCTTCGAAGGTTAGCAAAGAAATGGTCTGCTCCCATTTTTTCATGTGAATGGCCTCCTCGTAGCACGCGAACCGCTCGGCGCTGTCGCTGCTACTCCAATCACTCGCATCCATATCTGCGGTTTCTAAAAAACTTCCTTTCTTGATCGCAGTCGCCGCTGCTGATTTTTCTGGTATTTTTGAGAGCCCAATCCATATGCCGCTTTCTCGGAGCGAGTTTGATGTAATCGCTATCCGAGCAGTGGAGCTCTCAGAAAAAACGTATGCCAAAAGGTCTCGTGAGGAGCGTGCGAAACGTGAGGCTACGCATTGCTTGGAAGCCTCGAACTTATCCGATAGGTCTTGGATGGTAGCTGCCGTAAATGGAAATTGGTCAGTCAGAGGCTGAATCAAATGCGATGGAACAAGGCATTCTGCGGCAAAAAAATCGCATAGCACTTCTTCTGGCGGTCTTGTTCCTACGCGCTCCAATTCGCTTGAAGCCAGCTTTTCACCATGCTTTGACGGCAGTCCAAGAGCGTGATGTGCGATTTCGTGGAGGATGGTGAACCTCCTACGAAACGGATCATCGTTTTTGTTAACTGTAATGATCTTTCGACCGTTCTTAACGAAAGTATTCCCTGCTTCGTCATCCGCAAGAAGATCACTTTCTTTTATTTCAAACGATTGATCTGCCGCGATTGCGGCGACATCAACCGGAAACGTTGTGATGTTGAGCTTAGTGATCAGTTGCCGAGCGCGCGAGATGCACGTAAGTTGGTCCATCGGCCCTCCGTGGTCTTTGGTTAAAGCTCTCGAAAAATCTCAATCAGCCTAATCCAATCGGCTTCTGTTGTGGGGCGTTTGCCCCTGAAACTTGTCGTCGCCACAGGCTCGAAGTCGTCCCACGGAATATCGCGCCGAGACAGCATTAGCCCATACAGGGCGTCATCGATCGGCGTCTTTACCAAAAGTGCAAACACCTGTTGCTCGCGCTCGTCCAAGAGCAATGCTTGGGAGAGCTTTTCTATTGTTGAAGTGGAGGGGGTATCGCGGTCCCCTTTTTCGAGACGCCAGATGTAGGCATGGTTCAAATCGCCAGCGCGCTTCTCTAAGTCTCTGAAACTTAGACCATTTTTTTCGCGCGCTCGCGCAATGAAGCCAGCTAAATCCATCTCAACGCCTCGGAGCTTGAATTGTCTCGGCGCGCAGTATAGGCTGTTGCCCAGCTTGGCAACACAGCTCGCATTTGATGGCCGTCTCATTACGGCCTTTTTCTGGGAAGCAGTGTTGCCTGGCTAAACAACGGACCCGCCGGCCGGCGGGTTTTTATGAACAAATCTGTTGCCTGAACAAGCAACGGGAGAAAATCATGAGTAAAGAAGAAGGTTTGAAACCGGGCCAAGAGGCACCTGCCTCGGGGCAGTACCAGATCATCGGCCCCCGTGGCGGCCAGGGCCCCGAGCGGACTGTCGTCCGTGGCGAGCCGCTGCCGCCGACGCCGAGTTCGGGATCGACCTACACCTTGGTCGACCGCACGAAGACCAAGTGATCAGTGGGCGGCAATCGTTGCAGCGGCTGAGGTGTTGTCTCAGCCGCTGCGACAGGGACCCGCCATATTCCATGAAGTAACAACCCCCATTCCATCTCGTGAAGGATCACGCATCTGGCCATCAGAGGATCCGCATGAGCGCCATCGTCCGTCGTAAGCTTCCGCTGTCTGAACCCATCGACTTGCTTCTCGCAGACGTGGCGGTTCGAATTCAACTCAGTCCAACACAGTATTCCTTGGCCGTCAGTCGCTACGAGGCCATCAATGACTGGATCGAACGGGACGGTAGCCCGCTGAAAGACCTCGTAATCCTCTTCTACCCGCAAGGTTCGATGGCGATCGGGGCAACAGTCGCGTCAAAAGTCGAAAGCGACGAGTTCGACATCGATCTGATTGCGCATTTGGCGTTCCCCGCAAACGCAATGCCCAACGAAATTCTGGACATCCTGGAAGCCGCGATCCGCGGCGAGAAAGGATCTCGCTATTACGACAAGGTGGTTCGCTGCTCTCGCTGTATTCAAGTCCAGTATGCCGATGGAATGCATCTGGACGTAACCCCGATGGTGCGCCTTGAAGGCCTTCCGGAGCGGATCGGACATATCTTCCATTCGAAAGAGAAGTGGGCTCACCCGGACGATAAGCGAATCATCGCTAATCCTTTCGGATTTGCGGAGTGGTTCAAAGCGAAGACGCCCGCGGACCGTGATTTCGCAATTGCGTTTGCTACGCGCGAACGGTTGTATGAAACGGCGATTGTTCTTGCAAAAGCAGAAATGGAACCCGTTCCGGAGCAAGCGCCGGCACATGAAAAGTCGATGGCGGTGATCGCACTCCAACTGATCAAGCGTTGGCGCAACATTCAGTACGATGGGCGAGAAGGGCGTAAGCCCGCGTCTGTGCTGCTTGCGACACTGGTGGGAAGCCATGCCAATCAGACGGAGACTCTTTCCGAAGAGCTTCTCTATCAGGCGCGAATGATGCTGTCGTCATTTGCTCACGCGCAACTCCGTCAGCAGCTGATCGAGGTGCGAAATCCGGCCTGCAACACCGACGTCTTTACGGACAGGTGGCCCGCGTCGTTGAAAGAGCAGGGCGTGTTCGTTGATGATCTCAAAAAACTCGTCGTCAATCTGGAAAAGCTCAATGCGGGCACCGATCTGGCAACGATGCGCGAGATCATGTCTGAATTGTTCGGCGAAAAGCCGACGCTCGAGGCCATCGCATCCTTCAATCAATCGGCAGGACGGGCGATCTCCACCGGGAACGCCTATCACCGACCTGGGGCAGGCCGATTTGATCTCGCTGCAAGCGCTGTCATCGCCGCGGCATCGTCCATGCCAGCCGTTGCCTCTCAGGCGAGCAGAGCCACACCCCGGCATACTCATTTTGGCGGAGATGAAGACAAGTGGTGATGCCGATGGCCCAGCAAATCCAGCGCATGGCGTCGCGCTATCCGGACTTCCGCATCATTGCTGACGGAGGATGGTCCGTCATCTGGGAAGGTGAGCTTCGGCCATTGGCTCAGCGGTATCGCGTGCGCGTGATGCTCGTTCTGAAAAGCAGGGTCGGTAACATGCGAGTAGAGGTGCCATCGCCAAGAGTTTGGCTTGTCGACCCACCGCTCCAACTTGAAAGCAAATATGCGCCGGGTAAGGCTGTGCCTCATATTTATCGGAATTTTGAGAACCCGCTTCGCTCGCATCTGTGTCTGTTTGATCCGGCGCAAAAGGAGTGGGATTGGGGTATGGCCATTGCCGATACCACGCTTCCTTGGGCCATCGATTGGCTGGTGAGCTATGAGGGATGGCTCGCAACCGGAGAATGGACAGGGGGCGGGCGCGACCATCGGTCCCCGGCGGCAGCATGAGCATAGGCACTGTCTCTGATATGCCGGAGCGCCGGTCCGCCGGCTCATTGAGCCAGCGGCGAGTGCAGCAGGCTTGGCCACATGATCGAGAGTTCAAGATCCTCTCGATCGATGGTGGTGGGATCAAGGGCATCTTCCCGGCGACTGTGCTTGCCGAGCTGGAAGAGCGTTATTTGGAAGGAGGGTCGATTGCCGACCATTTCGACCTCATCACTGGCACATCCACGGGCGGGATCATCGCGTTGGCGCTATCGATCGGGATGCCGGCGCGGGAGATCGCTAATCTCTATATCGAACGGGGCGACGAAATTTTCCCGCCGTATACCCCTTCATGGGTAGGCTGGCTCAGTCGCAAGTGGGATTCTACTCGTGGTGTGCTCTATCACCGCTACGACAGAGCGGCATTGATGGCGATGCTAGATGAGACGTTTGGAGAGCAATTGCTCGGAGCGTCGAAGTCTCGTCTATGCGTCCCTTCCTGTGATGGGCGTTATGGCGATGTCTACATCTTCAAGACTCCGCATCATCCGGATTACAAACGAGACCAGAACGAGAAGATGACGACGGTTGCTGCCGCAACTGCCGCTGCGCCGACGTTCTTTCAGCCCTTGGAGTCAGGTGGCTATCGTTTCGTTGACGGCGGTCTTTGGGCCAACAATCCCATCATGGTCGGATTGGTCGACGCCCTCGCATGCTTCGACATTGATCGACACAACGTGCGGATCCTCAGCCTTGGGTGTGGGGATGAGCCTTATACAGTGTCGGATCGTATGATCCAGCGGGGCGGGCTGTGGTCTTGGCGGACAGTCATCAATGGGGCGCTCTCGTTCCAGTCGCTCAATACGCTTGGCCAGGCGAAATTGTTGATCGGCGCCGAGCGTGTGATGCGAGTTGTTCCCCCACAGGTGACGCCACCAATTTCGCTTGATGATTGGACGCGTGCCAAGGATGAGCTCCCTGGGTTTGCACGCGATGTCGCGGCCCAGCACGGGGATGAGATCAGAGCACGTTTTCTATAAGCCGTCCTTGTAGCTTGTGAGCATTGCTTGGACAAACGCCACGTTGCTTTCGCCAACCACCCTGCGCTACGTTAGCCATCCGTCAGGTATCCTTTCGGGTATCGATTTTTGGACCTGCTCCAGAGCTAAGTGATTGATTGGTAACGGAAGATGGTGGTGGTCACCCGATTCCCATCACCCGCTCCAGATGTACGAACGGCGACCTCGCAAGGGTCGCCGTTTTTTTGAGTGAGTCTAAGGCTGGTCGGCGCTCGGCCCGATCTGAATCAGCATGCGTCGACCGAAGCCCACGGATCAAGCGAAGATGAATCGCCCCCCCATTCAGTAGACATCTCCGAGTCGTACATTACGGCAACGACGGAGGTGTATATGAGCGGCAAGCGTTAGGCGGACGAGTTCAAGTCCGAAGCAGCTAAACAAGTGATTGAACATGGGCAATCGGGAGGAGTCCATATATGCCCTACGTCAGATCCTCACCAGTTCCACCCGGCGGTTCTTCGCGCGGCCGTTCTCGCTGGCGTTGTCGGCAAGCGGTTTGTCCTGGCCGAAGCCCTTGGACTGCAGACGTGCCGGGTCGATGCCCAGGCCGACCAGTGCGCCGAGCACGCTCCGGGCGCGTGCGGTCGAGAGTTCCTGGTTGTGCGCGGGCGTGCCGGTGTTGTCGGTGTGGCCTTCGATCGAGAGTTTCAGCGCCAGGTCGCCGCCCAGCAGCTTGCCGATTTCGGCGATGGTCGGCTGTGCATCGGCGCGCAGGGTCGCCTTGTCCACGTCGAAGTTGATGTACAGCGCGACGCGGCCGTCGGCGTCGATCGCCTTCTTCATCGCCGATGCGTCGAGGAAGCCCAGCGATTGCTTCATGCCCTCGCGCTCCAGCACGGTGACGTAGCCGTGCAGGGGAATCGCGCCGGTGCTGACCTGGATCCAGTATTCCTTGCCGCCCTGGCGGATCAGGTAGGTATGGTTCTCGCAGTCGTAGTCGCCGGCGCAGGTGCCGAGGTAGTGCTTGTCGACGGCTTCGCGGCCGCCGAAGGCATCGACGACGGCGGTGGTGTATTGCGTCCGGCTGATGCGGACGCCGCCCAGGTCGCGGATCGCATTTTCGTAATTGCGCTGGAACTCGATCGCGCTGTATTCGCGCTGATCCGGATTGGCGAGCTGGAACTGGTCGCGGACGATCCTGCCTTCGATCGCCACGATTTTGTCGCCGGCGATCATGTGGGTGCGGTCGAAGTTGATGTTGCGATCCTTTTCGTCGAACACGGTCTTCAGGCCTTCGGGCGCCTTGAAGAACGGGAACGGCGGCAGGCTCGCGGTGCTTTCCGGAACGCTGGCGGGGTCGAATCCGGTCGGGGCGGCCGGGACGGCAGCGGCGGGCGCTGGGGCAGGCGCGGCGTCCGTGGCGGGTGTGGTGGCGGTAGGTGCGGTTGCCGGTGTCCCGGTCGCGCTGCGGTCGCAGGCGGCCAGGCACAGGGCGAACAGCGGCGGGAGGCAGAGCAGGCGCAGGGACCGGGCGGTGCAGGCGGGCATGTTCGGAGCCTTCGGAGTCGTGGGACGGATGCCGTACAAACGTCGAATCCGCGCGATCCGGGTCACCGGGCGTAACACGGTGTCGCGCGCGACCGCTGGCGGCGGCCGGCGACACCCGGCATCCTGCACGCATGAGTCCCCCGAATCCCCACGCCGCCGCCGGCGCGCACCGCTGGCGCGCGGCGCTGTTCATGCTCGCCGCGGTCGGCCTGTTCGCGCTGATGGACGCCGGCCTGAAGCTGCTCACCGCGCACTATCCGCCGATGCAGATTTCCGCCATGCGCGGCGGCGCCTCGCTGCCGTTCGTGCTGGTCTGGGTGCTGTCGACGGTGAGCGTGCGCAGTCTGTTCCGGGTGCGCTGGCCGCTGCATCTGCTACGCGCGGTGCTGGGCATCATGATGATGGCGCCCTTCATCTACGCGCTGCGCACGCTGCCGCTGTCCACGGCCTACACCATTTTCTTCATCGCGCCGCTGCTGATCACCGCGCTGTCGGTACCGATTCTGGGCGAACGGGTCGGGCCGCGGCGCTGGACCGCGATCGTGGTCGGTTTCCTCGGGGTGATGGTGGTGCTGCGTCCGACCGGCGAGGGCGTCGCCAGTCTCGCCGGCCTGGCGGTGCTGCTGGCCGCGTTCGGATACGCGGTGTCCGCGATCACCGTGCGGGTGCTGGCCCGCACCGACAGCAGCCAATCCATCGTGGTCTGGCTGCTGGTGTCCATGGCGGTCGGCGCCGGGCTGCTGGCGCTGCCGCAGTGGGTGCCGATCCGCGCCGCGGATCTGTGGCTGATCGCGGGCGTCGGCGTCGCCGGCGCGCTCGGCCAGTACACCATCACCGAGGCCTTCCGCAGCGGCGAGGCGTCGCTGATCGCGCCGCTGGAATACAGCGCGCTGCTGTGGGGCGTGCTGCTCGATTTCAGCCTCTGGAACGTACTGCCCGATGCCATGACCTGGGTCGGTGCGGCCATCATCGTGCTCAGCGGCCTGTACCTGCTGCGGCGCGAGCGCATCCATCTGGAAGCCGAGCACCCCTGATCGCGCTGCGCGGCCCGTTGTCCTCTGTCCCGGGTGTCCCGCGTTTGCTTCGGGTTGCCACCCAACCTTCCGGAGCCCAGCACCATGCAGCGCAGTCACGTCCTCGGTTTGAGCCTGGCCATCGCGGCCATCGTTTCGGTCACCGCATACGCCCAGAAAGGCGTTTTCTTCCGCGACGACGCCGTCCGCGGCATCGCCGCCGATCTGGTCGACTATCCGCAGCGCGTGGCGATCCCGCGCCAAGGCCAGCGCGTCGCGCAGCCGGCCGCCAAACGCGCGCCGATCGCGGCCAAGCTCGCCGCGCCGCTCTATCCGGTGACCGAAGACGAGGTCTACGACGTCGACAGCTTCGGCCGCAACGTGCGCTGGCTCGGCCTCGCCAGCGCGTTCATCACGCTGCAGCCGTCATGCCCCAAGCCGACATCTCCCGACGAGTACTGCGAGAAGATCGACCCGACGCCCGGCGTCTACACGTCCTTCAACTTCAACGACGCGGCACGCATCAAACTGCCGAAATACGCTTCGAATTCGCTGCTCTGCTACTGGTTCTCGCCGTTGCTGACCCTGACCTACCAGAATCCCACCGCCGCCCGCGTGACCGGCCGCTTCCGCTACAACCCGACCCTGACCATCGAAAATCCGGTGCTGTCCGATCCGTCGCTGATCGACCCGACCACCGGCGCGCCGTTCGGCGGACAGCTGCTGACCTCGATGACCTCGGCGGAACGGTTCGAGGAGTCGCTTGAGCCCGGCGTGACACTCAACGAGCGCACCCGCGATTCCACCGTCTGCATGGCCGGTTTCATCAGCTACAAATCGCTGACCCAGAACTATGGACTGACTCCGGCCCAGGCCGACGATTTCTTCGCCAGTCCAACCACGGTCCGTCTGAACATCAGCGGCAGCACGCAGTACGTCAGCAACGCCTCCCTGGTGTTCGCGCTGCGCATCGTCGGGGATTGATTCGTTACGACATCGGCATCGCAACATCGACAGCCCCGGCCGCGCCCATGCCGGCCGGGGCTGTCCGGTCCCGCTGCCTGCGTGCGTTGTGTTCCGTTATTCGAACCGAACCAATGGAGCGCACCATGCATCGCAAGCACGTCCTCGCCTTGAGTCTCGCCGCCGCAGCCCTGGCTTCGGTCGCGGTGTACGCCCAGAAAGGCGGCCCGTCGAAGCACGACATCATCGAGGCGGTCTCGCCCGATATGCAGACCGTGAAATCCACGCAGCGGCTCGAGCGCAAAGCCACCGCCGTATCGACCGCCCGCGCCGACGCCGGCATCGCACGCGCGCCGACCCTGGAAGACGTGGGCGACGTCGATTCCTTCGGCCGCAACGTCAAATGGCTGGGCCTGACCAGCGCCTTCATCAATCTCAGCGATACCTGCCCGACCGATCCGTCCAATCCCGATGAACTGTGCCAGGTGCTCGCGCCAGCGCCAGCCTTCACCGGCTTCGTGTTCGAGGACGCGGCGCGCCTGACCCTGCCGGGCAAGTCCGCCGATTCGCTGCTGTGCTACTGGTTCTCGCCGGTGTTGAACGTGGGCTACAGCAACTTCGGCGCGACCCGCGTGCTCGCGCGTTTCCGCTATACGCCGACGCTCACCGTGGAAAATCCGGTGCTCGACGACCCGTCGCTGATCGACCCGACCACCGGCGCGCCGTTCGGCGGCAAGTTGCTGACCAGCATGACCTCCAGCGAAAGCTACGTCGTGCCCTTGGAGCCAGGCGTGTCCTTCGCCGAGCGCACCCGCGACTCCGCGGTGTGCATGGCCGGCCTGATCACCAAGCGCTCGCTGATCGAGAACTACGGCCTGACTGAAGCCCAGGCCAAACAGTTCTTCAAGAAGCCCACGACGATCCGCATGAACGTCAGCGGCAGCGCCCAGCACGTCGCCTTCGCGTCGCTGGTGTTCGGTCTGCGCGTGGTCGGCGACTGACCGGTCGACGATTCCGCACCGACAAAGCCCGACGCCGTGTCGGGCTTTGTCGTTATCGGCCACGGCGCGCTGCGGCGCACGGTGACGCGGCGTTGGTGAAGGTGTAGCGTCACGGATCCATCCACGGCACGTGCATCGAAGGTCCCCGAATGGTCTCCAGTGCTGCGAAAACCGTCGACGCCTACCTCGCCGAATTGCTGCCGGAGCGGCGTGCGGTGGTCGTGGCGGTACGCGATGTCGTCAACGCGCATCTGCCGCCCGGTTATGAGGAAACCATGAACTGGGGGATGATTTCCTGGGAAGTCCCGCTGTCGCGTTATCCGGTCACCTACAACAAGCAGCCGCTGAGTTTCGCCGCGCTGGCCGCGCAGAAGAACAGCTACTCGCTGTATCTGATGGCTGTCGACGGCGGCAGCGAACGCGAGCGGGAACTGCGCGACGCCGCGGCTGCGCTCGGCAGGAAGTTGGATATGGGCAAATGCTGCGTACGCTTCAAACAGCCAGATCATCTGCCGTTGCAGGCCATCGGCGCGTTGATCGCGAGCGTGCCGGTCGAGGCCTACATCGCCCAGTACGAGACCGCGCGCGGAATCGTCCGCTGAAAAGCCGCGGTTGAGCCTGTCGCTGGCCGATCGTGACGACATCCGCCGGAGTATGGCCGGCGTTTGAATACGTATTCGCGGCATCGGACCATTCGCGTGCGGGCCAGGTCGCGCCGTCGTGGTTGGCGCGCGGCCCGTCCGCGGCCACAATAGCCCGATCCCTCGCCCCCCGGCGCAGGCACGACCCTCAAGGCGCGCACATGACAGATCTGAAGGAAGCCCTCGTTCCCGACATCGGCGATTTCACCGGCATTCCGGTGATCGAGATTCTGGTCGCCGTCGGCGACACCGTCGCCAGGGATCAGGGCCTTGTCACGCTGGAGTCGGACAAGGCGACGATGGAAGTGCCCGCACCCTTCGCTGGCGTCGTCCGCGAACTCAAGGTCAAGCTTGGCGACAATCTGTCCGAAGGCAGCGTCGTTGCGCTCATCGAAGCGGCGGATGCCGCGGCTGCTCCGGCCTCCGCAGCGCCTGCACCCCCGGCGCCTGCGCCGGTCGCGCCCCCGGCGCCCGCGCCCGCTGCACCTGTTCCGCCGCCCGCCGCCGCTCCGCTGCCGGTCGCGTCCGCTCCGGCGAGTGCCGCGCCGATGGGCGCCGGGCTGCCGCCGGTGCGCTTCGAAGCCGACGCGGTGTTGCCGGAGAAAGTCCCGTACGCCAGCCCGGCCGTGCGCCTGTTCGCCCGCGAGCTCGGCGTCGATCTGGCCCGCGTCGCCGGCAGCGCCCGCGGCGGCCGCATCAGCAAGGAGGACGTGCAGCAGTTCGTCAAATCCGCACTTGTAGGAGGGGCTTCAGCCCCGATGGCCAACGGCAACGGTCTGAACCTGCTCCCCTGGCCCAAGATCGACTTCTCCAAGTTCGGCGAGATCGAAACCCGCGAACTGTCGCGGATCAAGAAGATCTCCGGCGCCAACCTCGCGCGCAACTGGGCGATGATCCCGCACGTCACCCAGCACGACGATGCCGACATCACCGATCTCGAAGATCTGCGCGTCGCGTTGAACAAAGAGAATGAAAAGGCGGGCATCAAACTCACGATGCTCGCCTTCCTGATGAAAGCGGTCACGTCCGCGCTGCAGAAATACCCCGACTTCAACGCCTCGCTCGACGCCGACGGCGGCACCCTGGTGCTGAAGAAATATTTCCACGTCGGTTTCGCCGCCGACACGCCGAACGGCCTCGTGGTGCCGGTGGTGCGCGATGTCGACAAGAAAGGCGTGATCCAGATCGCGCAGGAAACCGGCGAACTCGCGAAGAAAGCGCGCGACGGCAAGCTCGGCCCGGCCGAGATGAGCGGCGGCTGCTTTTCGATCAGCTCGCTCGGTGGCATCGGCGGCACCAGTTTCACGCCGATCGTCAACGCGCCGGAAGTCGCGATCCTCGGCGTCTCCAAGTCGGCGATCAAGCCGGTGTGGGACGGCAAGCAGTTCGCGCCGCGCCTGATCCTGCCGCTGTCGCTGTCCTACGATCACCGCGTGATCGACGGTGCGTCCGCCGCGCGCTTCACCGCATATCTGGCGCAGTTGCTCGCCGATATGCGCCGCGTGTTGCTGTGACCGGAGGCCGACCATGACGACGACAGTGGAAGTGAAGGTCCCCGATATCGGCGACTTCGATGGCATCCCGGTGATCGAGATCCTGGTGGCGGTGGGCGACACCGTTGCGAAGGACCAGGGGCTGGTGACGCTGGAATCCGACAAGGCGACGATGGAAGTGCCGTCGTCCGCCGCGGGCGTGGTGAAGGAACTCAGGGTCAAGCTGGGCGACAGTGTGTCGGAAGGTAGCGTCATCGCCATTCTGGATGCGACTGACGCCACTACACCCGCAGCAGCCCAGCCCCCATCCCAACCTTCGCCCGCGAACGAGGGAAGGGGCGAGGCGCAGGCTTCTTCACCTCTCCCGTCTGCGGGAGAGGTCGCCGTGCGCAGCACGGCGGGTGAGGGCGCTCCTCCCTCCGGCCGCAAGGCCGACATCGAATGCCGCATGCTGGTCCTCGGCGCCGGCCCCGGCGGCTACACGGCCGCGTTCCGCAGCGCCGATCTCGGCCTCGACACCGTGCTGGTCGAACGCTACGCCGCGCTCGGCGGTGTCTGCCTCAACGTCGGCTGCATTCCGTCGAAGGCGCTCCTGCACGCGGCGGCGGTCATCGACGAAGCTGCGCATGCGAGCGACTACGGCATCGACTTCGGCGCACCGAAGATCGCGCTGGATACGCTGCGCGCTTACAAGGAAAAAATCGTCGGCCAGCTCACCAAGGGCCTTGCCGGCATGTCCAAGCAGCGCAAGGTGCGGGTGGTGCAGGGCAGCGGCAGGTTCGTGTCGCCCAACGAAATCGAAGTGCAGGGCGACGCCGGCACCCAGTTGATCCACTTCGATCACTGCATCATCGCCGCCGGTTCGCAGCCAGTGAAGCTCCCCGCGTTCCCATGGGACGACGCGCGGGTCATGGATTCGACCGATGCGCTGGAGCTGAAGGATATTCCGAAGAGTCTGCTGGTCGTCGGCGGCGGCATCATCGGCCTGGAAATGGCGACGGTGTATCGCGCGCTCGGCAGCGCGGTGACCGTGGTCGAGTTCATGGACCAGCTGATGCCCGGTGCCGACACGGATCTGATCAAGCCGCTCGCCGATCGGTTGAAGAAACAGGGCGTCGCGATCCATCTCAAAACCAGGGTCACCGAAGCCAAGGCGACCCATGACGGGATCGTCTGTGGCTTCGACGGCGCCAGCATCCCCGCCAACGACACCTATGATCGCGTGCTGGTCGCTGTGGGCCGCACGCCCAACGGCAACAAGCTGGATGCCGACAAGGCGGGCGTCGCGGTCACCGAACGCGGCTTCATCAACGTCGACCGGCAGATGCGCACCAACGTGCCGCACATCTTCGCGATCGGCGACATCATCGGCCAGCCGATGCTGGCGCACAAAGCCACCCATGAGGGCAAGCTCGCCGCGGAAGTCGCGGCAGGCGAAAAGAAGGAATGGGTCGCGCGGGTGATTCCGTCGGTGGCCTACACCGATCCGGAAATCGCCTGGGTCGGCATCACCGAAACCGAAGCGAAGGCCAAGGGACTGAAGGTCGGCGTGGGCAAGTTCCCGTGGGCCGCATCGGGGCGCGCCATCGGCATCGGCCGTACCGAAGGCTTCACCAAGCTGATCTTCGACGAAGCCAGCCATCGCATCGTCGGCGGCGCCATCGTCGGTGTGCATGCGGGCGACCTGATCGCCGAAGTCACGCTGGCGATCGAGATGGGCTGCGAGGTCGCCGACATCGGCCACACCATCCACCCGCATCCCACGCTCAGCGAATCGGTGGGCATGGCGGCGGAGGTGTTCGACGGCACGATTACCGATTTGTACATCCCGAAGAAGAAATAAGCCGATGCGCACGCTCGGCTTGCTCGGCGGCATGAGCTGGGAGTCGACGCTGCCGTACTACCGCATCGTCAACGAGCGTGTGCGCGAGCGTCTGGGCGGCCTGCATTCGGCGAAGCTGCTGCTGCACAGCGTCGACTTCGCCGAAATCGAGGCGCTGCAGCGCGCCGGCGACTGGGACGCCGCCGGCGCACAGCTGGCCGACGCCGTGCGCGGACTGCGCCTGGCGGGGGCCGAGGCCATCGTGGTCTGCACCAACACCATGCACCTCGTCGCTCCGGCCATCGAGGCCGCGGTCGACATTCCGCTGCTGCACATCGCCGACGCCACCGCGCAGCGCATTCGCGCCGCCGGGCTGACCCGCGTGGCGCTTCTGGGCACGCGCTTCACCATGGAGCAGGCGTTCTACCGCGAACGCATCGAAGCGGCCGGGATCGCAGTGCTCACGCCCGACGCCGCGCAGCGCGAGCGCGTCCATCGGGTGATCTACGACGAACTGTGCCTGGGACGCATCCTTGATGCCTCGCGCGACGACTACCGCACGATCATGGCCGACCTGGTCGCGCGCGGCGCGGAGGGTGTGATCCTGGGCTGCACCGAGATCAGCCTGCTGGTGGGCGAGGGCGATGCCAGCGTGCCGCTGTTCGATACCGCCCGCATCCATGCCGAGGCCGCCGCCGATTGGGCGTTGGCATAAGCCGCCAACGCCCCCGGTCGAACTTCAAAACGAGTGAGACTTAAAACGCGAACGTGACGCCGGCGATCGGGCCGTGGAAACGCTGCTCGAAGCCCACGCGTCCGTCGTCCAGCTCGCGGGTGACATCGAGATCGAACCAGTCGTACCCGGCGAAAATGCCGAACTTCGGGGTGAAGCGATATTCCACCAGCGCGTTGGCGCGGGTGATGTCGCCGTCGTAGTCGCCGAAATCGCCCCAGTCCGCATCCAGATACTGGCCCTGTGCGATCACCCGCCAGCGGCCGTCCGCGGTATTGGCCGAGATGCGCGCACCGACCACCGGTGCCGTGCCGCGTTCGCTCTCGCGGACCCGGAAGCTGTCCTCGCCGGATTCGCTGCGCAGCGTTCCGCGCAGACCGGCGGTTTCCGCGCCCA
>CALRWS020000001.1:0-215133 GCA_943371935.1 Chitinophaga pinensis | reverse complement strand
GGCGACGACGGCCGCGAGGCCGCCGTCGCGCGCGGAATCAGTCGGCGATCATCCCGATCTGCGGCGCATCGCCGGCGGTGAGTCGACGCGCGCTGTCCACCAGTTCGATGAACTCGGCGCGCTGCCGCCACGGATCGTTGCCGCTTGCCTGGCGTGCGGTGCGGGCGATGTCCTCCCACGTCCACTGCTCCAGATGCTTGCCGCCGCGCAGCGCGTCGGCATAGGCCGCGACCGCGGACGCGAAGCGCATCGACGCGCTGGGCGCATGGCGGCGCGGCTCGTGCACCGGCAGGATCGGCCGTTCGATCAGACGGCTGGTGTCTTCGCCGGGACGCTTGTAGCGCAGGCGCAGATGCGCCAGTTCGCCGGCCGCGGTGGCGTTCGCCGCTCTGGGTTTGTCGTCGCCGTAGCGCAGCGCGGGCAGGCGTTCCGCGCCCGAGCCGACCAGGGTGATCTCGTAGAGGGCCGTCACTTCGTGACCCGCGCCGATGTCGCCGGCATCGACCTTGTCGTTGGCGAAGTCCTCGCGGCGCAGCATGCGGTTCTCGTAGCCGATCAGACGGTATTCCGCGACCTTCGCCGGGTTGAATTCGATCTGGATCTTCACGTCCTTGGCGATGGTGAGCAGGGTCGACTGCATTTCCTGCACCAGCACCTTGCGCGCTTCCTGCAGGGTGTCGATATAGGCATGGTTGCCATCCCCGACATCGGCCAGACGTTCGGCCATGGCATCGTTGTAGTTGCCGCGGCCGAAGCCCAGCGTGGTCAGCGCGATGCCGTGCTTGCGCTGATCGCCGACCAGGGTTTCCAGGGTTTTCTGGCTGGTGGTACCGACGTTGAAATCGCCGTCGGTGGCGAGGATCACCCGATTCACGCCGTTCTTGACGTAGGCCTGTTTCGCCATCGCATAGGCCAACTGGATGCCGGCGCCGCCGTTGGTGCTGCCGCCGGCGCCGAGCTTGTCGAGCGCGGCGAGGATCTTGTCGCGCTGGTCGCCGGGCGTGGGTTCCAGCACCAGACCGGCCGAGCCGGCGTAGACCACTATCGACACCCGGTCCTGCGGTCGCAGTTGTTCGACCAACTGCGCGAAGGATTGCTTCAGCAGCGGCAGTTTGTTCTCGTCGCTCATCGAGCCTGAGGTGTCGATCAGGAACACCAGATTCGCCGGCGGCAGCTCGGCCTTCGGCACGTCGTAGCCCTTGATGCCGATCATCAGCAACTGGCGCTTGCCGTTCCACGGCGCCGCGGCCAGTTCGGTGGTGACCCGGAACGGCGTGTTCAGCGATGTCGGCGCGGGATGGCCGTAATCGAAGTAATTGATCATTTCCTCCGCGCGCACCGCATCGGCCGGCGGGCGCTGGCCGTTGCGCAGCAGACTGCGGACGTTGGCGTAGCTGCCGGTGTCGACGTCGATCGAGAACGTGGACACCGGTTCTTCGCTGGCGCGACGGACCGGGTTTTCGTCGCGGGTTTCGTATTTTTCGGTGTTGGCGAGCCCGTCCATCGGCATCGGTTCCGACGGCGCGATCATCATCGGCGCCGGGGGCGGCGGCGGTGCGGCCGGTGCGAACGAATGACCGCCCGAGACATTTCCGACGGCGCGTTTGGCGACTTGCTGCTGCGATCGCGAGAGGCGCGAACCGGTGACGACGACTTTGTCGACTTCCTCGCGGGCGGCCGCGGCATCGGCGACCGGCGCGGATTCGGCGAGGACTTCGGTCTCCGCAGCGCGGGCATCGGCGACCTGCGGTTTGCCGCGCGGGGCGTCGACGCGACTGTCGGCCTTGGATTCGCCCAGGGTGTTCGTGCTGTGGCAGCCGGCCAGCGCGAGCGCGCAGAGCACCGCGGCGGTGAGTGTGTGCTTCGTGAAGGTGCCCTGGAATGGGCGGGACAGCGGACGGGCGGCGGTGCGGTGCATGGCGGGTCTCCGTGAGTGGGCAGACCTGCAAACGCGCCATGTCAGGGTATGGGGTTGATGATTTGTAGGAGGGGCTTCAGCCCCGATGCTTGGGCGAGAGAAAGGATCGGGCCTGCAGACCTCATCGCGAGTGTGCACCTCCGATTCGTTTCTGCCAGCCGCGGGCGCGGCGCACATGTCGTCGCGCTTCCAGTGCTTGCCTGGGCCGGCCTGAAGGCCCTCCTACGAGAGAACGGCGCAAAAAAAGAACGGACGGCTTTCGCCGTCCGTCCGTGTCGCAGCTTCAAAGCGCCGAAGCGGTCAGAAGCGGTAATCCACCTTGGCGTAGAAGTACGAACCGTTGATGCCGAAGGGCAGGGTTTCCCAGCCGTAGACGAAACCGAGCTGCGGGAACGGGAAGGCGTTGACCGCATCCCATTTGTCCGGATAGGTATCGAAGATGTTGTTGCCGCCGATGCTGATCCGCAGCTTGTCGCTGACGTTCCAGCCCACTGCGGCGTCGAACAGGGTGGCGCCGTCCCAGGTCTGTTTGAAGCCGGGGGTGAAGCCTTCGCCGGCCACTTCGCCGTAGTAGTTCGCGCGCAGGGTCCAGTCCCAGTTGCCGCGGGTCCACACGCCCTGCAGGACGTGGTGCGCGCCCGGCTGGCCTTCCTCGATCAGCGTGACCTGACTGTCGTCGAACAACTGCGTGGGCGAGAGGATCGCCGACTGCGAGCGGCGCGAGGTGACTTCGGTCTTGTTCCAGTGCAGCAGCGCGGTGAGGTCGAGCGTGCCGCCGACCGCTTCGGTGCTGTATTCGCCGACGATATCGATACCGGTGGTCTTGGTGTCGATGGCGTTGGTGAAGAATTGCGCCTGGGCCACGCCGAACGGCGCCAGGATCGCGCGGATCGGGCAGTTGGTGTTGGTCGCCGTGCACGGCAGACCGTCGGTGCCGACGGTTTCCGGGGCGATGTTGCTGGAGAAGATGATGCGGTCGTCGATGTCGATACGGAACACGTCGACGGTGAAGCTGAACTTCTCGTTCGGGCGCCAGCTGAAGCCGAGGGTGGCGCTGGTGGATTCCTCTTCCTTCAGCGGATCGATGCCGAACGCGCGGGTGACGCTGCTATTCTGGCGCGCGGTGAGCGTGTCGGCGAGTAGGCCGGTGGTCGGATCGATGTTGGTCGAGCGCTGGCTGTAGAACAACTGCTGCACGCCCGGTGCGCGGAAGCCGGTGGAGACCGTGCCGCGCACCGCGAAGGTTTCGGTGAAGTCGTAGCGCAGCGACAGTTTGCCGGTGGTGGTGTTGCCGAAGTCGGAATAATCCTCGAAGCGCACCGCGCCGCCGACCAGGAACTTGCCGCCGAAGCGGGTTTCGGCGTCGGCGTACAGCGCGTAGTTGTGGCGGCCGTCGTTCACTTCCTCGTTCGGCGAGAAGCCCGGGAAACCCTGGATGCCGGGCGCGGCGAACCCGCCGTTCTGGTTGCGGATCACGATCGCCGGGTTGTTGGTGCGGCCATAACTGTACGACACCGGATCGCCGGCTTCGATCGCGTAGTTTTCGCTGCGGTATTCGCCGCCGACGGCGAGGCTGAGCGGCTCGCTGTTGCCGATGTCGATGGTGCCGCGGAAGTCGAGGTTGACCGTGGTCTGGTCGAACTTCAGGGTGCCGGTATCGGCGGAGGTCGGCGACTGGCCGTAGATGCCGGTGCCCAGCGGTTCGTACCACCAGCTCACGTTGACGGAATTGCGCTCGTGGAAGCCGAACTTGCTGCGGCCGTGATTGATCGACACATCCCAGTCCCAGGTGTCGCTGAGCGGCGCGCGGTAACCGACCGCGAGCGAGGCGTCCTCGACCGTAGTGATGAGATTGGGCAGGAAACCGTCGGGGTAGAGATCCGGCACGGTGCGGCCGTCGCCGGCGCTGCGGAAGAAGCCGGAGGAATCGCCCTTGCGCTGCGACAGGCCGCCGAACCAGTAGAGCTCGCCCGCGCCGAGGCCGAGGCCGCCGTTGACCCACAGGTAGGCGTCGGTGGCGTCGGCGTCGCCGATGCGCTGGGTGACGCGCGGCGGGCTGACGCGCAGGGTGTCCTTGCCGGCGCGGTTGGTTTCGCCGCGGTCGCGGTATTCGACGCTGAGGTTGATGAAGCCGTCGTCGCCGAGTTCGAAACCGGTGTTGAGGCCGCCGTGCAGCACTTCGCCGTCGCCCTTGCGGGTCTCGCCGGCTTCGAAGAACAGCTGGGTTTCCTTGGTCTGGCGCTTCAGCACGATATTGATCACGCCAGCGATGGCGTCGGAGCCGTACTGTGCGGACGCGCCGTCGCGCAGCACTTCGATGCGTTCGATCGCGGTGACCGGGATCGCGTTGATGTCGGTACCGGCCGAGCCGCGGGCGACGGTCTGCTGCACGTTGACCAGTGCCTGTTGATGACGACGCTTGCCGTTGATCAGCACCAGCACCTGATCGGGTCCGAGCGCGCGCAGCGTGGCCGGGCGCAGGATGTCGGTGCCGTCGGAGATGGTGGTGCGCGAGAAGTTGAAGCTGGGCTCCAGCATCTGCAGCAGTTGGCCGAGTTCGCGCGCGCCGGTGCGTTCGATCTGCTCGACGCGGATGATGTCGACTGGCGCGGCGGTTTCGGCGGCGGTGCGGTTCTTGGCGCGGCTACCGAGCACCTGGATTTCGTCGAGGTCGCCGGCCTGGGCCTCGGCGGGCGCCTCCTGGGCGAGGGCGGGCATCGCGACGGCCAGCGCGAGGGCCAGCGCGGTGAGGGCGGGAGCGACGCGGCGATGGCGTCGGCTGGATAACGTGTACGGCATGGGACCTCCTGATCCTTATGAAGTGCGGAAACTGCTGGATGATTCCTCGACGCCCCCCACAGCGCCCCGCCAGCCGGCGAGGGCCTGGCGGCAGGGTGGCATTCATAACATTTTTTTAGCATTCCGGCCGGTTTGGACGTGGAATGTGCGACGCAGTTGACGTCGGCGGCCGCGCTTCCGGCGATTGCAGTGCAGGAGTACGCTGGCCGGATCCACAGGGGGAGGCGATACCGATGAGCAACAGCGAAGCCGCGACCATCAGTACCAACGATTCCAGCCCATCGCCGGGTGCCGTCTCGCCCGGTGCGCAGCCGATGCAGGACGCGCCGCACCGCCGCCTGGCGCGGATGGCCGGTGAGTGGGAGGGAGTCTACCGGCTGTGGTTCGAGCGCGACATGCTGGCGGCGGAGTCCAACCAGCGCGGTAGCATCCGTGCGGTACTCGGCGGGCGTTTCCTGCTGCACGAATACAGCTGGGAATTCGACGGCCGCAGCTATGCGGGCGTGGCGCTGTACGGCTATCACATCGACGAGCGGCGCTGGGAATGCGCCTGGGTCGACAGCTTCCACAGCGGCAGTTCGATTGTGTTTTCTCAAGGGCAAGTGTTCTCGCACAGCGTCGGCGAGACCGAGCCGGCGCACTTCGCCGTGCTCGGCAGCTACGGCGACGGTAAGACGCCGCCGGGACCGCGCTGGGGCTGGCGGACCGAGATCGAGCAGCCGGACGAAGATCGCCTGGTGATCGTTATGACCAATATTTCGCCCGATGGCGAAGAGGCCAAGGCGGTGGAAGTGGAGTACACCCGCCGCAAGAACGAACCGTAGATAGGCATCAAATGAACCTTCTTGGATTCGTTTTTAATGCATCGCAGGAGTCCAATGACCACGAAGTTCGTCCGTTGATTTCCGGCGCCGATCTCCTCGATTCAATTCGCGCAAGTGATCTCGGACTCGACCCACCGCAGTTCTTCAAGCAGCCCGGGTTGCTGAAAGGCGGAGAAATACTCATTGGAAGATGCAGCTGTGGCGTACTTGGCTGCGGCGATCAACAAGTAGAGGTTGAAATTACGGGTGATCAGTTCATATGGTTTCTTGCCGGTGATCGCCGCATCGAGTTCGATAGGACGCAATATGAAACTGCTATTGCCCAGAATGCTTCAAACACTGCGTGGGAATCATTAGAGCGAACCGCAGAGAGACTTGTTGGCTCGCTAGACTTCTCTGGAAGAGCGGAGAGCGGATACATTTTCCAGTGGGCATCAGCGAGAATCAAGAAAGGGAAAATCACGCTTTCCTTCATTGATGGGTGCGGTCATCAAGTGACAATCGACATTGGATGGGATCGCAAGAATCCAGAAAATGCGCGAACTCGTGTTCTCAGATGGATGGCAGTCGATGCCTGACAATCCGTCAACCCGACCCATGCCGTGCCGTCAACCAATGATGAAGGCCGAAGGCCTGAAGGCGCAGGTCGGCTATGGACGTCGGCCAGGCCATCACGGCGGCAAGTTGCTGCACTCGGATCAAGGCTGCCAGTTCACCGGCGGCGAGTGGCAACGATTCCTGAAGGATCAGCAGATGATCTGCAGCATGAGTCGTCGCGGAAATTGCCACGACAACGCCGTGGCCGAGAGCTTCTTCCAGCTGCTCAAGCTTGAGCGAGTGAAGCGGAAGATCTACCCGACACGGGATCACGCTCGGGCCGATGTGTTCGACCATATCGAGCTGTTCTACAACCCGGTACGCAGGCATGGCAACAACCAGGGCCTGTCTCCGGTAGAGTTTGAAAAGCAGCCCCGACGACACGGCTCGTGAGTGTCTACAGAAGCCGGGGCGATTCAGTTGGTGATGTCCCACTCGCAGAGTTCGCCGCCCGATTTCCCCAACCCAAGGCCGAATTTTCCAGTTCCGCACGGGCGTGACGTGGGGAGGAGGTCGACCTCCATTGGTGAATGGGTTGTGATATCGTTCGTCACTACGCTTCGGTTTTCGGTTTCTGCCGTGCTTGGACTGAGCATGTCAGGTAGGCGGTCGCGATTGTGTGATGTCCGCGGCCGCAGTAGTCCGGAATGTGGGTGTCGTGTCGCACGGAGATGAGCGAATGGATCGCAAGGCATTGAAGAAGCAGTATCAGGAAACCCGGACGGAGATGGGCGTTTGTTGCGTGCGCAACACTGCAAATGGGCGGGTGCTTCTGGAATGCAGCAGGGATGTCAAAGCCCGCCTGAACCGTCATCAAGCTGAATTGTCATTCGGCAATCATCGCAACAATCGCCTGCAGGAAGACTGGAACCACTTCGGTGCCGAGGCGTTCCGCTTCGAGACTCTCGATGTGCTCGATCCTCTGGACAAGCTCGATTACGACCCTGCAGACGATCTCGATGAGCTTCTCTGCTTGTGGATCGACAAATTGCAACCTTTTGGCGAAAAGGGCTACAACCTCTGAGTCCAGCGTTGCGAACCCAATCTACCATCGTCGCGTCATCTGTTGGTGCGAATCGTTTGAATGAATAGGAGTCAGGAAGAATGCACAGGGATGTTGTCATCATGGGGGGCGGGCTTGCAGGATTGACGCTTGCGAGGCAGTTGAAGATGGAACGACCGCAGGCCAGCATTGTTGTCATCGAGCGGTCCAAGCGTCCAGTCGCCGAGGCCAGTTACAAGGTTGGCGAGTCGAGCGTGGAAGTCGGCGCTCACTATTTCGCCGAGCGACTTAAGCTGAAAGAGCATATCGAGAAGGATCAGCTGCCCAAGCTGGGCCTGCGCTTCCTGTTTCCGTACGGCGACAACAGCGATATCACCCTGCGCCATGAGATCGGACCGAAAGACTACCCGACGGTGCCGAGCTACCAGCTGGACCGTGGCCGTTTCGAGAACCACATCCACGAGCTGAATCTGAGCGAAGGCATCACGATCTTCGACAATGCCCGCGTCCAGGCGGTCGAGATCGATCGCGATGGCGGGCACACGGTCAAGTTCGTCCAGGACGGCGAGGTCAGGACGATCACGGCGACGTGGCTGGTCGATGCAGCCGGGCGCAACAAGATCCTCAAGCGCAAGCTTGATCTGGAAAAGGAAGCCAGGCTCAAGAACGGTGCGGTCTGGTTCCGCATCGATGCCGAAATCGACATCACGCTGTGGACTGACGACCCGGAATGGCGGCAGCGCTCGACCCCGTCCAAGCGCTTCAGCACCAACCATCTGATGGGGCCCGGGTACTGGGTGTGGTTCATTCCGCTGGCCTCGGGATCGACCAGCGTCGGCATCGTGTTCGACAGCAAGATGCACGACTACACGCAGATGGACTCCTTTGACAAGGCGCTGGCGTGGCTGTACGCGAACGAACCTCAGGCGGCAAAAGTGGTCGAGCAGCATCGCGACCAGCTGCAGGATTTCCTCGGTTTCCGCGACTACGCGCACAGTTGCAAGCAGGTGTACTCAGGCGATCGCTGGTGCATTACCGGTGAGGCGGGCGTGTTCATCGACCCGTTCTATTCGCCGGGCAGCGATTTCATCGCCTACAGCAACGACTTCGTTACCGATCTCATCATCCGCGACCTGCGTGGCGAAGACATCACCCAACTCGCGCAGAAGTACAACAGTATCTATCTCAAGCTGAGCGAAGTGGTTTTCATGATCTATGAAAACCTCTATCCCAAGTTTGGCAACGAGTTCGTCATGACCCAGAAGATCCTGTGGGATAGCGCCGTCTATCTCGGGGTTACCTGCCTGCTGTACTTCAAGCGCAAGCTCTGCGACCTGGAATTCCTGGCGAAAATCGATGCCGATCTGGGCCGCTACAACGACCTGTTGTACACGGTTGCCGACCACTTCAAGCGTCAGCCGCTCAAGCACGACACGCCGAGCGGCGGACACCACGTGGATCTTTCCAAGACCTTCCTGTTCGGCATCAATCTGAACAAGGAACTGCTGCTCGAGTACCGCAATGACGACGAATTGATCGCAAAGATTCGTCGCAACATCGGCCTGTTGGAGCGCTTGTCGAAGGACATCTTCAACAACGTCGACATTGCCAGAAACTACCGGCGCGAGACCGAAGCCGAGCTGGAACCTGCCTGAGCACGATCGTTGGTGCCGCGTCGCGCGCAGGCCATGCCCGTGCGCGACCGGTCAGGAGTGATGGATTTTCTGCCAACGGTGAACAGCAAGGTCATGCAATCCACGGCCATAAGCCCATTCGACATCTGGTTCGGCTCGCCTGAAGAGCCAGCACCGCGTGCCGATGGGCGCGTCGATGTGTTCTGTTTCCCCTGTGCCGGGGCTGGAGCCTCCAGCTTTTTTGGCCTGTGCCGGGCACTTCCACGCTGGGTCACGCCCTATGTGCTGCGCTTGCCCGGCCGTGAGTCTACCCGCCACCTGCCGGCGATGACCGATATCCCGAGCATGGCCAGGGCTGCGGCAGGCGCGCTGCGTCACCGGACAGGCGATAATCCGGTCGTGCTCCTGGGGCACAGCATGGGCGCGCTGGTCGCCTATGAAGTGGCGCAGCTGATGCGAGGTGATCAAGGCGAGGATCGAGCGCCTGCCTTGCTGATCGCCTCTGGTCATGCGGCGCCGCAGTTGCCACGGCGTCGCGAGCCTGTACCGGTACAGCAGTTGTCCGATGATGCCTTCATCGACCTGCTTGAGCGCTACAACGGCACGCCAAGGGCGGTGCTTGCCGATCGCGACCTGCTGAATGTCTTCATGCCGCAGCTGCGTTCGGACTTCACTGCACTGAATGACTATGCGTATGTCGAGCGCGGGCCGCTCGGGTGCGATGTGTTCTGCCTCAATGGCGAAGACGATCATCTGGTGAGCAGGGCGGGGGCGCTTGCCTGGCGCGTGCAGACGCAGGGCAGGTTCCGCTGCGAGTGGTTGCCCGGCGAGCATTTTTTCCTGAATCAGCACCTGCCGGCGACAGTGGGTATGGTCCGCGAAGCGATCGCCATGTCGCTTGAAATTGCCACCTGACGGAATCGAGGTTCAGGGATGATCGAAGTCATCAATGCCTATCTGCACGGCTTCGTGGCCGTTCCGGTCGTCAGTGTCTGCCGGGAGGCCGGCATTGTCTCCGCCCTCGAAGCCGCGGCGGTGGACGTGGACGCATTGTCCGCACGCCTGACGGTGAGGCCAGGATTCTGCCGGGTGCTGCTACGGGCGATGCATGCACTGGGTATCGTCGATTCTGCGGATTTTCGCCATTACGTCCTGACCGATCGTTACCCGCTGTTTGCCGGGATCCCGGCAGACATCGATCAGCTGTATCAACTGGATGTTGCCGCTTTCCTCCGCGATGGCGATGACGCGGAGCAGGTCGGAAGCTGGCTGCAGCGCTGCGCCGACGGTTGGGAACAGTGCGATGACGAGATCGGCCTGCTGCTCGATGGCACTCTGCTTGTTCCCTTGCTGCTGGAACTGGTCCGACAGTGCCCGGAACCCGCGATCGCCGGCCGTGAAGAGCGCCTGTTCGACGCTTTGCATCCGCGGGCGCGCCCCCAGGTGCTGAACCTGCTGCATCGCAAGGGCCTGCTGTTGTCGACCGAGCCATTGGCGCTCAGCCCTGCTGGGCGCTATCTGTGCGAGCGGGCGTTGACGATGGCGGTGTATGCGTCCTATCGGCCCATGCTGGTCCGTCTGCGCGAACTTCTGCTGGGCGATCCCCAGGCCGTGTTTGCTCTGGATGCCCAGGGCCATGAGCAACACATCGACCGCACCCTCAACGTGATCGGAAGCGGCTTCCAGCACGACGCGTTCTTCAGCGATATGGTCGATCTGGTGGTGCAACTGTTCGATCGCCTGCCGCTGGATGCGCAACCGCGCTGCATCGTCGATATGGGCTGTGGCGACGGCACTTTGCTGCACACGCTCTATACGGCCATTGCCGGGCGCAGTCTGCGCGGGCGCCACCTGGAGACCCATCCGCTGCTGATGGTGGGGGCCGATTTCAACGCCAGATCGCTGGCGGCATCTGCCAGCACCCTGCGCGATGTCCCGCATCGACTGCTGCATGGCGATATTTCCCAGCCGCGCAAGCTTCTCGACGATCTTCTGGCATCAGGGATTGCCAGCAGCGCGGACGATATCCTGCATGTCAGATCGTTTCTTGATCACGACCGGCCGCTGAACCTGCGCGCCGGCGCGACCTCCAGCGACACGCACGGCGATCATGTCTATGTCGACGCGGACGGATGCGTGCTGTCCAGTGCCCAAGTGCACGACGACCTGCGGACGCACCTGCAGCGATGGGCTGATGTCATCGGTCGTCACGGACTGGTGCTGATCGAGGTTTTCGCGCTGCCGGTGGCTTTGACGCGCGCGTATTTTCGCGAAACCGTGTCGTTCTCCTTTGACCACCTGCATGCGCTGTCGAAGCAGTCGCTGGTCGAAGCGACCGTCTTCCAGCAGGCGCTGGCCCAGAACGGCCTGTTCGCAGAGCACGATTCGCTGGTGCGCTACCCGAAGACGACGCCGTTTTCCCGCATCGTGCTCCAGCATGTCAAGCGGAAGGCATTTTCCATCCGCGCCGAGCAGCCGCAGGATGTGCCTGTGCTGCAGGACATCGACCGCGCGGCATGGCCCGAAAACCTCTGGCTCACGGAAGCGCAGATCCGTGGGCGCTGTGCCCGTGATCCGGCCGGGCAGTTCGTCATCGAGTGCGACGGCGAAGTCGCAGGCGTGCTGTACACGCAGCGTATCGACGATCTGGACGCGCTGCTGCGCACGAAGTACGCCGACTATGGCCGCCTGCACAGCGACAGCGGGCGCTATCTCCTGCTGCTCGGCATCAGTGTTCATCCGCGGCATCAGTCGCTGGCGCTCGGCGACCGGCTGCTTGAATACGCACTGGATCTGGCTGTCCTCGCCACCGGCGTCGAGGCGGCGTATGGCGTTACCCGCTGCCTGGATTATCTGGAGCAGGACGAACCACTGGATTTATACATTACCCGCAAGGATGCGCAGGGCCACTACCGAGACCGCCTGCTGCGCTTCCACCAGTCGCATGGCGCGGTCATCGAACGCGTTGTGCGTGATGCGCGCCCGGAGGATACCGATAACGGCGGTGCGGGTGTGCTGATCCGCTATGACCTGGCTGATCGACTGACCGATGCGCACAGGTCGGCAGATGGCCATCGCGACAGCGAATCGACCGGCGATGTTGCCGACGACGTCGCCCAGGTCGTGCGCCGTCTCATGAAACATCCGGAGCGCTACGACGCCGGTCTGGCCTTCAAGGAACTGGGCCTGGATTCCATGTGCCTGATGGAGCTGCGCCTGGGGCTGGTGAAGCGATTCGGCATGCGCCTCGAGCCCGCGTTCTTCTTCAGTTACCCCACCGCGACCGCCGTCACCGGCTACATCGAGACCCAGCGCAGTGGGCATGGGCATGCCGCTGTCGCCACGTCTGCCAGCGGCAGCGTCGCTCATGCGCTGTCCGCGCCGTCGGCCGCGTCACCAGCGCCCGAGCCTGCGGGCGTGCAAGGCATGCGTGCTGACATTGCGATTGTCGGCACCGCTTTGCGGTTCCCCGGTGCGATCGATTCGCAAGCGACGTTCTGGCAGATGCTGGCAGACGAGCGCTGCGTGGTCACGCGCCGGCCGCCGGAGCGCTGGCGTGAGTATCGCGACGAACTTGCCGAACTGCCAGCGGAGCTGGACGCCATCCACATCGGCGGCTTTCTCGACGACGTCGATCGCTTCGATGCGGCGTTCTTCCGCATCACGCCGGTCGAAGCGCGCGCGCTGGATCCACAGCAGCGCCTGCTGCTGGAACTGGCCTGGGATGCGATCGAAGACGCAGGGATCGATCCGTCGCATCTTGCAGGCCGGTCTGTTGGCACGTTTCTGGGTGCCTATAGCCACGACTATGAACAGCTGATCCTGCGTGGACTGCCCCTGCGAGAGATCGATCCTTTCCTGGGGACAGGCAATGCCTTGTCCACGGCCGCGGGCAGGCTGGCGTATTTCTTCGATTTCCGTGGCCCGACACTGACGATCGACACGGCGTGTTCATCCAGCGGCAGCGCACTGTACGCTGCGTGCCAGAGTCTCAAGGATGGTTCGAGTGAGGTGGCGCTGGCGGCCGCGGTCAATCTGATGCTCAGCCCTGCGCTGAGTGTCGCTTTCGCCAAAGCCGGCATGCTGTCGCCCGAGGGGCTGTGCAAGACCTTCGATCACCAGGCCGATGGCTATGTTCGTGGCGAAGGCGCTGTCGTACTTGTGCTCAAGCGCCTGCAGGATGCTGTTCGCGACGGCGATCGCATCCACGGCGTGATCCGCTCGGTCGCGGTGATGCAGGACGGGCGTAGCAATGGCCTGACCGCGCCCAATGGTCAGGCGCAGGCGGAGATGATTCGCCGCGCGTTGTCGCTGGCCGGGATCGATGCCTTGGCGGTGAGCTATGTCGAAGCGCATGGCACAGGCACGCATCTTGGCGACCCTGTGGAAATGCAGGCGCTGCGTAGCGTGTACTGCGATGGTGTCGGACGCATGCAGCCACTGATGGTCGGCTCGGTAAAGACCAATCTGGGCCATACCGAGGCAACCTCGGGCATGGCCGGGCTGCTCAAAGTGCTGCTGGCGATGCACCACAGGACCATTCCGGCACATCTGCACCTGCGGCAGACCAATCCCCTGCTGGGCATGGATCCTGCGCAGATCGAAATCCCGACCCGGGCGCGTGCCTGGACGACGGCCGATGATCAGCCCCGCTGTGCCGCCGTCAGCTCCTTTGGCTTCAGCGGCACAATTTCGCATCTGATCGTCGAAGAATTCGTACCGTCGCCAGCGCCAGTATCTGTACAACCGCGACAGGGCGCTTGGCCCGCGGTGTTCTCGGCGCGCTCCTCCGATGCGCTGCGTCGCCATCTGCAGTCCTGGTCGGCATCCCTTGCACGCGAACAGGATCAGCCAGAACCCGCAGCGTTGTCGCGCATGTTGACGACAGGGCGCGGTCAACATGCGCACCGTGTCGCGTTCGCGTTCGGTTCGCTGGATGACCTGCGCGCGAAGCTGGATGCAGCCGTGACGGGGATGTCAACGACGGCGACGTCAGCGACCCCCTTGGCAGCCACGGCTGCCACGACCGCGACAGGTGGTACTGGCAGGATCGCCTTCCTGTTCACCGGGCAGGGGGCGCAGTATTACGGCATGGCACGTGCCTTGGCGCAGACCAGCCCCGTGTTCCTTGCGGCGCTGGAACGATGCCGTGCATTGATGCGGGCGCATTGCGATGTCGACCTCTTCGACATCCTGTGGGGCGCGGATGCGACACTGATCGACCAGACCCGCTATACCCAGGTGGCCTTGTTCTGTGTCGAGCACAGCATCGCTGCGCTGCTTGAACGGGCGGGCATTCGCGCGAGCATCGTCCTGGGCCATAGCGTGGGCGAATTTGCCGCGGCCTGCCATGCTGGCGTCATCGACACGGCATCGGCGATCCAACTGCTGTGTGCCCGCGGCGACCTGATGCAGTCGCGCACCCGTGTGGGGCGTATGGCTGCTGTGCGCGCGCCGGTTGAAACTGTGGAGCGCTGGCTGACGGGATACGATGCGGTCAGTCTTGCCGCGCTCAATGGCCCGCGGAATCAGGTGATCTCCGGCGACCCCGATCAGGTCGCCGCAATCGCCGCGCGTGCGGAAGCCGAAGGCTTCCCTGTCTTCATGCTGCCGGTCCAGCGCGCCTTCCACTCACCATTGATGGCGTCGATGCTGGAAGCGTTCGCCATGGTTGCGCGGCCATTGACCTATGCCGCTCCGCGCATGGCCCTGATCTCGAACATCACCGGCGAGTTGTGCCGCACACCGCTCGATGCCGACTACTGGACGAAGCACATCAGTGCACCAGTGCGCTTCGGGCGCTCGATTGCGACGCTGCTGGAACAGGAGGTCACAACCGTCATCGAGATCGGCCCCAAGCCGGTCCTGACGGCGATGGCTCGTGAGGCCGCAGCGGGCGCACCGGTGCACTGGCTGCCGACCCTGCTCAGCGCGGAGACGGATGCGCTGGCCAATGTCTTCGTTCGCGCCAGCGAGATCCACCTGAATGTGGACTGGCGCTGCTACCCGCACAGCACGGTGGCACCGCCGCGCGATCTGCCGCGCTATCCCTTCGAGCGCCAGTCTTACTGGCTGGACAGCTCGACGCGCCCGGAGACGCGAACAATGACGGCCCCGGTGCAGGCTTCGTTCGCGCCTGCGGACACGATGCGCTTCGCCCGCTTCCACTACGTGCTGGATCCGCACAGGGACGCTGCCCTGCGGGCGCATCGGCTTGCCGACCGGGCGATCTTTCCGGCGGGTGGGTATGTCAGCGCGATGCTCGAAGCCGCGATGAAGCTGCGCAAGCGCACCCACGACCTCACCCTGGCTGCAATCGATTTCCATCGGATGCTGTTCCTGGATGCTGCACGTGAGATTCCGTTCGAGCTGCTTGTCAGCGGTGACCGAGGGAGACCGGCGACCATCGATCTGCGTTCGCCTGCGGACACCCATGAGGAATGGTCATCGTGCGCGTCCGCCGTGCTGGTCGATGGCGCTGGTGTTGATGGCGCAGTTGTCGACGGTGTGGTCGTCAACGGCGCAGGCGACGATGGCGCAGGCGTGGGCCGCATGGTTGCGGGCAGCCGCGCAAGCGCCGCATCGACGCATCTGTCCGGTGCAGCGTTCTACGAACGTCTGCAGGCGTTCGGCTACGCGTATCAGGCGCCGTTCCTTGCGGTCGTCGCCGCGACCGTCTCGGACAGCCACTGTGTGGTCGAGCTGGAACCAGAGGCCGGACGGGAGACTGGCTACGACGATGATCGCTTCGCCATCGCACCATGGACGCTGGATGGCTGCTTCCAGGCCGTTCTGGGCGCCTTGCTTGCCGATAGGCATGCGACTGCAGATGTCCTGATGGTGCCAGTGCATCTGGCGCGATTCACCTGGCATCGTGCGGTGTCCGGCCCGCTGCGTGCGGATTGCCGGTACACAAGACACGCCGATGGCATCGACGCGACAATCCGCATGGAAGATGCACAAGGACAGGTGTGCTGTATCGTCGAGGGATTGCGTTTCAGTGCCGTGCACCGTCGCAGTCTGGCCGGGGCATCGCATGCACAGGCTGCCCCGACACCGGTGCTGGCGTATACGCCACGCTGGGAAATGGAAACGACGCCATCATCCACGCCAGCACACGGGATTGGCCACTGGCTGATACTGGGTGATGCATCCGGCAATGGCGCCGCGCTTGCTGCGGTCATCGACGAGCAGGGCGGCACTGCGACGCTGATCGATCCGGGTGAGGAAGCAATTGCGGCCGCGTCGGCGGACATGGCCCAACCGCGTCTGGCCGACATTCTCCAGCGATATGTCGACCGCGTACCGGGCACTGCGGGTCTGATCTGCTGCTGGCCGATGGATGTTCCGGCGACGGTCGACGTCAATGCGGACGCGGCGATGACGCGACGCGTCCTGCAGTTGCTGCGCGCACTCGTCAACGTGCCGGCGCGGAAACTGGCACAGCTGATCCTGCTCACCTCGCAGACGCAGGCGGTGACCGCGGACGATCGCTCGGTTCGCCATGATGCTGCGGCCCTGTGGGGGCTTGCCGGCGCTTTCATGCTGGAAATGCCTGAACGCCGCGTCACCCTGGTGGATGTCGACGACGGCACTGGCGATCTGTCGTTCGCGGATCGCAAGCAGCGCGCACGTCAGATCCTGCAGGTGCAGGCAGACAGGCAGGAGGCCGTGACCTCCGGACGGTTCGAGCCTGTCGCCCTGCGCGACGGCCAGATTTACGTGTGCCGTCTCAGCGCCGCTACACCCGCGCCTGCGGTCGCCATCGATGCGGATGGGTGTTATCTGGTCACCGGCGGCACACGGGGGGTCGGGCAGCTGTGCGTCGAGTTTCTGCATCGCCGTGGTGCCGGGCGTATCGTTGCGGTCGGTCGCAGCGCCGACAGCGGGCAGGTGCCGTGGATACAGGCCCTTAACCATCAGCGCGACTGCATCGTGCTGGCCGCATGCGATGTCACCGACGCTGCCGGGGTGCAGGCATTGGCCGCGCAGATCGGCGATGACCGGCCGCTCAAAGGCATCGTCCATGCCGCAGGGGTGATCGATGACGGGCTGTTTGCCGACATCAGTGATGCCCGGCTGGATGCGGTGTATCGGGTCAAACGGGAGGGCGCACGCCATCTGATCGAGTCCCTGCCTCTGCAGCAGGTCGATTTCATCTGGATGTTCTCTTCGGTGGTCGGTCTGTTCGGCGGTGCCGGTCAGGCGAATTACGCCGCCGCCAATGCCGCACTGGATGGTTATGCGCGCCATCTTCGCGCGCAGGGCCTGCCCTGCGTCGCGGTGAACTGGGGGCCGTGGCAGGCCACCGGCATGATGGCGCGTGTGGACAACGCGCAGGGCATTCTGGCCCGCCAGTACTCGGCCATGCTTGATCCAGGCAACGCCGATGCGTATTTCGACGTGGTGCGCACAGCCTCTGCCGCGCAATGGTGCATCACACCCTGGCGTATGGACCTGCTCAATGACGCAGCCACGGTGCCGCCTCTGCTGGCCGCGCTGGTGACGCCATCCTCAGCCCCTGCCGTGTCCCCGCGTGAGCGTTTCCTGACGGCGTTGGCGGGTGCGATCGGGCCGGAACGTCATCGGCGGATGCGCATGTACATCGCCAGCACCATCGCGCAGATCACCGGCATTGATCCCTCCACAGTGCTCGGGGTCAGGACACTCGGTGAGCTGGGCCTGGATTCGCTGATGTACCTGTCGCTGCGCAACACCCTGGCTGCAAGCATCGATCACCCGATCGAGGCGACCCTGGCCTTTGACCATCCGACCCTGGATGCCATGTCTGCTGCGCTGTTGATGCGTGCGGGTCTGACGCCGATCGAGCCCGCTGCGGACAGCGCGGCCACAATGCCGGGGCATCGACAGCGGCACGATGACGACCTCGATGCCATCGCCGCATTGCAGGATGAGGATCTGATGGCGCTGCTGGGTGAGGAGTTTGTACATGACTGACGCTGCAGACCATGGATCGACGGCGTCGTGGCGTGCGGACTACCTCAAGCGGCTGTCGACGCTGTCGCGCAACCAGTTGATGGCGCTGGCACTGAAACTGAAACAGCAGGTTCACGAAGCCGATGCGAGCCACGCCCGGACCGATTCGAGTACGGTCGGTGCCGACGAAGCCGAGGCTGGCATCGCCCACGCCCACGCCCGCGATGCCGTGCCCGGCGAGGCCATCGCCATCGTGGGGGTGGGGTGTCGCTTTCCCGGAGGTGTGGTCGATCTGGCGAGTTATTGGGAACTGCTGCGCAATGGCGGCAGCGGTGTGGTTGAGATGGTCGACGAACGCTGGGACATGCAGGCCCTGTTCGACGCGAACCCGGAAGCCGGTGGCAAAATCCATTCCCGCGCGGTTGGATTGGTCGATGCCGTGGATCGGTTCGATGCCGATTTTTTCGCCATTTCGCCGCGCGAAGCCGAGTCGATGGACCCGCAGCAGCGTCTGCTGCTGGAAGTCGTTTGGGAGGCGATCGAATCCAGCGGTCAGTCCTGCGCCGGACTGGAGGGCACGTCTGTCGGCGTTTTCGTCGGCATGATGAACAAGGACTATCTGCATCTCAATCTGCCCGACATCATCGGCGCGGAGGCCCGGCATTCGCCGTACTACGCCTCAGGCGAAGCATTCAGCATCGCCGCCGGCCGCCTGTCGCACTGGCTGGGTCTGCACGGCCCGTCGCTGACCATCGACACCGCCTGCTCCTCGTCGCTGGTGGCTGTACATCTTGCCTGTCAGAGTCTGTTGCAGGGCGAGTGCGAGGTCGCGATTGCCGGTGGCACCTCGCTGATCCTCTCACCGGAAGCATCGATCGTCAGTTCCAATGCCCGCATGCTCTCGGCCAGCGGACAGTGCTGGACGTTCGACGAACGTGCGGATGGCTACGTCCGTGGCGAAGGTTGCGCAGCGGTCGTGCTCAAGCGCGTGTCGCAAGCGCTTGCCGATGGCAATCCCATTCTTGCCACCATCGTGTCTTCGGCGGTCAATCATGATGGCCGCAGCCAGGGGCTGACCGCGCCGAATGTGACCGCACAGATCGCATTGGCACGTACCGCACTGGCGAAAGCGAGACTTGATCCACAGCAGATCCGTTACATCGAGGCGCATGGCACGGGTACGCCCTTGGGCGACCCCATCGAAATGAATTCGATCCAGACGGTCTATGCGGCCCGGCGCGATGCCGCGCGGCCGCTCCGGGTCGGCTCGGTGAAGGCGAATATCGGCCACACCGAAGCCTGCGCGGGTCTGTCGGGTCTGATCAAACTGGCGCTGTGCCTCGATCGGCGCGAGATCGTGCCGCAAGCCAATTACCAGCGTTTGAATCCGCATATCCGCTTGCGCGAAGGGGTTGAGATCCCAACACGCTCGGTACGGCAGGACGCGTTTGATGCGGTCGCCTATGGCGCGGTCAACTCATTCGGCTTCAGCGGGACCAATGCCCATCTCATCCTGCGTGGCGCAGATGCGCTGGCGCCGGCCACAACCGGTACACGCGCAACCACTGCATCTGCAGCCGGCGCCCGCTTGGTGACGCTTTCCGCGACGACCGACGCCGCCTTGCGTGCGCTGGTGGACAAGTACCGGCATTCCCTGTCGACGACCAGTGGTGTCGATGTCGCCGACCTGGCCTACACCACACAGGTCGGCCGCAATCACTTCCGTGAACGTCTGGCGATCCGCGCCAGCGATGCCGACGCGCTGCGCGCGACGCTGGATGCGTGGTCGCGCTGCGGCGATGGCTCGCTGCCGGCAGGCTGCTTCCGCGGGAGCAGTGCGGCTGTGCCATCGACTGTGCTCGTGTTCGGCGCGCACTCGGCATTGCGCCCTCTGCGCGACACCGTGTTGTCCGACCGCACGCTGTTCGTCGAACCCTGGCGGCGTCTGCTCGATCAGGCGAATCGTGCCCTGGTCAACACCGCCGCGGCTGGTACTGCGCTTGCCGGCGCTGAGGAGGCATGGTCTGAGGCCGAGATGCTGGCCGGTGAAGCACATCGCAACGGACGCGTCGTGGATCTGAGCACGATCGCCGCCTTGCTGCTGCAGCATGCACTGTTCCTGGGGCTGTCGGAGCTGGGCCTCACGCCATCGGCCGTGACCGGCACAGGTATCGCCGGCCGGCTCGCCGCCGTCTGCGCGGCTGGACTGATCGCGGTGGAAGAGGCGCTGGCATGCCTGGTCGCGCCACGCGATCAGCAAGCAGGCCTGCTGGAACGGCTGGCTATACGCCCGCCGCAGGTGACGGTCGTCGATCTGGGCGACGGTCGCGATTGCACCGAGGCGCTACGCGGCAAGAGCCTGGCGTCATTTGTCCTCGACGGCGTCGTGTCGGGGCAGCGGCCTGCGCATCCGCGCGACCGGCTTGAGACGGCCGACCCGGGCGATGATCGCCTGCAACTCTGGCTGGGTACAACGCAGCCGGGGGATCGCAGCCTCGCTTCGCGCAGTATTGTGCTGACCGAGGGTGAAGACTGGCAGACCCTGGCCGGACGGCTGTATGCGGCCGGATTCGACCTGCGCTGGTCGGCGCTCTATCGCGGCGAGCAGCGTCGCCGCCTGTCCTTGCCGACCTATGCTTTTCAGCGTCGCGCGTACTGGCCGCGCAACAGCAAGACCGCGGCGCTGCGACGTGCCGCGCGCCAGGCATCGGAACAGCAGCGCTTTCTGCTGATGTGGCGCTCATCGCCGGTTGCAGATGCGGGCAGTGAGACGTCACCACAGGCCCGTCACATCATCCTGGTGGACGGCGTGCATCTGCAGGCCGCCGCCACGGCCGTCATGCCCGGCGGTCTTGCAGTCGAGTACGTGACCCTGGCCGGTGACTGGCATGTGCGTGAATCGATGCGCGGCCTGTTGTCATCCCTGCGTATCGCCGACCATCGAGGACCGGTTGTGCTTGTGCTGTGGCTGGCTGCGACGACGCAGGCCGGCGGCGGCGACGCTCTCTTGGATCCTGCGACGATCGAGGCGCGTTGCAGCCAGGTCAGCGAAGCGTTGCTGAGCCTGACCCAGACAGTCCTGGAGATCATTGCCGGGGAGGGCAGCGCCGGGCAGAGCAGCACAGCGGACATCCGTCTGTGCTTCGTCACCCAGGGGGTCGAAGATTGCGAGATCGCGCCGGTCAATCTGGCCGATAGCGTGGTCGGTGGTTTCGCGCGGGCCGCGTCGCTGGAACAGCCCCAGCTCAGGCCACGCACCATCGATCTGGACCCCAGGGACACGCCGGAGCGGCAATGGGGCGCGCTGATGACAATGCTGCGCGCGGCCGACGGTGAAGCTCAGGTGGCGCTGCGTGCTGGACAGCGCTACGTGCGACGGCTGCTGCCGGCGCCGGCAAGGGCATCGCAAGCGGTCACCATACGCAGCGATCGTGCCTATCTGATCAGCGGTGGCACCGGCGGCATTGGTCTGGCGCTGGCGCGCTGGCTTGCGGCCCAAGGGGCCGGCGAGGTCCTGCTGATCTCACGCCGCGCGGGCGAAGAGCCTGAGATCCACGCAGCCCTTGATGCGTTGATCCGTGCAGGGATCCCGGCTCGCCATGTTCGTGCCGATATCGGCGACTGGCCGGCCCTGCGCGATGCGGTAGCACAGGCAGCATCGTTGCCGGTCGCGGGCATCGTGCACGCGGCGGGCGTGCTTGAGGATGCCTTGCTGCAGAATCTCACGCCGCAGCATTTCGCGCGGGTGATGCACAGCAAGGTCGCTGGTTCGCTTGCGCTGCATCGTCTGTCCACGACGTACGCGCTCGATTTCTTCCTGCTGTTCTCTTCGGTGGCCCACGTGATGGGTTCGGCGGGGCAGGCCAACTATGCCAGCGCCAATGGCTTTGTCGCGGCTCTGGCGCACGCGCGCCGCGCCCGTGGTCTGCCCGCAAGCGTCATCCACTGGGGGCCCTGGGCCGATGTTGGCATGGCCAGTGCCGAGCGTCTGCATCGCAAGATCGTGCAATCCGGGCTGTTGCTGCTGGCGCCGGAGACTGCACTTGCGACACTGGCGGACGCGCTCGCCGATGGCCATGCGGAAACCTTGATTTCGCGGTTTGACTGGTCGCGCGTTGCGGCCTACCTGGGCGACCGTGTGGCGCTGCCGCTGCTGTCTGATCTGCTCGGTTCGCTGGCGCCGAAGCCGACGGTGGCCGCGGCGCAGCCGCTGTTCCTGGCCGGTGCTCCGGTGACGCGCAAGGCAGTCACGGCCCATGTCTCGGCCACGGTGCGTCAGGTGCTGGCGCTTGCAGAGGACGATCGTCTGGACGAGTCGCGCGCCTTGCAGTCGCTGGGGATGGACTCCCTGCTTTCGGTAGAGTTGCGCAACCGCTTCGCGGCCGCGTTTGGCTTGTCGCTGCCGGTATCGCTGATGTTCGATTACCCCAGCGTCGCGGCGCTATCGGGGTTTCTGTTGCAAGCGCTCCAGATCAGCGCGGCGGCGCCGGACGCGGCACCGCAGGCAGTGGCGCAGCAAGCCGCGACAGCGCAAGCCTGTTCTGATGGCGGTGACGACGAGATCGCGGTGATCGGCGTTGCCTGCCGCATGCCCGGCGGCGCCGACAGCCCCGAACTGTTCTGGGACAAGCTGTGTGCCGGCGAAGACCTGGTGACGCCGTTCGAGGCAACGCGCTGGGACATCGCGCGGTTTTATGCCGAGGGGACGACCGACGACGGCATGATGTACGCCAATGCGGCCGGACAACTGTCGAACATCCATGCCTTCGACAACGACTTCTTCGGCATCGGCGATCGCGAAGCCGAGTATATGGATCCGCAGCAGCGGATCATGCTGGAAGTCGCGTGGGAGGCGATTGAGTCGGCAGCGTATACGCCACAGGCGCTTGCCGAAGGTGGCGGCATCTTCATCGGCCCCGGGCCTTCCGATTTCGCCATGCTGTCGCAGCGCAATGCGCGGGCGCTGACCGGCCTGATGGGGCCGGGCCATCATGTCAGTGCGATCCCCGGGCGGGTGGCCTATCTCTTCGATTGGCAGGGGCCGTGCATGGCGGTCGATACGGCCTGCTCATCGTCGATGGTGGCGGTGCATCTGGCGGCCCAGCATCTGCGTCAGCGCGAGTGTCGTGTCGCCCTGGCGGGCGGGGTCAATCTGATCCTGTCGCCGATCAACAATATCGTGCTGTCCAAGGCCGGCATGCTGTCGCCCACCGGAAAATGCAGAACCTTCGACCAGGACGCGGATGGCTATGTCAGGTCCGAAGGTTGCGGCATGGTCCTGCTCAAGCGCCTGCAGGACGCGATCGCCGACGGCGACCATGTCTGGGGTGTGATCATGGGCAGCGCAGTCAACCAGAACGGACATGGCCAAGGCATCACCGCACCCAGTGGCAGGCAGCAGCAGGCGCTGATCGAGCGCGCGCTCGCACGTTCGAATGCCGACCCGGCAAGCGTGCGCTATGTCGAGGCACATGGCACCGGCACGCAACTGGGCGACCCGATCGAAATGAACGCGTTGATGCAGGCCTACGGCCGGCATCACGATGCGGACAATCCACTGTATGTCGGCTCGGTGAAGAGCAACATCGGCCACACCGAGAGCGCAGCCGGTGTGGCCGGGCTGATCAAGACCTTGCTGATCCTCAACCACGGTGCCATCCCGCCCAGTCTGCATCTGAACACGCTCAATCCGCACCTGGGCCTGGATCCCGAGCGGGTGCGCATTCCGACCGCCTTCCAGCCCCTGCAAGACGAGACGCTGGTGTGCGCGATCAGCTCCTTCGGTTTCACCGGCACCAATGCGCATATGCTGGTCAGACGTGCCGAGTCGCCGGCCCGGGCGCAGCGTCAGGGCCGGTGTCGCGTGCTGGTGCTGTCGGCAAAGACCGACGCGGCACTGGCGGCATTGAGTCAGCGCTACCGGCAACACCTGTCGCGCCTGCACGCGGAGGCGGGTTCGACATCGACGTTCGCGGACGCCGTGTCGGACATGTGCTATTCGACCCTGGTGGGCCGCACCCGTTTCGAGCGCACAGTCTGTCTGCAATATGGCGATGACGGCACGGCGCTGATTGAACAATTGCACGGGATCGAACGGGCCCTGCAGTCTGCGGATGCATCGCAACGCATCGGTCGCCGGGTCGTGGTCGTGCATCTGGCCTCTGCCGTGTTCGATCACCTGCCGATGCTGGACGACAGCTTCAGCCGCATCCATCCGGTGCTGTCTGCTGCATTGGACGCGCTTGACGCGATGACGCGCACGCATGTCGGCATCCCGGTGCGCGCGGCGATGCAGGGCGGCGAAGCCGCCGCGGCGCAACGTCCTCTGGTGTGGTTCTGCCTGCAGGTGGCGATCCAGCGCTTCCTGATCTCGCTGGGGATCGAGCCGGTGCTGGAAGGTTCCGCCGACGATGCTGGGCTGGCAATGGCGCACGATGCCGATGCTGATGCAGCGTCCTTGCTCGAGCGAGTGAAGTCGTTGTCTGCGCTGTCGACGGCCTCCCAGCCTCCGCCGCGCAAGCACCAGCATCTGCTCACGTTGAGGTACGACGATGGCAGCCACGCCGGGTTTTTTGCCGGCGACGAGCGGCTTGACGACAGCGCCTGGCAAGGTCTGATCGCGGCCTTGTGGGCGGGCGGGCAGGCGGTCGATCTGCAGGCGTTCTATGCAGGCTATGGGCTGAGGCGCGCGGTGCTGCCGACTTATCCCTTCCAGCGCCGCGACTGCGCGCGGCCACAAGGCATGGTCAGGGGCGAACGCTCGGTCGCACAGCTGTTGCGGCAGGTCAAGGAAACGCTGTGATCGGGAATCGATGCCAGTGAAAGAACAACCGATGGACAGCTTTCTGGATCAGGTCCGCGATCTCTCGCGCGAGCAGCTCGTGCGCCTGTCGCTGGCGTTGCGTGAGGAACTGCTGCAATTGCGGCCGGATGAATTTGTCGCATCCGCCCATGCCGCGCAGTTGTACCGGACCGCTTGGTGGCCTTCGCCGCTGACCACCGCCGTTGCCGCGGACACGCCCAGACATATCGTGCTGGTGACCGATGCGCATGCGCAGCCGCTGTCGCTGCCCGCGCGCAACGACGCCGTGCGCATCAGCCTCTTACCGGATGCGCTGAGCCCGACCTGGGATCCTGCAGCGCTGTCCGAGCGATTGGCGACGCTGGCGCGTCAGGTCGGTGCAATTCACGCGGTGGTCTATGTTCCCGAGCCATTGCCGGCGTTGGCGACTACCGAACGGCCTTTCGCGCAATGGAACACCGCCCTTGGTCTGGCATCCGCACTTGCGCAGGCGGCGGTGGACAGCCCGGCGCGCCTATGGCTGTTGACGCATCAGGCGCACGCCATCCCGGGGTTCGACCCGGCAACGAATGTCTGGCATGCGGCGTTGAACGGCTTGGGCCGGTCGATGTCATTGGAGTGTCCCGCCCGCTGGGGCGGCTGCATCGACATCGATGGCAGCCCTGCCGCGACCGCAGCCGCCATCGACGAGATCCTGTGCGGCGATGACGATGAAGTCGCCTATCGCGCAAACACACGCTTCCTGCCGCGTCTGGAGCCCATGCCATCGATGCCGACGCGCCATGCCCTGGCGCCGCGTGCAGATGGCAGTTATCTGCTGACCGGTGGCAGTGGCGGCATCGCGCGTGTCCTGGTGGAACACCTGCTGGCGCGCGGCGCGCGGCATCTGGTCCTGGTGACGCGCCACGCCGACAGACTCGACGAAGCGTTGCGTGCATGGCGTGCGCGCTATCCGCAGGCGGTGGTGCGTGTCGTTGAGGCCGATGTCAGCGACGCCCCGCGTCTCGCCGAGGTCATCGCGATGCTGCGCCGGGAGGGCCCACCGCTTCGAGGCATTTTCCATGCGGCCGGCGTCAACGAACTGGTCCCGCTGGCTGAGATCAGCCCGGCGCGGATCGATGCGATCCTGCGCGCCAAGGTGCTGGGCGCGCTTCACCTCGACCAGCTGACCCGCGACATCGCACTGGATTTCCAAGTGTATTTTTCATCGATCGCGGGAAGCTGGGGCACCGCGTCGATGTCCTTGTACGCGATGGCCAGCCGGTTTCTCGACAGCCTCAGCGAGCATCGTCTGCGCCAGGGGCTGCCAGGGTGCAGCATCGCCTGGGGCCCCTGGGCCGATGTCGGCATGATCGTGCAGCAGAAGAAGACGGCCTTCGCCTCGCTGGGCCTGCGCCTGCTGGATCCTGGCAACGGGCTTGCGATCATCGACTCGCTGGCAGGGCATGTGCACGGCGCCATCACCGCGGTCGATATCGATTGGCAGCGCTACGCACAGATCATCGACCGCCCGCGGCACCTGCGGCTGTTCGCCGGCCTGATGGCCCGCAACGATGTCGATCCCCGCGATGCAGCCGCCACGCGCGTCGCGGACGATGCGCTGGCGCCAGCGGCTGTCGAACATGCGTCGCAGGTGGCCGATACCCTGCGCGGCCTGCTCGAAGAGGTGCTTGCAATACGCCTGCCCGACGATAGCGGCCGGCGCTCGCTGCCGGACCTGGGCATCGATTCGCTCCTGAGCGTGGAACTCAGCCAGAAGATCACCCGTCATCTGCGAATCCCCTGTCGATCGACTGTGGCCTTCGACTTCCCGTCGCTGGACGCGTTGACCGATGATCTGCTTGCACGCTGGTCGCCACCGCAGCTTCAGGCGGACGCGGTAGTGCACGCGGCCGCACAGGCGCAGGATGCCGATGCGATTGCGATTGTCGGCATGGCCTGCCGGCTGCCCGGCGCGGATTCGCCACAGGCGCTCTGGGCCTTGCTGCACAGTGCCGCGGCCACCGGGTGCGATGTGATCCAGCGGGCACCGGCTGATCGCTTCGACCTGCAACGCTATGCATGCGCCGAGGGCAGTCCCGGCAAGGCGTATCACCTGGCGGGGGGCTATCTCGAGGAGATGGCCGGCTTCGACCATGCGCGGTTCGGCATTTCCCGACGCGAGGCGGAGCAGATGGATCCGCAGCAGCGTCTGGCACTCGAAACCACCTGGCAGGCGCTGGAGCAGGCTGGCCTGGATCCGGCGACCTTGGCAGAGGCCAGCACGGCGACCGATACCAGCGTGTTTTTCGGTGTCGGTCAGAACGAATACGCCGCACTGTGCCGATCGGCATTGCACGGCGACAGCGTTGGCCTGATGCCGACCGGGCAGTCGATGAACATCATTGCCGGCCGCATCAGCCATCAGTTCAATTTCCACGGCGCGGCCATCGCCTGTGACACCGCCTGTTCGTCGTCGCTGGTCGCGCTGGATGCCGCCGTGCATGAGCTTCGCAGCAGGCGCACGCGCATGGCGGTGGTCGGTGGCGTCAATGTGCTGGTGTCGCCGGAAACCTTCGTGCTGTTGTCCAAGGCCGGTGCCTTGTCGCGGCAGGGCATGTGCCGCGCCTTCGATGCCGCGGCCGATGGCTATGTACGCGCCGAGGGCTGTGTGGTGCTGGTGCTCAAGCGCCTTGCCGATGCGCGTGCCGATGGCGATTGCGTTCACGCGATCGTCCGCGGCATCGCGGTCAATCACGATGGCCGCAGCAGCAGCCTGACCGCGCCCAATGGCCGCGCTCAGGAGCGGGTCATGCGTGCCGCGCTGCGCGATGCCGGCATCGAAGCGCATCAAGTCGATCTGATCGAGGCCCACGGCACCGGTACGCCGCTGGGCGATCCGATTGAATACCACGCTCTGCGTGCGGTCTATACCGATGCTGTCAAGCGCAGCGAGCCCCTGTACGTGGGCACTGTGAAATCGCTGGTCGGGCATACCGAGGCCGCCGCAGGCCTGTGTGGTGTCCTCAAACTGGTGCTGAGCCTGCAGAACGGCATGGTCCCTGCGCAACTGCATTTTTCCCGGATCAACCCCCATATCGATGCCACCGCGGCCATCGCGATTCCGGCGCGCGCACAGCCCTTGCCGGCACGCGCGCGAACGCTGGGCGCGGTCAGCGCCTTTGGTTTCAACGGCACCAATGCCCACGCCATCATCGAACGGGGCGACGCAACTGTGCGGCCAGTCGTTGCGGGACGGCCGCTGCAGCGCGTGCGCTGCTGGTACACCGAACGGTCGCTTGCCCAATCGACCGGGCTGGCGCAGGCATTTGCCGCGATTGCGCCACCAGCCCCCGATGCCGTGCCCACGTGGCCGAGCCTGCACGTGGCCGTGTGGCAGCCTGCATTCAAGCCGCCTGTATTCAAGCCAGATGTCGCGCCCCCGGCTGCGCACAGCGCCGTGCTCGTGCGCATGTCGCCCATGGCCGGCAACGCATGGCATGGCGCTGTGCATCAGGCACTGGTTGCGCGCGGCATCGCGGTGAGCGAAGTCGGGCCGGGCGATCTCGCCCAACCCGGCATCGCCCAGCCCTGTATCTCCGGGCACATCATCGTCTGCCTGGACCCGGCAGACGCCGGTGGCAGCGACACTCCGGAGCGGATCCTGGACGGTGTGGCGCAGCAGTACACACAGATGCACGACCTCTGCCGGCAGCTGATCGCCGCCTCAGCACGCGCGCCGGAACGCACCCTGCATCTGCTGTTGCTGGCAGGCAGCGCCGGTTTTGCTGGTGATGCGGATCCCCATCTCGCTTCGGTTCTGGCATCGATGCGCAAGGAGGCTCCACGGATCCTCAGCACCCTGGTGGAAGTGGACCGCGAATGTCTGCCGCATGCCGTGCATAGTCACCTGTGGGATCCACTGTGGGATCACCTCGATGACCTGCTGGCGGCGCGCGAGCCGATGTATCTGCTCAGCGCAGGCGGTCTGCAGGTCCGCCGCCTGTGGCGCCTGCCCTTGTCGCGCCCGCGCGCCCGCATGCCAGGGGATCGCACACTATTGCTCACTGGCGGCCTCGGTGGCATCGGCGCGCATCTGCTACCGGCCCTGCTTGCACAGGGTGCGCGTTACATCGTCAATTTCAACCGCCGGCCACCATCGCCTGCGCAGGCGGAGCAGTGGGCCCGGTGGGCCGAGCGCTACGGTGCGCAGATCCGGACGATGACCGTGGATGTGACCGACGCCGTTGCGGTGGAAGAGGCGATTGCCGTGCTGTCTGCACAGATGCCACCCCTGGCTGGCGTATTTCATGCCGCGGGGCATGTCGAGGACGGTCCGTTCGATACCCAGCATTGGGACGTGGCAGGCCGAATGTGTCGGACCAAGTTTGTGGGTGCATGGAACCTGCACCGGGCCACGGCACATTGTCCTGTCGATCATTTCGTGCTGTTCTCATCGTTGGCCTCGCTGCTTGGAAATGCGAACCAGGCCGGTTACGCGCTTGCGAACAGCCTGCTCGACCGCCTCGCCGGATTGCGCCGGCAGCAGGGGCTGCCGGCGTTGTCGGTGCAGTGGGGGCCGTGGGCCGGCGTCGGCATGGTTGGACGCCACGAGCCTGCTCTGCGCGCAAGCTACCAGCGCATCGGGCTGTCGCTGCTCAACCCGCAACGCGCCCTGGATGCACTGTTTGCAATGCTGGCCGAGGGCGAACGCCTGCCCGCACAGGTTGGCTTCTTCGATCTGGACTGGACGCGCTATCACGGCGTGGGACATGGATCGGCATGCGATGCCGACCTTTCTGAGACGGTCGCTGCGCACGGCGCGGATGGCGTCAGCGGGGATGACATCGGTGCGCACAGCACCCTGCACGCCGCCAGCACGCACGACGTCAGCGCTTGCGTTCCAGACGCGGACCTTGTGTATGCGCGCAGTGCCGACACATGCAGCGTCGATGCGAGCCCCGCCCAAACGCCGCGCGCGGCGCCGCTTGCGCGGATGCTGCAGTCGGTGGCGCCCAGTCACCGCGCACGCCGCCTGCGCGAGTACCTCAGCGATACGGTGATCGAGTGCCTGGATCTGCAAGCCGGCAGCACGATCGATCCGCGTTGCGGCTTTGCCGATCTTGGGATCGACTCGCTGCAGTCGACCGTGCTGCACGCAAAGATCGAGCATGCCCTTGGGGTGGCCATACCGCGATCGCTGGCCTTTGATCACCCGACCATCGAGGCGCTGGCGGAAGTGCTGGCACGGACGCACCTGGGCGGATTGTTCGCGCCCAGCGACCGCGACATCCCCTCGGATTCCGATCATCTGGACGCGCATGATGAGGATGAACTCCTGCGCATCCTGTCACGAGAACTACGGCTTGCCAGCCGCGAAGGAATGACCGAGTGAGTCAATCGAGCAAGGACATGTTGCTGGAGTCCATCCGAACGATCCGTCAGCTGACGCAGAAGCTGGATGGCTACGAGCGCCGCCAGAGCGCGGATATCGCGATCGTCGGCATGGCCTGCCGGTTCCCGGGTGCCGGCAGCATCGACGACTATTGGCGCCTGCTGTGCGACGGGCGCGTCGCGGTGGGCGAAGTTCAAGCCGACCGCTGGGACAATGCGCAATTCTTCAGCACCGAAAAGGACGCAGCAGGCAAGCTCATCACCCGCTATGCGGGCATGATCGACGATGTCTATGCGTTCGACCCGGAGTTCTTCGGCATCTCCGCGGTGGAGGCCGAGCAGCTCGATCCGCAGCAGCGTCTGCTCCTGGAAAACAGCTGGCTTGCCCTGGAGGATGCCGGCGTCGATCGCAATACCCTGCGCGGCTCCGCCACGGGCGTGTTCGTCGGTATCGGCAGCAACGACTATGGCACCGCACTGCTGTCCGATGCGGCGGCGATCAATGCCTATGTCGCGTCCGGAAATTCGCTGAGCATGGCCGCGGGGCGGTTGTCCTATTTCTATGATTTTGTCGGGCCATCGCTGTCGATCGATACCGCGTGTTCGTCGTCGCTGGTTGCCGTGCACGAAGCCTGCCAGAAGCTGCGCCTGGGCGACTGCGACATGGCCCTGGCCGCGGGCGTCCACTGCTTGTTGACGCCGCATGTCGGCATCAATTTCTCGCAAGCCGGCATGCTGACCGATGCGCGCGAATCTCACGTGTTCGATGCGCGTGCCAAGGGGTATGTGCGCGGCGAAGGTTGTGCCGTGCTGGTGCTCAAGCGCTTGCCCGATGCCCTGCGCGCTGGCGACCGTATCCACGCGGTGATCAAGGGGTCTGCAGTCAATCATGATGGTCGCAGCAGCGGCCTGACGGTGCCGAACGGTCGGGCGCAGGAAGCGGTGATCCGGGCGGCATTGAAGCAGGCCAGGGTCGCGCCGCGTGAGGTGGCCTACGTCGAAGCGCATGGCACCGGCACCCGCCTGGGCGATCCGATCGAGGCCAATGCCCTGGCGCGCGTGTACGCGGCCGATGCCGATCGTGCGCCGCTGTTTGTTGGCGCAGTGAAAGCCAATCTTGGACATCTGGAAGCAGCGGCCGGCATCGCGGGACTGATCAAGGCCGCGCTGGTGGTACAGCATGGGCTTGTGCCGTCGCAGCCCGGCTTCGAGCGCCTGAACCCGAAAATCGATTGGAACGGCGGTCTGGTCAATATCGCGGCGACCTGCACCGGACTGGCCCGCGGCCCGGACGAGGGCGTGCTGGCGGGCGTCAGCAGCTTCGGTTTCAGCGGCACGAATGCGCATGTCATCCTGGCCAGCGCGCCAACGCAGGTGCTGCCGCCGTCGGTCACGGACGAGGCGCAGGTCATCACGGTGAGTGCACCGTCCTCCGCCCTGCTGCGACAAGCCATCGCTGAAACCGGTGCCTATCTGCACAACCTGCCGGCGGCTTCGCTGATCCAGGCCAGCCACACCTCGACGCTGCGCCGCACACCGGCGGCGCAACGCGTCGCCGTGGTCGGCACGACCGCCGCAGAGCTCGCTGAGGGACTGGCTGAAGCACTGGCCAAAGAACAGGCAGACCGTCTCGATGCCGTCACCCGGACAGATCGGGAAAACCCAGGGCATCGACCACGGCTGGCCCTGGTGCTGTCAGCGCACGACGACCCGGCGATGCTCTGGCATGCCCTGAAGACGTTCCGACCGGCCGTGCGCAGCGATGCAGGCACCGGCCATCTGCAGGCGCCGACGATGCCTGCTGCGCATCATTCGCTTGTGCGAGCCCTCGCCGGGTTTGCAGTGCTTGTGGACGAGGTCATCGTGCGCGATATCGATCCGGACTGGGTCATGCGCGCCTGTGCGGGCGAACTGCCGCCGCATGACGCGCAGCAGGACATGTCTTATCTCGCTGCCGGTCGTGGTTGGATCCGCGTCATCCCGGAGACCCGGAGCGTAGATGCGCTGACCAGCGAGGCGGACGTGATCCAGGCACTGGATGGTTGCACGGCGCTGACGACGACAGCACTTGCGCACCCATTGGCGTCTACCCGCGTGCACCGGCTCGACAGCCGGACCCGTATGCTGGAGATGCTGGCCGACCTGTACCGTCAGGGCGTCAATATCGACTGGTCCAGCGCGTACTCGTGGACACCTCCCCCCGCGCCTGGATTCCCCCACACCCGCTTTGAACGCAAGCGGTTGAAGTCTCCGCGCATCGCGGACTATCTGGCGCGGGCCAGCACCTCTGCAACGACGGCAGTCGCAACGGCTGCAACAAGCGAGCATCCGCTCCTGCGCGGGCCGCAGGCCTTGCCCGGCCGCCTGTCGTTCCGCGTCGACACAACATCGCCATGGCTGGCCTTGCTGAGCCAGCATCGTGTCCGCGGTCGGCGCATTGTGCCGGCCTCGCTGCTGATCGCACTGATGCGCCATGCCGCCGCGCATGTCCTGGGTGACATGGTGCAGTTGTCATCCGTCGTATTTCTGCAGCCGGTCGATCTGGACCAGGACAAGCGCGACTATCTGCTGCAATGTCGTGTGGCGCAATCACCGATGCAGGTTGAGGTCTGGAGCCGGCCGTGCAGCGCGCGCCCTGAAGCGGCCTGGACGCGGCATGCGAGCGCTGAGGCGGTTGCGGCCGATGCAGTGGCCGAGCCGGTTGCTACCCAGGCGCACTGGCAGGGCGAGGCTGTCGATGTCGCCAGCCTGTACGCGCAGCATCAGGCCAGTCAGGTGTCACTGGGCGACGCCTTCCGGCCGCTGCGGCAGATGCAACTGGCGCAGGGACGGGCACGCGCGGATATTGTGCTGCCTGCGCATCTGCAGACCGATGCGCTGACCTGCGCGACCGTGATCCTCGATGGCTGTTTCCAGGCAAGTGCGGGCCTGCGGGCTGACGCGGCCGACACCTATCTGCTGGCTTCGATCGGGACGGCGGTGATTGCCGCCACGATACCGGCCAGCGTGCGCGTCGAGATCAGGCGGGATGCAGAGGTGTCTGCCGGGAACGGGCGTCTGCAGGTCGAGATGTACTTGCTGGCCAGCGATGGCACGCCGGTCGGCTGTTTCCGCGACGTGGTGTTCCAGCGTATCGCGGACACCGCCCGCAGCGAGGATGCGTATGCACCGCTGTGCTATGCGCAACGCTGGACGGCGCTGGCGCCGCAGGTGAGCTCAGCTCAGACCGGACAGGCCCGGACCAGACCGGCCGAAGCCGCGGTGGCGGGCGATCAGGTGGCGACGCCGTGGCTGAGCGATACGCTCAAGCGCGTCGATGCCATCGAAGCGCTGGCACAACTGGCCGAGCGCCACGGACTGCGCGACTACAACCGCTACCGCGCAGAGCTGGAACAGGTCTGTCTCGCCTTGGCGGCCTCGGCGCTGACCCGGCTGGGTTGGTTGCCGGCGGTGGGTGACACCCTGTCCCTGGACGATCTGCGGCAACAGTTGGGCATTGTTTCCACGCAGTACCGGCTGGTGGCACGTGTCCTGGCGGCACTGTGCGATGCCGACTACCTGGACCGCAATGACGACATGACCCGTCTGGTCGTACGGCGCCCCCTGCCGATGCGGCCGGATCTCGACGCCCTGCAGCAGGACTTCCCGGCCTATTGCGGCGAAACCCGCTTCATCCAGCGTTGCGATGATGCGCTTGCCGATGTCCTGGCCGGTCGCCGCGATCCGCTGCAGGTGCTGTTCGGCAGCGAAACGCTGCAGGGCAGCGAGGCGGTCTATCTGACGTCGCCGATCTCGCAGGTGCTCAATACGCAGCTGGCGCGGCTGGTGGCTGGTCTGAGCCAGAGCGGTCGCCGTGTGCGCATTCTGGAAATCGGTGCCGGCACCGGCGGCACCTCGCACAGCGTGCTTGGCGCCCTGGCGGCGCAGCAGGTGGACACGTATTGCTACACCGACCTGTCGCCGCTGTTCCTCGATCGCGCAAAAACCCGCTTCAGCGACTATGGATTCATCGACTATCGCCTGTTCAACGTCGAAGAGCCGATCGCGCACCAGGGGTTTGTGGCCGGCGACTACGACATCATCATCGCTGCAAACGTGTTGCATGCGACGCGCTCTATCCGGGAAACCCTGGGGCACGTCTCGCAGTTGCTGGCGCCGGGTGGTTGCCTGCTGCTGCGCGAATGTATCAAGCCGCAGTTGAGCGCCGATATCAGTTTCGGCATGACCAGCGGCTGGTGGCGGTTCGAGGATGCGGGGCTGCGCCGCGACTATCCACTGCTGTCCACCGCCCAGTGGTGCGAGCAACTGACCGCGTTCGGCTTCGCGGCCGTGCATGCACTGCAGGCGGATGCGGACAGCGCCGAAGCGCTGATCGTGGCCCAGGCGCCGCAGTCGGCACTTCGGCAGCGCTGGCTGGTCGCGCATGACGGGCAGGCGCAGGCGCAGCACCTGATCGCCCGCTTGCAGGCCGATGCCGAGGATTGTCTGCCGATGCGCTGGGACGGCGATGGGCTGCCGTTGGTGATGGCCGCAGACGCGGTGTTCGACCACATCGTGTACTTTCCGCCTGCGGCGGCGGCAGAGGATGTTGTTGCGCGCGCGCACGCGCTGTATTCGCATTTCATCGCGTTCTGCCAGCAGGCGCTGGGGCCGGACAATGCGCGTGAAGGTCGCCTGTGGTGCATCACCTGTCAGGCGGAACGCGTCATGGATGGCGATCAGCTTGATGGCCTTGCGCAGTCGGTCCTGACGGGTGTCGCCAAATGTGCCGCACTGGAATATCCCAGGCGGATCGGCGGTGTCATCGATCTGCAGGGGCAGGGCGATGAAAGCGACGCCCTGATCCGGCACATCCGTGCACCGGGCAGGCATTCCTATGTCGCCTTGCGTGACGGCCAGCCTTACGCCCCGCAGCTGTGGCCCAGCGATGTCCACAGCCTGCCGGTGCAGGCCGGCGAGCGTCTGGCGCAGGCCGGCGTCACCCTGATCACGGGCGGCCTGGGCGGGATCGGTGATGCGATTGCCACGGCATTGTCGCGCCAGCCTGGGGCACAGCTGGTGTTGGTCGGCCGCGATATGAGCAGCGCGGACAAGCAGGCGCGCCTTGCACGTCTGCGCGCGCATGGCGCGATCGTCCATGGCTATGCGCTGGATGTCGGCGATGCGCAACAGGTCGAAGCCTTGTTCGCGCAGCTGCGCTGCCAGGGTATCGAGATCAATGCCATCGTGCATGCGGCCGGTGTGGGCGGCGACCAGCCGCTGCTTGAGATCGCCCCTGGCGATGGCCACCCGATCGTTGCCGCCAAGCTCGATGGCACCTGGAACCTGCATCGCGCTGCGGATCCACGGCACCTGCGTACGTTCATCGTGCTGTCGACGATGCTGTCCCTGTGGGGCGCCAGACACAAGACGCATTACGTGCTTGCCAATCATCTGGCCGACCGGGTGATGCAGTATCGGCGCAGCCGGGGGCTGCCCGGGTTCAGTCTGCAACTGGGCCCGGTTGACTGCGGCATGCTGGGCGATGCAGGCAAGCGCGCGGCCGAAAGCGTCGGCGTCCAGGCCTTCGATGTGCGCCGTGTCGTCGCGTATCTGCTTGAATGCCGTGAGCCGACGCTCGTCGAGCAGGCATTGGTCGATGTCGATTGGGCGCGTTTCAAGCCGATCTACCAGAACACCTGGCTTGGCGCATATTTCGACCCGGTTGGCGAACGGGCGTCGCAGCGTTCCGCTGCTGGCGCGAACGCCGATGACGACGCGGCCCAGGCCCAGGATTTCGTGCGGCGATTCGCCGGTTTGCCGGAAATCGAGCGCGAGCAGGCGCTCGAAGCCTTGCTGATCGACCTGCTGCGCGACTTGCTGGGCCTGCGTGGACCGGTTGCGAAATATCGCAACGCCGGCTTCCACGATCTGGGCATGGACTCGTTGCTCACCCTGGCCTTCGCCGGGCGTCTGTCGCGACGCTGCGGTGTGCCGGTGTCGTCGGTCGATGTCTTCGACAGCGCCAATCTTGCCGCGCTGCAGCGATGGCTGGGCCTCAAGCTGCGCGATGCGGCCGCGACCGCGCCCTCAGCACCCGCACCCGCATCGTCGGCAACAACGGCGGCTGTCGCTGCTGCGCTGGCGAACACGCCTACGCCTGCTGCCGTGGCCGAGCTTCGCGATACCACCGGGGCTGCCGAGGCACCCGATGCGCTCGAACGCGAACTGCTCGCCCTGGAAGCCCTGTTGGGAGACCCATGATGGACGCAACCGCGAGCCAGCTTGCCCGGCAGCATGAGGCGATCAAGAAAGCCCGGCAGCAGATCCAGGCCCTGTCGGCCCGGGTGAATCAGCCCATTGCCATTGTCGGCCTGGGCTGCAAGCTGCCGGGGGCGACGGGGCCGGCGGCCTTGTGGGAATTGCTGATTGCAGGCAAGGAAGCGATCGGCGACGTCCCGTCGGACCGCTGGGACATCGACGCACACTATGCGCCAGAGCCGGCGACGCGGAACAAGACCTATGCCCGGCGTGCTGGTTATCTGACCGACGTCGACAGGTTCGATGCGCAGTTCTTCGGGATCTCGCCGCGCGAGGCCGAGCAGATGGATCCGCAGCAACGGCTGTTGCTGGAGACCAGCTATCACGCACTCGAACACGCACAGATCCCCGCCGATGCGCTGCGTGGCGAGGCCGTCGGCGTGTTCATCGGCATCAGTTCCAGCGAATACGCGGTGATGACCTTCAACGATAGCGAGGGTCTGGACGCGTATTCGATCACCGGTACAGCGATGAATGCCGCTGCCGGACGGCTGGCCTACGCCTATGGTTTCAATGGCCCGGCGATGGCGATCGACACCGCCTGCTCGTCCTCGCTGGTCGCGATCCACCAGGCCTGCCGCAGCCTCATCAACGAGGAATGCCACACCGCACTGGCGGGTGGTGTGCAGTGCCTGCTGACCCCCGAGCCGCATATCGCGCTGGCGCAGAACAAGGTGCTCAGTGCGAGCGGCCATTGCAGCCCGTTCGGCGCCCAGGCCGATGGCCTGGTGCGCGGCGAGGGCTGCGGCGTGCTGGTGCTCAAGCGCCTGTCCGACGCGCTGGCAGAGGGGTGCCCGGTGCTGGCGGTGATCCGTGCCAGCCATGTCAACCAGGACGGCGCCAGCAGCGGTCTGACCGTACCCAATGGCCAGGCCCAGCAGACGCTGATCGCACAGACCCTTGCCCGCGCCAGACTGTCCGCTGCGCAGGTGGGCTATGTCGAGGCCCATGGCACGGGTACCGCGCTGGGCGACCCGATCGAATTGAAAGCGCTGGAACAAGCGCTGGGGCAGGGGCGCGCAGACGCGCTGCAGGTCGGGTCGATCAAGGCCCATCTTGGCCACCTGGAAGCCGCCAGCGGCGTCGCCGGGGTGATCAAGGCCGTGCTCGCGCTGCAGCAGCGGATGTTGCCGGCGCAGATCAACGCTGACGTGCTGACGCCGCACATGCCCTGGGACCGATCGTCTTTACGCGTCGTGCGCACGCATACGCCGATCGACTACGCCATCGACCGCCCGTTTCACATGGGCGTGAGCAGTTTCGGCTTCACCGGCACCAATGCGCACCTGATCCTGCAGGATCCGCTGAGCGCGTGCGCATCGGCCATGTCGCAGGTGGCGCCGCCCGCCACGGACGTAGCCGCCACGCGCGTGCCCGACGCGGACATGACCACCGCGGACGCGCCACAGTTGCTTGCCGTCTCCGCCCGACACCCCGCAGCCCTGCGTGCCTTGCTGGAGGCCTATCAGACGTCCCTGGCGCACAGCCCGGACTGGCGCGCGCAATGCGACGCTGCCAATGCCGGCCGTGTGCATCACCCCTGGCGCCGCGCGTTTGTGGCGGCGGATCTGCCGGCGATGCTAGAGCAACTGGCGCAGGCAGCACAGGTGGCGGACGCGAGCGATGCGCCCGAGCCCGCGGGTACGGCATGGTTGTTCACAGGACAAGGCTCGCAATACGTCAACATGGCGCGCGAGCTGTTTGATCGCAGGCCGGAATTCCGCGCCCTGATGCACACCTGCGATGCCGCGATCGCCCGGCATCTTGGCCACTCGATCCTGCCGGTGATCTGGGGCGAATCAGAGGCATCGCTGGCGACGACGCGCTACACGCAACCGGCGCTGTTCTGCCTGCAGTATGCGCTGTCCCACGCTCTGGGTCGCTTGAACCTGCGGCCGCAGTGCGTGCTGGGGCACAGCATCGGCGAGTATGCGGCGGCCGTGCTGGCCGGCGTGTTCGAGCTGGATGACGCTGCGCGCATGATTGTCTTCCGTGGCCGGCTCATGGAAGCGCACTGCGCCCCTGGCGCGATGCTGGTGCTGTTTGCGGATCTGGCGCAGGCCCAGGCCTTGATCGCCGGCCTCACCCCGCAACTGGCGGTCGCGGTCTGCAATGGCCCACGCAATCATGTGGTGTCGGGCCCCGCCGAGGCCATCGACCGCGTGGCCTCGCGTGCACAAGCGGCGGGGGTGCGGTGCGTCCTTCTGGCGGTGTCGCATGCTTTTCATTCGCCGATGATGCAGCCGATGCTGGCCGCGTTCCGCGACATCGTCCGGCAGACCCGCTTTGCCTCGCCACGGATCACTTTTGTGTCTTCCGCGCTGGGGCGGGTGGCAAACAGCGAGGTTGTCGATCCGGAGTACTGGGTTGCGCAGGTCAGCGGCGCCGTGCATTTCGAGGCGGCCATGCAGGCGCTGCTGGCGCAGGCCGATGCCGCGGGCGCGCCGATTGGTCAGTGCGTCGAGATCGGCCCGGGCGATCAATTGATCGGCATGGCGCGGGCTTTCGTGGCCGCGCCCGCACCTGAATACGTGTCCATGCTGCGTCCCAGGCAGACGCTGCAGACCTTCGATCATGGCCTGAAGGCGTTGTACGAACGCGGCGCGCCCCTGCGCTGGCCGCGCCTGCCGCTGCATTCGCGATGTGTGGCAGATCTGCCGTCTTATCCATTCGAGCGCACGCGATTCTGGCTGCCGCAGGCAAGTCGCCCGGCGGCGGTGCAGACCTATCGCATCCAATGGTGTGAACAGCCGGCCGCGGCCGCGCCGTGCCACAGCACCAACCGGGTGCTGCTGATCACCCACTCGCACGCCTTCGGCGACTGCGTGCACCAGGCGTTAACGGCGCTGGGCGACACCGTACAGCGGCAGCCGATGTCGGCGCTTCTGCGGGCCGTGCCCGATGGGCGCCCACTGGCAGGGCTGCAGGTGGATGACTGCGACCGGATCCTGTTCATCGCGGATGATGACGACAATGACAGCAACTGCGACGGTGCCGCGCCGTTGCAGTCGGTGCAGGCCTTGCTGTGTCTGGTGCAACAGCATTACGCCGCGCTCGTCGATGGCCGTCTGCGCATCGGTTGTGTGCTTGCGTTCCGGCGCGAGGGCTATCCGCCGCGCGATGCGGCACTGGCCGGCTTGTGTCGTTCGCTGCTGCGCGAAGACGCCGCGCTCGGGCTCGACCTGATCGGCCTCGATCCGGAACAGGCTCCGGCTGTGCGCGCGACGCTGCTGGTCCGCGAACTGCTGCATATGGCCTCGGGCTGCGACCGCGAGATCGTCAGTCTTCCACAACACCGGTGGGTGCCGCGTCTGGTCGAACACCGCTGCGCGGTCGCGCCCGGCGCGCAGCGGATCAGGCCGGACCGTTCCTATCTGCTGACTGGCGGTACTGGCGCCTTGGGGGGGCAATGCGCGCTTGCCCTGATCGATGCCGGCGCGCGTGATCTGATCCTGGTCTCCCGTGGCGCCGCCACGGCTCGGGTCGATGCGCTGATTGAGCATGCACAGGCGCAGGGCGCACGCATCACCCTGCGCAGCGCCGATGTTGCCGACGAAGCCCAGGTGCGGGTATTGCTGGCGCAGATCGCCCGCGAGCATCTGCCCCTGGGCGGCATCATCCATGCCGCAGGACAACTGGCCGATGCCGGCCTGCAGCAATTGACCCCTGCGCATCTTGAGCGGGTGTTCGCACCGAAGGTCGCCGCTGCCGATTGCCTGGACCGGTTGACCCGTGACTTGCCGTTGGATGTCTTTGTGGTGCTGTCATCGCTGTCCGGCGTGCTGGGCGCCGCCGGTCAAGCCAATTACGCGGCCGCCAATGCCTGCCTGGATGCGCTGATGCACCAGCGTCATGTGCTGGGCCTGCCCGCGCTCAGTCTTGATCTGGGCCCGGTGGCGGGCGCCGGCATGGCCTCCGCGCCGGCTGCGGCACAGGCCATGCGCGATGCTGGCCTGATCGCCCTGCCAGCGGCGCACCTGCGCAGTGGTCTTGGACTCTGGTTGCAGCAGCCGCTGCCGCAATTGATCGTCGCCGGTTTCGACTGGACGATCGTCAAGGCGCGCCACAGCGCGGACGATCTGCCCTTGCTGGAGGCTTTCCTGCCCGCCCGGGCATCGCAGCGCTTGCAGCCTGCGGCCAGCGCCATGCCGGTGTCGCCAGTCGCAATGACAGCGGTGCAGACACCCGTGCAGCTTGCGGCCGCGGTCAGACAGACGATTGCCCGCGTCCTGGGGCTGCAGCAGATCGAACGGATTCGCGACAGCGACACCCTGATGGGCCTGGGCATGGACTCCATCACCCTGGTGGAACTGCGTCGCGCCCTGGCAGCTGCATTGGGCCGCGAACTGGGCACGCATGTGCTGTTCGATTTCCCCCAGGTGGGCAAACTCATCCGCCATCTTCAGGAACATCTGGCGGGTGAGCATGCAGATCCGCATGCGGAGCCGCCGGTGCTTGCCCATGCGCAGCGCAGCCACCGGCAGGCTGCCGAGCCCCATGCTGGCATCGCGATCGTCGGCATGGCATGCCGCTTCCCCGGCGGGGCCGACAGTCCTGACCGGTTCTGGTCGGCCCTGGTCAACGGTGAAGATCTGGTTGGCGAGATCGATCCATTGCGCTGGGACGCCCGACGCAGTCGTGACGCGGGCGCGCTGGCGACCACGCGCGCCGGCATCATCGACGGGATCGATCGCTTCGATGGCGAGTGGTTCGGGATCTCGCCACGGGAAGCGCGCTGCATGGACCCACAGCAGCGACTGCTGCTGGAAGTGGGCTGGGAAGCGCTGGAACGCGCGGGCTACGATTTTTCGCGTCAGGCGGTGGCCGGCGGCGTGTTCGTCGGCCCGGGCCCCAATGACTACGCGCGACGGTTCGAGCACGATCCTGGTGCCCTCTCTCACCACCTGAGCACCGGCAATGCCTTGAGCGTGACCGCAGGACGCCTGTCGTTCCTGCTCGACTGGCAGGGCCCGGCCCTGGTCGTGGACACGGCATGTTCTTCATCGCTGATGGCTGTGCATCTGGCGGTGGCCGCACTGGAGCGAGGCGAATGCGAGATCGCCCTGGCCGGTGGCGTCAATCTGTTGCTGTCGTCAGAGACCTCGATCCTGCTCGGCAAGAGCGGCATGCTGTCTGCGGACGGACGCTGCAAGACCTTCGATGCGGCGGCTGATGGCTATGTGCGCAGCGAGGGCTGCGGACTGGTGGTGCTCAAGCGTATCGACGATGCCATCGCCGACGGCGACGAGATCCTTGCCGTGATCCGCGGCTCGGCGGCTAACCAGGATGGGCATAGCCAGGGATTGACCGCGCCCAATGGTCAGGCCCAGCAGCGCGTCCTGCGCGCGGCGCTGGACAGCGCTGGCATCGATGTGCAGGACGTCGAACTGATCGAAGCGCATGGCACCGGCACGCCCCTGGGCGATCCGATCGAAATGGCTGCGATCCGTCGGGTGTATGCACCCGGAGACAAGCGCGACAGACCGCTGTGGGTATCGTCGGTCAAAACGGTCATGGGCCATGCCGAAGCCGCAGCGGGCATTGCCGGTTTGATCAAGACGGTGCTGTGCCTGCATCGCGGCCAGATCCCACCGCATCCGCACTTTGCCAGCCTCAATCCGGAGATCGACCTGGGGGCGGCCGACCTGCGCATTCCGCAGCAGGCGGCACCCTGGACGGGGGACGGCCATCGCTTCGCCGCGGTCAGCGCGTTCGGCTTCAGCGGTACCAATGTCCACATGGTGCTGCAATCCGCGCCGCCCGCGCCGCCGCGCGCGATGGCGTCGTCGCACCCACCATTGACCCTGCGTGTCTCTGCGACAAGCGAAACCGCGCTGCGCGCCTACCTGCAGGCCTATCGCGATGCGGCAGCCGCGATGTCCGACGAAGACTATCGCGACCTGTGCGCCGGCTCCTGGCGCCGGGTCGAGCGTGATTGCACGCGGATCCTCGATGCGCAGACGCCCGCAGCGCTGATCGCGCAGATCGATGCGCTGTTGTCGCAGGCCGACTTGCAGAGCGACGCCAGCGCACAGGCCGCGCGCACATTGGCCTCTGGCGGTGCAGACGATGGTCGGTTCGCGCGTGGATGCGTCCCGGTGTATCCGTTCCAACGGCAACGCTACTGGCAGGACGCGACGATGCCGACGCGCCCACGCGGTACCGGTGTCCGTCTGGGCGCGCGTTCCGCGCAGCGCGTGGTGTATGCGGTCGATTATCTGCATGAGCCGCCATATCGCCTGGAAGACCATCTTGTGCATGGCGAAGCGGCGGTGCCGGCGGCGGCGCACCTGTCCCTGCTTGTGCGCATGATGCGCGACCTTGGTCATACCCAGACCCTGGCATTGAGCGATGTCGTCTGCGAGAACATCCTGGTGGTCGATGCCGACACCAGCGCGGTGCGCTACGAATTTGCCCGTGTGCACGCCGCGGAGACGACGACAGGCACGGCGTCCGACGTGGTCTATCAGGTGCAGGTGGTGTCCGAATCCGCCGGGCAGGAACGGCGCCATCTGCGTGCACGCGCATGCGCCACGACAGCGCGGATCACCGCACTGCCATCGATCAGCCAGCCGCCGCTGCTCCGGGTGGACGGTACGGCCTTCTACGATCGTCTCTATGATCCGGACATCGTGCTGACGCAGTCGTTCCGGCGCATCGTCAGCATCGAACAGCAGGTCGGCATGTCTGTCGCCACCCTGGAATGGCAGACGCAGGCCGATCACCTGTTCTCGCCGGGCGAACTGGATTCGGCGCTGCAGACGATAGCCCTGGCCACCTTGTGCGAGGTGCCCGGCCGCAGCCATATGCAAGGGGCGACGGTTCCGTTCGCGATCGACCGCATCATCATCGATCCGTGGCATCGGTCCAGCTCGACGGATGCCGCGCCGCGCCCGTTGACCTGCGTCACCCGCCTGACCCACGAAGATCCCTCGCACACCACCTTCATCCACGACCTCAGCATCGCCGAGCCCGGCCATCCGCCCTGCGTGACCATCGAGGGTCTGGTCACCCGGCAGGTGGCAGCGGCCCAGGTCAGGCCCGCCGTGCAGCCGTCCACGCGCTATCTTGTCGAACGCTGGCGCGAACAACTGCCGGCTGTCGTGGCTGCAGCGCCGGTCCGCCTCGACGGCCAGCAGATCGTGCTGCTGGATGCGGATGACAGCGCGCTATGTCGATCGCTGCAGTCGCTGCTGCGCGAGGCGGGCGCGACGATCCTGCAGGTGGCAGATCCAGAACAACTGCGTTCTCTGGTTGGCGCGGGCACGGTGTCGCGCCTGCTGTTCTGGCTGCGCCAGGATCCGGATGAGGGGCGTGCAGATCAATGCGACGCAGACCAGGGCAACGCAGATCAGGACAATGTGGATGAGCGCAGTGCTGTCGATCGCTGGCGGCAGCAGGCGCATCTGCTGGTGGCGACGCTGCAATGCGTTCTGCAGGGCAGTGATGCCCGATCGACGCAGGGCCACGTTGCCAGTGTCCAGATTGTTTCACCTGCGGGCGTCTGTGTGGACGAGGACGCGCACGCCGGCGTGTTCGCCGGCTGGGCGCTGGGGCTGTGTAAGTCACTGCACCTGGAACGTGCCGATGAGGTGCTGTCACTGATCGATATCGACGCGGCAACCGTGCAGATGCGGTGCCCGGAGCTCCTTGCCGCGATCGCGCAGCCGACATCGGCACTGACCGCATTCCGCCGGGGCCGGACATTCCAACTGGGGATCGACGAGATCGATGCCGGGTCGGTGCTGGCGCAGACAGCGCAGCAGGCGCATTTCCGCTGCGTTGCGGAAGGCCTCTATGTCATCACGGGCGGTCTGGGCGACATCGCCATCGAGACCGGGCGCTGGCTCATCGCGCAGGGCGCCACCAGACTGGCCTTGCTCGGGCGCAGTGCGCTTGACGAGCGCGCAGGCGCACGTCTGGCGCGCATGACCGAGGGCCTGCCGCCGGCAACCGTCGATTACCACGTTTGCGATGTCGGCGATTACGCCTCGATTGCCGCTGCCATTGCAACGATTCGCGGCAGTGGCACGATCCGCGGCATCTTCCATGCAGCCGGTGTCCTCGCCGACAGCGCGTTCCAGCAGGCAACACCCGCGCAGATCGATGCGGTGATGCGTGCGAAGGTATCCGGCAGCTGGTATCTGCATCGACTCACCCGCGATCTTCCGCTCGATGCCTTTGTGCTGTACTCCTCTATGGCGTCCTTGTTCGGTGCCGCCGGGCAGAGCATCTACGCGGCATCGAATGCTTTCATGGATCAGCTGGCGGTGTATCGCCGCCGCTTGAAGCTGCCCGCGATCGCGATCCACTGGGGTCCCTGGGATGCAGTCGGGATGGCCAGCCGCCAGACCGCAGCCAGCACTGCAGTGTTCAAGCGACTGTCGCCACAGCGTGCCATCGCCGATCTTGCGCAGATACTGGCGATGCATGCGACCGGGCTGGGCGTTGCCGATGTCGATGACAGCGCATTGGCCGGGCAATGGCGCGCCGGGCGCGTGCCCGCACTGGTCAGCGACTGGGTGGCCGCGCGTATTCCCACGCAGAGCGCAGCGCCCGCGCCGCAGGCCGATGTTGCCGAGGCCCTGCGCCGCTCGCCTGCATTCGCACGCGCAGACCTGGTGAAACAGGCGCTTGCGCGGATTGTGCGACAGATCATGGGACTGCCGCCGACAGCAGCACTGGCCGACAACCGATCCTTCCAGGAATACGGTTTCGACTCGCTGATGTCGATCGAGCTGAAGACCCGGGTGCAGGACTGTTTTGGCCTGCACGTGCCATCGACCCTGATGTTCGACTACCCGAACCTCGACAGTCTGAGCGCGCACCTGCTGCACAGTTTCAACCGCCAATGCGAACAGCCCCAGCCGTCGCCCACGCAGGCGACCGGCACCCCAGACCACCACTCCGCCGGGCATGCGCTTTCCGCACAGATCCATGACGACATGCTGGAAAGCGATCTCGCCCTCGCTCTGAAGAATTTACTTGTGACGGACACCCATGGACAACGTTAAGGATCTGCTCAAGCGGTCGATTCAGAAGATCCAGGAACAGGATCGGCGCATTGAAGAACTCGAAGCAGGCAGCCGCCCGCCCATCGCGATCATTGGCGCGTCTGCGCGCTTTCCGGGCAGTCCGGACATCGAGCGATTCTGGGGCGTGATCGATTCCGGCGCGGACGCGGTCACGACGATGACCGACCAGCGTTGGCTGATGGATGCGTACTATGCCGAGCAGGCAGGCATTCCGGGGCGGATCAACACGCGCCGGTTCGGTCTGCTCCATGATGTCGATCAGTTCGACCCCTCCGCCTTCGGCATTTCCGAAACTGAGGCCGAATACATCGACCCACAGCATCGCCTGCTGCTCGAGCAGACCTGGTTCTGCCTGGAGCGCGCCGGTATCGATGTGGCTTCAGTCAAGGGCCGCGACATCGGTGTGTTCATCGGTCAGATGAACAGCGATTACGCGCATCTGGTCAAGGACATCCGCGATCTCAACGCGCACTTCGGCATTGGCAACGCCTTGAGCGCGGCAGCGGGACGGCTGTCCTACGTCTTCGGCCTCAAGGGGCCGAGTATTTCCCTGGATACGGCCTGTTCGTCGTCGCTGGTCGCGGTGCATCTGGCTTGCCAGAGCCTGCGCCTGGGCGAATGCTCGATGGCGCTGGCCGGTGGCGTGAACCTGCTGCTGAGCCCCGAAGCGGCAGTGGGTGCATCTGTCGCCAGGATGCTGTCGGCAAAGGGACGCTGCAATACGTTTGGCGATGGCGCTGATGGCTATGTGCGATCGGAAGGCTGCGGTCTGGTGCTGCTCAAACCGCTGGCCCAGGCCTTGTCCGATGGTGATCCGGTTCTGGCGGTGATCCGTGGCAGCGCAGTGAATCAGGATGGGCGCAGCAACGGCATGAGCGCGCCCAGCGGTCCGGCCCAGGTCGAGGTGATGCGACGCGCGCTGGCCGACGCCAGACTCGATCCCGCCGAGGTCAGCTACGTCGAGACCCACGGCACCGGCACACCACTGGGCGACCCGGTCGAAGTGCAGGCCATCGACACCGTGTATGGACGCGCAGCGGGCCGCGTATCGCCGATGGTGCTGGGAGCGATCAAAGCCAATATCGGCCATTGCGAATCGGCCGCGGGCATCGCCGGTCTGATCAAGCTGGTAATGATGCTGCAACACGATCGTCTGCCGCCGATCACCCATCTTGAGGCTCTGAATCCGCATTTCGAGGCACTCAGCTCCAGCCTGCAGTTTCCAACCGGGTCCAGTCAGCCCTGGTCCACCGATGCACAGCGCATCGGCGCGGTGAGTTCGTTCGGCTACACCGGCACCAATGCGCATGTCATTGTTGAACGGTATGCGGCCCCCACGACCGACGCGCCGCCAGTGGCGTCGGCCGCCGCGGTTCCCCACGTGCTGTGTTACGCGGCGCATAGCGCGACTGCGCTGCAGGCACAACTGCGTCAGACCCTGCAGTGGCTGGACCAGACACCGGACCTGAGCCTCACCCGGCTGGCTGCAGCGGTGAACCTGGTGCGCCATGATCTGCCGTACCGGCTCGCGCTGATCGCAGACAGCCGCGACAGTGTGCGTGCCCGCGTGCACGAGGCTTTGCTGGCTGGCGCGGATGCACCATCGGATGAGCTGACGACACGGCCGCAGCTGGTCTATGGTTTCGGCGATGGCCATCCCAGTGTGGCCGACGATCTGGATGAAGCGGCTGCAACCGATCCGCAGCGGCAGCAGGCACTCGACGCGTGTCTGCAACAGTTCGCGGGACGCTCACTGGCCGCGATCATCGATGGCGACCGCCGTCAGGCGGCCACCCTGGGTCTGTTGGTCGCGCAGTGCCTGCAGGCCGGTCGCTTGCAGGCCCTGGGGGCGGTGCCGGCCATCGTGTGTGCGGAGGGCAGGGGGATACTGGCGGCTGCAGTCAGTGCTGGCGTGCTTGCGTTGGCGCAGGCAGTGGAACTGGCGCTGGCGGTGGATGCCGGCGACACCGCGGCCGTCGATGCGGTGCTGGCGCGCACGCACTTCGCTGAGGGGCATGTCTTGCTGCAGGCCGTCAGTGCAGCTGGCATGGTGTCGTTTCCCTATGCCGAGCCCGCACAGCAGCAAGCGGCGTGGATGCGACATGGCCTGCTGCAAGATCCGCGACAGGACAGTCAGCAGCAGGCAAGCCAGCATGCGAGCCAGTGCATCGCCGTGGCGTTGACGGCCGGACAGATCGCGATCGACATGCTGTCGCACCGGGTCTGGGGCATCAGCGGCGACGGCAGCACGCAGTGGCAGTCCGCCAGCGCGGAACTGCCTGCGCAGAGGTTCGCCGAAGCCTTGGCCGCCCTGTTCATGCGTGGCGTGTCCATCCATGGACGTGCCCTGGCCGCAGGCAGCAGCGCCTATCTGGCCGACTACCCATTTGATCGACGCCGTTACTGGCTGCCTGAACACATGACCGCTCGCAGCGGCACGTTGCCGGCGGCGTTCCATGCGGTGCGTCATGGCATCTTCTCAGCGGTGCTGGCCGAACCCGATGGCGCCAGCCTGTTGTCCGGAGACCTGTCGTCGGCAAGCCTGCCATTCCTCAAAGCCCATGTGGTCGATGGCCAGACGCTGGTGCCGGCGAGTGTGTTCGTCGATCTGCTGTTGACGGCCGCTGCATGGCAGGGGCGGCGCGGCCTGCGCCTGACACAGATGCGCATCCTCCAGCCCTGTGTACTCGACGATCAGACCCTTGGCGTGTATTGCCGCCTTGCCGCGCCTGTCGATTCGACAGTGAACGCAGACATCTACACGCGCAGCGGCCAAGGGCCCTGGACGCACCATGTCTCCGCACGCTTGACGGCGGTGGATCTCTCCCCGCAGCAGCATGACCTGCGCGAGTGGCAGCGCCAGTGTCCCGCCAGCGTGTCCGTGGTCGATCACTATGCCGCTGCGCGTCGTGCCGGCGTGGTGTACGGGCCGGCGTTCCAGGCCATCCGTGCGATCGCGCGCGGTCCTGGCGTTGCCCTGGCCACGATTGCGTTGCCGGCGGTGCTGCATGGCGAGGAGCACCAGCATCATCTGCATCCAGTGTTGCTCGATGCCTGCTTCCAGACGATCGCGGCAGCGGCCGGCGAAGCGCAGGCCGACGAGCAGCGGCTGTACGTGCCTGCAGCCTTGCATGGGCTTGACGACAGCGGTCTGCGTCCAGCCTCGCTGCGCTGTTTTGTCCGCATCCTGGGGCCGCAGTCGCAGCCCTGGCAGAGCGATGCCGAGCTGCAGCGCTATCTGCAGCCGCGCGAGAATTTCGCGGTCTCGCTGACGGTCTGCGATGAAGACGGGCGCGAAGTGCTCGCCATCGCGCGCTTCGAGGCCGAACGCCTGCGCCGGGCGACCCGTGGCAACGATGTCTGGCGGGAGTGGATCTACGAAAAGCGCTGGATGGCGCTGGACGATGCCGCGCACAGCGGCGGCATGTCCGACGCCGGCATGCTTGACGCCGGCATGCTCGATCGGGGCGCATTCGCGCCGTTCGAGCAGTTGCTTGCCGTGGCGCGCGATCACGCCGTCGATACCTTCGCAGCGCTGCAGACATCCGCGGCCGCGTCCAGCGGCCAGCTCGATGCGCTTGCCCAGGCCTATGTCCATGACGCCATGGCACAGCTGCGCATCGATGCCGACGACGAGGCCACGACCGCCGACCTGTTGCCACGTCACGGTATCCGCGCCGAGCATGCGCGCCTGTGTCAGCGGCTGCTGGCGGCCGCGCGCCTGCCGGCGCCGCGGTCCGGTTCGTCAACGCAACTGCTGACCCAGCTGCGCACCGAGGCAGTGGTGGCCGAGCACGCGCTCGATCTGGTACAGCGTTGCGGGGCGGCTCTCGCCAACGTCCTGCAGGGCAGGGTGGACCCGCTCGACCTGCTGTTCGGCAGGCAGGCGCCGTCGATCTATGAGGACACACCGGGGACGCGCGCGCTCAATGGCCTGATCGCCACGACCGTCGAACACGCGGTACGTACCCGCAAAGGGCGCGGCCCGGTGCGCATCCTCGAAGTCGGCGCAGGCACCGGGGCAACTACGGCGCAGGTGCTCGCGCAGTTGCGCGGGCTCGATGTCGACTACGTGTTCAGCGATATCTCCGCCCATTTCCTCAATCACGCGCAACAGCGTTTCGCCGATCATGACCGTGTGCGCTATCAGCGCTTCGATGTGACGCTTGATCCGCTTGCGCAGGGGTTCGGCGTCGCCCAGTTCGACATCATCATCGCAGTCAATGTGCTGCATGCCACGGCGGATCTGGCCCGATCCATGACCCATCTTCACGCCTGTCTCAGCGATGGCGGTCTGCTGCTGCTTCGCGAACTGACACGGCCGCAGCTGTGGTTGGACATCACTTTCGGGCTTACCCCCGGATGGTGGAGTTTCAGCGATCACGACCTGCGCCAGGACGGCCCTCTGCTCGATCAGACCCAGTGGCTGTCGCTGCTGCGCTCGCGCGGCTTCACGGCCGTGCCGCTGACAGGGTCCGACCCGGAGAAGGACGAAACCGTGTTTCTGGCACGTCGCGACACGGAGTCGCGACACTGGGTCTTGTTCTCGGACCGCAGCGCCACTTGCGACGCGGTACGACAATCGCTTGAAGCGCAGGGTGACCGGGTGTCCGTGGTGGTGGATGCCATGGGTGCCGATGCAATGGATGCCGAAGCCCAGGTCCATCACACCATGGCGGACAGTCGCGACGATATCGCCGATCTGTTCCTGCGGATCGAGCAGGCACAGGGGCCGATTCACGGTGCAGTCTATGCTTGGGCGCTGTCGCCGCCGGCGCAGGCGGGAATTGCTTCGCCGGAGCTGCTTGAGCGCTATGCGAAACGACCTCTGCTGTTGTGCCAGACCGTCCTGCAGACGCGCTGGCGTCAGGTCGAACTGACCTTCCTGACTGCGGGTGCGCAGGCGGTTGACGGCAGGCTCACCCATCCGCTCGCGGCCATGGCGTGGGGACATGTTTTCAGTTTCATCAACGAGAACAGCGTCTTCGCCCGTCTGGTCGATCTTGATCCGGATCATTTCGTGCCGGCAACGCTGACTGCCGTGCTTGCGCGTCACGACGAGTGTCAGTGGGCGCTGCGCGGCGACCAAGGACATGTCGCGCGCCTGTTGCCCACAACTATCGTCGAGCGCGCGCCGCTGGCGATCCGCGCAGATGCGAGCTACCTGATCACCGGCGGCTATGGCGACCTTGGGCTGCAGACCGCGCAGTTGCTCGCAGAGCAGGGCGCACGACAGATCGTGCTGCTGGGGCGTCAGGTCCGTCACGACAGTCCACTGCTGGCGCGCTTGCAGGGGCTCGGCGTCCACGTGCATCACGTTCAGGCCGACGTTGGCGATCGCGCCGCACTCGATGAGGCGCTGCGGCCCGTGCTCGATGCGCTGCCACCGCTGCGCGGCATCGTCCATTCTGTCGGCGTGCTCGAGGACGGTGTGGTCGAACAGCAGACCTGGGCGCGTTATCGCAATGTGCTGACGCCCAAGGTCATGGGTGCGATTCATCTGGATCAACTGTCGCGTGGGTGCGAACTCGATTTCTTCATCCTGTATTCGTCGGCCAGCGGGGTCATGGGTAACCCCGGGCAGGCCAACCATGCCGCGGCCAATGCCTTCCTGGATGCGTTTGCCGCTTATCGCCGCAGCCAGGGCCTGCCGGGGCTTGCCATCGGCTGGGGAGCCTGGTCGCAGATCGGTGCGGCAGCCACCGAGGACATGGCGCGGCGCATGATGCAGGCGCATGCTGCGGTGGGCATGATTCCGCCGGAACATGGCCTTGCCGTGATGCGCCGGCAGTTTGCTGCGGACAATCGCCAATTCTGCGTCCTCCCGCTGCGTACCGGTCTGCGTGTGGATGCGCAGCGCCAGCCGTTCGTGCAACGGCTGCTGTCACCGGTGCTCAAGCCCACGATCGAAGCCACACCAATCGTGGAGGCATCCGTCGATGCCGACGATCTGAAGACCCAGCTGGCCCGCCGTGTCGGTGCCGAGCGTCGCACACACCTGATGGCGCACCTGCACGCGATCGTCGCCGCCTTGCTGCGCCACACCGGCCCGATGGATCCTGCGGTCAGCCTGTTCGATCTGGGGCTGGATTCGTTGCTGGCGATCGATCTGCGCACGCAACTTGAGCAGACGTTCCGGCAATCGTTTGAATCGACCCTGCTGTTCGACTACCCGACGCTTGCGGCACTCTCGACCTTCCTGCTGCAGACCCTGGAGCTCGAACTGGGTCGCGAGCAGGGCCGCGATGGCGATGCCGCGCCCATGACCGTGAACGCACCCGCAGGCGTGACCGGCAGGCCGAAGGCGGCGGACAGTGATGCGATTGCCATCGTCGGCATGGGTTGCCGCTATCCCGGTGGCGTGCAGACGCCGGCGCAATTCTGGGCACTGCTGAGCGGGGCTAAGGACACGGTCACGCCGATTCCGGCCGAGCGCTGGAACAACGACGACTATTACGACCCGCAGAAATTCAAGCCCGGCAAGATCTATGTCCGTGACGGGTGTTTCATCGATCAGGTCGATCACTTCCACCCTGAGCGATACGGCATTTCCGGAATCGAAGCGGAGCGGATGGACCCGCAGCAACGATTGCTGCTGGATGTCTGCCACGAGGCGCTGGAGCATGCCGGGATCGCGCCAGATTCGCTCGATGGACGGGATGTCGGCGTCTTCATGGGGGTCATGACCCAGGACTATCTGCAACTGGCGCAGAACGTGCAGGAGCATCCGTTCTATGTCGGCACCGGTACCGCCAACAGCGTATTGGCCGGGCGTGTCGCCCATGTATTCGGTTTGACTGGACCGACGATGACGGTCGACACGGCCTGCTCGTCGTCGCTGGTGACGGTGCAGCTTGCCTGTCTGAACCTGCGTGCAGGCAACTGCGACATGGCGCTCGCCGGTGGCGTCAGCCTGCAGCTCACACCGCATACGATGGTGCTCGAATGTGCGGGCGGTATGCTCTCGCCGAGTGGGCGCTGCCGCACCTTCGATGCCGATGCCGATGGCTTTGTGCGCGGCGAAGGCTGCGGTGTGGTCGTCCTCAAGCGCCTGCATGATGCGCTGGACCAGCGCGACAACATCCTGGGCATTCTCCGTGGCGCAGCCGTGAACCATGATGGGCGTTCCGGCGGGTTGACCATGCCCAATGGGCTGTCGCAGCAGCGTGTACTGGAAAAAGCCCTGCACGATGCCGGCATCGATGCTGCTGAGGTGTCCTATGTCGAGGCCCATGGCACCGGCACCACGCTGGGCGACCCGATCGAACTCAATGCACTGCAGGCAGTCTTCGGCAAAGCCCGTGGCGAAACTCCGCTGTGGGTCGGTTCGGTGAAAACCAATATCGGTCATGCCGAAGCCGCCGCCGGGATCGCCGGATTGCACAAGGCGGTTCTGGCCCTGCAACACCGGCAGATTCCTGCGCATCTGCACCTGAACCGACCTACGGCCAACTTCAACTGGGCCGATGCCGCGATCCGTGTACCGCAGGCCCTGACCACCTGGGAGGCGCCCGGCCCGCGGATCGCCGGGGTGAGCTCGTTCGGATTGAGCGGTACCAATGCCCATGTGATCGTCGAGGAGGCTCCTGCGCAGGCGAGGGCAGGCGCTGTGTCGGAGGGGTTCATGCCGCTGGCCGTGCTCTCGGGCGTCACCCGGGAGCATCTGGCGCGGGATGCGCTGCGTCATGCCGAAGCGCTCAAGTCTGCCGGATACGACGCGATCGATGTCGCGTTTACGATGAGCAGCGCTCGCGCATCGCAGCCGGTCAGGGCGATCCTGACCGCGGATTCCAGCCCCCAGCTGATCGCCAATCTGCTTGCGCTGGCCGAGGGCAAGTCTGGCGAATTCGCCGCATTTGATGCGGCATCGCCGGCGGCGCCTCTGACCCTGGCCTTCGACGACCTGGTCCATGTGCCGGCCTGGGCGGAATACGCCAGCGCGTACTACCGGCAGTTCGCGGCCTTCCGGGCGGCGATCGACGACTGCGTGGATCAGCTCAATGTCCATGCGCCCGAGCGCATCGATGCGCTGGAGTTATGCAGCGGAACCGGCACAGGCAGCGTCGGAACAGGCGGCGCCGGGAGAGGCATGGCCGCGCATGTCCGGCACGGGATCCTCCAGTTTGCCCATGCGCGGCTTCTGCTTGCGTTGGGGGTTTCGCCACAACGCATTGCAGCAACGGGAATCGGCCTGTTCTGCGCCGCCTGTGCCGGTGGCATGGCCAGCACCAGCCAGATGCTGAGCGCCCTGCTGGGGCAGAACGACGATGCCCTGTTGTTGACCGTGGTGGCGGCGCTGGATCGTGGCTCGGCGGAATGGCCGGTGCACCTGCGTACAGAGGCGTCGTTGTCGGCCAGCGTCGTCGCGGCCGCGGCAAACGTGCTCGGATCCGGACTGCAGATCGACCGTGAGGACGATCCTCGTGTGGGCCAGACACTGCACATGGCCACGGGCCAGTTCAAGCACGATGACCGTGCAGGCGATGACCGCGACATCCTGCCCTGGACTCTGCGCATGCCACCGCTGGCACGGCAATTGATGGCCTTGGTCGCCATTGGCCAGCGCATCGACTGGACGCAGTATTTCGCCTGCGCCCAGCCGCACAAGGTGCCCCTGCCCAACACCAGCTTCCCATCGCGTCGCTATTGGCTTCCAGAGCATGAGATGGCGACGCCAGCATCGGGTCGGCGCGGGATCGAGATCCGCGAGCTGCGCCTTGCCGGCGATACACGCCGGCATGTGGAATTCCGCCTGAATGCGGGCAATGCCGACTTCCTGCACGAGCATCAGGTCAATGGTGCCCGGTTGTTGCCCGCCGCGGGTGCGCTTGCGTTTATCTTGCATGCTCTGGCCGGCGACATCGGCCAGGGCCCGGTTCAGCTCGAACAGTTGTCCTTCGCACGACCGGCCGTATTCGATACGGACCTGATCGTGCAGCTGGCTCTGACTACGGGTGAAGGTGCGCAGCTGCATTACTCGGCAGATGACGCATCGACATGGCAGCTGTTCTCCGGGCTGGAGGGTATCAGTGCATGGACGGGTGGGTTCGAGCCCGCGCAGATCGATCAGGCGCAGCAACATCTGCGCGCTGTCGGCGCTGGCGGCGCCCCGGGGTTCGATCGCGCGACCTTCTACAGTGAGCATCTGCCTGATGCCATCACGCTCGGCGACAGCTATCGGCGTGTGCGTCAGGTCTGGCGCACGCATCACGCCGCGGTTGCGCAGATCGACAACCTGTCCGGCGATCTCACCGTGGACATGCGCGTTCTGGATGCCTGCATGCAGGCTGTGAACAGCATCGAACAGGTGATGGAAGCGCACCCGGACGATCTGTTCCTGCCGGCGTCGGTCGAGGCATTCCGGCTGCTCCGCTGGCCTACCACCGCGCAATTCTGGTGCGTGGTGACGTATCAGCAGGCACTGAGCCATTCCAGCGAGCTGATTTACGACATCAGCGTGTTCGACGACACGGGCCAGCCCTGCGCGCAGTTTCATCACCTGTGCTACCGCAAGCTCACTGCTGCGATCGGCCGCCCGGCGACGAAGGGTGGGACAACACAGGCGCGTTCGCAGTCCTCGCAGGCGAGCGCGCGGGCGGTGGTGTCGGCAGCCGATCAGGTCATGCAGGTCGCTGCGGCGATCCGCGACAAGCTGGCAGGCTTCCTCAAGATTGATGCGCAACTGATCGCCGACGAGAGAGCCTTCTTCGACCTTGGCATGGATTCGATCACGGCGGTGGACTTCAGCGGCGACATCAATGACCTGTTCGGCCTGAACCTGCATGTCGATGCGGTGTTCGACTACCCAAGCGTCGCCAGCCTGTCCCAGCACATCTGTGCCGAGCTTGCGGCAAAGGCCGAGGGCGGCGATGCGACGGCAGCCAGCGCAACCGCCGTCCCCGCGACGTCCTTCGACGAGCTGACGGAATTGTTGAGGCTTGAGCTGGATCAATCACTGGATCAGTAGCTGGATCAGTAGCTGGATCAGTCGCGCTGTCGAACCAGCGCAGAAGCAGGTCTGTCACACCGACGATGGCACCGTGGCGCCGGCCTCCGCTGGCGCCGGACCATCGGCAGGGATCGAAGCCACAGAGGCTTGAACAGGACGTTCAAGCCTCTGTTCGCCGAATCAATCATAGGAAAATCGTAATGCATGACGTCAACGAGCTGCTGGCCAAATCCCTGAGCGAAATCCGCCGTCTGAAGGCGGCCAATCAGAAACTGGAACATGGCCGCCGGGAGCCGATCGCGATCGTGGGTGCCGCCTGCCGCTATCCTGGCGGCGTCGACTCATTCGACGCGTTGTGGCGGTTTCTGCGCGACGGCCGCGACGGCGTGACGCGCATGACCGACCAGCGCTGGCCGATGGCCCGCTATTACTCGGACGACCCGCATCAGCCGGGCACGATCTACAGCGACGCGATGGGTCTGATCGATGGCATCGACCGCTTCGATGCCGCCCTGTTTGGCCTGAAGGCGGAAGAAACCCGGCATATCGATCCGCAGCATCGCCTGCTGATGGAACTGGCCTGGGAAACCATCGAAGATGCCGGTTACGCCGTCGAGTCGCTGACAGGAAGCCGGACCGGCGTCTACGTCGGCATCATGAATGACGACTATGGTCAGCTGCAGGGGCCGCTGGAAAGTGCCAGCTTCTACATCGGATCCGGCATCGCCAAGAGTTGTGCGTCGGGACGGCTGGCTTTCAGCTTCGGCCTGGAAGGTCCAGCCATCGCGCTCGACACTGCCTGTTCCTCCTCGCTGGTGGCCACGCATCTGGCAATACAGGCCCTGCGTCGTGGCGAGTGCGATGCGGCGATCGCTGGTGGCGTCAATCTGATTCTGTCGCCACAGGGCTCGGTGGTGGTCTGCCGTTCGCAGATGCTGTCGCGGCGCGGCCATTGTCATGCCTTCGATCATCGTGCCGATGGCTATGTCCGTTCTGAAGGCGGCGGTCTGGTGATGTTGAAACGGTTGAGCGATGCCGAGCGCGATGGCGATCGCATCTATGCCGTGATCCGCGGCTCGGCCGTCAACCACGATGGCCGCAGCCAGGGGCTCACCGCACCGAGCGGCCGCGCGCAGCGTCAGGTCATCGCCGCGGCGCTGGCCGACGCCGGGGTCGCAGCCAGCGAAATGCGCTTCGTTGAATGTCATGGCACCGGTACCGCACTGGGCGACCCCATCGAGTTCCGCGCCATTGCGGCCAGCTATGTCCAGCCATGTCCGAGCCGTGAGCCGCTGGTGCTTGGCGCGGTCAAAACCAACTTCGGGCATATGGAATCGGCGGCCGGCATTGCTGGCCTGCACAAGGCAATCCAGGTGGTGCGCCACAGGCAGGTGCCGAAGAACCTGCATTTCGAGGCGATCAATCCGCAGATCGCCCTCGATCCGCAGGCTATCAATATTCCGGTCGACACCATCGACCTGCAGGCCGACGGGGCGCTGCTGGCAGCAGTCAGCTCGTTTGGTTTCAGCGGTACCAATGCCCACGTGATCGTGCAGGCGTACGTGCCGGAGGACAGCGCCAGCGAGCCAGCGCCTACCCCCCGCCTGTTCAAGCTGAGCGCGCAGACCGACGCGGCGCTGATTGCCTATGCGCAGCGCTACATCGCCTGGATCGACAGCGGCGCTGCACCACAGATCGACACCCTGTGCTACACCGCGGCCGTCGCACGCAGCGATGCCGCTTATCGCATTGCATGCACCGTCGACGATCTGGATGATCTGCGCGCCAGTCTGGTGGAATTCGTCGACGTCGTCGGCGGCGACCACGAACAACCGCCGGCCACGCCATTCCCGATTCTGTGGACCATCGACGGTGCGGCACAGTGCGATTGGTTGCAGGCCCTCGGTCTGCATGCGCGCTATGCGTGCTACCGCGAGACTGTGTTGGAGGCCGCCGCGCGGCTGCGACAACGTGATGGTGAAGGCGCGGAGGCGTTTCTTGCGCTGTGGCACGAACAACCGTCCGCGGCGGCCACGGTGCTGGCGCAGGCAGTGCATCGTCTCGCCCTGGCCAGACTGCTGATGTCTGTCGGCCTGCTGCCGACCCAGGTCACCGGTGCCGGCTATGGCGAGTTTGTCGCCGCTGCGGTGGCCGGTGTGCTCTCGACCGGCGAACTGGTGGATCTGCTGCTTGATGGCCGCATGCCGGAAGACTGGTGCCCGCAGCGACCGCGCTTCGAGATGGTACCCAGCACGGGCGATGGTGAATTTCAGGCCGACGCATGGCGTGGACGCACCCTGTCGTGTGCGCCGGTCGCCGCAACCGACTGGCAGCCGGCCCTGCGCGCCTTCGTCAAGAACAGGCGTTGCAATCAGCGCTATGGACACCTGTGCATCGGTGAACCGCTGCGGCTGGTGCTGGGCACCGCGCTGCAACCGAGCGTGTTCCACTGGGTCCACGGCAACATCAATCGCGACCAAGCGCGCTGCCTGGAAGCGATCATCGCGCAATGCTACATGGCCGGTGCGCCGGTACTGTGGGCCAACGTCCACCAGGACTGCAGACGCGCCAAGTGCAGCCTGCCGACCTATCCGTTCCAGCGCGAACGTCACTGGACCGACTGGGGATATTCGTTCGATGCAAGTGTGCCCTCGACCGTCGGCCGCGCGCCCGGTGCAAGCAGCCGGAGTCTGCCCCCGGCGTCCGCAGGGGCCGTCGCCGGCACGCAGCAGCGTGTCGAGCATCGTCTGCTGAATACGGTCGTGCGCTGCCCCTCGGGTGCGCACAATTTCCACGGCGAGCTTTCGCTCGCGCAGCTGCCTTACCTGGCCGCACACCGCGTGTTCGGCGAAACGGTGGTCCCGGCCAGTCTGTACATCGATCTCATCACGACAGCAGGCCGGCGGATCTGGCCGGGCGAGACCGTGCTGATCGAAGAACTGCGCCTGCAGCACAAGTGCGTGCTTGGCCCGCAGCCGCTGTCACTGTACTGCCATGTCCGTCCTGACGACGGTGTGGTCGAAATCTTCACCAAGACCTCGGACGAGGCGGAGTGGCACAAGCATGTGCGGGCGAGGCTCAGTCACGTCGCCGGTTCTCCGCCTATCCAGCAGGACATCGCCGATTATCGATCAGCCTGTCCGGAGATGGTCCAGGTGCGCATGCACTACCACGCATTGGACGTGTCCGGCCTGAACTACGGGGCGGATTTCCAGGGCATCTTTGAACTGTGGCGCGGTCAGGACTGCGCGCTGGCCAAAATCGGTCTGCCTCCCGGCGTCGATCAGGATCTCAAGGGCTACAGCGCCCATCCGATCCTGATGGACGCCTGTCTGCAGGCAATTTCCGCTGCGGCGTCGTTCGATGACGGCGACGACCTGCTGGTGCCGGCGACCGTCCGCGGGGTGCGTTGTCACAAGGCATTGCCGGAACGGCTGTGGTGCTTCGTCCGGATCATGCCGGCAGTCGAGGCCGCAGCGAGCGCGCCCCGGACCGCTGCAGGCAAGCGCCGCGAGCCTTACTGCGCGGCGCTGACCCTGCTCGACCTGCAGGGCGAGGTGGTGATGACCATCGATCGCTTCGAAACCATGCTGTTCACGCCGCCGGCCAGCGCCGCCGCCGCCGACCCTGGTGACTACACGCGCTGGCTGTACGAAAAACAATGGCGCATCGACGACCGCCTCAGCGCAACCCGGGTGTCGCTGCCGGCACTGGGCGACTTCCGCGAAGCAGTCCGCGCCCAGGTGAGCGATCAGGCGCTTGACGAGAGCTTCGCAACCTATCTGCTGACCCGTCAGGCCAGTGATCGTCTGGCTGCGGCTTATATCCTGGAAGCCCTGGACACGCTGGGCATACCGCGGCAAGCCGCGCTGTCGCCACAGGTGATGCTTGAGCACGGTGTGCTGGCCCAGCATGCGCGACTTTGCAAACGTCTGCTTGGCGTCCTCTGCGACGCAGGCTGTGCGCAGATCGATGCGGACGGCCGCGTCGTACGCACGCAAGCGGCGCAGCAGTTGCCGTCATCGTCGTTGCTGGAGCAGCAGACACCGGCGGTATCGCCGCAATTGGCGGATCAACTGGACTTTTTCGTGCGCTTTGGCCGGGAACTGGCTGCGCTGCTGACCGGCAGGCGCGACCCGCTGGGCCTGCTGTTCGCCAATGACCATGAAGCACAGACCGAAGGCGTCTATCAGGAGGCCGAGGGTGCGGTCCGGCTCAATCAGATCCTGGCAACGGTCAGTGCCCATGCCTGTGCGCATGCGACGCCGCGGCGGAAGATCCGCATCCTTGAAGTGGGTGCCGGCACAGGCGCGACCACGGCGCATGTCCTGCCGCGGCTGGAGGGTGTCGACGTCGAGTATGTGTTCACCGATATCTCCCAGCACTTCCTGCATCGTGCGAAAGACAAATTCAGCGATCGCAGCTGCATGGACTACGCCTTGCTCGATATCGCGGCGGACCCGGCCACCCAGCCGCTGCCGGGTCACGCATTCGATCTTGTCATCGCAGTCAATGTCCTGCATGCCACACCCGACATCCGCCGCACCCTCGCACACCTCAACCATTATCTGCGCATGGGTGGGTTGCTGGTGTTCAAGGAATTGACCGAGCCGCAGTCATGGGTCGATATGACCTTTGGGTTCACCGATGGCTGGTGGAGTTTCACCGATCAGGACTTGCGCCGGGATGGGCCGCTGCTGGACGTGAACCAGTGGATGCAGGTGCTGGGCGAGACCGGCTTCGAGGCGGCTGTCGCCAATGCCCACGAGACTGACGCAGTGGCGCTGGGTCGGATTCCCGAAGCGGTGATCTACGCGCGCAAGCAGCGTCCGGCGCAGCGCGGTGCGCACTGGCTGCTGTTCTCGAATCAGGATGCCGAGAGCGACGCGATCGAAACGCAGCTCAAATCCCGTGGCGATCGCGTCACCGTGATCTGTCGCGATGCGCCGCTGCATGCCGAGCGCATGCGCATCGATCCGGATGGCGCTGGCGCATTCGAGTCGGCGTTTGCATCGGCGTACGCGCGCCACGGCGCGATCGACGGCGCCCTCTACGCCTGGTCGCTGCAGACCACCGATCCGCATGCCCAGGCGCTGATGCCGGCGCTGGAGGTGCTTGCGCGCGATCCACTGGTCCTGTGCCAGACGGTGCTGCACGCGCAATGGCGCGATGTCGTCCTGACCTTCCTGACCCGTGGCGCGCAACCGGTGCTGCAGGGCCGGGTGGATCAGCCCCTGGCTGCGCTGGTCTGGGGGCATGTGGGGTGTTTTGTCAACGAGAACGGCGTGTATGCGCGTCTGATCGATCTGGACCCGGATTCGACCGACCCGGATCAGACCGCAAGCGATGTCCTGGGCCTGTTGCACGACCGCAGCGAAAGCCAGTTGGCGCTGCGCCAAGGCGCGTGCTACATCAACCGCCTGCAACACACCTCGCTGGCGGCGCGCTCCACCGTCGGCATCCAGGCGGATGCCAGCTATCTGATCACTGGCGGTTTTGGTGCGCTGGGCCTGGAAACCGCCCTTGAACTGGCGCGTCAGGGCGCACGTCACATCCTTCTGGTGGGGCGCGATCCATCGAAGGGGCAGGGCAATCCTGTTATCGATCGTATCCGTGCCGCCGGGGCCCGCACCTATTTCGTCCAGGCCGATGTCAGCGACGAACTGCAGCTGACAACCCGTTTGTCCGAAGCCCTGGCGGCATTGCCGCCCCTGCGCGGGGTGATTCACTCCGTGGGGGTGCTGGCCGATGGCGTAGTGGCACAGCAACGCTGGGAACAGTACCTCAAGGTCTTCGCGCCGAAAGTACTGGGCACCTTGCATCTGCATCGCGCGACCCTGGATTGCCCACTGGATTTCTTCATCCTGTATTCGTCCGCAGCGGCCATCCTCGGTAACCCGGGTCAGGCCAACCACGCGGCAGCGAATACGTTCATGGACAGCTTCGCCTGGTATCGGCGGACGCAGTCGCGACCGGGACTGTCGATCAACTGGGGCGGTTGGTCGCAGATCGGTGCTGCCGCCGGGCATGCGGACGCCCACCTGGGGCGTGCCGATTCCCTGGTCGGGTTCATCCCGCCAGAGCAGGGCATCGAAGTGATCGCCCGCCAGTTCGCCAGCGAACACGCACAGTTCTCGGTCATCCCCATTCGTACGCAGGTGGCGGTGGATGCGGTCAAGATGCCGTATCTGCACAAGCTGCTCGAGGACATCCTGCAGCCGCCATCGCAGGCCGCGCAGACCGACACAGTGGAAAACGCCGATGTGCTGATGCGGCTGCGCCGGGCCCCGCTCGCGCAACGGACCCTGCTCACCCGGCAGTATCTTGTCGCCGTGATCAGCGCCCTGCTGGGCGGTGCCACCATCAGCAACCACCAGGCCAGTCTGTTCGACATGGGACTGGACTCGCTGCTGAGCATCGACCTGCGCCTGCGCCTGGAGAAAGACCTTGGTAGCCGTTTGCCGTCGACCCTGCTGCACGACAATCCGACCATCGACAGCCTGACGAGCTTCCTGCTTGACGCGATCATCGGTCGCGCGGCACCAGCCATGGCGGTCGCTGCCGCGGACGCGCCTGCTGCAGTGCCCACGCCGCAGCCTGCACCGGTGACGCAGGCCGAGCCCGAACGTGTGCAACGTCGGGACATCGTCGATCCCGGACAGGCAGCAGCGACGACGCACCAGCCACCTGCCGTCAGCGCAGCGCACGACGTCGCCATCATCGGCATCGCTGGCAGGTTTCCGGGCGCGGGCGACGTCGACATGCTCTGGGACAATCTGCTGCATGGTCGTGATTCGATCACGACCATTCCCGAAGATCGCTGGGACTATCGCGACTATTTCGACGCACAGAAGGACGCACCCGGAAAGAGTTACTGCGCCTGGGGTGGTTTCATCGACGACGTCGACCAGTTCGATCCGCTGTTCTTCAATATTTCGCCGCGGATGGCGGCCTTCATCGACCCGAACGAACGCCTGTTCCTCGAAACAACATGGACTCTGCTGGAAGAGGCCGGCCATACCCGCGAGATTCTGCAACGGGACTATGCGCGCAAAGTCGGCGTCTTCGTCGGTGCCATGTATCAGCTGTATCCGTCCTTCGCAGGCGATGCGATGGAAGATGCAGCGACCGCGCTGTCGTCGTACAACGCGATCGCCAACCGGGTCTCTTATTTCTTCGACCTGCGCGGGCCCAGCGTGGCGATCGACACGATGTGCTCGTCCTCGCTGACCGCTATCGATGCGGCCTGTCAGAGCCTTGCCAGCGGGGGCTGCACGCTCGCCATCGCAGGCGGCGTCAACCTGTCGATCCATCCGAAGAAATACGTCGGTTTGAGCCAGGCGCAGATTGTCGGCAGCCACCCGCAGAGTCGCAGTTTCAGCGACGGCGATGGATTCCTGCCGGCGGAAGCAGTGGGCGCAGTCCTGCTGAAGCCGCTCGCCCAGGCGCTGGCCGATGGCGACCCCATCCTGGCGGTGATCAAGTCCACGCTGACCAATCATGGCGGTCATTCGACGGGTTACTTCGCTCCCAATGCCGAGGCCCAGGTCCAGCTGATTCGCGACAACTTCGCCAAGGCGTGCATCGCACCGGACACCATCGCCTACGTCGAGGCCGCGGCGAATGGCGCCAGCCTGGGCGATGCCGTGGAATTTCGCGCGCTGAGCGAAGTGTTCGGCGCGTCCGCAGCGGCAACGCAACGCCTGCCGATCGGTGCGGTGAAGTTGAACATCGGCCACCCCGAAGCCGCCTCCGGCATCGCGCAGCTGGCCAAGGTCGTGATGCAGCTGCGCCATCAGCAACTGGCGCCCGCCATCGGCCTGTCCTCGCTCAATCCAGGGATCGACCTCTCTGGCTCGCCCTTCACCTTTGTCGATACGGCCAGACCGTGGCAACGTCTGCGCCATGAGGGGCAGGACATTCCGCTGCGCGCCACGATCAGCTCGTTTGGTGCCGGCGGTGCAAACGCACACCTGATCGTTGAGGAATATCGCGAGGACGCGCATCGCGTCGATGGGTCGCGTGAGTCATCGCCTGCGGCGGGGGGGGCGGGCCATCCGGCTCCGGCCACCGAAATCGTCGTGCTGTCGGCGCGGACACCCGCGCAGCTTGTCGCGGTGGCACAGCGGTTGCGGGACCGGCTGCGGACCATGGCGGCACGCGGCAGCACGCACATCGATGCCGGCACATTCACACTGGCCAATCTCGCGCACACGCTGCAGTGCCATCGTGAAGCGATGGACGATCGCGTGGCCATGCTGGTCGGCGATCTCGATGCGCTGGCATCCACCCTGGATCACTACGTGACCAGCGGCGGCGATACGCAGGGAGCGCCGGCACCGATGTTCGCGGGCAACCTGCGTGACCATCCGTCGATCCGTGAATTGCTTTCGGGGCGCGCGGGCGAAGCCATGGTCCAGGTGTTCGTCGCCGAAGGCAGCCTGGACAAGCTGGCGCTGCACTGGGTGCAAGGCGGCAACCTGACCTGGCGTGCACTGCGCGGTGACGGCAATGCGCGCTGCATTGCGCTGCCAACCTATCCCTTCGAGCGAACCACCTGCTGGCTCAGCGGCGGTGGCACGCCCCCGGGCGGTGGCCTGCCACCCGGTGGTCGCCGGAGATCCCTGCGCACGGTTGACGCAGCGTCGCCCTCGTCGTCGCCCTCGCCAGCAAGCGTTGTCCCGGCCACCGCAAGCGTCGAGGCACAGCTGGCCCATTTGCTGACAGAGGCGCTGCAACTGCCTGCGGGCGCGATCGATCGCAATCAGCCGTTGACGCACTACGGCTTCGATTCGTTCCTGACGATGCGGCTGGTGCGTGCCATCGCCGACCAGATCGGCGTCGTCATCAGCGGTCGCGATCTGATGGACTGCCCCACGCTGCCCCTGCTCGCCGAACGGGTGGCATCAGGCCAACGCGCGCAGACCGCGATGACCCAGGATGACGAGGCCCTGTCCAACGACGATGCCTGTGATGACCGTACGGGGCTGATGCGCTGCGCACTGTCGGAAGGGCAGGCGGGCCTGTGGCTGCTCGAAGGTCTGGGCAGCACCATGGGCGGCTACAACGTGCCCGTGGCCATCCGGATCGACGGTGCTCTGGATCGCGAGGCCTTGCGTCGCGCCTGTGCCGCCGTCGTTGCGTGCCATCCGATTCTCAAGACCCGTATTCACCGTGAGGACGGCGTTCCTGTGCAAACCGTCGCCGCCGGCGACGATGCCGAGGTGAGCAACGTGCGCTACGCATCTGCAGAGGCAGAGGCCGAGATCGGATCACAGCTCAGGGAATGGGCCAGAAGGCCGTTTCAGATCGAAGGTGGGCTGTTGACCCGGTTCGAGGTGCTGTCAGTCGGGGACAGCAGACATGTCCTGCTGTTGACGGTGCATCACCTGATCTTCGATGGCACCTCGGCCATGGTGCTGATGGATGCGCTGCTACAGGCCTATGCCGAGCAGCTGCGCGGAAAGGCTGCGCCGGCAGACGTGTCGCAGCCTCAGCGCGTGCTCTACCACGACTACGTGCGCGCCGAGCAACAGCTGCTGGCCAGTCCTCGCGGACAGGCACACCGCGACTACTGGCAGCAGCAACTGGCCGGCGATCTGCCGGTGGTCATGCCTCCAGCCGATGCCCGTCTGGATGCCCGCTCAAGCCCGGCAGAGCGATCCAGCGGCACATATACCCGTGTGCTACCTGCGGACGTGGCTGACGCCCTGCGCTCGTTCGTGACCGCTTATGCCACCCGACCGTCCGTGGTCTTCCTGGCTGCGTTCAAACTATTCCTGCGCATGTGCACAGGCACGACCGACATCACGGTAGGTATGCCGGTTGCGATGCGTCACGGTCACGAGTACGACCAGGCCATCGGTTATTTTGTGAACATGGTGGCGATCCGCAGCCCGCTGCCGGATGGGCTGCGCTTCTGCGATCTGGTCAGGTCGGTGCAGTACACCCTCCTGGATGCGCTGGATCATGCCGAGCTGCCCTTCCCTGAGGTGGTCAAGGCGCTGCGGATCGAACGCCAAGGCTCTGAGGCGCCGGTCTTCCAGACCTTCTATGCCTACCAGAATTTCGTCCAGGCTCATCAGCGCAATCGCAAGGCCGACGCTGCCGCCGAGCTGCCGTTTCGATACGAAGTACTCGACACCGTGTCGCAGGAAGGCGAGTACGACTTTGGCGTCCAGGTCTTCGAGACGGCCGACGGGACGGCCGGCAACCACTTCAAGTTGGAGATCAAGTTCAATCCGGGCCGCTACCGGATGCGCAGCATTGAGCAGATGATGGACCGGTGGCTGCGCCTGCTTGTACGTGGGCTTGCCGCAGCGGACGAGGACATCGCTCATTGCGTCCTTGCCGATCAGGAAGAGACCGGGCGGATCCTGAACCAATGGAACGTGACGCGCGCCGACTACCCTCGCGACCACGGCATCGCCAGCCTGTTCCAGCAACAGGCTGCACGGCATCCCGAGCGTGTGGCCCTGGTCTGTGGCGAACGGTCGTTGACATACGCGGAGCTGAATCGTCGTTCCACACGTCTTGCCCGCCATCTGGTGGCGATGGGCGTGCGTCGCGAGACGCTGGTTGGCCTCTGCATGCACCGATCCATCGACATGGTGATCGGCCTGCTGGCGATCCTCAAAGCAGGCGGTGCCTACGTGCCGCTCGATCTGGCGTATCCGCAGGCGCGCTTGACGATGATGCTGGAGGATGCGCAGATCGCGCTGGTGCTGACCGAGCACGTGCTCGCAGATGCGACGTATCTGCGAGCATCGCGTACCCTGGCACTGGATGCGCCCGACATCGAGACCATGCTGGACGCAAGCGGCCACCATGCGCTGCCCGAGCCTGCAGCGTCAGCGAGCCAACTGGCCTATGTGATCCATACCTCCGGATCCACCGGCACTCCCAAGGGCGTGTTGGTGGAGCAGGGCAGTGTGGTGCGTCTGGTGATCGCCAATCCCGCCGTCCCGCTGCTGGAAACCTCGGTCGTCGCGCATCTGTCGTCGATCTCGTTCGACGCGGCAACCTTTGAAGTCTGGGGGCCGCTGCTCAATGGCGCGCGACTGGTCCTGTACCCGGACACGATCATCGACCCACTGGCGCTGGGTGCCTTTTTCGAGGCGCACGAGGTGACCCTGGCCTGGTTGACCGCACGCCTGTTCGATCAATTCGTTGCAGCCTGGGACCGGCCCTTGCCCCATCTGCAGCATCTGCTCACAGGTGGCGAAGTCGTTTCTCCGCAATCAGTGCAGTTGGCATATGCACGTCATCCCGGCCTGTGCGTCAGCAACTGCTATGGCCCGACGGAGAACACCACCTTCAGCACCTGTTACCCAGTCCCTCGCGATGGTGACGGCCAGAACGCCCTGCCGATCGGACGTCCCATCGGCAACAGCACCGCCTACGTCCTCGATGCGCAGCGGCGATTGCTGGCAGTCGGCTGCGTCGGCGAACTGTATGTCGGTGGCGATGGTGTCGCGCGCGGATATCTCAATCGCCCGGAGCTGACGGACGAACGCTTCCTGCCCGATCCGTTCAGTCGCGTCCCTGGCGCGCGGATGTACCGTACCGGCGACCTGAGCCGGTATCGACCGGACGGCAGCCTGGAGTTTCTCGGCCGCAACGACCAGCAGGTGAAGATTCGCGGCTTCCGCATCGAGCCCGGCGAAGTTGAAGCGCGTCTGGCCGAGCATCCTGCGGTGCGCAATGCGGTGGTCGTGGCGCGCGAGGACAGTCCGGGCGAGCGGCGCCTTGTTGCGTATGTCGTGGTCTTGGACGACGCCGACGCCGACGAACTGGCCGGATCGCTGCGCGCGCATCTTGCCACGTGCCTGCCCGACTACATGGTGCCTGCAGCCTACGTGCGCCTGGATGCGCTGCCGCTGACGCCCAACGGCAAGGTCGACCGCAAGACGTTGCCGGCGCCCGGGGGCGATGCCTTCATCCGCCAGGGCTTTGCTGAGCCTCAGGGCGAGACCGAGATTGCGCTTGCGCAGGTCTGGAGTGATTTGCTCGGTGTCGAACGTATCGGGCGCCATGACAATTTCTTCGAGCTGGGCGGTCACTCCTTGCTGGCGACACGCTTGCTCAGTCGCCTGCCGCATGCATTTGGCGTGGAGTTGCCACTGACCACGCTGTTCGCGCACGCGACGCTGGAATCCCTGGCCGGTGCCGTTTGCGCCGCTGCCGCGAAAGCGAGCGCGCCCATGCTGTCGCCGATCGAGGTGGTCTCCCGCGCGAATCCCCTGCCGTTGTCGCATGCGCAGCAGCGGCTGTGGTTCCTGGCGCAGTTCGACGGCGGCAGTGCGGCGTACCACATACCGCTGGCCCTGCGCCTGCATGGCGAACTGGACGTGGAGGCCTGGGTTCGCAGCCTGGACGCACTGTACGCGCGCCACGAGGCGCTGCGCACGGTGTTCGTCTGCGACGATGGCACGGCACGAGTCGAGTTGCTGCCTGCCGATGGCATCCTGCCGTTGATGAAGCACGACCTGCGGGATCGGGCCGATGCAGCGGAGCAACTGGAAGTCTTGTGTCGTGAGGAGTTCGGTGCGGCCTTCGACCTGGCACGCGGTCCGTTGATCCGTGGCCGCTTGGTGCGCGTGGCGGAGGATGATCATGTCTTCCTGCTCACGCAGCACCACATCATTTCGGATGGTTGGTCGCTGGGAGTGATGGCGCGGGAGCTTTCAGCGCTGTACACGGCCTTCGTGCAGGGCCGTTCGGATCCGCTGCCGCCGCTGGTGGTGCAGTACCCCGATTTCGCGGCGTGGCAGCGCCAGTGGCTGGCCGGCGAACGCCTGCAGGTGCAGGCGGACTACTGGCGACAGGCCCTGTCCGCTGCGCCGGTGCGGCTGGAGTTGCCGACCGACCGGCCGCGTCCTGCGCAGCAGTCGTTTGCCGGTGCGAGCGTTCCTGTGCATCTGGACGCTGAACTGACCCGGGATCTGAAGCAACTGAGCCAGGCGCACGGGGTCACGCTGTTCATGATGGTGCTCGCGGCATGGGCGACGGTGCTCGCGCGTCTCTCCGGCCAGGACGATCTGATCATCGGTTCGCCTACGGCGAACCGTGGACGTCGAGAGATCGAACCGCTGATCGGCTTCTTCGTCAATACGCTGGCGTTGCGCATTGATCTGTCGGGCGCGCCGAGCGGGTCTGAGCTGCTGGCCCGGGTGCGCCGCACGGCGTTGGCGGCGCAGGACCATCAGGATCTGCCGTTCGAACAGGTGGTGGAGATCATGCAGCCACCGCGCCAGCTCGATCACACGCCCCTGTTCCAGGTGATGTTCGCCTGGCAGAACAACGAGGCGGCAGTTGTCGAGCTGCCTGGTCTGCGTATCGAAGCGGCGGAGATGCCGTTCGACAGGGTCAAGTTCGACCTGGAACTCAACCTGGGCGAAGCAGATGGTGCCATCGTTGGCGCGTTGAGCTATGCCTGTGCGCTGTTCGACGTTGTCACGATGGAGCGGCACCGCGCTTACCTGCTGGCGGCGTTGAAGGCGCTGGTCGCCGACATGGACCAGCCGGTTGCGCGGATCGACCTGTTTCCTGCGGAGGAGAGGTCGCTGCTGCTGGGCGGCTGGAACCGCACCGAGGCCGCGTGTCCGACGGATCACTGCATCCATCAGCTGTTCGAGCAGCAGGTGCGTGAGCGTCCGGACGCGGAGGCCGTCGTGCACGACCGGCAGTCGCTCACGTATGCCGAACTCAATATCCAGGCGAATCGGCTGGCGCACTGCCTGATCGAGCGAGGCGTCAAGCCGGACGATCGCGTGGCGATTTGCGTCGACCGCAGCCTGGAGATGGTGGTTGGGCTGCTGGCGATCCTGAAGGCCGGTGGCGCCTATGTGCCGCTGGACCCGAGCTATCCCGTCGAGCGGCTGGCGCAGTTGCTGGACGACTCTGCTCCGCAGTTGCTGTTGTGCGATGCAGCGGGCCGGCGAGCGCTTGGAGAAGCGGCGATGGCGGCCGCCTCCGGCTGCATCGACCTGGACCGTGTGTCCGCAGAGTGCGCCGGATATCCTTCGGACGATCCGGATCCACGTGCGCGCGGGCTGACGTCGCGGCACCTGGCGTACATCATCTACACCTCCGGTTCGACAGGCACGCCGAAGGGCGTCATGGTCGAGCACGCCCAGGTCGTCAGCTTGTTCGAGGCGACCCGCGGCTTGTACGACTTCAGCGAAAAAGACACTTGGTGCCTCTTCCATTCGTTCGCGTTCGATTTCTCCGTGTGGGAAATGTGGGGCGCCTGGTCGTGCGGCGGCAGATTGCTGATCGTGCCGCGCGATGTCGCCCGATCCGCCGACGACTTCCACCAACTGGCTTGCGCCGCTGGCGTCACCGTGCTGAATCAGACGCCCAGCGCGTTTCGCGGTTTCATCGAAGCCAGCGGCCGATCCGGTCTGAAGGACGCACTGCGCTACGTGATCTTCGGTGGCGAGGCGCTGGAGCCGGCGATGCTGAAGGCGTGGTTCGCCCATCATCCGGATTCTTCACCGAAGCTGGTCAACATGTACGGGATCACGGAGACGACCGTCCATGTGACTTTCCACGCGCTGGAAGAGGCGAGTTGCATGCAGCGTGGCAGCCCGATCGGTCGGCCGATTCCGAGCCTTCGCATCTATCTTCTGGACCCGCTCGGACAACTTGTGCCGCTCGGGGCGGTCGGCGAGATCCACGTCGGTGGTCTGGGAGTGGCGCGCGGCTATCTCAATCGCCCGGAGTTGACCGCTGCGCGTTTCGTCGATGATCCATTCAGTACGGTTGCCGGTGCGCGGATGTATCGATCCGGTGATCTTGCGCGCTACCTGCCCGACGGGCGCCTGGAGTTCATCGGCCGCAACGATCATCAGGTCAAGATTCGCGGTTTTCGCATCGAGCTCGGGGAGATCGAGACCCGGCTGATGGAACACGCCTGGGTGAAGGATGCCGTGGTCCGTCCAATCGGGGGCGATGCCGTCGACAAGCGTCTCACGGCGTATGTCGTGCTGGAGGAGGGCGTGGACCCCAGTGAATCGGTCAACAGTCTTCGAGACTATCTGGTCCATCATCTCCCCGACTACATGGTGCCGGCCGCATATGTGCTGATTCCCGAAATTCCGCTGACCGCCCACGGCAAGCTGGACACCAAGGCCTTGCCGTTGCCCGATGGCAGCGCCTTTGCGAGAAGGCAGTACGAAGCGCCGCGTAATGTCCGCGAAGAAGTTCTCTGTGACGTCTGGTCGGAGGCGATGCAGGTCGACCGGGTCGGCGTGAACGACAATTTCTTCGAGATCGGCGGGGATTCAATCCTGTCGTTGAAGGTCGTTCAGCGTGCCAAGGCTCGCGGCCTGTCGATCAGCGTCAACGATGTATTCGCGCACCAGACGGTTGCCGGCCTTGCCCAGGCGGTGAGGCATGTCTCCGATGACATGCGCATCAACATCGATGCGTTGTGCCTTGCCGAAGATCAGAGGCTGGCGCTCCCAGAAGCCTTGGCGGATGCCTACCCGCTGACGGCCATGCAGGCGCTGATGGTCGCCGAGTACAGGAAGAACTGCGAACACGGCCTCGGGGTCTACCATGTCCAGCAATGCTTCGAGTTCAAGGATGCGCGTCCGTCGGCAGAGGCGATGCTGCAGGCGCTTAAGCTGCTCGTTGCTGCGCATCCCGTTTTCCGCACGGCCTTGATCCAGATCGGAGAGACGACGGTTCAGGCGATCACGCCGGAAGACGCATTCACTTTCGAATTCATCGAGGAAGACCTGCGCGCATGCACCGAGGTCGAAAGGGACATGTGTCTGCGCGACCATGTCATCCGCGATCGTGCGCGTGTCTTCTCGGACGCGGCGCTGCTGAGGTTCGCCTGGTTCCGGACGGCGGACGACATGTTCGCGCTCGTCCATTCCATCCATCACGCGATCGACGACGGCTGGGGTAATCAGCAGTTCCTCAGCCAGCTCTTTCAGGCCTACATCCGCCTGCGAAACGGCGGCACGCCGGATGTCGAACGTGCCGACAATGTATTCCGGGAATACGTTGCACTCCAGCTCGAGCTGGCCGCTTCGGAGGAGGCGCGGTCGTTCTGGTCCTCCAGGCGCTTCCGCCCCTGCGGCATCGATACACTGCAACGCCATCATGGCCGAACGCAGAACCGCTACGGCGAGGTCATGACGATCGATGCGAGTACGACCGGCAGGCTCCGATTGGTGGCGAAACGCCTTGGTGTGTCGCTGAAGTCCGTACTGCTCGGTGCCTATCTGGAAACGATCAAGTCCTGGTCATGCATCGCGTCGCCCACGGTCGGCGTCATCGTCAATGGACGCTCCGAAAGGCTTTCCGATCCGTTGGGATCGTTGGGGCTTTTCTGGAACATGCTGCCTTACGGTCACGAGGAGTGGATCGCCGATCGCAGCCAGAACGTGCAGGCCATCCAGCGAGGGCTTATCGACATGGAGCGCCACGCGGCGTTCCCGCACGACACCATCGAAGCGCTGCATCGAGCTTCAAATCTGTTCTATGCGACTTTCAACTATATCGATTTCCACAATGCGGCTTCGCTTCCTGGCGACGAAGGCATCGAGCTCGTAAGGGTGTATGGCCACGACAAATTTCATTACCCTTTGAACTATGCGTTTTCGATCGATCGATCGATTGATGCCATCAACGTTTGCGTCCAGTACGACGACGAATATTTCGATGGACGTGATGTTCATGCATTGAATGTCATGCTTCTTGATGTTCTTGGGGAATTTTCTGCGTAATCACCACAAGGCCATCTCGATCAGCTGCGGCTGCCCGTGGAAACGGAGCGCGATGCCTGGGAAATTGCGACGCGTGTGGCGGGGTGAGGCGTTTCGGCCGCAGGATTTCATGATGAGCTTGCGCTTGTAGAGACGAAATGACCACGATTTGCTAAGGTATGGCGTAGCCATGCAGGCTCCACCACCTTTGAGAACATGGATATGTCCGCTGATCTGGCTGTGGCCCGCGGCGAAACAAGCACGCCCGCGCGCATCCGCGAAGCGCTGAAAGTTTCGTCCCCCATCATCGTGTCGCAGTTGCTGATGACGGCGAGCGGCTTCATCACATCGATCATGCTGTCGAATGTGGACTCCGTCACCTTTGCCGCAGGCCTGCTGATTGCCGCGATCAATATGGCCATCGTCACGGTCGTGTTCGGTCTGTTGTTTTCCTCCAGCGCCTTGATCGGCAAGGTGGTGGGGGAGGGCACCCGGCTTGAGCGGGTCGGTCATCTGTTCGGCGGCGCCAGCTGCACCGGGCTGCTGATCAGCATTCCGGTGATCCTTGTGCTGTACAACATCCGGCCGTTGTTGCTCATGGCCGGACAGCCGGAAGCCATTGCCCATCTGTGCCAGGTCTATTTCCGAGTCTATGTCTGGGGCGTGCCCGCCATTGCCCTGGTCTCGGCGTGCATGCAGTTCCTGCTCGGTAGCTTTCAGCAGGGCTATGTCTTTCTCAACACCCTCTGCAATCTGCTGATCCTGAGCTTGCTGTCTTACGCGCTGATCTTCGGCGCGTTCGGCCTTGCGCCGATGGGCCTGGTTGGCCTTGCCTGGGCCTCGGTGGCGGTGAGTTGGTTTTCGTGCATTGCGCTATTGCTGTTTGTCGCCCTGCGTAAGCGCAACGGGCCATATGACTTGCTGCGATTCGATCGCGCGCAGTGGCTGCAGTCCGCGCGGGATATCGTCCGGGTCGGTGTGCCCATTTCGGTTCAGATGGGCAACGAAATCGGTTCGTTCCTGGTGACTACGCTCATGGTCGGCTGGATCAGCGTTGCGGCGCTGGAGATGCAGCAGGTCACCACGCGTTATCTGATGCTGCTGGTCATTCCGCTTGTCGGATTCTCGCAGGCGGCGACCATCGTGATCAGCCGTCAGTTCGGCGCCCGCAATACCGATGAAGTGCGCAGCACAGGCTGGTTCTATGTCGGGCTGGGAGTGGCGTATGCGTTCGTGATCCTGCTGCTGTTCCTGATCTTTCCGAAGCCCCTCATCGGCGTGTTCATTGAATACACGCCGGAAGCGGATGCCGCCTTCCGCACCTTGTCCGTCCTTCTGGTGGTGGTCGCCATAGGTCAGATCTTCGACGCCGTGCGCAACATCATCACCGGCGCACTGCGCGGCCTGCTGGATTCAAAATACCCCATGCTTGTCAGCATCGTCATGATCTGGGGGGGCGGCATACCGCTCGCCTATTTCATGGGGTTCACGCTTGGCTACGGCCTGATCGGCATGGCGGTCGCTCATAGTCTGGCCATGGCCATAGGCGCCGCGGTACTGGTCAGGCGCTTTCAGCGTGTGGCGCGTAATCTGTCGCCTTAGCAGGCTGTTGAAATACCGGGCCTTCGCGGAATTGTGTGGATGCCATGTCACCCCACAACTCCGCGGAGACTGCCGTGAGATTCCATGCGGCCATGGATGCACGGAAGCGGTTCGGCGGAGCTTCCCTCAGCTCTACAGCAGCCATTTCAATCGTGCCCTGACGCCGGGTGTGGCGCGATCAAACGTCTCACCCTGCCCTTGTAGAGCGGAGCAAAGCTCCGCTGGCCTCGCTCACGCATTCTCATGCAGCGAATCTCTTGCTGCAGGGGCAGTCCTGGTGCGCAGACATAGACGAAAGAGTGGGCCGGTCAATGTCGTGGAAATCACGGCCAGTATGACCAGCGCTGCATAGGCATTGGCTGAGATGATGCCCTGATCGCGCAGGATGGTGGCAGCCACGATTTCCATCAGCCCCTTGCATTGCAGTAGTGCACCGATGGCGAGCGCTTCGCGACCTTTGAGGCCAGCTGCGGGCGGAAAGATGACGACAGCCCCGATCTTGCTGACCGCTGACAATGCCAGCATAGCGACTGCCGCCATGATCGAGATGGCATTCAAGGCGCCATTCTCGATGTTCAGGCCGCTATGGCCAAAAAACAGCGGAGCGAACAGAAACAGTGCAACGACTCCAAGCCGTTCAATCGGCAGCCGGTGCAGCCAGCGCGTCGGCATCGCTGTCCCCGCGAAGTACGCACCGATCAGGGCATGCAGACCCAGCAGCGATGAGGTCCACGAGCCGATGGCAAGAAACGCCACTGCCGCGACCCAGATCAGCCATTGCGGCGGCGTGATGCGACGGTTGATGAAACTGCAGACAACGGCCAACGCAACGAACACCAGGAGGGCAACGACTCCGCCGAGATTCCAACCGTCCAGGCCACCATGCCCCACGGCCAATAGCTGCAAAAGCGCAAGACCGATCCACAGGGCGACATCATCGATGAGGGCGACCGACAACGCGATTCTTCCGAAGTGGCGATGCCCGGCGGGCAACTCCCGAACGATGCCGATCAGAACAGGAAGCGCACTGACCGCCATGCACAGGCCGATCGCGCTCGCCGAGAATCCTGTCGCGATCCCTTCAACCGACCAATTGGGAAGGCGCAGGAAATAGAAATAGGCTGCCAGCGATCCCGCCATAAAAGGCAAGGCGATGGCGAGTGCTGCACTGGCAAACAGACGCGGCAATGTCGCGGGCCGTGATCCATCGCGTGGGGTGGTGTGGTGATCGGATGATGCCGGCAAGCGGGATTCCAATCCCGCAGTGAAAGCCAACAGGAGTACGCCGAGCCAGCCCACCTGATTGCCGATGCTGGAGGGAATTCCCCATGCCTCGCGTGGTAAGCCGAGTGCAGCCATGCATATCCCGATCAGGATGGGAAGCACGACCAGTGGTAGTGTTCTGCCGAGTAGCCGCCATGCCAGATAGGGAGTCAGCATGAAGATCGAAGCATCCATGCCAAACTGAAGCAAAGTCGTCCAATTCAATGCAAGCATTCCGGTTGCTGATTTTCAGATTATGAAGTACCCACAGCATCTGCGGAAGACCGGAACTCCCTTTCTGCATTCATCGCAAGCATGACGCGCAAACAGGCCGGCGCTTGGCTTCGCCGGTGGAATGCACAACAATGGTGACCTGATCAGTGCCATGTTCGCGGCGTCCGACAGTCCTCGGCACTGTGATTCAGGCAGGGGCATTCAGCCTGGGATGATCCGCGCGGCACCCTTCAAGTAGAGAGAGACCATGAAGTCCATCAATGCGTCAGATCGCATCAAGCTGGAAGCGACCCGCCTGCAGAAGCAGGCGCGAGAAGCATTCGCGCAAAGTCAGACGCAGGGAGAGAGAAGCGATGCTTTGAGTACGTTGGTCGCGCGCTTTCGCGCATTGCGCGAATGGCAGAATCTTGACGACGGTAGTGTCGCGAATCGCCTGGCCGTCGTGGCCATGTCGAAGTGCCTGGATCTGCTTGCCATAGAAGCCGGGCATGATGGCTGGGCACAGTACGTAGCAGTCCTTCAAGGTTCGCAACAGGATGAAGAAGCGACCGAGCTATACCACTTCGGTAAGAGCGAGTTCAATCTGAATGTCTGGTGCCCAAGTTATGAGGCAGCCAGAATCTATCTTGAAACTCATCGCGGATTCTTTCTATTGCAGTACAAGGGTAGCTTTTTTCTTGCCCAGGAAGGGCACATCCGCGGCCTGGGACTTGACCCCGTCGACCCCGACTGGGAGAAGATCGGATGGGACTGGGTCAGCCCGAAAGACATCGAGGCTAAAGACCGTTTGCGACAGAAGCTGCGTCAGCATCGCGAGAAGAGTCTTGCCGCTACCAGCCAGCAGTCTGCTCCAATGCCTGCGTGAGCAGGGACCCATCTCGGGCCGAGCGCATGCTTTGATCCTCGCTTGCGCGAGGACGATGGCGGGAATGCCGCAGTGAAGTGCCGCGGGGGGGCACGAAGAAGCCCCAAAAGATAAATCGTCATCCTCGCGCAAGCGAGGACCCATCTCAGTCCGAACGCATGCTTGGATCCTCACTTGCGCGAGGAGGACGGCGGATAAGCCGCGGTACGGCGGACTTGCGTGAGAACGATGGCGGGAATGCCGCAGTGAAGTGCCGCGAGGGCGGGCACAAACATCGGCACCTCTGTGCTCATCCTTCGACAAGCAGTGCGTCTTTCTGTGCAGCTGATTCGTGCGCTGAGGGCGCGATTCAGGCACGTTTGCGGAAGATATGCCGGTCGATGACGAGCACATCGATCCCGCTGGTCAGGAAAACCGCGACTGCATCCTCGACCGAATGCACGATGGGCTTTCCCATCACATTGAAACTGGTGTTCAACAGGATCGGAACCCCGGTGATGCGATGGAACGCCTGGATGAGTGCGTGATAGCGCTCATTGGATTCCTTCGAGACCGACTGCAGACGCCCGGTGCCATCGACGTGCACCACGCCGGGCACACGATGCGCGACCTCGGGTCTGAATTTGAGGGCACGTTCCATATAGGGCGTGTCGCAGTAATGCTCGAAGTATTCATCGCCATGTTCCGCCAGGATCGATGGCGCGAACGGTCGGAACTCCTCACGGAACTTCACCCTGGCGTTGATCAGCTCCTTGACATCCGGGCTGCGTGGGTCTGCCAGGATGGAGCGATTGCCGAGGGCACGCGGCCCGAATTCGGCACGCCCCTGCACCCAGCCGATGATCTTGCCCTCACTGATCTCGCGGGCCACCTGATCGTAGAGATCAGCCCCGCCCGTGGTCGTGACATGCAGCAGATCGCCAAACCGCAGCAGTTTTTCCAGGGCATCCTTCGACACCTCGCTGCCCACATAGGGCGACTGGACCTGGGTTCGGCGAGGCCGGTGCTTACGGTCCTCATGATAGGCCAGCAGCGCGGCGCCAACGGAGTTGCCATTGTCGGCCGGCGCACTGAAGACATAGGTATTGGCGAACGGACCGCGTCCCGCCAATTGTCCGACATAAGCCGAATTGAGCGCGCAGCCGCCCGACAGCACCAGATTCTCGCTAGGCGACATGCGATGCACGTTCTGCAGCAGTTCGTCGAGAAACTCGCTGAACACCAGCTGCCCGGTGAAGGCAATGTCCGCATGGCCAATCGCGGGGCTGCCTTTGCTGCGACGAAATGCCTCCAACTGCTGCATGGCCGCACGCGCCCGCTTGCTTTCGCGCAGGGTGATGCCATCGACCACAAGCATATCGCGCAGCAGTGTGTAGCAACGGTCATCCTTGCGCCCGTAAGGCGCCAGACCCATCACTTTCCACTCTTCGCCTTCGATTGGATTGAAGCCACATAACTCGCAGACATGGCTGAAGAACTGGCCGAGGCTTCCGCTGCCATTTTTGCGCGACAGTGCGGTGTGCTCGCCTTGCCGGTAGCGATACATCTTGACCGAAGTCGACTCGCCCATACCGTCGACAACCACGCTGACAGCGTCGTCGAAGGTGCTGCTCATGCATGCGGCAGCCGAGTGGGTGAGATGGTGTTCGTATTCCCGGCGAATGACGTCCTGCTGACCGAAAAGACGGCGAATATGCGCCTCGCTGTTCAGCCCGTGCCGGGTGTTGGCATACGCCGAAATGCACCTGAGCAGATCGAAGTTCTCCGGCCCGATGCGTCGTTTGATCAGCCCGCGAAGCGGGCCGAATGCAAAAAACTCCAATTTCTTCAGGAAACGGCGCCGCCAGCTGGTGGCGATCACGAATTGCGCATCCGGATCGCAATACTGTTCGATCAGTTTACCGACGCGGACGAAGTCGTCCGGCGGGTTGCACCAGGCGCGCTTGGACTGCAGGTATCGCTCTGAATCTTCGGCAAAGACCAGCTCGCCTTCGTGATTGACGATGGCGATGGAGGGGTCGTGAGGGCTAGTACTCAGGCCGATGTAGTTTCGTTTCATGAACCATCCTCATGTGCGTGCCAGCGGCGACCCGCCATGCTCGCCGCGATCTGCGAAGCGACAGAGCTTTGAGCAACAGGCTCAAACGCCTGTTGTGCGCCGAATCAGTAATGCGTCATCCCGGAGAGATCAGTCGGGAAGCGAGAAAATCCCTTTGCGCAGATCTGGCGGGTTCAGACCCCATGCCTCTGCGTTGTATGCCGAGTCAAACGACTGATAGCGCCGACCATGCGACACCATCTCGTACCACGCGATCTGTTTCTTGGTCATGTTCTGCCGGATCATCATCCATTGCACGTAGATGTCGACATCGACACTCTGCGGACACAACGACGTCGCGAGGTCGTACATCGGCAACGGGCTGTCGAAGTCCTTGCCGGGCACACCGAACCATCGATCGGCCACGGCGACGCTGCGCTTGGTCATGTTCTTCACTGAGTGGAACCAGTAGTACGGGTTCCAGAGCACATCGCCCGGCGACAACGTCGTTTCATAGCGAGGGCAGTACGCAAACAAGGGGCAACGGTCGTGATCGGTCTCGTCCTGCCAGTGCAGCGCGTTGACGGCATCGCCCGGGAGCAGTAAGGGGTAGACCAGATAGGAGAACGCAGGGTCGACCAGACTCCATTTCTTGACGCCCTCCAACTGATAGAAAGTGTTGGCGATCTTGCCGAAATGCGACGGGCTGCCGGCACCGCCGTTGGAGATGAACAACTGCGAGGAAATGCGTGTCAGCCGTGTGTACTTGGCTAACAGGCCCGAATAGAGGTTTTCGGCCAGTTCCGGATGGTTTACGAACAGGCGATCGCTGTTGGCGAGATAGGAATGACCTTCCAGCAACTCGGACAGTGGACCTTCATAGTTCTCGCCGGTATCGATCCGCATCATCGGGACGATATCGGTGCCGTAGCGATCGACCAGGGCATCGAGCTGATACATGGCGGGGTCGTGACCGACATTTTCAAGCACGACCGGATGCGGGCATTTGGCATATTGCTCGTAGAACGCCTGCTCGGAGATCGTGCGGAAGTCGACACGAGGCAGCTCCTGGGGCACCGCCTTCGGATTCTCGCTGCTGACGACATCGAGGATCTTCTGGCAGTCTTCGATCATCTGCTCGCGGTTGTAATGGTGGTCCTGCATGACCGTGCGCGCAAACAGGTTGTGGCGGTAACGCTGCAAGGCGTCAGCACACTTCTCAAGCCCGCGCAGACTCTGCTTCGGCTCATACTGAGACAGCGTGGGGTTGGCCAGGACTTCGGCGATGCGGCGAGGGTCGATGGCCTGTCTGGCTGCAGCGAATCGCGCGTCGACAGCGCGCATCAGCAGTGTCAGGTCGGCTGGCAGGCGAGGGGGCAGGGGCATGTCCATGCAAGCGGTCTTCTTTGTTGAGCGATGTCAGGGAAGGGCATAGCCAACCAGCTTTGCAGGCTGACCTGCGCCGCCGAAAGGAATGACGATGAATTGCTTGCCGTTGACGCGGTATGTCATCGGCGAACCGGTGGCGTTTCCGTGCGCTAGCGGCATTTCAAAGACCTTTTCACCTGTGCGTGGATCCAGGGCCCACAGGAAAGGGTCGCTGTCTTTCGCCGAAAACAGAACGGTCAGCCGACTCAACTGTTCTGCCTTTGGCGCAATGATGCCTTCTTGTACACCGAACAGCAGGCTATCGGTGACGATGAAAAAGCTGCGGCGGTCCCAGCCGAGATCCTTCAGACCGAGGTCGCGAAGCTCGGGATGCTTGATTGGCCCATTGCCGACCGGCTTCATCCACAGGTGATTTCCGCTGTTGAGATCAATTGCGGTCAGACGGCCATAGGGCGGCTTGGTCAGCGGCAGACCGTTATCCAGTTGCAGCGGCACCGACGCGCCGACCAAACGTGCAGGCGGGTAGGGCGAAAGCACGACGGCGGCAGGGCGGGTAATCGAAGGCACGTACAGCGTGCCGGTCCGCGGATTGACCGCAGCCCCTGCCCAACTGCTGCCGCCGATCGTTCCGGGCACCATGATCATGCCAAGCTTGCCGCCTTCGGCGGCCTTGTTTTCTACCGGCGGCGTAAACAACGGGCCATAGCTGAACTTGCTCACGGTGGCCAGCGCCTTCTGGCGCAGCTGCGGCGTGAAGTCGATCAAGTCGTCTTCGGTCAGACCTTGGCGATCGAACGGCGCCGGCTTGGCCGGGATCGGCTGGGTCGCTGAGGTTTTCTCGCCTGGAACGTTCGATTGCGGCACGGCTTGTTCGTTAATGGGCCAGATTGGCTTGCCATTGGTGCGATCGAGCACATACACGAATCCCTGCTTGGTCACCTGTGCGATCGCTTTGACACGACGCCCATTGACTTTGATATCGAGCAGGTTGGGGGCTGCCGGCGGATCGTAGTCCCACAGACCATGATGGACCAGTTGGAAGTTCCAGAGCATGTGCCCGGTTTTCGCATTGACCGCGACAAGGCTGTCGCCATGTGCGTTGTTGCCGATGCGATTGCCGCCATAGAAATCGTTGTTTGGCGTGCTGACGGGCAGGTATGCGGTGTCACTTGCCGTGTCGCAACTCATTGGCGCCCACACATTGGCGCCGCCTGTCTCAACACGGCTGGCCAGATCCCATTCGGCACTACCCGGCTCGTCCCCTTGCGGAATCGTGTGAAAGGTCCAGAGAAGCTTGCCCGTTGACGGATCGTATGCGCGGACGTCACCCGGCGGCATCGGCTTCTGCAAGGGGAAATCGAGGACCGTCGAGCCGACGATGATGGCGCCGCCGCACACCAGCGGTGGCGAGGTCGATCCATAGAAAGGCTGTGGCGCCGGATTGCGCAGATCCTTCTTGAGATCGACGACGCCAGACTGACCGAAATGCGTGTCGGGTTGCCCCGTGCGCGCATCGAGCGAAATCAACTGCCCGCTGCCGGTGGCCAGGTAAACGCGTCGGATCGAACCTTTTTTCCAGTACGCGACACCGCGCTGGACTAGGCCGACATTGGGTGGATAGACAATCTTGCCGTCGGCGGAGAGATAGCTCTTCGGATCGTGCAGCCACAAGGTGCGCCCTGTCGTGGCGTCGATCGCAGCGACCTGGCTCATCGACGTGCTGACATAAAGCGTCCCATCGACCATCAACGGAGTTGTCTCGAAGGCATGTGGCCAGAGTTTCAGCCCATCCGCATTGACCCGCTCGACGATCTCGTTGTCAGCTGAGTTCCACACCCACTTTTCTTCGAGCTGGCCGACATTGCCCGCATTGATCTGATCGAGGCTGACGTATTTGCTGGATGCGCCGTCCGACGCGTAACTGCGCCATTCGACATCCCTGTTTGCTGCGGCCAGTTCGAACACGAACAGCTGCGAGATGATGCCTGCAAGTATTCTGCGATGCATGACGTTTCCGGAGACCAGCGATTGCGCTGGCAGATGTTCAAAAGATGAGCCACGGCGCTGCAGGGCTGATGGCAGCGACCGCGACAGGCGATGTTAGGAGGTCGTGACGCGAGCCGGGTCCTTGTTGAACACGGGCACGGTATCCCAGCTTCCCCAGTGCGAGACCTGTGGCGGCTCGATGGTCGCTTTCGTGTCCCAGAACCTGGTGATCAGCGGGGCAGTATCTTCCTCGATGAAGCGTTGGCGCAGGAACCCGCGCATGGGCTCGCTCATGCGGAACTCGTAGAGGATTTCGCGCACTTCACGCTTGCGCAGACCGGCCTGCAACGCCTCGCATTCGATCGGGGTGAGATCCGGGTGCCAGGTGTCGACGATGAACACGAGCCGGTCGGCATCGCCGTTCCAGGCTTCGTGCTCGAAGCAGTCCTCGAAGATGATCGATTCGCCAACCTGCCATTGACGCCGCACATCGGCCACGCGCAATGCGCAATCACTGTCGATGATGATGCCGACGCTGTAACGCAGGCGCAGCGAATCGACGCTGCAATGCGCCGCCAGATGGGTATGCGGTGCCTGCCAGGACAGCAACGCCTCGGAAAAGGGATGCAGCATGCCGGAGCGGGGCAGATTGGCGACCACGGCCTTGAGGCCCGGGCAGTGCATGGTCATGAAGGGCAGGCTGATCCCCATGTACCAAAGCGGGTAAATCTTCCAGTTTCCACTGGTGACGACGCCGCCTGAAAACGACAGCGTCCGATCTCGAAGCCTGAGCGCGGCTCCGCGAATCGTTGGCGTGGCCGCCTTCAGATAAGCCGCAACCGGGTCGTCGCCCGCTTCGCGGATGGGACGATTGTCGAGACCGGGGAAAAGAGGCAGGAACGTCGGATGCTGCTTCGGCAGACGTTCCGCATGGACCCGTTGTTCCATGCGCTGCAGGAACAGCTTGACGCGATCCAGATCCGAGCCTGCGCCCATGATGCGATCCCAGTATCCGCCTTGGCGCATGACATCAACAACAGCGTTGCGAATTTCCCAATTCTGCTCGAACGGCGACAAGTACTGCTCCTAGAAAAAAAGCTCCATGGTCTGGCCTGATCGACTTCCGTGCCTGGTACCGAGACGCGAGGCGCAGGTAGAGCAGTGAGTTGATGTTAACAAGCGTGACCAGGCATGACAACGCATCACCCCGCCGAAAAGGGTGCGCTTGCGCAGACAAAGCGGGCAAAGGCAGAAGGGGGTGCCCCCTGACGTTTCCCCGCGCCTTTCTCCTGAATGCTTTTCAGAACAACGAGTTGCGCGTAGCCTGCAAGGAAAGCAGCGTGTCGATGACCGTTTTTCTCCGTTAAGGGATCAATCTTTCCGGAGACGATCATGCGCGCAGAGAAAATGGTCAGTCGCTCGACGACGCCCGTCGAGAGATCGAAAACTGGAGGGTGGACTATAATTATTTCCGCATGCACTCGTTGATCGGCAATGTCCCGCCGGGGAGTCCGCCGCCTGATTCACCCCGCAACCTGAGGCCGAATTTCCAGTTCCGCTCGGGCCTGATATCGGGAGGAGATCAGCTCGAAGGTGCGAGCGGGTGCGGGTGGCCTCGGCGGTTCGTTGCTGGGCTGCAAGCATAGGGCCTCTCCTCCAGGCTCGTTCCGGAGGGCTGGCAGGAAGTGGTCAGAAAACACGCTACAAGCGACCGCCGCGGCTGCTTTCTCTACACGTGGCTGCCAACCAGTAGATCAAAAAATAGGCTCTTGCCCGAAAAAAATTTGTTAGATCAAATGGCTGGGCCGCCATCTGGCATTCTTAGATCCACACTTATGTGTGCACAACCGTTCTAGACGAGATCTGGATAGACACTTAGGTTAGAAAGGCGAAAGCCCATGCTTGAAAAGGGGCTTTCGTCTTTTTTGATGTTGAGTGTCGAGAGGAAGTATGAGGTTTCATGTCCAGAAACAGCCTTGGGAACGACATGGATGCACCAGCCCACCGACGGAAGATCGCCGTCTGCGTGCGTAGTGCCTCGGTCAATTCGCCGCGAAATGCAGGAAAGTGTAGTTTTTGCCCGCAATCGCGATGTCCGGATCTAGTGAACCGCCCCGTCTTTCCCGGAGGCTCCAGCTCTTGAGAGGATGGAGCAATGACAAAGCAGACGAAGTATTCTCCGGAAGTGCGCGAGCGGGCGATTGGGATGGTGCTGACGCACCAGAACGATTATCCCTCACTGCGGGCGGCGATCGGTTCGATCGCGGCGAAGATCGGTCGTACCGGCGAGACCTTGCGCGGCTGGGTGAGGCAGGCTGAACGCGATCAAGGGCAACGTGCAGGCCTGACCACCGATGAGCGTGAGCGGATGAAGGCTCTGGAGCGCGAGGTGCGTGAGCTGCGGCAGGCCAACGAGAATCTGCGTAAGGCCTCCGCGTATTTTGCTCAGGCGGAGCTCGGCCACCCGTTCAAGCCATGACGCGGTTCATTGATGAACACCGCGGCGTCTACGGAGTCGAGCCGATCTGCAGGCAGTTGCCGATCGCTCCGTCGACCTACCACCAGCATGCGGCGTGGCGGGCCGATCCTGCAAAGCGTCTGGCCCGGGCCCAGCGGGACGGGGTGTTGTGTGCCCGGATCCAGCAAGCCTGGGGGGCGAACTTCAACGTCTATGTCGCTCGCAAGCTGTGGCGTGAGCTGCGCCGTCAGAGGTCGCTGTTGCCCGCTGTACGGTGGAACGATTGATGAAGACGTTGGGGATTCAAGGGGTGATCCGCGGCAAGGCGGTGAAGACCACGGTGAGCGATCGGGCACAGGCGTGTCCGCAGGATCTGGTGAATCGGCAGTTCAAAGCGTCGCGGCCCAATGCGCTGTGGGTGTTGGAGTTCACGTAGGTCTCGACCTGAGCAGGGCTTCGTGTATGTGACGTTCGTGATCGACGTATTCGCCAGAAGGATCGTGGGCTGGCGGGTGTCGAGCTCGATGCAGACGGACTTCCAAGGTCCGCTCTTTCGGATCGCCAAAGACCCCCTTTCGCTTTTCCAGGAAACTTGCACTCCACTTGCTGACGGTCGCCTTGCTGAGGCCTAAAAGTGAGGCAATAGCCGAGTTGGTCTCCCCGTCGGCACTGTCCAGTACGATCCGAGCGCGCTGATGAAGCGATGCCGGAAGCGAACGGCTTCGCGCGAAAGACTGCAGTTGGGCAGCTTCCGATGGTGTGAGTTCCAAAGGTGGCTTGGGTCGTCCGTTTCGCATCGTGCAATCTCTGGAGAAAGATAGCGCAAATGCAAGCATTATTTATGCCGATTATCTTCGGGACAGGACACTACTCTCGCGCCGAGCGTGAGGTCGGGTTCGATGCCGGCATCGATCAGACGCAGCGCCAATGCATATTCGGTCATGCAGATCGCCGGATGCGTCAGCAGGGTGCGATCGAACGCGTCGGCCTTGCTGCCGGCATGGATCGCTTCCAGTACGCGATTTCCACTGAGCTTTTGCACCAAAGTGTCCAAGCGCAGCGTGGTGTCCGCGGAAAACATCGTCGCGATCGAACAGCGGTTTGCCCATCTGGTTGTGCTGCGATCCCTGCCCGGAGAACATGAAAACCGTTTTTGCTGCCGACATCGACGACTCCATATCAATGCGAAGGACGCGGATGTTGACACTCGCCTACGATGACACCGGTTTCGCAGAGTGTCGTGCATTGGTATCGGTGTCTGTTGGTCGGAATGTGCCGCCGTTCGTCGGCGCAGATTCGTTCTGACAACGTTGACATAAGTCCGACTTTTTCTGATGCGGGAAACATCGGCGCGCATCATTCTCGATACGTTGACGTCTGCAATATGTTCAATAAAAACAATGATTTGAAGTGAGTTTCGGCAATGAAGTCGAATCTGAACGCACAAACGGCACGGACATGGCATAGCGGACAATCGTCTGCGGATTGCGCTCTGGTTCACTTTTTTTTATGTGCTGCGGTTTGACGGCCGGCAAAGTCCGCTGTTACGTTGTCGTCACTTTCGCAAAGTACAGTATCGGTATGCAGCGTCATCGCGGCGTGATCGACGAAAGGCAAGCGCACGGATCCGATCATCGAAAGCGACCTCACCAGAAGACACTGGTGTTGAGCTAGGTAAGCGGCAAGTGGTTTCCAGGGAGAGCACAGGGAATGAGCGAAAGTGGAGTCGAGCCATGGCTCGTATTGCGGACGAGGAGCCGGCACGAAAGCACCGTCGAACTCAGTCTGCAGCAGAAGCGTATCAACGCCTATCTGCCGAAACGTAAAGTTGTCCGCCGCTGGAAAAATCAGAAACGAGTGGTCGAACTTCCGTTGTTTCCGGGCTATGTCTTCGTGCAGCCGCGCGCGGATCAGTACGAGAACATCCGCTATATCCGCGGCTCGTGCGGGCTTGTGTTCGCAGGCTGTCAGCCGGCGACGATGCCGGAAAAAGATATGCAGGCGGTGAAGATCCTGGTCGGCAGCGGCGCTGAGCTCGCGGTGGATTGCAAACTCACGCCTGGGCAACGCGTACGCGTGATCGCCGGCCCGTTCGCGGGCGCGGAGGGCGAAATGGTGCGCGTGAAGAGCCAGGGGCGCCTCATCATCAATGCCCACCTACTCAGCAGCAGTGTCAGCGTCGAGGTCGATATCGATATGGTGGTGGTGCTGTAGCTGCACTGTGCGTTTGAAACGGTTCCCATCCCCGATCCGGCAACGGACGCATGTCGATGTTTACCGATAGCGAGATCCTGTCATATGCGGGTGCGATCATGCCTTCGATGCCCGCGTCATGGAGATGTGGCCGTATCGGGTGAAGAGTTGCGTTTCAATCCCCGCTGACGTGATCCGCATGGATGAATACGTATGCAGGGATTGTTCGATCGTTTGACCGGAAATCGCGATTTTGTTATTTTCAACAAGCGTTCCATCGCGCAATGCGTCGTGAAACGCTGCATCGACACATGCCGTCAAGTATGCGTGATGCTTTGGGGGGGGGCGAATCGAAGGGACCTGATCGTAACGCGCCGGATGCGACGTTACAGGGCGGAGCCTTGCCTTGACAGAATCCAGGCAGGCATGACTCAACAATGCCCGAATGCGCTGCCGACAATGCGCCTCCGACGGCCATCCCGTCGCGGTTGATGCGTCTGCACGGCGGACGAGTTTCATAAGCCGACTCAAGAAAGTCGACTGCGCCGGAGCGCTTCCGGGTCTCGCAGCGGGCGTTGTGCTGCCGTCGTGCGGAAGCGGCATCGACGGTGGCGGGTCATACATGCAATGAGATGGATCCGGCGATGAAACGGATGCGACGCACAGCGGATTTCGTGCGGAATTGATTCGGCAAATGCTCGCGTTGACAATATTCCGGAGAGTCTGTTTATATGGGGCGGGGAAGGGAAGTCTGCATAGCGAAATAAGCAAGTGAAATACCGGGATCCTTGACTTGGACCGATCCCCGGAGTGAGCCCTTAAAAGCTTGAGGAATGTGTGCCGTGTGCACGGCTTCGCCGCGCCGTAGTCTTGAAGGATCAAGCATTGGGCGTATTTGTCTCAGAAGTGTCGTCTCCCCTCGATTGGATTCGTCAATTCAATACTGATCGTCTCGTGCAGGGTTTCGGCATCGCGCTGGAGTCTTCGCAGGCGCGTATCCGTCTGCCTGTCGATGACGAGAACATCCTGCACAGCGCGCTCGATGCGCTGGGGATCGTGAGCGAAGCCGGGCCGGCCGACCAGTTGTTGCTGGTGAAAGTGCTGTCTGATGCTGCGCTCGACGATCTGGCGCTATCGGAAAAGATTGAGCACGACCCGGACCACGAAAGATCCATGAATTCTACAGGGATGTGGTAACGCGCATGAATGCATCGGACAAGACTCCAACGGCAGGTCACGCACCGCCGCATATCTCCGCTTCCGACCTGGAAGCCGCCCAGCTGCCGGCCGATGCCGAGCGCCTGGCCACCGCGATCGTGGCGGCCCAGGTACGCGCGCTGTTCGCCGATGTGCATGGCGAATACGCGCAGGGCGAACGCTTCGCCATGCTGCGGCCCTCGCACCGCCGCTGGCTGGATGCCAGCCTGCGTCATCTTGAGGCGCACCGGCTTGTCGCCGTCGATCCGCTAACAGGGCATCGCCGTTTTCTCATCGACGAAACCGTCGAAGCGCTGTGGCCGCGTTGGGACGCGGCGATGCCGGGCTGGTGCGAGAACGTCAACCATCGCGCCTATCTCACCCTGATCGAAGCCTGCCTGCGCAGGCTGCCCGAAATCCTGACGGGAGCGTTGCCCGCCACCGACGTGGTGTTCCCCGATTCGTCGATGCGCCTGGTCGAGGGCATCTACAAGCACAACCTGATCGCCGATCACTTCAATCGGATGCTTGGCGAGAGCCTGCGTGCGGAATTCGCCTCCAGGGCCGCGCGCGGCGAGCGCGGCCTGCGCCTGCTCGAAATCGGTGCCGGTACCGGCGGCACCACCGCGGGGCTGCTGCCGATGCTGCGCGGTTTCGGCGATCTGGTCGAAGAGTATTGCTACACCGACCTGTCCAAGGCCTTCCTGCTGCATGCGCAAGAGGTCTATCAACCGCAGTTCCCGGCGCTGCGCACTGCGATCTTCAATGTTGGAAAACCGCTTTCGCTGCAGTCGATCGAGGGCAATCGCTACGACGCGGTGATCGCGACCAATGTGCTGCACGCCACTTCCGACATGCGCGAGACGGTGCGCAACGCCAAGGCGCTGCTGAAGCGCGGTGGCGTGCTGCTGGTCAACGAGCTCAGCGCATGGGCGTGGTACACGCATTTCACCTTCGGCCTGCTTGATGGCTGGTGGCTGTACGAGGACGAGAAGCTGCGCTTGCCCGGCAGCCCGTGTCTGTCCCCGGCGCAGTGGGAATCGCTGCTGAAGTCCGAACGCTTCCTCGATATCCGCTTCCCGGCTCATGCCGATCATGGGCTGGGCCAGTTGACCCTGGCGGCGAGAAGCGACGGCGTGGTTCGCCAGCGGCTGGTGCCGTCGGCTGCGCCCGCGAAAGCGCCGCTTCGCAGAGGGGCGCCGGTCGCTGCACTGTCTTCGCCCGCAGCGCTTGAGATGGCCTCCGCGCCGCCGCCGCCGCTCGCGACGACATCTCTGCCGGCCAGTACCTCCGCGCTGGTTGCGACCGACGATGCCGCACTGCGCGCGGCCTGCGCGCTGCTGTTCCGGGAGATGATCGCGGGCGCGCTGCGGATGGACGTGGCCGAGATCGAAACCCACAAGCCGCTGGAACAGTACGGGCTGGACAGCATCCTGGTCGTGCAGCTCACCACGCATTTCCGCAAGCTTTTTCCGGGCACGCGCAGCACGCTGTTTTTCGAAGTGCAGAGCATCGACGGCCTGGTCACCTATTTCCTGGAACACGATCGGGCAACGGTCGCGCACGCGGCTTCCGTGCACGCGGCGACCGTCGAGATGGCCTCCGCGACGACGACGTCCGTGGCTGCGACGCCCCGGGTGCGCGCGACGACCAGGGCACCCGCAACGACCAGGGTGCCCGCGACGACATCCCTGTCGGCCAATACCTCCGCGCTGGTTGCGACCGACGATGCCGCACTGCGCGCGGGCTGCGCGCTGCTGTTCCGGGAGATGATCGCGGGCGCGCTGCGGATGGATGTGGCCGAGATCGAAACCCACAAGCCGCTGGAACAGTACGGACTGGACAGCATTCTGGTCGTGCAGCTGACCACGCATTTCCGCAAGCTTTTTCCGGGCACGCGCAGCACGCTGTTTTTCGAAGTGCAGAGCATCGACGGCCTGGTCGCGCATTTCCTGCAACACGATCGGGAAACCGTCGCGCATGCGGCTTCCGTGCACGCGGCGACCGTGCATGCGGCTACGGTGCCGGCCTCCGCTGCGGCTACGCTTCCATTGAGGTACGCGCCGGCCGTGTCGACGCTCGCCGCGCGCGTGCCGGGCAAGGCGCTGGACCGCTCCGGCCGCCGCCGGCTGGCGCCGCGCAGCGACGCACCGCCCGCGCTGCCTATGCGGCCCGCAGCGGACGCAACGCCTTCGGTCGACGCACCTGCGGACGGCGCTGTGCGCTTCGATGTCGCCATCATCGGCGTCAGCGGCCGCTATCCGCAGGCGCCCGATCTCGAATCGTTCTGGGACAACCTGACCTCCGGGCGCAGCTGCGCGAGCGAAGTCCCCGCCGACCGTTGGCGCTGGCAGGACTATCACGATGCCGAGAAGGGCAAGGCCGGCAAAAGCTACACCCGCTGGGGCGGTTTCCTCGACGACATCGACAAGTTCGATCCGCTGTTCTTCCGGATCGCGCCGAAGGAAGCGAAGAAGATCGACCCGCAGGAACGCCTGTTCCTGGAAACCAGCTATCACGCGATCGAGGACAGCGGCTATACGCCCGCGACGCTCGCTCCGGGCGGCAAGGTCGGCGTGTTCGTCGGGGTGATGAATTCGCGCTACACCGTGCAGCCGCTGTTCTATTCGATGGCCAACCGGATCTCGTTCCTGTTCGATTTCTCCGGTCCTTCGTTCGCGGTGGACAGCGCCTGCTCTTCGTCGCTCACCGCGATCCATGTCGCGTTGGACAGCCTGTACAGCGGCATGTGCGAGGCCGCGATCGCCGGTGCTGTCAGTTTGATCATCGATCCGCAGCACATGGTGGAACTCACCGCGCTGGGGATGCTGTCGGAAGGGGCGCAGTGCCGCTCCTTCGGCCGCAACGCCGACGGCTTCGTCGATGCCGAAGGCGTCGGTGCGGTGGTGCTCAAGCCGCTGGCGCAGGCGCTGCGCGACGGCGACACCATCCATGCCGTGATCAAGGGCAGCGCCCTGAACACCGGTGGCCGCACGCACGGTTACACGGTGCCCAATCCCGTCGCCCAGGCTGAAGTGGTGTCCGCGGCGCTTGCGCGCGCAGATATCGATTCCGCGGACGTGAGCTACATCGAAGCGCACGGCACCGGAACCGCGCTGGGCGACCCGATCGAAGTCGCGGGCCTGACCCGCGCGTTCCGGTCCAGCCGCCGCGCCGCCGACCGCGCGCCCGGGCAGCACTGCGCCATCGGCTCGTTGAAATCCAACATCGGCCACTGCGAATCGGCAGCCGGCATCGCTGCACTGACCAAGGTCCTGCTGCAGCTGAGGCATCGCCAGCTGGTGCCGACCCTGCACGCGGACGAGGTCAACGACGAGATCGATTTCTCGGCCACGCCGTTCCGGCTGCAGCGCGAATCCGCCGCATGGCGCCGGCAGATCGTGGGCGAAGGCGCCGCTGCCCGCGAGATTCCGCGCATCGCCGGCATTTCGTCTTTTGGCGCGGGTGGTGCCAATGCCCATCTGGTCGTGCAGGAAGCGCCGGCCCCGGCGCGCATGCACGCGTGGGACGGTCGCGCCTGTCTGCTGCCGCTTTCGGCGCGCACGCCGGATCAGCTGCAGCAGAAAATCCGCCAGTTGCTCGCCTTCGTGCAGCGCAGCGGCGCGGGCGTCGATCTGCCGTCGCTGGCTTACACGCTGCAGGTCGGGCGCGAGGCGATGGACGAGCGCATCGTGCTGATCGCCGCATCGCTGGACGATCTGCGTCGCCAGCTGCAGGCGCTGTCGGACGAAGGCAGCACCGACGGAGCGCGCAGCCCGGAAGCACGCACCCATGAAGCCCACACGGCTCCGCAGCTCTATCGTGGCAGTGTTAGAAAAAGCAGGGAATTTCTCGCCGCCTGCCGGGCGGACCCCGATTTTGCGCAGCGCTGCGAGGCTTGGATCGCGCAGCGCGACGACGCGCGGATCGCCGAGCATTGGGTCAGGGGCGTCGACATCGCGTGGGCCGGACTGTATGCCGGCGCGCAGCCGGGACGTATCCCGCTGCCGGGGTATCCCTTCGCGCGCGAACGCCACTGGCTTGCGCCGCAGCGCACGCCCGGACAGGGTCAGGTCGCGGCGGCGAGGCATCCGCTGCTGCAGCGGAATACGTCGACCCTGCGCAGCCCCGGCTTCAGCGTCGCGTTGACAGGCGACGAGCGTTTCCTCGACGTCGACAGCGCCGGGCACCGCCGCGTGCCGGCGCTGCTGTGCATCGAAATGGCCCGCGCGGCCATCGCCGAAACCTGTCCCGACGATGTCGCCGCGCGCGGTCTTCGCTTCGAAGACATCGCGCTGGACGACACGCTGCGCATCGACGCCGCCTGCGAACTTCATGTCGCCCTGCTGCTCGAGACCGACGACGCGCTGCGCTTCGAGATTTTCAGCGCGCGCGACGGTGTCGAACGGGTGCATGCGCAGGGCCGCGCGCGTTTCGCCGCCGCCGCTGCGGGTGTGGACATTGCAGTTGCCGACATGGCGGCGGCGGACGTCGCCGCGCTCGGCGCGCGCCTGTCACGCGGCATCGCCGCCGATGCCTTCCATGCCCGTTTCGCGGCACTGGGTCTGACGGACAGCGCCGACCACCGCGTCGTCCAGCGCATCGCGCACACCGCGCGCGAGCTGGTGCTTGAATACGCCGCTACGCCATCGACGCCTGGAACGTGGGGGCTGCCGCCCGAGCTGCTGGCCGCCGTGATGCAGGGTGCGGCCTGGCTGCGGGGCGAACTGGCCCCGCTGCCGTCGGCGCCGTTGGACTGGCAGATCCACGGCATCGATGCGGTGCGGTGGTTCGGCCCTTGCGGCACGCAGGGCTATCTCGTCCTGCGCTGCGAAGACAGCATGAACGCAGACGCCGATGCGTCGCGCTGGGACGTGGTCTGCTTCGATGCGCTCGGCGCTCCGGTGCTGGAGATGCGCGGCCTGAGCCTGGCGTGCGTCTCGGATGCGCAGGGCACCCTTTCGCAAGGCACGAATTCCATTGCCGCCGCTGCCAGCGCGCCTGCAGCGGTGGCCTCTGCGCCGGTGCTGCCGTCTGTGCCGACGATGTCCACACCGCACGCCGCGGAAACGCCAGCCCCGGAAGCGCCCGCCGCCGAAGCGCGCGCGCCGGCACCGGTGTCGCCGGAAGCCGGCCGCAAGATCGCATTCCTGCGTGCGACGGCTTCGGTCGTGCGCGCACCCGCCGTGATCGAAAAACCGATGGTGTCGCTGAGCGCCATCGTCGCGCGCGGCACTGCGCCCGCCGTTACCGTTCCGGCCAGACCCACGATTACCCTGCATCGTCCCGAACACGACGGCGCTGCGGGACCGGCGCAGGTCTGCGTCGATCTGCACGCGCTCGGCGACGGCGTCTACGCATTGACCGTCGCGCAGCACGCGCCGACGGCCGTTGTGGTCGACCAGCTGCTTCAGGCACTGGAGGACGTGCAGGATCGCGCGGACGCCAGGGTGCTGCTGGTCGCCGATGGCGGGACCGGCTTCCTGCCGGGCGATGTCGCGTCGCTGGACGCGGCCATCGACGCCGGGCTGTATCGCGCGCTGACCGGGTTCCCGCTGCCGACCATCGCGGTGATGCAGGGCGATGCGGGCGCTGCCGGCTTCCTGCTCGGTGCGCTCTGCGACTTCATGGTCTGCGCGCGCGAGTCGCGCTATGCGTTCTCCGAAGCCGTGCACGGCCTCCATCCGACGCTGGCCGAAGCCGGACTGCTGGCGGCGCGCTTCGGTCGCGCCCGCGCGAACGATCTGCTGTATATCAGCGGCGGTCAGCACGGACGCGCGCTGTGGGACAAGGGCTGGACCTTCCCGGTCGCGGAGCGTGAGGAAGCCATGCCGGTCGCGCTGGCGCTGGCCGCTGACATGGCCGCCAAGCCGCGCGAATCGCTGAGCCTGCTGAAACAGCACATGGCGCAGGCGCTCGCGCCGCTGGTCGAGCGTCTCGGCAGCGAGCCGCGTCCGCAGAAGGATCCGCAGTCGACGGTGAAGCAGGAACCGAAGTCCGCGGGCGAACCGCACGCAGCGCTTCCGGGCATCGCGGTCGAGATGCTGTCCGACAGCGTCGCTTCGGTCCGCCTCTGCGCAGGCGACGCGACGCAGGCGGTGCTGCTCGGTGGTCTGCGAGAGACCCTGGACGCACTGGCGACCCGCGGCCATGCCGCGGTGGTGCTGCGCAGCGATATCGCCGGCTTTCTGCCGGGGCTGCCGCTGGATTCCGACGAGGCTGACACTGCACAGTCGGTGGCCGCACTGGTGGCGTTGCAGGCGACCCTGTCGGCGTTCCCGGCACCGGTCATCGTCGCTTTCGAACACGATGCCGACGGCATCGGCTGGCTGCTCGGCCTGAGCGCCGACGCCTGCGTCCACAGCGACCGCGGCCAGTGCTCGGCTGCTGCGCTCTGGCAGCATCCCGCACTGCTGCGGCAGGCGATGCCGCGGTTCGCGCGGCGTCTGGGCGACAATCTGGCCAGGCAGTGCCTGTTCGGCGCCGCCGCCGTCGACAGCGATGCGATTGAATCCTCCGCGGGCCTCATCGCGCGCGGCACTGCCGCCGACGTGCTGTCGACCGCGCTGGCGCTTGTCGAAGACACCTCGCCGCTGCGTTCGCCCGCGCTGTTGCGCCAGTGGCGCAGTCTCGGCCAGACGCCGGCTTCCGCCGAAGGCGACAGCGCTGCGGATGCCGACAGCCAGGCGCCGGCAGCGTCCAGCGCCGCATCGCCTCCGCCGCAGTCCTCCGCCATCGACATCGAGGTGCGGGGCAACGGCGTGATCGTGGTGCGCATGGTCGATCGCGATGCGAAGAACATGTACTCGCCCGAATTGATCCATGGGCTGGAAGCGGTGTTCGCGCATATCGAAGCCTCCGACGCCTACCGCGCCGTGGTGCTCACCGGCTACGACACGTACTTCGCCTGCGGCGGCACCCGCGAGAGTCTGCTGGCGATCCAGCAGGGCACCGCCAAATTCACCGATGCGAAGGTCTACCAGCTGCCGATGAGCTGCAAGCTGCCGGTCATCGCCGCGATGCAGGGGCATGCCATCGGCGGCGGCTGGACGCTGGGCATGTTCGCTGACCTCTGTCTGTTCAGCGCCGAAAGCCGCTACATCAGCCCGTACATGCAGTACGGCTTCACGCCGGGCGCCGGTTCCACGCTGATTTTCCCGGCGCGGCTGGGCCTGGATCTGGCCAAGGAAACCTTGTTCACCGCCGCCGAATACACCGGCAGCGAACTGCGCGCCAAAGGCCTGCCGCACGGTTGCTGCCCGCGCGGCGACATCCTTCCGCGCGCGCTGGCGTTGGCCGATACGATCGCTTCACGCGATGCCGGCGACGTGCGCGCACTCAAGCGGTATTTCAGCGCTTCGCTGCTCGATACGGTCGAAGCGACCTATGCGCGCGAACTGGCGATGCACGACAGGAGCTTCGTCGGCCAGGGTCACGCGCTGCAGGGCGTGATGCAGCATTTCCTGTCCGATGCCGGGCCTGCACCTGCGGCGCAGGCCGCCGCGCACGACGCGCCCGCCGCTTCGCAGGCCGAGCCGCCGGCGGAAACCGCCGCGCCAGCCGTGCTCGCCGTGCCCGCCGCTTCGCAGGCTGCGCCACAGGACATCGCCGATTTCCTGAAAACGCTGCTCGCGGCGGAACTGCAGATGGGCGTCGACGATGTCGACGAGGACACCCAGTTCGTCGACCTCGGTCTGGATTCGATCACCGGGGTCACCTGGCTTCGCAGAATCAACGCCACTTACGGCACCCGGATCGAGGCGACCAAGGTCTACAGCCATCCGACGCTGCGCCAGTTCTGCAATTTCGTCGTCGAGCGCGTCGCGCTGCTGGGCGCCATGCTGCCGGACGGCGTGGCGACGAAGTCCGTCGCCAGTGTCGCCAAGCCGGCGCTTCACGCCGCGGAAGCCCCGGCCGCGGGACCCGCGTCACCGCCGGCTGCAGTAGCGACGCCGACGACGTCCGTGCCGACCGGGCCCGTCGCGACCATGCCTGTGGCGACGAATGCCGCCACCGAGGCGGAGCTCTCCGTTGCCCTCCGGCACCTGCTCGCGCAGGAACTGCACATGCCGGAGGAAGAGATCGACGCGCATCGGCAGTTCGTCGACCTCGGCCTGGATTCGATCACCGGCGTGACCTGGGTCCGCAGGATCAACACCGCCTACGGCACCCGCATCGAAGCGACCAAGGTTTACAGCCACCCGACCCTGGCCGAGTTCGCGCGTTTTCTCGCCGGCCTGCTGCCGGCGCGCCCGGTCCAGCCGAGTCCGCTCCAGCCGCAGCCGTCCTCCGCGCCGGCAGTACAGCTTGATGCCAAGCTGGTTGACGCCAGGCTGGCTGATGCCAGGCCGCTCGCCGAGCGCGTGCGCCCGGCCGCACGGTCGGTCCGCACCCTGGCCTCGTGGCGCGGCAAGCCCGCGCGCCGGAGCGCGAGTGCCGACGCCATCGCCATCATCGGCATGGCCGGCCAGTTCCCGCGCGCCGGCGACCTCGACGCGTTCTGGCGCAACATCGCAGGCGGCAAGGACTGCATCGATACCGTGCCGCCGCAGCGCTGGGACATCGAACGCTATTTCAGCGAGGACATCTCGATCCCCGGCACCACCAACAGCCGCTGGATGGGCGTGCTGGACGACTGCGACGCATTCGATCCGCTGTTCTTCAACATTTCGCCGACCGAAGCCGAGGTCATGGACCCGCAGCAGCGGCTGATGCTGCAGAACTGCTGGCATGCGATCGAGAACGCCGCGATCGACCCGCGCAGCCTGTCGGGCAGCCGCTGCGGCGTGTTCGTCGGCTGCGGCTCGACCGACTACCACCAGCGTTCGCGCGAACACCAGTACAGCACCCAGGGCTTCACCGGCGCGGCCATGTCGATCCTCGCCGCGCGCATCGCCTACTTCCTCAACCTGCAGGGGCCGTGCCTGTCGATCGACACCGCGTGCTCCTCCTCGCTGGTCGCGATCGCGAACGCCTGCGACAGTCTGGTCGCGGACAACTGCGACCTCGCGCTCGCCGGTGGCGTGGCGGTGATGGCGGGCCCGATGATGCACGTCAAGACCGGTCAGTCCGCGATGCTGTCGGTCGATGGCCGCTGCTTCGCCTTCGATCATCGCGCGAACGGCTTCGTGCCCGGCGAAGGCGTGGGCGCGCTGATGCTCAAGCGACTCGCCGACGCCGAGCGCGACGGCGACATCGTCCACGCGGTGATCAGCGGCTGGGGCGTCAACCAGGACGGCAAGACCAACGGCATCACCGCGCCGAACCCGGTGTCGCAGACGCGCCTGATGCGCGCCGTCTACGATCGCTTCGGGATCGATCCGGAAGACATCCAGCTGATCGAAGCGCACGGCACGGGCACGAAGCTGGGCGATCCGATCGAAGTGGAAGGCCTCACCGAGGCCTTCCGCCACTACACCGGAAAGACCGGCTACTGCGCGTTGGGCTCGGTGAAGGGCAACATCGGCCACACCCTCTACGCGGCCGGCGTCGCCGGCGCGCTCAAGCTGGTGCTGGCGCTGAAGCATCGCCAACTTCCGCCAGCGGCGAGCTTCGAACGCCTGAATCCGCACATCGATCTGTCCGACAGCCCGTTCGTGGTCAACACCGCACTGAAGCCGTGGCCCGAGAACGCGAAGGGCGGACGTTCGGGCGTGGTCAGCGCCTTCGGCTTCAGCGGCACCAATGCGCACCTGGTGCTGGAAGCGGCGCCGACGCGCGACATGCGCACCGCCGCCCGCCACGACGCGGCCCCTGCGCGTCCGGCGCTGATTCCGCTGTCGGCCAAAACCACCGAGCAGCTGCGGCAGCGCGCGCACTTGCTGGCGGACGAACTCGCGGCGCGCATCGCCGACAGCGATACGCAGACCACACCTTCGCTGCACGACATCGCCTACACGCTGCAGGTGGGCAGGGAAGCGATGGAGGAACGCTGCGCGCTGGTCGCGCATTCGCTGGTCGAACTCGAAGCGCGGCTGCGTGCGTTCGCCGCGGAGCTGCTCCCCACTGAACGGCTGCCCGCGGGCATGCACGTCGGCAGCAGCCTGGCGCGTGCCGGCAAACTGGCCTTCATCGGCCAGGACGCCGAGCTGAAGGCGGTGCTGATCGATACCTGCCTGCGCGACGGGAAACTCGACAAGCTCGCGGAGCTGTGGGTCGACGGTGTCGACCTTCCGTGGGCGAAACTCTATCCGGCCGAAGCCGGTCGTGGTCCGCGACGCGTCGAACTGCCGCTGTATCCGTTCGCGCGCGAGCGCTACTGGCTGGAAGACGACAACGCGGCGGTGGCGCAGCGCGCCGAAGGCGTGGCGGCGGCGATCCATCCACTGCTGCACGTCAACGCGTCGACCCTGCGCCAGCAGCGCTATCGGTCCACGTTCGACGGCAGCGAGAGTTTCCTGCGCGACCACCGCGTGCGTTTCCGCGAGGGCCGGGTCGAGCATGTGCTTCCCGGCGTCGCGTATCTGGAAATGGCCGCGGCGGCGATCGCCGATGCGCTGCCGGATGCGTTTGCGGATGCGGGATCGCATGCATCGGGGCCGCACGGACGATTGACGCTTCGCGATGTGGTCTGGTGGCGCCCGATCGTGGTCGACGGGCCGATGGCCGTCGAGATCGAACTCGGCGTCGAGGACGACGGCGTGATCGCGTTCGAGATCGCCAGCGGTTCGGGCGATAGTCGTGTCCTGCACTGCCAGGGCGAAGCGCGTTTCGTCGATGCGGCCGGCGAGCGCATGGCGGACGCCGGATTGCTGGCGTCGGCACAGCGCGGCGAGCGATGGAGTGGCGACGAGATCTACGCCGCCTTCGCCCAAATGGGTCTGCATTACGGCCCCGCGCATCGCGGCATCCGCGCGATTTCGCGGGTGGGCGGGAAGCTGGTCGCGGACGTCGCGCTGCCGACCATCGTCGGCGACGCCTATCGCATGCCTCCGGGGATCATGGACTCCGCGCTGCAGGCCTGCGTCGGCTTCCTGCCGTCGCTGCAGGCGCTGCCGCAAGCGCCGTCGGTGCCGTTCGCGCTGCGCTCGCTGACGTTGCACGCACCGTGCCCGTCGGAAGTCGTCGTCGTGCTGACACCTGCGGCCGGCACTATCGACGGCAGCGGCGGAGATGCGGCCGTGGAGAGCTGCGATGTCTCGATCTTCGACACGGACGGCGCGCTTTGCGTCGACATCCGCGGCTTCGGCTGGCGTGCGGTGGACGGCGCACGGGGCTTCGACGGAGGAGGGATGCAGGATGCAACGGGATTTCCGGATGACGCACGCATGTTGAATGAGGCACGGATGGCTGACGCGACCCTGATGTACGACGAAGCATCGATGCACGAAGCTTCGGATGAAACGGAGATGTTCGACGAAACCTTCTATCGGGAGCTGCTGGAGAGCATCTCCAGAAAGGATGTGTCTGCCGAAGATGCCGTCGAACTCGGGCTGTCGTCATGAAGGATTCGCTGCTGTCCATCTATCGCGCGGTCGCCGAAGGCCGGCTCGCGCAGGCCGAAGCGCTGGTGCGGATCAAGGCTCTGAAACGACAGCTGTCCGAGGCTGCACAGGGCGTGCTGCTCGCCACGCCCGAATGGGTCGCCGCATCGCCGACCCCGGTCCCGGCGCAGCGTGTTGACCGGATCTTCGTCTGGGGCCTCGATCCGGCGATGGTCGCGTCGCTGAAAGCGGCGCATGGGGACGCGCGGGTCCAGGCGTTTGCGCCGCCCGCGGATGTCACCGCGGATGGGATCTTCACCGATGCGGCGCTGCAGGCGCTCGCGGCGATCCAGTCGATGCTGGCGGGGACCCAGGGCGTTCGCGCACTGGTGCTCGTCGGCGGTAAGACTGCTGTGGATGAAGAAGCTGCCGATGAGGCGGTCGCTTCCGGTTTCGACGCCATGTTCAGGACGGCGATGGAAGAAACGCCGGCCCTCGTTGCGCGCGTGATCAGGGTGCCGGCCGATATCGGCGATGCCGAACTGCGGCAGCTCATGCACGACGAGTCCTGCACCGATACGCCGCGCGGCGCGGCCGTCCGCCATGTGCGCGACGCCAGCGGCCTGCGCCGCGAAGTCCTGCGATGGCGCGTGCTGGGACAGCATCCCGAAGGCCAAGTGAAATCCGCAGCGCCGGTCGCGTTCAAGGAAGGCGGCTGCTATCTGATCACCGGCGGCGCCGGCGGCATCGGTCTGCAGTTCGCGCGCGAGATCGTCGCGCAGTGCCGCTCCGCGCGCATCGTGCTGGCCGGGCGCTCGACGCTCGCGCCCGAGGCGCGCCGCACGCTGGATGCGCTGGCGACGCCGCTGCACCGGATCGATTACGTCGTGCTCGACGTGGCGGATCGCGGCGCCGTCGACGCCCTCGTGGCCCAGCTGCGGGAGCAGGACCAGCCGCTGCGCGGGATCCTGCACTGCGCGGGCATCCTCCGCGACGGCTTCATCCTGCGCAAATCGGCGTCGACGTTCGCCTCGGTGCTGGCGCCGAAGGTCGCCGGGTTGGCGAATCTCGATCGTGCGACGCGCGACCTGCCGCTGGATTTCATCCTGCTGTGCTCGTCCTTCGCGGCCTGCTGGGGCATCGTCGGCCAGGTCGACTACGCCGCGGCGAATGCGTTCATGGACGCGTTCGCCGCGCAGCGCAACCGTCTGGCGGCGCGGGGCGAACGCCATGGCCGCACGCTGTCGGTGAACTGGCCGCTGTGGCAGGACGGCGGCATGAGCATGGACGCTGCGACCCACGAGCGGCTGCACGACCACACCGGCATGCGTCCGCTGTCCACCGTCGCCGCGATGCGCGCGATGTATCGCGGCCTCGCGCTTCCCTGCGAGCGTCTGCTGGTGATGGAAGGCGAACTGCCGGCGATGCGGGCGCTGCTCGAAGCGACGGATTCCGCAACCGGTTCCGCGACCGTGACTCCGCGCGCGACCGCCCGCGACAGTGCGACCACCCATGTCGTCGACGCAACCCATATCGATGCAACGCATGTCGACGCAGCCCATGTCGACGCAAGGCCGGTCGGCATGGACGACGCCCTGCGCGAGAAAGCGCTGGAGTACCTCTGCCGGCAGTTCTCGCAGCTGCTGAAGATTCCTGCCGCGCGGCTGCGGCCGCAGGCGCCGCTGGAGCAGTACGGAATCGATTCGATCCTGGCGATGAAGCTGGTGACGCACCTCGAAACGATCTTCGGCAGGCTGCCGAAGACGCTGACGTTCGAATACCAGACCATCGCGCAGCTCAACGAGTACTTCTGCACCGCGCACGCGGATCGCCTGATTTCGCTGTTGTCGCCGAGCGTCGTGCCCGCGAGTCCCGCGGCCGGTCCATCCGCGACGGCAATGGCGACGACGGCCGCAGCGACAACGGCCGCGAGATCGCAGGTACCCGGCAAGCGCATCGTGACGGCGCGTCGAACGCCCGACGCCATCCAGTCGCAGCCGCACGCCGAGGCGAAGCCCATCGGGCTTCCGCCGCGAAGCGATGCCGACACGCGCGGCGCGGACGCAGCTGTCGCGATGACACGCATCGGCAAGCCTGGTATCGACAAGCCAGGCATCGACAACGAACCCATCCTCAGCCCATCCGCCCACAGCGAAAGCATCGCCATCGTCGGCATCAGCGGCCGCTATCCGGACGCCTGGGATCTGAACGAATACTGGCGCAACCTGTCGCAGGGCGTGGACTGCATCCGTGAAATTCCCGCCGACCGCTGGCGCTGGCAGGACTACTATCGTGCTCCGAACGGCGCCGACCCCGTCGGCGGCGAAGCGCTGGCCGCCGGACAGCACAGCAGCCGCTGGGGCGGCTTCATCCAGGGCGCCGACGAATTCGATCCCCGTTTCTTCAGCATCACGCCGCGCGACGCCGAACAGATCGATCCGCAGGAGCGGTTGTTCCTGCAGTACGCGTGGATGGCGATCGAGGACGCGGGCTATACCCGCGCCGCGCTGCAGGCCTGCCGCGGCGGGCAGGTGGGCGTGTATGCGGGCGTGATGTACGGCGAATACAACCGCTCGGGCAGTCTGGCCAGCATCGCCAACCGGGTGTCGTACGCGCTCAACCTGCACGGGCCGAGCATGACGCTCGACACCATGTGCTCGTCGTCGCTGACCGCGATCCATCTCGCCTGCCAGGACCTGAAGCTGGGCCGTACCGACATGGCCTTGGCCGGCGGCGTCAACCTCAGTCTGCATCCCGGCAAGTACGCCATGCTCAGCGCCGGCCAGTTCATTTCCAGCGACGGCCATTGCCAGAGCTTCGGAGAAGGCGGCGACGGCTATATTCCGGGCGAAGGCGTGGGTGTGGTGGTGCTGAAGCGTCTGTCCGACGCCGAGCGCGACGGCGATGCGATCCATGCGGTCATCCGCAGCAGTGCGCTGAACCACGGCGGCAAGACCAACGGCTACACGGTGCCGAATCCGCAGGCACAGGCCGCGGTGATTTCCGATGCGCTGAAGGATGCGGGCGTCGATGCCCGCCACATCAGCTACATCGAAGCGCACGGTACCGGCACCAAGCTCGGCGACCCCATCGAAATCGCGGCGATCACCAAGGCCTTCCGCGAATACACGACGGACACCGGCTTCTGTCTGATCGGTTCGGCGAAGTCGAACATCGGTCATTGCGAATCCGCAGCGGGCATCTCCGGGTTGACCAAGGTCATCCTGCAGATGCGCCACCGGCAGATCGTGCCGTCGCTGCATTCCGAGCGGCTGAATCCGAACATCGATTTCGAGGTCACGCCGTTCGAGGTCAACCAGCGCCTGCGTCCGTGGAATGCCCCGGTGATCGACGGCGAAACACTGCCGTTGATCGCGGGCATCTCCTCGTTCGGTGCGGGCGGCGGCAACGCGCATCTGGTCGTTGAAGCCCATGCCGGCGCGCCCGCCCGCGCGTCCCACCACGAAGCCACACCCGGCGTCGTGCTGCTGTCGGCGCGCACGCTGCCGCAGCTGCGGCAGAAAGCACTCGATATCAAGGCCTTCGTCGAACGCGATGCCGCCATCGATCTGCCCGGCCTGTGCTACACGCTGCAGATCGGCCGCGAAGCGATGGAAGAACGCCTCGCCATGCGCGTGGACTCCCGCGCGGATCTGCTCGAAAAACTCGCGGTATTCCTCGCCGACGACAGCCTTGAAGACGGCGCGCTCGCCGACGATCTGTACTACGCGCAGTCCCGCCGCCACCGCGAAACCATCGCGCTGTTCACCGTCGACAAAGACCTGCAGGCCAGCGTCGACGGCTGGTTCGTCTCCGGCAAGGTGTCGCGCTTGCTGGATGTCTGGACAAAGGGTCTCGACCTGGACTGGCTGAAGTTGCACAGCGCGCCCCTGCCTGGACGCATGCATCTGCCGGTCTATCCGTTCGCCCGGGAGCGCTACTGGCGCGAAGAGCCAGTGGTCACTTCCGTCGCGACGACGGCGCAGGCGCTCCATTCGCATGCGGTCCATTCGTTGGTCCATCGCAACGCATCGAAACCCGGGCAGCAGCAGTATCTCAGCAGCTTCCGCGCCGACGATCCGCGCATCGGCGGACTCAGGATCCACGGCCATGCGGGTCTGCCGCAGGGCGTGCAACTGGAAGCCGCGCGGGCCGCGCTGGCGGACGGGCTGGGCATGCTGCCGCAGGGCGGCGCATGGGCATTCCGCGAGGTGCGTTTCGCCGCGCCGCGCGCGCTGCCGTCGGTGATCGACGTCGGCATCGCGGTGCTGCCGCCGGGCGAGGGCCTGCGTCCGCAGCTCCACGCGGCGGCGTTCGAACTGTCCGACGTGAGCGATGGCCATGTGTTCTGCCAGGGCTTCGTCGAAGCCTGCCCCGATGCGCCGATGCCTACCCTCGATGTCGCCGCACTGTCGCGCGGCGCCTCACCGCTGTTCGCCGACCGGGCCGCGGTGCTCGAAGCCGGCCGTGCCATCGGTCTCGACGCGGATGCGCTGTATCAGGCCGTCGCTGCGATCCATCGCACCGCGGACGGACTGTGGCTGACGTTCGCGTCATCCGACGCGCTGTCCGATCCGTCGCACGCCGCGTTCGCGGATTGCGCGATCGATCCGGCCATCCTCGAAGCGGCGATGCTCGCCGCGCAGTGGCTGCGTCCGGCGCAGGACGCACTGCACTTGCCTGCGGGATTCGCGGACATGCGCGTGTATCCCGTGGCCGCCCGGCCGCGATACGCGTGGATCGGCGCGAACGCCGCGACGCGTCGCGAAGACGCGCTGTGCGTCGATATCGCGCTGTGCGCCGACGATGGCGCCGTGTGCATCGCCTTGACTGCGCTGACGTCGATGCCCGCCATCGTCGTCGCCGCTCCACCGGCAGTGCAGAACACGCCGCAGAACACGGCCGAAGCCGCGCATCAGGCCGCCCCGGTCCTGCGCATGCCCGATCGCCTGTTTGAAACCGCCGCATCCGACACAGCCGCAGCATCGCCTGCGGGTGTCGGTCCGGTGGCGGCCGCAGCATTCCTTCCCAAGCCGAGCGCGATCGCGCTGGCGTTACCCGAACAGATCGCGGCATCCGAAGCGACGACAGCTGCACCGGCGGCCGCGCTGGACAAGCCTGTGCTGTCGCTGACCGCGGGCGCCGATGCGGACAGCGGTTCTGCCGATGGCGGGTATCACGCCCGCGCATCGGTCGTGCTGCGCGATCGCGGCGACGGTATTTTTGCGCTGCGCCTGCAGGCCCCTGCGGGCACGCTGGAGGCCGGACTCGTCGATGCGCTGGGTCGTGCACTGGCGCATGCGCGCGGACTGTCGTCGCTCAAGGCGCTGCTGATCGAAAGCGACGAACGCGTCTTCCTGCAGGGCGGACACGCGGCGCTCGACGCTGATAGCACGCGCTCGCTGCTGCAGACGCTGGCAGCGTTTCCCGCGCCGACCCTGGCGGTGCTGACGGGGCAGGCGCTGGGCGCCGGTTTCCGGCTCGCCTGCGCCTGCGATGCGGTCATCGCGGTCGAAGACCAGGACTACGGCTTCGCAACACCGGAAGACGGCCCAGCCCTCGTCCAGCCTGTGCAGCTCGATTGGCTCGCCGCGCGCTTCGGCGCGCCGCTGGCCTCGCTGCTGGCGGCCCGCGAGCGCCCGATCAGCGGCCGCGAACTGCAGACCGCCGGCTGGGGTGCGACGGTAGTGCCGCGCGAAGGCGTCGCGGCGGCGGTGGAGGCGTTCTGCGCCCACCTGTCCGACAAATCCGCGGACGCGCTACGGCTGCTGAAAGAACATCTGGCGCGAGAGTTCGATAGCGGCTTCGCTGCGGCCACCGCATCGTCCGCTGCCGGCGACGCGCTGCTGCAGTCGCTGCAGGATCTCCCGGGTAACGGCACCGCCGATCAACCGGCCGACATCGCGGTGGAAGCGGGCGCGCTGAGCCTGAACTCGTCCGTGGTCCACGCCAGCGTCGATGCCGACGGCGTGGTGCTGGTGCGCCTCGAAGATCGCGACGCGCGGAACATGTTCTCCGACGCGATGATCGCCGGCCTGCAGGAAGTGTTCGACCGCATCGCGGCGGCGCCGGGGTACAAGGCGGTCGTGCTCACCGGCTACGACACCTATTTCTCCTCCGGCGGCACCCGCGACGGCCTGAAATCGATCCAGGAAGGCAAGGTCCGCTTCATCGATCTGGATGTGTTCCAGCTGCCGATGCGCTGCCCGCTGCCGGTCATCGCCGCGATGCAGGGCCACGGCATCGGTGCCGGCTGGACCCTCGGCCTGTTCTGCGACGCCGTGCTGTTCAGCGAAGAAAGCCGCTACGTCAGCCCGTACATGAATTTCGGGTTCACCCCCGGCGCGGGCGCCACCGGCATCCTGCCGGCCCGGCTTGGTTTCGACCTTGCGCGCGACAGCCTGTTCACCGGGCGCGAGATCACCGGCGCGGAACTGGCGCGCCGCAATCCGCTGCTGACCGTGCTTCCGCGCGACCGCGTGCTGGACGAAGCGCTGGCGCTTGCGCGCAGCGTCGTCCGGCATGCGCGCACCGATCTGGCGGCGTGGAAGGCTGCGCGCATCGCGCCGCAGTTCGACGCCTGGCAGGCGCTGCTCGCGCGCGAAGTCGCGATGCACGAAACCACTCTGGTGGGGCATGCCGATGCACTGAGCCGCATCGAGCAGCGCTTCTCGCCGGCGCAGAATGCCGTCGAGCAGCACGCGCCCAAGCAACATGAGCCCGTGCAGCAGGCACCGACACAGCGCGCACACACGGGCTCCCCTGCGGCGGCGCCTACGGCAGCCGCGGGCGGCGACATCCTGCCGACGATCCGCCGTCTTCTGGCCGAAGAGCTGCGCGTGGACGAAAGCGAGATCGACGCGCTCACACCGTTCGTCGATCTGGGCCTCGATTCGATTTCCAGCGTCGCCTGGATCCGCAACATCAACACGCATTTCGGTCTTGCGATCGAAGCGACCAAGGTCTACAGCTACCCGAACCTGCGCACGCTCGCCCAGCATGTCGGCGAGCAGCGGTCGAGCGATGCGGCGGCCGGCGATGTGCCGTCCGCCGACCTGCCGCGCATCGATGCGAAGCTCAGCGATACGAGCCGCACGGACACCGCCGCCGTCCGCGCCGCGGCACCGCCGCCCGCGATCGTGAGCCAGGCCGTCGCGCCGCGTCGCGAAGCACCTGTCTCCGCACCGTTCGCGCCTGCACCGTCCGCGCCCGCACAGGCCCGTGTCGATCTTGGCGCCGTGCGTCGCAGCCTGATCGAGCTGCTGGCGCAGGAACTGCGGCAGGAACCCGACAGCATCGATGCCGATCGCGGTTTCGTCGAACTGGGGCTCGACTCGATTTCTGGCGTCACCTGGGTCCGCGCCATCAACCAGCGCTACGGCACCGCCATCGAAGCGACCCGGGTCTACACCCATCCGACGGTGGAGCAGTTCGCCCGGTTCGTGCGCGACACGCTTGTCCAGCGCGCCGAAGCGGAGGCGCCCGCATCGGTCGTCGCGCCCGCCGTCGCGCCGCGCGCCTTCATCGATGCTGTCGCCGGCAGCGCTGCCGCCACTGCGGCCATGCCGCTGTTCGACTGGCCGGTGCTCACCTCGTGGCGCGGCCACGCCGACGCCGCAGCGGCCGCACCGGTGCGGCAGGCGACCAACGCCTTCGGCATGCACGCCACCGAAATCGCCGTCATCGGCATGGCCGGCCGCTTCCCGATGGCGAAGGACATCGACAGCTTCTGGGACAACATCGTCAGCGGCCGCAACTGCATCAGCGAAATCCCGCTGTCGCGCTGGGACACCCGCGACTATTACGTCGAAGGGCAGCCCGGGCTCGGCCAGAGCAATTCGAAGTGGATGGGCGTGCTGGAAGGGCACGACCGGTTCGACCCGCTGTTCTTCGGTCTGTCGCCGGTCGAAGCCGAAGCGATGGACCCCCAGCAGCGCATCTTCCTGCAGAGCTGCTGGCACGGCATGGAAAACGCCGGCTATACCGCGGAACGGCTGTCCGGCAGCCGATGCGGCGTGTTCGTCGGCTGCGCCAACGGCGACTACAACCTGCTGTCGCGCGAGCAGCAGATCAACGCGCTCGGCTTCACCGGCAACGCGACTTCGATCCTCGCGGCGCGCGTGTCGTATTTCATGAACCTGCAGGGGCCGTGCGTGTCCATCGACACCGCGTGCTCGTCGTCGCTGGTCGCCATCGCGTCGGCCTGCGACAGCCTGATCACCGGCGCCTCGGACATCGCGCTCGCCGGCGGCGTGTACGTGATGGCCAACGCCGACATGTTCCTGAAGACGGCGCATGCGGGCATGCTTTCGGCCGACGGCCGCTGCTACACCTTCGACCAGCGCGCGAACGGCTTCGTGCCGGGCGAGGGCGTCGGCGTGGTCATGCTCAAGCGCCTGGCCGACGCCGAACGCGACGGCGACAACATCCTCGGCGTCGTGCGCGGCTGGGGCGTGAACCAGGACGGCCGCACCAACGGCATCACCGCGCCGAATGCGGAGTCCCAGCAGCGTCTGATCCGCGACGTCTACGACCGCTTCGGCATCGATCCCGCCCGCATCGAACTGGTCGAAGCGCACGGCACCGGCACCAAGCTCGGCGACCCGATCGAGATCGACGGGCTGAAGTCGGCGTTCTCGCAGGCAACCCTGCCGGCGACCGACCGCCGCCAGTACTGCGCGATCGGCTCGGTGAAGACCAACATCGGCCACTGCCTGACCGCGGCCGGCGTGTCCGGCTTCATCAAGCTGCTGCTGGCGCTGAAGCACCGCACGCTGCCGCCCAGCGCCAACTTCGAAACGCCGAACGAACACATCGATCTCGACGCCAGCCCGTTCTTCGTCAACACCATCGCACGCGACTGGGCGTCGCCCGACGGCGCCGCGCGCCATGCCGCGATCAGCGGCTTCGGTTTCAGCGGCACCAACGCGCATCTGGTGTTGGCCGAACACATGCCGTCCGCCGCGCGTCCGTCCGCCGTTGCGGTCGAGTCGCCGATGGCGCCCGATGCCGGCTTCGTGGTGCCGCTGTCGGCGCGCATGCCCGAACAGTTGCTGCAGAAGGCGCGGGATCTGCGCGACGCCCTGCAGACCGGTGTTGCAGGCGATCCCGGATTCGATCCGGCCGCGCTGGTCTACAGCCTGCAGTGCCATCGCGACGCGATGGACGAACGCCTGGGCTTCGTGGCGCGCAGCGTGCAGGACGTGATCGACACGCTGGGCGCCTACATCGACGCCGCAGGGTCGAACCGGCCGCTGCCGCACGGCGTTTTCGCCGCGCACGTGCGCCAGGGACGCGAAAGCGTGCGCCTGCTCAACGAAGACCCCGACATGGCGGCGCTGGTCGTCGACAAGTGCATCGCCGACGGCAACGCCCTGAAGCTCTGCGAACTGTGGGTGAAGGGCCTGGCGCTGGACTGGCGCAGGCTGCACGGCCCGCGCACGCCGCAGAGGGTCGCGCTGCCGCCGTATCCGTTCGCCGAGGACGCGTACTGGATCGTGTCGGGTGACAGCATCGCACCGGGCCACAGCGTTCCTGCGCCGATGTCGGGCCGCACCGGCGACAAACCCCGGCATGCGCATCCGCTGCTGCAGGAACGTGTCGCCGATCTGGGCGCGCAGGGCTACCGCCAAGCGGCCCACGCACAGAACGCCGATGCGGACAACGCGCGGCGGACCGAGCGGATCCATCTGCCGACCTATTCCTTCGCGCGCATGCACTGCTGGATTCCGTCGGAGGACGGCGTGCGTGCCGCCCACGTTCCGGCGACGGCCGCCGCGCCGCCGCCCGGCGGATACCTGCACAACCTGGACATCATCGCCGGGCTCTTCGCGGAACTGGAAGACGACACGATGAGCGCCGCCGAAGTGACGGCGCGGGTGAAGCAATTGGCCTGAAGCGACGTGGGGCGGGGACAGTAAAGGCGTTGAAGTTGCTGCAATGAAGCAGCGGACAAGGACATTAGAGAAAGGATTGCATGGTGGATTTCGTCGAATACATCGTTTCCGAGCTGAAGAGCCGACGCCTGGGCAAGGCCAACGCGCTTGAGCTGATACGGCAGTTCTCGGGCCGTCGGGCGACGCCTGCGCGGCTGCATCCGCTGCTGCATCTCAATGTCTCGACCCTGACCCGGCAGCGTTACCGCACGCAGCTGACCGGCGACGAATTCTTCCTGCGCGATCATCGGGTCAGGATGCCGTCGGGCGCCGCCGTCGGCGTGCTGCCGGGCGTCGCCTATCTGGAGATGGCCCGCGCGGCGGTCGCCGATGCGGTACCGGAGCTGGCGACCACGTCGCTGATCGCGTTCGAGAACGTGCTGTGGCTGTCGCCGTTCGCGGTCGAAGCCGAGCGGGCGATTTTCATCGAACTCGATGCGGACGAGGACGTGCTGGAATTCAGCGTGTTCAGCGAAAGCGACGCCGGGCACCGCACCGACCATGCCTCCGGTCGCGTGCGTTTCCACGATCCCGGGGAATACGATTTCGAAGGCGACGCAGCGCCGCTGGATCTGGCCGCACTGCGCGACGCGATGCGCCGCGAACACTGGGACGCCGACGCGGTGTACCGGCAGTACGCGCGGATCGGCATCGAATACGGCCCGGCGCACCGCGGCATCGTCGCCTTGGACAGCGGCGACGGTCAGGTGCTGGCCGATCTCGCGCTGCCCGACGCGCTCGCCAGCGAGGACAACGCCGCCTACATCCTGCATCCGTCGCTGATCGACAGCGCGCTGCAGGCGGCGATCGGGCTGGGCGGGCGCGATGCGCCATCGGCCGATCCGATGCTGCCCTTCGCGCTCGAATCGCTGTGCATCCTCGGCGACTGCGCCCAGCAGTTGCATGCGTACGTGCGCCGCGCCGATATCGCATCGGACGATGCGGCCCAGATCACCCTCGATCTGGATCTCTGCGACGCGAACGGCACGATCTGCGTGCAGATACGCGGGTTCTGCGCGCGCCGCTTCGACACCGCCACCAACGAATCGTCCGCCGTCGAAACGCTGGTCGCTGTGCCGCGATGGAGCGAACCGCATCCGCGCAGTGCGCTGCCTGCCGATGCGCCGGAGTTCGCGCATGTACGCGTGCTGCTCTGCGGCCATGCCGGCGTCGATCCCGTCGCGCTGTCGGCGCTGCGTCCGGGGAGCGCGGTCGAGTCGCTGTCCGCAGCCGCAGACGGGCATCCGGCGCTGCGCTATGAGGCGATCGCGCTGCAGGTGTTCGAACATCTGCAGGACGCGCTGAAGCGGACCGGCGCCGAAACGACGCTGCTGCAGTGCGTGATCGCCGATACCGCGGAAGGACGGCTGCTGACCGGCCTGACCGGCATGCTCAGAACGGCGGCGCTGGAGAACCCCGCGCTCACCGCGCAGCTCGTCATCGTGCCGGCACAGACAACGCTGGACGCACTCGCTGCCGATCTGGCCGAAGCCGCCGCGCAGCCGCAGCGCTCGCCGCTGCTGTCGTCCGCGGAAGGCTGGCGCACGCTCGACTGGACGCTGCTGCCGCAGGCGGCTGCGGACGCGCACGGCGCGCAGAGCGACTTCGCTGACTCGCCCTACCGGGAAGACGGTGTCTATCTGATCACCGGTGGACTCGGCGGCCTCGGCGGCCTGTTCGCGCGCGACATCCTCGACCACACGCAGCGCGCGCAGGTCGTGCTGACCGGCCGTTCGGCGCCGGACGGCGACATCGCCGCGCGACTCGATACTTACGGCTTCGGCGATCGGCTGCACTATCGTCAGCTCGATCTGGACGACGCCACGCAGTGCCGACACGTCATCCAGGCGATCGGCGACATCGGTGCGCTGCGCGGCGTGCTGCACTGCGCCGGCGCGCGCAGCGACGATCTGATCCTGAAGAAAAACGCCGGCGACGTGGCCGCCGTGCTCGCGCCCAAGGTGCGCGGCACCTGGCATCTCGACGACGCCACCGCGGATGCGGATCTCGATTTCTTCGCGCTGTTCTCGTCCGGCGTCTCGGTGTTCGGCAACGTTGGCCAGGCCGATTACGCGGCCGCCAACGGTTTCCTCGACGCGTTCGCGGGCTTCCGTCAGGCGCAGGTCGTGCAAGGGCAGCGCTCGGGCAGGACGCTGGCGATCGACTGGCCGCTGTGGGACGAGGGCGGCATGCGTCCGGATGCCGACGGCGTGCGCTGGCTGCAGACGCAGACGGGCATGCTGCCGATGCGCAGCGCGTCGGGCATCGCGGTGTTCCGCCAGGCGCTGGCCTCCGCGCACGCGCAGGTACTGACGGTCGAAGGCGACGGCCGCCGGCTGCGCCGCCTGTTCGATGCAGCACCGGCCGCTGCGCCGCGCCGTGCACCCGCGCGCCTGCCTGCGCCTGTGATGCGCGATGCCGATGCGCCTTACGCCGATGGTTCGGTCGATGACGCTTCCGTCGTCGCCGTTACCGGCGCCGGCAGCGGCGATCTGCGCTCGCAGGTCCGCGATTTCCTGCGCAGGGAATTCGCGCCGCTGCTGAAGATCGCGCCTGCGCAGATCGATATCGACGAGGCGCTGGAAAACTACGGCATCAATTCGATCCTGGCGATGAGCCTCACCGCCCAGCTCGAAAAACATCTCGGCCCACTGCCCAAGACCCTGTTCTTCGAATACCAGACGGTCGCGGCGCTGGGCGAACATCTCGCGCAGGCGTACCGGGCTCCGCTGCAGGCGCTGCTGGCGCCCGCCGTCGAGCACACCGCAGCAACCAACACGCTGCCCAGTGCGCCGGCTCCGCGACCTGTGTCCGCCGCAGCGCGTCCAACCGCCCAGCCGTCGCTGCGCGGCAAGTCGCAGGGACTGGTGCGTCGCGCACCTTCCGCGCGCGCGACCACCTCCGAACCGATCGCCATCGTCGGGCTCAGCGGCCGCTATCCGGAAGCCGAAAACCTGCAGGGCTACTGGCGCAATCTGCGCGATGGTAAGGACTGCGTGGTCGAGATTCCCGAGTCGCGCTGGCGCTGGCAGGACTACTACACCAGCGACCGCGAACAGCCCGGGCATTACAGCAAGTGGGGCGGCTTCATCCAGGGCGCCGACGAGTTCGACGCGCAGTTCTTCAACGTCTCGCCGCGCGAGGCGCCGTATATCGACCCGCAGGAGCGCATGTTCCTGCAGCACGCGTGGATGGCGATCGAGGACGCGGGCTATTCGCGCAAGAGCCTGCGGATGCCGCATGCCGATGCGCTGCCCGGTCAGGTGGGCGTGTATGCGGGCGTGATGTACGGCGAATACAACCGCTCGGGCAGTCTGGCCAGCATCGCCAACCGGGTGTCGTACGCGCTCAACCTGCACGGGCCGAGCATGACGCTCGATACCATGTGCTCGTCGTCGCTGACCGCGATCCATCTCGCCTGCCAGGACCTGAAGCTGGGCCGCACCGACATGGCTCTGGCCGGCGGCGTCAATCTCAGCATCCATCCCGACAAATACAGCATGCTGAGTGCGGGGCAGTTCATCTCCAGCACCGGCCACTGCCAGAGTTTCGGCGAAGGCGGCGACGGTTATATTCCGGGCGAAGGCGTGGGCGTGGCGGTGCTGAAGCGCCTGTCCGACGCCGAGCGCGACGGCGATGCGATCCATGCGGTGATCCGCGGCAGCGCGCTGAACCACGGCGGCAAGACCAACGGCTACACGGTGCCGAATCCGCAGGCGCAGGCCGCGGTGATCGCCGATGCATTGAAGGATGCGGGCGTCGATGCGCGCCACGTCAGCTATATCGAAGCGCACGGCACCGGCACGAAGCTGGGCGACCCGATCGAGATCGCGGCGCTCGGCAAGGCGTTCCGCGAGCACACCGCGGACACCGGTTTCTGTCTGATCGGTTCGGCGAAGTCGAACATCGGCCACTGCGAATCGGCAGCGGGCATCGCCGGATTGACCAAGGTCATCCTGCAGATGCGCCACCGTCAGATCGCGCCGTCGCTGCATTCGCAGCGGCTGAATCCGAACATCGATTTCGCGACCACGCCGTTCGAAGTCAATCAGTCCCTGCGCGACTGGGACGCGCCCGTGGTCGATGGCAGACGCGTGCCGCGCATCGCCGGGCTGTCGTCGTTCGGCGCCGGTGGCGCGAATGCGCACTTCATCATCGAAGAACCTGCCAGCGCTGCGCATGCCCATGGCGCGGATGCATCGCTGCCGGGTGTGCAGGTCATCGTGCCGCTGTCCGCGCGCACGTCCGACCAGTTGCTTCGCAAGGCCCAGGACCTGCTGGTATTCCTGCAGGACGCTGTGGAGGAAGACCGCCGGATCGATCACGCGTCGCTGGCGTACACGCTGCAGATCGGACGCGAAACGATGGAAGAGCGCCTGGCGTTCGTCGTCGATTCCGCGGCCCGGCTGCAGGCGCTGCTGCGCGCATTCGTCGAGGCCGGTGCGGTCGATGCCACTGCCGATGGCGCTTATCGCGGCAACCTGAAGGCCCACCGCGAGATGCTCGGCCTGTTCACCGCGGATCCCGATTACGAGGAAGCCCTCGATAAATGGATCGCGCAGCGCAAGTTCGCCAAGCTGGCCGAGCTGTGGACCAAGGGATCCGATCTGGACTGGCGCAAGTTCCACGGCCGGCACGCGCCGCTGCGGATGCATCTGCCGACCTATCCGTTCGCGAAGGACAAATACTGGATCGATCCGATCAAGGGGCTGTTCTCGAACGTCGTCCCCCTGAGCGCCGCTTCCAAGGCCGGTGCCGTGGGCGCGGTCGCCGTCAATGCATTGCATCCGCTGTTGCACGAAAACACCTCCGATCTCGATCAGCTGCGCTATTCGTCGGTGTTCCAGCCTGACGCGCCGTTCGTCGTTGGCCATGCCGACGGCACCGGCGCGCAGCTGCCGTCGTCGGTGCTTCTGGACATGGCGCGCGCGGCCGTAGCCTGCGCCAAGCGCGTGTCGCCGACCGCCGCGGCGGTCGAACTGAGCGACGTGCATTTCGCATCGCCCTTCGTGGTCGACGGTGCGACCGCGCTGCACATCGCGCTGTATCCGTCGAGCGAACACGACGGCATCGACTTCGACATCTTCAGCGGCGAAGCCGAAGAAGAGTGCGTGCACGCACAGGGCCGCGGCAGACTGCTGCCGGCGCAGGCTGGTGTGCAGAACAATCCGCAGATCAATCTGCAGATCGATTCGCAGACCCGACCGGTCGCATTCGTCGTCGCGCCCGTGCTCGCAAAACCCGCCGGCATCGCGCTGCCCGAACCGGCCGCGGTGCCTGCGATAGTCGGCGTTCCACTGCCGAAGCCGAACGCTTCGCGCCTGCCGATGCTGCAAGCGGCGACGCCCATTGCGGCGATGCCCGTTGCGCTGGCGACGAATCCGACGAGCGTCGCGGCGAGCGTTGCCTCGTCGATCGACGTCTCGCCGAGCACTGTGTCACCGAACACCGCGTCGCAGAGCGCCGCTTCCCCCGCACAGGACGTCCGCGGCTTCCTCAAGCGTTCGCTGGCCCAGGCGCTGTATCTCGACGAGGCGAATATCGACGACGACCGTCCCTTCGTCGATCTGGGTCTGGATTCGATCGTCGGCGTGGAATGGGTCAAGAACATCAACAAGGGCTTGGGCCTGGAGATCGGCGCGACCCGCGTCTACGACTACAGCAACCTGACGACGCTGGCCACGTTCGTCGAAAGCCAGTTGCCCGCGGTGTCCGTCACGCCCGCGACAGCCGTGCAGGCCGTCGCGCGCCCGGCGAGCGTGGTGCAGGCATCGCCGGCATCCGATGCGCAGGCTGTTGTTGAGCATGCTCAACAACAGCATGCCCCAGCCGCTCCGCCGCCTGCGCCCGTCGCGCAGGCCGTTGTCGGCATCGACCAGGATGCGCTCAAGCGATCGCTGCGCACGAGCCTTGCGCAGGCGCTGTACCTCGACGAAGACGCGATCGACGACGACCGTTCGTTCATCGATCTGGGGCTGGACTCCATCGTCGGCGTGGAATGGGTGAAGATGATCAACAAGGCCTACGGTCTGGAGATCTCCGCCACCCGGGTCTACGACTACTCGAACATCCAGGCGCTGGCCCGTTTCCTTCAGGGCGAACTCTCATCGCGTCCGCAGCCGGTCGCACCCGCACTTGCGACATCCGTGCGTGCCGAAGCCGCACCGATGCCCACCGCGCAGCGTGAAACGCCGACGCTGGCCGCAGCTTCATCCTTCGCAGCCGTCGCGCCGTCCGCGCCGCGCCCGGCGATGCGGATGCCCGCCGGCGACGGCATCGTCCTGCAGCGCCGTTCGCGCGCCGTTCGCACGCTGCCTCAAGCGCAGCCTGCGGCCGGGCCGCAGCGCAACGACGAAAAGATCGCCATCGTCGGCATGTCCGGACGCTATCCCGGCGCCGACGATCTCGACCAGCTCTGGCGCAACCTCGCCGAGGGCCGCAACTCGATCCGCGAAATCCCGGCGGAACGCTGGGACGTGGATGCGTACTACGACCCGACGCCGGGCAAGCCGGGCAAGGTGTACTGCAAATGGCTCGGCATGCTCGACGGCGCCGAGCATTTCGACCCGATGTTCTTCCAGATCTCGCCGTCCGAAGCCGAGGTCATGGACCCGCAGCATCGCCTGTTCATGCAGGAAAGCTATCGCGCTTTCCAGGATGCCGGTTATTCCAGCGCCGCGCTGAGCGAGCGCAAGTGCGGTGTCTACATGGGCATCATGAGCAGCGAGTATTCGTTCCTGCTGGCGAAGAGCAGTCCGCAAAATATAGAGACGACCAGCAACAGTTTCGCGATCGGTGCGGCGCGCATCGCCTATCACCTGAACCTGAAGGGGCCGGCGATCCCCATCGACACCGCGTGCTCGTCCTCGCTGGTCGGGATCCATCTCGCCTGCCAGGCGCTGCTGAACCACGAAATCGACATGGGCCTCGCCGGCGGCGTAAGCCTGTACCTGATTCCAGAAGCCTATCAAGGCATGTGCCGCGCGGGCATGCTGGCGCACGACGGCCAGTGCAAGACGTTCGACAACAGCGCGGACGGCTTCGTGCCGGGCGAAGGCGTGGGCACGGTCGTGCTCAAGCGCCTCAGCGACGCCGAGCGCGATGGCGACAGCATCCACGGCGTGATCATCGCCTCGGGTATCAACCAGGACGGCAAGACCAACGGCATCACTGCGCCCAGCGTCAACAGCCAGATCGAACTGCTGCGCGACACCTACCGCCGCTATGCGATCGACGCGTCGTCGATCGACTACGTGGAAACCCATGGCACCGGTACCAAGCTCGGCGACCCGATCGAGCTGGAAGCGCTGTCGACCGTGTTCAAGGAGCACGGCGGCAGCAAGAACGCCTGCGCGCTGGGCGCGATCAAGACCAATCTCGGCCACATCTCCGGCGCGGCCGGCGTCGCGGGCGTGCACAAGGTGCTGCTGAGCCTGCGGAACAAGGCCTTGGCGCCGAACGTGAATCTCAGGCAGGAGAACGCGCTGTTCGATTTCGCGGCCTCGCCGTTCTACGTCAGCCGGACGCATCACGACTGGCCTTCGGTGGCGGGTCGCAAGCGGCGCGCTGCGGTCAGCGCATTCGGCTTCAGCGGCACCAACGCCCATGTGGTGATCGAAGAGTACGTGCCGGCGCTGCGTTCGCACGGCGCGGCTGCGCTGATGGACGCGTCGCCGTCATGCATCGTCCCGCTGTCCGCGCGCACCGCGGCGCAGCTCATGGTCATGGTGCAGGATCTGCTCGCATGCCTGGACAAGGATGCGTCGGATAAGCCCGGTGCCAACAAGCTTGATGGCAGCGACGCGAAGATCGCGCTGCGCGATCTGGCGTACACGCTGCAGATCGGGCGGGACCCGATGCGCGAGCGCTGTGCCTGGGTCGTCGACTCCGTTGCCGAACTGCGGACACAACTGCGCGAATTCCTGTCGAGCTTCGGCGGCGGCAGCTGCCATCGCGGCACGGTGTCGCGCAGCCAGGATGCGGTGATTCCGACCGAAGAGGCCGCCGATCTGCTGCAGCGAAATGGCCTGCGCCAGTCCGCCGCGCTCGCCGCGCTCTGGGTGCAGGGCGCGAAGTTTGAATGGTCGTCGTTCTACGCGAACTCCCTGCCGCAGCGGCTTCACGGTCTGCCGGGCTATCCCTTCGCGAAGGAACGCTACTGGCCGCAGCCGGCCCCGGCCCAGACGCCGTCTCCCGTTTCCATGCCCGCCGCAGCGCCGCCCGTGCCTGCGCCGCTGCTTGCGGACAGCGGCGAAGAGAAGCGGTCGACCTATTACGCGCCGGTCTGGCGGGACGCCGCGCTGCCCGCGCCGCGCGCCGCCTTCGGGCACGACGACGTGCTGCTGATCATCGACACCGACGATCAGCTGTTCGAGCAGATCAAGGCGCGCCTGCACACTGCGTCGCCGCTGAAGACCATTCTGCTCGTCCGTCTGGGCGATGCCTTCCGGCAGGACGCCGCCGATCACTTCTGCGTGGACGCCGGTCAGTCGCAGCATTTCGAGTCGCTGCTGGAGACGCTGAGGCGCCAGGGCCGCACGCCGACCCGGGTGATCCACAACGCGAACGCTGCGCGCCTGTCGTCGCACGCCGACGAGCAGACGGCAGGCGAGGCCATCGAACGCGCCCTGCACGCGGGTATCGACGCGCTGTCCGGATTCTGCAGGGCGCTGGGCGGCGCCGGTGCGCAGCAGGCGCCGTGCGCGTTCGTGTCGTTCTTCCACGCCAGCGCCGAGGCGAACACGGCGGCCTGCGAAGCGCTGGCGGCCTTCTACCGCTCGCTCGCGCTGGAGAACAACCGCTATCACGGCCGCGTGCTGTCGATCGAGCACGACGACATCGATCCCGCGACCAGCGTCATCGACACCGTCACAGCGCTCATCGACGAACTGCAGACCGCACCGCAGCGCGACACTGAAGTCCGCTACCGGACGCAGGGCGCCGCCGCGGCGCAGCGCTCGGTGCGCGCGCTGGCGCTGCAGTCGCCCGAACGCGCGCCGGCAGGGCCGATGCCGCTCAAGCAGGGCGGGACGTATCTCATCACCGGCGGTCTGGGCGGCCTGGGCATCCTGTTCGCGCGCCATCTGGCCGAACACTACCGGGCCAGGCTGGCGATCAGCGGGCGCTCGGCCCCGGACACACGGATCGAGGACGCGCTGGAACAACTGCGTGCGCTCGGTGCGGAAGCGGTGTATCTGCAGGCGGACATCACCGATGCGGAGCGGACGCGCGCACTGATCGCGGACGTCAAGGCGCGCTTCGGCCCCCTGAACGGCGTGCTGCATAGTGCCGGCGTCAACGACGATGCGCTGCTGATCCGCAAGGACCGCGCGCAGTTCCGCCGGGTGCTGGCGCCGAAGGTGCAGGGCACGCTGCATCTGGACCGGTTCACCGCCGACGAGCCGCTGGACCTGTTCGTGCTGTTCTCGTCGGGCGCCGGCAGCTTCGGCAACGCCGGTCAGACCGACTACGCCTACGCCAACGCCTTCATGGACGCGTTCGCCGAACATCGCGACGCCGCGCGTGCGCGCCGCGAGCGCTTCGGCAAGACCCTGTCGATCGGCTGGCCGTACTGGCAGGCCGGCGGCATGCAGCTGTCCGCGGCCGATCTGCGACGCACCGAGGAACGGACCGGGCTGTGCGCGCTGCCGACCGAAATCGGCTTCGATTACTGGAACACGCTGCTGCGTTCCGATCTGTCGCGGGCGCTGGCGCTGTACGGCCATCCCTCGAAGATCGCGGCCTACTGCGACCCGTCCAGCACCGCTGTCGCCAGTTCCACCACCACCCTCTCCACCACCACCGCGCAGTCCGGCGGAGCGACGATCGACGGCGACGTCCTGCTGGCGCAGACCCGCGTCTATCTGTGCGGGCTGGTCCATGCCGAAACCAGGATTCCGGCCGACCGGATCGATATCGAAGAACGTTTCGAGGCGTTCGGCTTCGACTCGATCATGATCGGGCGCTTCCATACGGCGCTGGAACAGGACCTCGGCGATCTGCCGAAGACCCTGATGTACGAATACGAGACCGTCGCCGAGCTGGCGGCGTATCTCGCCGAACACGCGGCGGCCGCGCTGACCGCGAGGTTCGCGGGCGAGGGCGCAACGCAGGGCTCCGTCGACGGAGCGGCATCCACGCAAGAAGCGGCCACGACCGATACCACGCCGTCGACACCGTCGGTCACCGCCGCACCCATCGCCATGCTGTCTCAAGCGCCGGCGGTTGCCGCACCCGCGCCCGATGCGCACATGCACGAGCATGCCGAGCCGATCGCCATCATCGGCGTGCATGCCTCGTTCCCGCAGGCCGACGACATGGACGCGCTGTGGGCGCATCTGCGCGCCGGCACGGATCTCATCGAGGGCGTGCCCGAAAACCGCTGGGATGCGTCGTCGTTCTACGATCCCGACCCCGCGCAGTCCGAGCACGGCAAGATCTATTGCAAGCGCGGCGGTTTCCTGGAGGACTTCGACAAGTTCGACGCCGGCTTCTTCAATATCGCCAATACCGAAGCGGACATCATCGACCCGCAGGAGCGCCGCTTCCTGCAGTCCGCGTGGTCCGCGATCGAAGATGCCGGCTACACGCGCGAACGCCTGAAGCAGCGCTACCCGAAGGGCAAGAGCGCCGATGTCGGCGTCTTCGTCGGCGTGACCACCAACTCCTATCAATTGCTGGCCCCCGAGGCCTGGCAGCGCGGGCGCATGGTCACGCCCAGCGCGATGCCCTGGTCGATCGCCAACCGCGTGTCCTACACCCTGGATCTGCAAGGCCCGAGCATTCCGGTCGACACCGCGTGTTCGTCGTCGCTGGTCGCTGTGCATCTGGCCTGCGAGAGCCTGCGGCGCAGCGAGTGCCAGCTCGCGCTGGCCGGCGGCGTCAACCTGTATCTGCATCCGGCCAAGTACCAGTCGTTCTGCCATCGCCGGATGCTCGCGGTCGGCGACGCCTGCCGCAGCTACGGTGCGGGCGACGATGGCTTCATCCCGGGCGAAGGCGTGGGCACGCTGGTACTCAAGCCGCTGCGTCTGGCCGAACGCGATGGCGACCGGATCTACGGCGTGATCCGCGGCAGCGCCTACGACCACAGCGGTCGTTCCAGCGGCTACGCCACGCCCAACCCGAACGCGCAGGCGCATGTCATCGCGCAGGCACTGGCCCAGGCCGGCGTGCCGGCGCGCAGCATCGGTTTCATCGAAGGCCACGGCACCGGCACGCAGATGGGCGACAGTCTCGAAGTCGCCGCCATCACCCAGGCGTTCGCGCAGCAGACCGCCGACACCGGGTTCTGCGCGCTGGCGTCGCTGAAGGCCAACATCGGTCACGCCGAGTCCGCGACCAGCATCGCCGGCATCGCCAAGATCCTGATGCAGTTCAAGCACCGGCAGATCGCGCCCAGCATCCATTCGGAGATCGTGAACCCGGACATCGATTTCGCGCGCTCGCCGTGCGTCCTGCAGACGAGCCTGAGCGCGTGGGAATCGCCCGCGGGCGTCCCGCGCCGGGCGCTGATCAATGCATTCGGTGCCGGCGGCGTCAACGCCTGCGCCGTGTTGGAGGAATACCTGCCCGTGGAAGCGGAGGTCGCTCCGGCCACCGCCGGCGGATCGCTGTTCGTGCTTTCGGCCATGAACGTCGAACGTCTGCGCGAATACGCGTATCGGCACGTCGATTTCCTCGCGCTCAATCCCGGCTGCGATCTCGCGGCGCTGTGCCGCACCGCGCAGATCGGTCGCGAGGCCATGCCCCAGCGGCTGGCGCTGGTCGTCGACAGCGCGCTGCAGCTCCGGCAGACCCTGCAGCGCTGGCTCGACGCCGATCGGAACCTCTCCGCCACTGCGAGACTGTGGCAGGGTGGTCCCGAGGCCCTGGGCGGGCCAAGCTACACCTCGCGCGAGCAGCGCGAACGCATGCAGGCGCTGTGCGCCCAAGCCGACCTCGCTGGACTGGCGGTGTTCTGGACGCAGGGCGGCAAGGTCGACTGGCTGCTGTTGAACGACGCCGTCGGCCCGCACGGCACGCCGCTGCGGCCCGTCGCCGGCGCGCCTGTCTATCCGTTCGCGCGCGATCGGCATTGGGCGGTCGACTTCGCCGCGATGGAAGCGGCACCGACGAGCACGCCGTCGCGGCTGCATCCGCTCATCTCGCACAATGCCTCGACGCTGGAGCGTGTGTGCTTCGATGCTGCTCTGGTCGACAATCAGTACTACGCCCGGGATCACAGGATCCAGGGCCAGGCGGTGTTCCCGGGTGCGGGTTTCATCGAAATGGCCTGCATCGCGGCGACGGTCGCTGGAGAAAGACGCGTACGCCGGCTCAAGGACATTTATTGGGTTCAGCCGCTATCGCTGACCGATCCGCAGCAGGACCTCAAGATCGGACTGGTCAATCCGAACGGCGACAGCGTGGAATTCGTCGTGACCACGGTCGACGACGATCACGAGCGCGTCGTGCATTGCGAAGGCCGCGCCTTCTTCGATGATCGCAGCGGGCCCGGGGCGTCGTCGCGCGAGTCGCTGCCGGAATGGCGCCAGCGCTGCGGCGAAAGCCATGACGGCGAACGTTACTACAAGCTCTTCCAGCGACTCGGGTTCGACTATGGCCCCACGTTCCGGGTCATCGACGAGGTTGCGATCGGCAACGGCTGCGCCCTGGCCACGCTCGCGCTGGATCCATCGCTTGCGAAGGACTTCGAGCAATACGTGCTGCATCCCTGCCTGATCGACGGTGCGTTGCAGACCGTGGTGGCGCTGCTGGCCGCCGATGAAGGCGGCGTGCCGCATCTGCCGTTCGCGATCGACGAGATCGAAATCCTCGGCAGCCTCACGCCGCGCTGCCATGTGCTGGTGGAGCGGTCCAGCGACAGCGTCGGCGCCGCCAGCACCGGCATCCTGCAGTTCAACGTCCACATCCTCAGCGAAAGCGGCGAAACGCTCGTGAACATCACCAATTTCTACGTGCGCGCCCTGGTGCCGCCACCGTCGGGCATCGCGACGAACGAACATGCGCGACTTTCGATGGCGGTGAATTCATGAAGACCTCGGCATCGATGAGCGCAAACAACGACTATCCCATCGGCGAATTCCGCTCCGTGTTCGACGGCACCGAACCGTTTCTCGCCGATCACATCATCCAGGGGCAGAAGATCCTGCCGGGCATGGCCTATCTGGAGATCGCGCGCGCCGCGGTCGCGGCGTCGGCGCCTCCGGGCGAAGACGCCATGCTGGTGCTGAGCGACAGCGTGTTCGTCAACGCGCTGACCGTGAAGGACAAGCGCACGGTCACGGTGCGCGTGTACCCGGGCGGCGCCGGCCAGTTCGGCGTGGAAGTCAGTACCGAACAGGGCGTGCATTTCCAGAGCCGGGTGTCGGTACAGAAAACATCGGAATGTCTGGCCGCCAAGGGCTATGCGCCGACCCTGGACATCGCCGCGCTGCGCGCCGCGATCACACGTCCCGGTCCGACGAAAGCGGCGTTCTACCAGACCTACAGGAATCGCGGCGTCGAGCTGGGCCCGTCCCATCGTGGCGTCGATGAGATTTTCCTCGACGGCAAGGGCGAGGGTCTGGCCACGATCCGCCTGCCCGGCTCGTCTGCGCGCGGCATGGCGATGGACGCGGGCGCGCTCGACAGCATCATCCAGAGCGGGCTCGCGCTGGTCGATAATCCGGAAGCGAACGTCGTACCGTTCGCGGTGACCAATACCCTGGTCGTCGGTGCGCTGACGGACACGATGATCGTCCATATCCGCCAGCGCCCCGACGGTATGTATTACGTCGCCGCCGATGAGCACGGCAATGTCCGGGTGATCATCGAAGGATTCCAGACCCGCGAGATCGATCTGAACGCCAGGCAGGACCGCCTGAGTTTCCATCGGCCGGTCTGGAAGACCGTCGCGCCGCCGCACGCCGATGACCTTGCGGTGCATGTGGTGGAGGCGACCGGCGACTATGTCGCGACGACCAAAGCACTGCTGGCAGCGGCGCAGTCGCTCGCAACGGACAAGAACACCCGTTCGGTGCTCGAACTGCACGTCACGGAGAACAACCACACCGCGCGCGGACTCTGGGCGGCGCTGAAAACGGTGTCGATGGAACATTCGCAGATCGATGTCCGCCTCAAGTCCGGAGACGCGTATGTGGCGCTGTCGTATCAGGATGCGGACGCCGACATCGGCAGCGAGTTCGCATGGCGCGACGGCACCACCGCGCTGATCAGCGGCGGACTCGGTGCGCTGGGCCTGCTGGTCGCGCAGGACATCGCCGCGCATACGACGGGCAGCACCCTGATCCTGCTGGGCCGGCGCACGCCGGACGAGGCGGAGACCGCGCGCATCGAAGCGTTGCGGGCATCGGGCGCGAACGTGATCCATCGCCGCTGCGACATCGCGCGGCTCGATGAGGTCGAAAAGATCGTCGCCGAGCATCCCGGAATCAATGTCGTGATCCACGCTGCGGGGCTCATCGACGACGCCCTGGTGATCCACAAGACCGCCGATGCCATCGACCGGGTATTCGCGCCGAAGGTGCAGGGCATCGAGAACCTTGATCGCGCCACGGCCGGCTGTCCACTCGAATCGTTCATCGCGTTCTCGTCCGTCGCCGGTGCGCTCGGCAACGCCGGGCAGTTCGACTATGCGGCCGCAAACGGCTACATGGATGCGTATATCGAAGCGCGCGCGGCGCGCGTGCGCGCACAGCAGGCGCACGGTCTTTCGCTCGGCATCAACTGGCCGCTGTGGGAAGAAGGCGCGATGCAACTCGACGACGCCAGCCGCGAGACGCTTGCCCGGACGTATGCGATCAAGCCGTTGCCGAGTGCGGAAGGCCTGAAGGCGCTGCGTCTGGCCATCGCCTCGCCGCACGCCAATCTGCTGCCGCTTTACGGCCAGAAGAATGCGCATGCGGCCCTGTTCGCGCCTCCGAAGGTCATCGCGGTGGAGGCGCGGCCGCAGCAATCTTCGGCCGAACAGGACAAGCTGCAGCGCGAGATCCTGCAGGAAATGCGCCTGCAGGCTGCGCAGCATCTGAAAATGAAGCCGAACCAGATCAACGAGAACGAAGACTGGACCAACTTCGGCTTCGATTCGATTCTCATCTCCAGCTTCGTCTCGCATCTGAACAACGTCTACGACCTGAATCTCATGCCGACGGCGATGTTCGAGGCCTCGAACCTGCTGCGCTTCAGCCAGTTCCTCGCCGAGAACCATACGGCCGAGATGATCAAGAAGTTCGCGGTGGCCGGGGCCCGAGCCGCCGCACCCGCAGCGAAGATTGCGGCGGATGCCTCATCGCAGCCGGCAGCGCGCGAGCCGGTGGTCGCCGATGGCGCGACCGTATCGCAGTTCGCACGCCGGTTCCGCGAGGCCTACCGGAACCGCTCCAGCTATCGCGATGCTGACGTCGCGGTGGTCGGCATGAGTTGCCGTATCGCCGGTGCGAACAACCCCGACGAATTCTGGCGGATGCTCGATGAGGGGCGCGACATGATCAGCGAGATCCCCTCGGATCGCTGGGACTGGCGCGATTATCCGGGCGTCAGCCGCTGGGGTTCCTTCATCTCCGGCATCAAGGACTTCGATCCGCTGTTCTTCGGCATCTCGCCGGCGGAAGCCATGTACATGAGCCCGGAACAGAGGCTGATGATGCAGTCGGTCTGGGAATGCATCGAGGACGCTGGCTACGGCGGCGATAGCCTCAAGGGCACCAACACCGGCATCTACGTCGGCTCCGGCCCGAGCAGCTACACCACCATGATGAGCCACCTGCCCATCGAGGCCTATTCGGTGACCGGCACCTTGTCTTCGGTGGGGCCGAACCGGATCAGTTACAACATGGACTGGCACGGCCCCAGCAATCCCATCGACACGGCCTGCAGCAGTTCGCTCGTGGCGGCGCATCGCGCCATCGAAGCCATCCGGGCAGGGCAGTGCGAGGTGGCGATCATCGGTGGCGTGAACGCGCTGCTGTCGCCGGACGTCTATATCAGTTTCGCGAAGTCGGGCATGTTGTGCGAAGACGGCCGCTGCAAGACGTTCTCCGACAAGGCGAACGGTTACGTGCGCGGCGAAGGCGTCGGCATGCTGATGCTCAAGTCGCTCAGGGCCGCGCAGCGCGATGGCGACGACATCTACGCCGTTATCAAGGGTGCGGCCGAGAATCACGGCGGACGAACCACATCGCTCACCGCGCCCAATCCCAACGCGCAGGCCGCTGTGATCCGGCGCGCCATCGAGGATGCCGGGATCGACTTCCATCGTGTCGGCTACATCGAATGTCACGGCACCGGCACCGAGCTCGGCGATCCGGTCGAGATCAGCGGGTTGAAGACCGTCGCCAAGGACCTCCTCGACGCCGATGCCGCCGCCGAAAAACAGATCGCTGCGCCCTGTTACCTCGGCAGCATCAAGACCAACATCGGCCACCTCGAGTACGGCGCGGGCGTCATGGGCATGATCAAGGTCATCCTGCAGATCCGTCACAGGAAAATCGCGAAGAGCCTGCACTGCGACACGATCAGTCCGTTGATCGACCTCAAGCGCACGCCGTACAAGGTCGCGCAGCAGGCGGTCGACTGGGAGGTCCCGGCGGGGCAGACGCGCATCGGCGGGGTCAGCAGCTTCGGGTTCGGCGGCGTGAATGCGCACGTGGTCATCGAGGAGTACGTCGACCTGACGTCCGCTCATGGCGCAGAGAACGACGACAACGAACAGCTGCTGGTGTTCTCGGCGCGCAACGCGGAGACCCTGCACGCGACCCTGCGGGCCTACCCCGAATTCCTCGCCAGGAGCGACCGTAGCGAAGAGACGCTGCGGCGCATCGCGCGCACCCTGCAGACCGGCAGGACCGGCATGCAGGAGCGGGTGGCCTTCGTGGTCCGTTCGATCGACGAGTTCGACGAACTGCTGAAGGGCTTCCTGGAAGAGAAGGACGATTTCTACCATCGCAAGGTCTACCGCGGATCCAGCAAGACCGGCACGGGCGACATCGGCGATACCCAGGCAGGTCAGGAGTTCATGCGCCGGCTGGTCGAGACCGGAGAGATCGGCAAGATCGCGGAACTCTGGGTGACGGGCGCGAAGCTGGACTGGCGGATTCTCCGCCCGTAGCGGCGGCAGGCGCCGGATGCGGCGACACACGACAACTTTTGTTTTTTGGAGAAGGACAGCATGAAAGCAGTTGGTATTGAAGCAATGAACGTGTTCGCCGGTACGGCATTCCTGGACGTCAGCAAGCTGGCCACGCATCGCGGGCTCGACACCACCCGGTTCGAGAACCTGCTGATGAAGGAGAAGACGGTCGCGTTGCCGTACGAAGACCCGATCACGTTCGCGGTCAACGCCGCGAAGCCCATCGTCGATGCGCTGAGCCCCGAAGAGCGGGACCGCATCGAGATGGTGATCACCTGTACCGAATCGGCCTTCGATTTCGGCAAATCGATGAGCACCTACTGCCACTCGCTGCTCGGGCTGAACCGCAACTGCCGCCTGTTCGAGATCAAGAACGCCTGCTACTCCGGCGCGGCCGGCATCCAGATGGCGGTGAATTTCGTGCTGTCGCAGGCGTCGCCGGGCGCGAAGGCGCTGGTGATCGCCACCGACATCTCGCGCTTCATGGTCGAGGAAGGCGGCGACGCGCTGACCGCCGACTGGTCGTTCGCCGAGCCCAGCGGCGGCTCCGGCGCGGTCGCGATGCTGATCAGCGACCAGCCGCACATCTTCCAGGTCGACGTCGGCGCGAACGGTTATTACGGCTACGAAGTCATGGACACCTGCCGGCCCACCGCCGACGGCGACGCCGGCGATTCGGACCTGTCGCTGCTTTCCTATCTCGACTGCTGCGAGAACGCCTTCCTGGAATACAAAAAGCGCGTGCCGGACGCGGATTTCGCAGCCACCTTCAGCTATATCGCCTATCACTGCCCGTTCGGCGGCATGATCAAGGGCGCGCACCGCAACATGATGCGCAAGATGGTGCAGGCCAAGCCGAAGGAGATCGAAGAGGATTTCCAGCGCCGCGTCACCCCCGGCATGATCCACTGCCAGCGCGTCGCCAACATCATGGGCGCGACCATGGCGCTGGCGATCGCCAGTACCATCGACCACGGCGATTTCGAAACCCCGAAGCGCATCGGCGCCTTCTCCTACGGTTCCGGCTGCTGCTCCGAATTCTTCAGCGGCGTGGTGCGCAAGGAAGGCCAGGAGCGCCTGCGCGCGATGGGTATCCAGGCGCATTTGGACCGCCGCACCGAACTGACGATGGAGGAATACGACCGCCTTCTGGTCGGTAGCAACGCCGTCAAGTTCGGTACGCGCAACGTCGTGCTGGATGCAGGCTTCATCGCCCGGGCCCGCAGCGCGATGGACAAGCCGGTGATGTTCCTGAAGGAGATCAAGGAATTCCACCGCGAATACGAGTGGGTCGGCTGATGAACGGTGGCTCGATCGACAGCGCCGACTTCACCGCGCTGCGCATGCGTTTCGACGACGACATCGCGTATCTGCAGATCCACAGGCCGGATGCGAACAATGCGATCAACGACCGGTTGATCGCAGAATTCACGTCGGCCCTGGACGCATGCGACGCGCGCGCGAAGATCGTCGTGGTCGAAGGCCTGCCCGAGGTCTTCTGCTTCGGCGCGGATTTCGCGGAGCTGCAGAAGAGCTTCGACGAGGGCGGCGTGCCCGAAAGCGATCCCAAGCCGCTGTACGACGTCTGGCGGCGCCTCGCGACCGGGCCGTACGTGTCCATCGCGCATGTCCGCGGCAAGGCCAACGCAGGCGGCATCGGTTTCGTCGCCGCCTGCGACATCGTGCTCGCCGATTCGGCGGCGGTGTTCAGCCTCTCGGAAATGCTGTTCGGTCTGATGCCGGCCTGCGTGCTGCCGTTCCTGGTGCGTCGGATCGGTTTCGCGAAGGCCAACGCCATGACCCTGTCGACCCAGCCGGTCGGGGTGCAGACCGCACGCGAGTGGGGCCTGGTCGACGCCTTCGAGGACAACAGCGACAACCTGCTGCGCAAGCATCTGCTGCGACTGCGCCGGCTCAACAAGACCAGCGTTGCGCGCTACAAGCGCTACATGGCTGCGATCGAGACGTCCATCGTCGCGGCGGAGCCGCTGGCGCTCGCCGGGAATCGCGAGGTGTTCTCCGATGTCGAGAACCTGCAGAGGATCTCGCGCTACGTGAAGACCGGCCAGTTCCCATGGGAGGGCGCGGCGTGAGTGCCGGGAACGTCGTCGACCTGCAGTTCGTGGCTCCGCAGATCGTTCAGATCAGGATGCAGGACCGCGAGAGCAAGAACACGTTTTCCGAGGCGCTCACCGAGGGGCTGATGAACGCGTTTGCGGAAGTCGAGCGCCTGCCGGACTGCAAGGTCGTGGTGCTGACCGGCTACGACAATTATTTCGCGAGCGGCGGCACCCAGGAACAGCTGATGAATCTGTCGGAGGGCCGCGGCGCATTCACCGACCGCGCGCTCTACGGCCTGCCGCTGCACTGTCCGGTGCCGGTGATCTCCGCGATGCAGGGGCACGGCATCGGCGGCGGATTCGTGCTGGGCATGTTCGCCGATCTGGTGGTGCTGGGGCGGGAGAATATCTACACCACCAATTTCATGCGCTATGGCTTCACGCCTGGCATGGGCGCGACCTTCATCCTTCCGCAGAAGCTGAGCCTGAGCCTGGCCACGGAAATGATGCTCACGGCCAACAACTACCGCGGCGAAGAGCTGCAGCAGCGCGGGATTCCGTTTCCGGTCGTCCCGCGCGACCGGGTCCTGGCGCACGCGTTGGAACTCGCGCAGACGCTGGCCGAAAAGCCGCGCGTCTCGCTGGTTGCGCTCAAGGACCATCTGAGCGCGCCGCTGCGACAGGCGCTGCCCGCCACGATCGCGCAGGAGGTCGCCATGCATGCGGTGACCTTCGCCCAGCCCGAGGTGAAGGCGAAGATCGCCACGCTCTTCGGCGCATGAACGCACAGGATCGATCCGCCGACGACACACCGAGCCACTGAAATCCGCACCGCGAACCGAATCGCAACCGCACCCGTTCGACACCCTCCGCACACGCTCACTCCATCACCGCCCACTCCAAATACCGAGATCGCCATGACCCTTGAAGAAGTCTTCGCCACCATCGTCGGCCATACCCGGGAAATCCTGCCCGGGCTCGACGACCATGCGTTCCAGTTCAGCGATTCCCTGCGCGAACTCGGCGCGAATTCGATCGACCGCTCCGAAGTGGTGATGCTGACCCTCGAATCGCTGTCGTTGAAGGCGCCGATGATCGAATTCGCCAAGGCCGAGAACATGGGCGAGCTGGCGACGCTGCTGCACGCCCGGCTCTGAACGTGCGGCCCGTGAACATGAAACGCTCCCAGGATGGACGGCTCTGAACATGCATGCCGCTGAGCACACGCCCATCGTCGTGTCCGGAATCGGCGTGACCGCGTCGATCGGCCAGGGCCGTCGCGACTTCACCGCTGCGCTGCTGGCCGGCGAACACCGGTTCGCGGCGATGCGCCGTCCCGGCCGGCAAAAGCCGCCTGCGGCCGACGACGTCGCCGCTCCGTTCATCGGCGCGGAGATCGCCGATCTGCGCATGCCTGATGCCATCGCCGCGGCGAAGCTGCGCAACCTGTCCTGGTCCGCGCAGGTGGCGCTGGCGACGCTGCACGAAGCGTGGGAAGACGCCGGGCTCGATGCCGTCGATCCGCGCCGGATTGGCCTGGTCGTCGGCGGGTCCAACTTCCAGCAGCGCGAACTGGCGCTGAGCTACGCCAAGTATCAGGACCGGGTGGAATTCCTGCGTCCGACGCATGCGATGACGTTCATGGATACCGATCTGTGCGGCGTGTGCAGCGAAGTCTTCGGCATCCGCGGTCTGGCCATCACCGTCGGCGGCGCGTCCGCGAGCGGTCAGCTGGCCGCGATCCAGGCGATCGAAGCGGTACGCTCAGGACAGGTCGATGTCTGCATCGCGCTGGGCGCGCTGATGGATCTTTCGTTCTTCGAGTGCCAGGCGTTCCGTTCGCTGGGCGCGATGGGATCGGATCGCTTCGCGCGCGAGCCCGAGCTGGCTTGCAGGCCGTTCGACCGCGACCGCGACGGTTTCATCTTCGGCGAAGCCTGCGGAGCGATCGTCGTACGCCGCGCCGCCGACGCGACGCGCACGCCGTACGCCGAACTCAAGGGCTGGGCGATGGCCTGGGACGCCAACCGCAATCCCAATCCGTCGCTCGAAGGCGAAACCGCGGTGATCCGCGGCGCGTTGGCGATGGCCGGGCTACCCGCGGATGCGATCGATTATGTCAATCCGCACGGCACCGCATCGGTGGTCGGCGATGAGACCGAACTGGCCGCGCTGCGCGCCTGCGGGCTGGATCGCGCCTACATCAATGCGACCAAATCGCTGGTGGGGCATGGGCTCAGCGCCGCCGGCATGGTCGAACTCATCGCGGTGATGCTGCAGATGCAGGCCGGACGCCTGCATCCGTCGCGCAATATGGACAATCCCATCGACGCGGGATTCCGCTGGGTGGGTGCGACTGCCATCGATCACGTCGTCGATCGCGCGCTCAACATGAGCATGGGCTTCGGCGGCATCAACACTGCGATCTGCCTGCAACGCGGCTGATCGACAACACTTTCGCACTTACGTTTCTTCAGGAGGATTCGATGAAAACCTACATGTTCCCGGGGCAGGGCTCGCAGACGCGCGGCATGGGCGGCGACCTGTTCGATGCGTTTCCGGAGCTCACCGCGAAGGCCGACGCGGTGCTCGGCTACTCCATCAAGGAACTGTGTCTCGAGGATCCGCGGCGCGAACTGGGCAAGACCCAGTTCACCCAGCCGGCGCTGTACGTGGTCAATGCGCTGTCGTACTACAAGAAGGTCCAGGACACGGGCGAGACACCCGATTACCTCGCCGGTCACAGCCTCGGCGAATTCAACGCGCTGCTGGCGGCCGAATGCTTCGACTTTGAAACCGGCCTGAAGCTGGTCAAGAAGCGCGGCGAGTTGATGAGCGAAGCGACCCAGGGCGCGATGGCCGCCATCGTCAACGCCACCCGCGACCAGATCGAGGCGTTGCTGAAGGAGAAAGGGCTGGTCAACGTCGACATCGCCAACTACAACACGCCGCTGCAGATCGTCATCTCCGGGCCCAGCGCCGACATCGCCGCATGCCAGGAGATCTTCCAGTTCGACCGGGTCATGTACGTGCCGCTCAATACCAGCGGCGCGTTCCATTCGCGACTGATGATCCCGGCGAGGCAGAAATTCGAGGCCTTCCTCAAGAAGCGCAAGTTCTCGAAGCCGAAGATACCGGTGATCGCGAACCTGACCGCCAAGCCTTACCCGAACGGTGCTGTCGTCGAATACCTGTCGAAGCAGATCTCCAGCACCGTGCTGTGGAGCGACACGATCCACCATCTCATGTCGCTGTCGGATGCGATGGAATTCGTCGAGATTGGCCACGGCGACGTGCTCGCGAAAATGATCCTCAAGATCAAACAGATCGCCGCGAAGGCCGCCGCGGAGCAGACGCCTCCGCCGGCGAAAGCCGAGGAAAAATCCGAGGTTCCAAACGTCGATGCCGTCGATACCGCTGTTGCGGCGTCCGCGAGCGCCGCGCAGGATGCGCTCGGCGCGCACGGAGCATCGAACGGCGGTGCGCAGAACGATCGTTTCGCGCTCGCTGAGCAGAAGGTCGCTGCCTGGAACAAACGCCATCCCGTCGGCACAGGCGTGAAGTCGCTGGTGGCCGAGCACGGCGCGCTGATCACGCGTACCCCGGCCGTGGTGCTGTTCGGTCATCGCGCGGCCGTGTACATGGAAGGCTTCAACGGCTACTTCGATCTGGACGAACTCTCGCTCGACGACCGCACGCTCGACGCACGCTCGGTGGCCTGATCGGACATGCGCCTTCCCGTCGTCTTCATGTTCCCCGGACAAAGCTCGCAATACCATCAGATGGGGCGCGAGCTTTACGACCGGCATCCGAGGTTCCGGATGTGGATGGACTACTGCGACGAAATCGCGGGGCCGCTGATCGGCGGTTCGCTCTGCGACGTGCTGTACCGCGACGGCGACAAGGCCCAGCCGTTCGACCGTCTGCTGCACACCAATCCGGCGCTGATCGCGTTCGAGTTCAGCCTGGCGCGGGTGCTGATCGAAGCCGGCGCCAGGCCGGACTATCTGCTCGGCTACAGTCTGGGCGAACTCTCCGCCGCGATTGTCGGCGAAGCGCTGACCATCGAGCAGGGCATCCGCTTCGTCGTCGATTACGCCCGGCTGATCGAAGCCGAAAGTCCGCCGGCGACGATGCTGGCGGTGGTCGACGTGCCCGACATCGAAACGCGCTATGCCGACCGGCTTACGGGTTGCTGGGTGACCGCGCGTAATTTCGACCGGCATCTGGTCGTGACCGGACCGGTCGGCGCGATTGCACTGCTGCGTGAAGCGCTGACGCGCGACGGCGTGATGCATCAGACGCTGGCCGTCAAGTATGGTTTCCATACCGAAATGCAGCAGCCGCTGGAAGCGTCCTTCATGGCGCTGGCGGAAAGGATCGAGTTCAATCCGCTGCGCACGCCGATGGTGTCGTGTCTGGACGGCAGCGTGTACGACGACAAGACCGATGTCCAAGGCTGGCCGCGACGCCTGTGGGTCACCTACCGTCACCCGGTCGTATTCGATGCCACGCTGCGCGGCCTGCTCGACAGGGGAGATTTCCATTTCATGGAGGTCGGCCCCAGCGGCACTCTGGCGACGTTCGCCAAATATCTGATTCCGGCCGGCAGCGCTTCGACGTTCGGCGATGTCATCAATCCCTTCGGCAGAGACGCCCAGACATACCGCAGCGCGCTTCAGCGGATCGGTCTTGACGATAGTCGCTACGCCGAGCGCGACCCGCGCATCCCCACCTATTCCGCAGGAAAGCATTGAGTTGAACGGATTTTTCGAAATGGGCCAGCAGGTGCTGGTGTCGCAGCCCTTCAGTAGGCTGCTTGGCACGGAGCTGTGCGAGCTATCCGAGGGCTATGCCGAACTGTCGCTGCGGATCCGCGAGGATTTCAAGCAGAGCTACGGCTTCGTGCACGGCGGCGTTGTCAGCTACCTGGCCGACAACTGCCTGACCTTCGCCGGCGCGACCGTGCTCGGCAATTGCGTGACCTCCGAATTCAAGATCAATTACGTGATGCCGACCATCGGCGATCTGATGGTCGCCAAAGCCACCGTGTTGGCCTTCGCATTGAGGCAGGCGGTGTGCGAATGCAAGGTCTACGTCGTCCGTAATCAGGAATCCATGCTGGTCGCGGTGGCGCAGGGCACGATCGTCAAGATCGAGACCGATATCAGGACGGGCGCATGAAGGCCGCCGTCTACCACGAGTACGGGTCACCCGATGTCCTGCAGGTGCGGGACGTGGAGATACCGGAGCCGCGCCCGAATGAGCTGCGCATCCGCATGCGCGCCGCTTCGGTCAACCCTGTGGATCTCTATCTGCTGCGCGGAAGCCCTTACATGCTGCGGCTTCAGATCGGGTTGAAGCGCCCGAAGAACAACGGGATCGGCCTCGACTTCGCCGGGGTCGTCGACGCCGTTGGCGACGATGTCACCCATTTCCGTGTCGGCGATGAGGTCTTCGGCCAGATCGCACACGATTCTGCCGGGCGTACCCGCGCACTCGCCGAATACCTGTGCGTCGACGCAGCGGTCGCGGTGAAGAAGCCGCATGGTATCGGCTTCGCCGAAGTCGCCACGGTTCCGTTGGCGGGATGCACCGCGCTCTACGCGGTGCGCGACTACGGCCAAGTGACTTCCGGACAGCATGTGCTGATCAACGGCGCGGGCGGCGGAGTGGGCGTGCATGCCGTGCAGCTGGCGAAGCATTTCGGCGCCACGGTTACCGCCGTGTGCAGTGAAGCCAAGGGGTCGTTGATGCACGACATCGGCGCCGATCATGTCATCGATTATCGAACGCACGATTTCACCGCAGGTGCGGCCCGTTACGACGTGATCATCGACGCGGTCAGCAGCCAGCCTATGCGTCGCTGCCGAGGCGTGCTCGCGCCGCAGGGTCGGTTCGTCTGGGTGGGAGGGCCCAGCGCGAACCGCTGGATCGGTCCGTATCGCACCGCGCTGAACGTCTATGCGATGCCGCTCGTCGACCGCGGACATCGTTGGAGTGTGGTGTCGAAAACTTCCACGGCCGAGGATCTGGCGACGCTCGCCGGATTGCTCGAGCAAAGGGCGTTTCGCCCGGTCATCGATCGGCGTTACCCGCTTGGGGACGCTGTCGATGCCATCCGTCATCTGGAGAAAGGCCATGCGTGCGGAAAGATCGTTGTCGAAATCTGACCTGTATCCGGGAAGCATCGCGGGCGGAGGCGGCTACGCGGCCGCGCGACTGCACGCAGCAGACCCAGATTCGCGAAAAAACAGGGAAATTCCCAAGGAATTTCCGTTATTCGAGTTGTTACTCGATCTTCAAGTGACTATGATTCGACGTGGTGCCGGAAAGACTTGGCACCGGGGAAGGAACGCAAGGGATGCTGACCAATGATGGACCACGATACCCTGCATGAGCGCACCGAGAACTATCTCAAGTCGCTGATCTGCGAAGCGGCGGATGCGGCGCTGGTCTTCGATGCCGAAACGCCGTTCGGCGAACTCGGCGTCAACTCGTTCCTGATCCTGAAGATACTCAAGCGTCTCGAACAGGATTTCGGCACGTTGCCGAAAACGCTTCTGTTCGAGAACTTCAACGTTCGCGACCTCGCCCGGTATTTCCTCAAGGCGCATGCCGATGTGCTGATGCGCAAGTTCGGCGACGCGCCGCCGCCCGCGCGCGCACCGGCGATGCAGGCCGAGACCCCGCGATCGCACGCTGCGCCTGCGCAGGCAGGACTTGCTCAGGCCTTACCTGCTGCCGTGATCGCACCGGCCGCCGTCGTCGCCCCGCCTCTGCCGACGATGGTCGCGCTGCGGCATCTGGACCGCTACCCGCAGCTGAACCAGCGCCGGGCAGAGATTTTCCACCAGTACAAAAACGAATCCTCGGTGTCGCGCGGTACCGCGATGATCGCGCCACTGCTGTTCTTCGGGGATGAGCAGCGCGGTTATTTCAACTGCGGCAAGGGCAGGGGCATCCTGCTTGCCTACGGTTATACCGGCCCGGACGAACATTTCGTGCCGCTCGCCGAGCAGTTGTACCGGTATTGCGATGCGCACGGCCTGCAGTTCAATCTGTTCGTCGAAGACCGCCTGCCTGCGCTGTGCGGCAAGGCGTTTTCCGCCACGCCGTTCGGGGTGATGCAGCGTGTGACCGACCTGGCGTCGTTCACGCTGGAAGGCCAGAAGATGCGCCGCCTGCGCTATCTGGTGTCGAAGTTCACGAACGCTGGCGCCTGCCGTACCGAAGAATACGTTTGCGGCAGTGATCCGAAGACCGCCGAAGCGGTCGCCGCGATCATTGACCAATGGTGCGCATCGCGCACGATGGTCAATCCGCTGATCCACATCGTCAAAGCCGAAATCCTGGCCGGCACGCTGGATCGCGAGCACCGGCTGTTCCTGAGCTACGTCGACGATGTGCTGCAGAACGCGATCCTGGTCTCGCCGCTGGCGGCCGGCGCGGGCTATCTGATGGATCTCGAATTCTACGGGCCCGACATGCCCCTGGGCGGTCTGGAATTCGCGATCGTCAACATCATGCAGACCCTGCGCGACGAAGGCTGCGGCGTCTTCAGCCTCGGCGGCACGTATGGCTGCAAACTCGGCGATTCGCCCGACGCGGATCCCGCGATCGAAGGCATCCTCGAGGATCTGCGCCAGCAGAACATCTTCAACGATGCGGGCAACCTGCAGTTCAAGAACAAGTTCCGTCCCGAAAGCAAGGATATTTTCCTGTGCCGTGCGGTCGACGCGGGCAAGGCGGACAACGTACTCGACATCATCCTGATGATTGCCGATCCGTCGACCGCAGACAGCGACGAGCCACCTGCGAACGATGCGTCGAACGCGCCCGCATCGGCGCCAGCGACTGCCATCGCGGTGACGTCGCCCGCACCGGCGGTCACGACTGCCGACATCGCCTCCACGCCGCGCTGGCACGCGCTGGAAGCGGCCGGTTTCAATCCGCAGAATCTCGCCGCAGCACAGGTCGATTTCGATCTGAAGACCGATTCCTGGGCGCAGCTTCAGCTGCCCGCCATCGACAGGCAGATGGCCATCCTGTTCGCGCAGATCCAGCGGCCGATCGACGTGAACGCCAGCCTGCGCCGCGTGTTTCCGTTCGCGCATTTCACGCTGACCGAATCCGGACGCGCCGCGGAAGACCTGTTCTGCCAGGCGTGGGAAAAGAAGGGCCGGGTACCGCAGAACATTCTGTTTCCAAGCACCATTTACCATCAGATCGACAAGGGTTTCTCGCCGCTGGAACTCCCGGTGGCCAAAGTGTTCGACCTGCAGTCCGATGAACCCTTCAAGGGCGACATCGACCTGCCCGCGCTGCAGACCGAGATCGAAGCGAACGCGACGCAGATCGGCTATGTCTGCATCGAGCTGACCGACAATGCCGGCGGCGGCGGCGCGGTGTCGCTGGCGCACCTCAGGCAGGTGAAGGCGCTGCTGCACAAGCATGGCGTTCCGCTGGTGCTCGACGGTACCCGCGTGCTGGAAAACGCGTTGGTCGTCATTGAACACGACCCCGAGTGGCGCGATGCCTCGCTGTGGCAGGTCGTCGAAGCGCTGCTCTCGCAGGGCGATGCGGTGGTCACCAGCCTGGCCAAGGATTTCTGCGTCAACAAGGGCGGATTGATCGCCACCAACGATCAGGCGCTGCACGACCGGCTGCAGGCGTTGCAACAGCGCGGTGGCAAAGCGCTGGACGTCACCGAAAAGAAATGCATTGCGGCATCGCTGCAGAACCGCGGCTATATCGAGACCCAGGTCCGTCGCCGCGTCGATGCCGTGCGTGCGCTGGGATTGCGTCTCGCGGAACGGCAGTTGCCTGTCGTGCGTCCGGCATTGGCCCACTGCGTGTTGATCGACGTCAAACGCATTGCGGCATTCCGCGATCTGGCCGCACCGGTGGCGTCGTTCGCGGCGTGGCTGTATCTGGCGACGGGTATCCGCGCAGGCGCCCACAGCGTCGGCATGCAGCAGAACACCTCGCTCAATCAGTTGGTCAGGTTGGCCATTCCCGTCGGCCTCAAGCCCGATGAGGTGAAGCAGCTGGGCGACCGGCTGGTCGATGCATTCGCGAACATCGTCAATATTCCCGACGTCGGCGCCGCCGAAGGCGCGGGCAATCTCAATGTCCGGCTCCCGCTTCATCGAGTGCTGTCGCCGCAGAGCGTCGCGGCGGCGCCCGCGGTCGATGCGCAGGGTCCTGCCGTGCAGCACCCGCAGGCGACAGCGATGCCGGCTGCAGCGATGAATGCTTCAGCGACGCAGGCCCCGGAGCCGCATGCCGCCGAGGCCCCCGCGCCGCGCGCGTCCGACATGCCGATGGACGACATGCCCAAAGACGACATGGACATCGCGATCGTCGGCATGGCCGCGCGTTTGCCGAAGGCCAGGAATGCCGATGAGCTCTGGGAGAATCTGATCCAGGGCCGCGACTGCATCAGCGAGATCCCGCAGTCGCGGTTCGACCGCCGCCGCAACCGCGATGTGCTGGGCCGGTACCGCGGTGGTTTTCTCGACGACCTCGACCGTTTCGACTCGCTGTTCTTCAATATCTCGCCGCGCGAAGCGGAAACCCTTGACCCGCAGGAACGCCTGTTCCTGGAAGTCAGCTGGGAAGCTTTGGAAGACGCCGGCTACTATCCCGAAGCCTTCCAGAGCGATGAACTGGGCGCGCGCCGGATCGGCGTGTACGTCGGTGCGGTGTGGGCGATGTACCAGATGGTCGGCGCGGAAGAGCGCTTGGCCGGCAACAAGGTGATCGCGAATTCGTTCCTCTGGAGCGTCGCCAACCGCGTCTCGTATTTCATGAATTTCACCGGCCCCAGCATCGCGGTGGACACCGCGTGCTCGGCCAGCCTGACCGCGATCCATCTCGCCTGCGACGCGATCCGCCGCGGCGAATGCGCGGCCGCGCTGGTCGGCGGCGTCAATCTCGATGTGCACCAGTGCAAGCAGGAAATCACCGTCGCTGGCGGTCTGCTTTCGGAAGAAGGCCAGTGTCGCGCCTTCGGCCGCGGCGCCAGCGGCTACGTGCCGGGCGAAGGTGTCGGTGCGCTGCTGCTCAAGCCGCTGTCGCAGGCGCGGCGCGACCGCGACAACATCTATGCGGTGATCAAAAGCTCGGCGATCAGCCACGGCGGCCGCAACAGCGGCTATGCGGTGCCGAACTCGAAGGCGCAGTGCGACGTCATCACCACGGCGCTGAAAAAGGCCAACCTGGACGCGCGCAGCATCGGCTACATCGAAGCCCACGGCACCGGCACCGAACTGGGCGATCCCATCGAGATCGCCGGCCTCAACCAGGCGTTCGAGAGCGATCAGGTCGCGCTGCAGAGCTGTGCGATCGGTTCGATCAAGACCAACATCGGGCACCTGGAAGCGGCCGCGGGCATCGCGGGCGTCTGCAAGACGATCCTGCAGATGCGTCATCGCACGCTGGTGCCGTCGCTGCATTCGGCGCAGCTCAACGAGTTCATCGATTTCGCGCATTCGCCGTTCGTGGTCCAGCAGGCGCTGACCCCGTGGCATCCGAAAGAGGTCGACGGCGTACTGCAGCCGCTGCGCGCTGGCATCAGCTCCTTCGGCGCGGGCGGTTCCAACGCGCACGTGATTCTGGAAGCGGTTGACGACACCGCACTGTCCGCCAACGGCGCGCCTGTGGAACGCGGCCTGCGGATTTTCCCGCTGTCCGCGCGCAACGAGGAGCAGCTGCGGCAGGTCGCGATGCGGCTGAAATCCTTCGTCGAGAAGCATCGCGACGACGCGTCCGCGCCCAGCCTCGACGAGATCGCCTTCACCCTGCAGCTCGGCCGCAAATCCTTCGATCACCGGGTCGCCATTCTGGCCGACAGCCACGAGCGGCTGATCGACAGACTGCAGTGCTTCCTGGCGGGCACGCGCGATGAGAACATCCTCATCGGCCACGTGAAGAATGCGGAGGGCATCACCAAGATGCTCAGCCGCAAGGAAAAGGAAGCGTTCGTCGATCTGCTCGCGAAATCGCGCGATCCGATGAAGCTGGCGCAGCTGTGGATCGACGGCCTGGTGTCCGAATGGCAGGGCATGCAGGCCGGCGGGCAGGGCAGGCGCATTTCGCTGCCGACGTATCCGTTCGCGGACAAGCGTCATTGGCTCGAACCCGCTGAGGGCAGCGCGATCGGCCCCATGATGGTTGGGCAAGCCGCAGGCCTGCATCCACTGATCGACAGCAACGAATCGACGTTCGAGCGCCAGTTGTTCCGGAAGGTCTTCAACGACCGCGAATTCTTCATCTACGACCATCTGGTCTCGGACATTCCAACCCTGCCGGGCGTCGCGTACCTCGATTTTGCGCGCAAGGCCGGCGAGATCGCCGCCGGACGCAAGGTCCGCAGGATCCGCAACATCCTCTGGGTCAGCCCGCTGACGGTCCAGAACGGCGTGCCGAACGAAGTCTTCATCGAACTGAAGCCATCGGGCGACACGGTGACGTTCGAGGTCTTCAGCGAACGCCAGGGCGGCGGCAAACAGCTGTACTGCCAGGGCAAGCTTCAATACGCCACCGCGCAGGAAGAGGCCGCCGAGGATGAATTCGTCGACCTCGATGCGATCCGCGGACGCTGCGAGAAGGTCAGCGACGCCGAACGCGCCTATCCGCAGTTCAAGACCCTCGGTCTGGGTCTCGGCCCGACCTTCCAGGCGTTGCAGGAGGTCCATCGCAACCCGCAGTCCAGCTTTGAAGTGCTGGGCGTACTGAAGATCCCCGAACTCGACGCGCTGCGCTTCGACGAGTTCGTGCTGCATCCCTCGCTGGTCGACTCCGCGTTCCAGGCTGCAATGGGCGCGCGCCTCGCCGACGCCGGCGGCGAAATGTTCGTGCCGTACTCGCTGGGCGAAGTGGAGGTCCTGCATCCGCTCACGCCGGTCTGCTACAGCTATGTGACCGATGCGAACGACGCCAAGAAATCGTCGAACGTCTCGAAGATGAACGTGCTCATCGTCGACGAGCACGGCAAGGTGCTGGTGCGGGTGCGCGATTCGGTCGGCGTGCCGCTGCTCGACGTGCACGAGAAACCCGGTGCCGCGTCCAAGGCGCCGCCACCGGCCGACGACGGCGGGTTTTCCACCCTGTATTTCGGCACCGAATGGCAGCCATCGCCGCTTGCCATCCATGCCGGCGAACCGTCGCGGCAGACGGTGGTGCTGTTCGCGCCGGACGAGGCGGGCCACGACGCCTACCGCGCCGCATTGGTCGCCTCGGGCGGCGATCCCGACACGCTCATGGCAGTACTGCCGGGCGATGGCTATGCCCGCATCGACGCGCATCGTTATCGCATCAATGCCGGCAACCGCGAGGATTTCGCCACCCTGCTGTCGGCGCTGCGCGAGCAGTCCGATGCCACCCTGCACATGTGCTTCGCGTGGTCCGCGTTGCCCGGTAGCGATGCCGACGGTCTGTCGGCCGAAGACCGCACCATGCAGGCGCTCGATCGCGGCGTGTACGCCTTCCTGTACCTGACCCAGGCGGTCATCGCCCAGAAATGCGAGGTCGATGTCCGCCTGCAGTATCTGTATTTCAGCACGCCGTTCGCTGCACAGCCGTACAACGAGGCGATCCAGGGCTTCGCGACGATCCTGCGCGCGGAGTGTCCGAAACTCGCGTGCAAGGTCGTCGAAATCGTCGGTACGGATCCTGCCGTCGAACCCGGCTTCGACGGCATGTCGGTCGCCGCGATCGCAGCGGAATTCCGCGACGACACCAAGGCCCTCGCGGTGCGTTACCGCGCAGGCACGCGCTATCTGCGTCGCATCCACAACCGGCCCGCACCCGCGCCGCTGGTGGACGATGCCGCGCCGATCCGGCATCGCGGTGTCTATCTGATCACCGGCGGCGCCGGCGGTCTTGGCCTGATCTTCGCCGAACACCTGGCGAAGCAGTTCCAGGCGCGGATGGTGCTGAGCGGTCGCGGTGCGCTCAAGCCCGAAACCGAAGCGGCGCTTGAGGCCATGCGCGCCGATGGCGGCGAAGTGGTGTACGTACCGGCCGACGTCTCCAAACGCGAGGACGTCGAAAGACTCGTCCGCCTGTGCAAGGACAGCTACGGCGGGCTGCACGGCATCATCCACAGTGCCGGCGTGCTGCGCGATGCGTATCTGCGCAACAAGACGCGCGACGAAATGGCGGCCGTGTTCGCGCCCAAGATCCGCGGCTCGGTGCTGTTGGACGATGCGACGCGCGACGAACCGCTGGATTTCTTCGTGATGTTTTCGTCGCTGGCGGCGCTGGCGGGCAATGCCGGCCAGAGCGACTACTCGTACGCGAACCATTTCATGGATGCGTTCGCCGCGCAGCGCAATGCGCGCACGCGCGCCGGACAGCGGCACGGCAAGGCGCTCAGCCTGAACTGGTCGATCTGGGCCGAAGGCGGCATGCGTCTCGACGAGCAGACCGCGCTGTTCTTCGAGCGCAATCTCGGTATCCGCGCGCTGCAGCGCGATGTCGGCATCCAGGCGTTCATGCTGGGCCTGCACAGCGATCTGCCGCATCTTGCGGTGCTGCAGGGTGTGAAGGACAAGGTCGAGCGCACGTGGGGCATCGGCGTGGAGGAGGCGCCGGCCAAGGCCGCCGCAACGGCCTCCGCCGCCGCGACTGCGCCGGCGGCTGGCGAGGACGGCGATCTGGCGATCGCGGTCCAGGGCGCGCTGTCGCAGATCGTCATGGACTTCCTCAAGATCGATGCCGACGACGTCGATCTGGACACGATCCTGCTGGACCTGGGTTTCGATTCGATCGGGCTCACGTCGTTCAGCAACATGGTCAACGACAAGTACGGCCTGGACATCACGCCGGTCCTGTTCTTCGAATATCCCAGCATCCGCGAGATCGCCAAACATCTCGCCCTGGATCACCGCGAGAACATGCTGCGCGTACATGCGCAGGCGGGCACACCGTCGCCGGCCGTCAACGCCGGATCGACCGGCACGGTCCAGATAGTCCCGGATCAGCCGGTATTCGCATCGAAGAACCTCCTCACGGCGCCGGCCGCGCTGGCGCCTGCAGATCCGGGCCGCTTCTCGCCGGGGCGCCGCTTCATCGAGCGGCCGATCGCCATCGTCGGGATGAGCGGCGTGATGCCGCAGGCGGACACGCTCGACGAATACTGGGAGAAGTTGAGCAAGGCCGAGAACAACATGGTCACGCTCATTCCGCAGGATCGTTGGGATTGGGAAGCGTATTACGGCAATCCGATGGCGGAGAAGAACAAGACGCTGTCGAAGTGGGGCGGCTTCATGCGCGAGGTCGACAAGTTCGATCCGCTGTTCTGGGGTATCTCGCCACGCGAAGCGGAAATGATGGATCCGCAGCAAAGGATTTTCCTGGAGAGCGTCTGGGGCGCGATCGAGGATTCCGGCCACCGTGTCTCCGATCTGGCGGGCACCCGGACCGGTCTGTTCGTCGGCGCGGCCACCCGCGACTACATCGACCTGATGGCGATGAACCAGGCGGAACTCGATGGCTATTCCGCCTCGGGCACGTCGCACGCCATTCTGGTCAACCGCGTGTCGTTCCTGCTCAATCTGCACGGGCCCAGCGCGCCGCTGGACACTGCGTGTTCGAGTTCGCTGATCGCCCTGCATCGCGCGATCGAGTCGATCCACACCGGCAGCTGCGACATGGCGATCGTCGGCGGCGTGCAGGTCATGCTCACCCCCGCGGGTCACATCTCCTTCGGCGCGGCGGGCATGCTGGCCGACGACGGCAAGTGCAAGACCTTCGACTCGCGCGCCAACGGATATGTGCGCGGTGAAGGCTCGGGCGCGATCCTGATCAAGTCGCTGGAAGATGCGATCGCCCACGGCGACCACATCTACGCGGTCGTCAAGTCCACCGCCGAGAACCATGGCGGCAAGGCGACGATGCTGACTGCGCCGAACCCGAACGCGCAGGCCGATCTGCTGGTCGAAGCCTACGAAAAGGCCGAGGTCGATCCCCGCAGCGTCGGTTATCTCGAATGCCACGGCACCGGCACCAGCCTTGGCGACCCGATCGAGATCCAGGCCATGAAGAAGGCCTTCGCGGACCTCTACCGGAAACATCAACTGCCGCCGGCCGCCAAGCCGCACATCGGCCTGACTTCGGCCAAGACCAACATCGGCCATCTCGAAACCGCGGCGGGCATCGCCGGCATCCTGAAGGTATTGCTGTCCATCAAGCACAAGCAGATTCCTGCGCTGCTGCACTTCGAGAAGCTCAATCCCTACATCAATCTCGACAACTCGCCGTTCTATCCGGTCGAGAAGACCAAGGACTGGGAACCGGCGCTCGACGATCAGGGTCGTCCGTTCCCGCGCCGCGCCGGCATCAGCTCGTTCGGTTTCGGCGGCGCCAATGTGCACGTCGTACTCGAGGAATATATCGAGCCGCCGACCGTCTCTGCCGCGCGTCCGACCGGCCCCAGTCTGATCGTGCTGTCCGCCAAGACCGCCGACCGCCTGCGCGCGAACGCCGAGCGCCTGCTCGCGCATCTCGTCGCCGGTCCGGACGCGGATACGCTTGCCGATGTCGCCTACACCCTGCAGGTCGGCCGCGACCCGATGCCCGAGCGCATGGGGCTGATCGTGGATTCCGTGCAGGACCTCATCGAACGCCTGCAGCGCTTCGTGCAGGGCGATGTCGAAGGCGCGGGCGTCAGTCAGGCCAGCGTCCGCCGCAAGGCCGACATCGGCACGACCGCCGCCGACGTCATCGCACAACATCTGCGCGAGCGCGATCTCGCCTCACTGCTGGACATCTGGCTCAAGGGACAGGAGCCCGACTGGAAGGCGCTGTACACCGGTTACGCCATGCGCCGCTGCGCGCTGCCGACCTACGCTTTCGCGCGCGAACGCTATTGGTTCAGCATCAATCCCGAAGCGCAGAAAGCGCAGTCGGGCACGCAGGCCGCCCTGCATCCGCTGCTGCATCGCAACGTCTCGGTGTTCGGGCGGCAGTCGTTCGCATCGGACACTGAGGCGCTCGAGAAATCGCTGCGCGGGACGGCGCTGCGGCCCGAAGCCGGACTGCCGGAACTGCTGCCGGTCGAAATGGTGCGGCTGGCGGTGCGGGAATCCCTCGGCGACCGTGGGCACAAGGCAGGCATCGAATTGCGTTCTCTGACGTGGGCGGGCTTCGAGCCCACGACACAGGGCGGCACTGTCTCCGCGGAGCTGTACGCGACCGGCGACAGCGGCTTCGACTTCGAAGTGAGGACTGCGGGCGCGGACGGCGAGTCGATGCTGTGCGAAGGCGCCGGCAACTACGATGCGAGCGAACATCGCGACCGCATCGATGTGTCCCAACTGCGTACGATGTTCAGTGGCGAAGTCCACGACGCACCGGCCTTCTATGGCGCCCTGGTCGATGCAGGCATGGCCCGCGACCGCCTGCCCAATGGCGTTGTCGCCTGTCTTCGCGGCGAGCGACAGCAGTTGCTCGAATTCCGCTTGCCGCCGGCGCCGGATGGCGCAGTCGATGCGCTGGACAGCTTTGCGTTGCTCTCGCTCTCGCACCTGGCCTGTCTCGAGCACCTGGCCCGCGGCGGCGTTGCACCGTCGGCGACGACCCTGCTCGCACTGGAACGCATCGCGTTCGCCCCGGCCGCAGCCCGGGAGGGTGCGGCCCGTGGAGGCGCGGCTCTTGAAGGTACGATATGGGTCCGGTCGGCACGCGGCGGTGGCCGCCACGACGGCCGTGCCGTGATCGACATCGACGTCATCGACGCCGAAGGTCGCGTGCTGATCAAGCTCAAGGGCCTGATGATCGGCTACACGGTGACGCCGGACGCCGAACGCGTTCGCGACGACGAGTTCGCCTCGATGCTCGAATCGCTCTACGCCCCAGGCCGTACCCCGGACTCCGAGCACACGGCACAGCGTATGGCGAGCCTCGAATTCGAGGATGCGCTCGACGCGATCTTCGAGGCGGGTGAGACCTGATGGGCATCGCATCGTTGTCACCAAAGTCTGGGCATGATGTGCCCTGCCACGCCCGCAACCGCGGGGCACAGGCATCGATCCTGTCGTCCGTGCCGGCACCCGGTATGGACGACAGAAAGATCGCGGGGGCACGCAGGGCCCGCGAGAACCATGTCGAAAGCTTGGTTGATCGAACCGTTTTTCGACTTGATACTGCTGGACAGGATTATTGGCTGATTCACCCGCGTTGCGGGTCTTCGAACAGGGAGCGTTGAATGCAGGATCTCGTGAAACTCATCGAGGGTTGGGCGGATTACGCCGAACGCACAGCGATCGTCTGTGACGGCGAGACGCTTGACTATGCTCAATTGCACGCGAAGATTGGGCACTGGCGGAAGCAACTGCAGGAGACGGGCATCGCCCCGGGCACATGCATTGCACTGCGGGGGAAGGTCTCCGGCGACATGATCGGGCTGCTGTTCGCGCTGATCGAAAACGCGAACATCGTGGTGCCCTTCCTGTCCGCCAGCGACTTCGAAGTGGACGACGCGCTCGCGACCGCATGCGTCGATGGCGTTTTCGAATTTTCGAACGACGGCAGCAGTCGATACACGCACTGCGGTTATGGCCAGGCTCACCCGCTGCTCGATCGCCTGCGCGGCGAACCCAAGGAAGCCGGGCTGATCCTGTTCACGTCCGGGTCCACCGGCAAGAACAAGGCCTCGGTGCATCGTTTCTCGCGGCTGATCGCGAATGTCCTGCAGAAGCCCGGGGCTGCCTATCGCACCCTGATTTTCCTGATGTTCGACCATATCGGCGGCATCAACACGCTGCTGCACGTGCTGTGCAACGGCGGCACAGCAGTATTTGTCGCGGATCGCTCGGTCGCCGCGGTGTGTCATGCGATCGAATCGCAGCGCGTTCAGCTGCTGCCGACCACGCCGACCTTCCTCAACATGCTCCTCATTTCGGATCAGCGCCAGGCCTACGACCTGTCGTCGCTGGAGTTGATCACCTACGGCACCGAGCCGATGTCGTTGGCGACGCTCAAGGCGTTGAATCAGGCCTTGCCCGGTGTGCGCTGCAAACAGACGTATGGACTCACCGAAGTCGGCATACTGCCGACCCGCTCAGAAGATGCCAGCTCGACCTGGATGAAGGTCGGTGGAGAGCACCATCAGACCCGGATCGTCGACGGCATCCTCTGGATCCGGACCGACGCGGCGATGATCGGTTATCTGAATGCGCCATCGCCTTTCGACGAGGACGGGTGGCTCAACACCGGCGACATGGTCGAGGAGCGCGATGGTTACCTGCGCATACTCGGGCGCGAGTCGGAGATCATCAACGTCGGCGGCGAGAAGGTCTACCCGAGCGAGATCGAGAACCTGATCCTGCAAGTGGAGAACATCAGCGACGTCGTCGTCAGCGGCAAGGCAAGCGCGCTGACCGGTCACCTAGTGTTCGCAACGGTACAGCTGATCGCGCCCGAGCCGACGGCAGAGGTGGAGAAGCGCGTGCGCGCACATTGCCGTGAGCATCTGCCGGCGTTCAAGGTGCCCGTCGGGGTCAAGGTCACCGAAGACCCGATGTTCGGCGCACGCTTCAAGAAAACCCGTCGTCCGGCGCGCACAGCGCAGGGCGATGTCATCGATGCCTAAAGGGAGCAATAACGTGGCGACTGGAAAAAAAGTGGTCATCATCAGCGGCGGCAGCCGCGGACTGGGACAGGCATTGGTACAGGACCGGCTCGACGCGGGCGACATCGTCGCCACGTTCAGCCGTTCCAGCAACGACTTCATCGATCAGTTGCGCAGCGCCGATCCGAACGGCGAACGTTTCCATTGGGAAGCGATCGAGGGAACGGATCTCGACGGGGTCAAGGCCTTCGGCATGAATGTCATGCGCCGCTACAAGCGCATCGATGCCTTGATCAACAATGCCGGCGTCGGCGTCGAGGGCCTGCTGACGATGACCTCGGAGCGCGACATCCATCTGGCGCTGACCTTGAATCTGGAGTCGGTGATCGTGCTGACGCGGACCTGCCTCAAGGGCATGATCGCGCATCGGCATGGAAGCATCATCAATATCTCCTCGGTCAATGCCCTGCGCGGTCACAAGGGCCTGTCGGTCTACAGCGCCACCAAGGCGGCGCTGCTGGGGTTCACACGCAGCCTCGCGAGCGAAGTCGGGCCGCAGGGCGTCACCGTCAATGCGATCGCGCCCGGCTTTTTCGAAAGCGAAATGGTCGGCCACCTGACCGATGCCCAGCGTGCCCGCATCATCAACCGGACACCGATGCGCGCCATGTGCACCACCCAGGACATCGTCGACAGCGCCCGTTTCCTGCTGTCGACGCGCGCCATCACCGGTCAGACCCTCTCGGTCGATGGTGGTTTCTCCGCCTAACGCCCAGCCCCGCCGCTGGCCTTTCTGCTCAACCCCGATGTCAGGAACACCATGAACGAACACCAGCAGATCATCTACGACACCCTCCGTCGCGTTGCCGAGGAGGAGGGTCTAAAACTCGACACGATCAGCGATTCCAGCGCGCTCATCGATAATCTCGGATTCCGCTCGCTGCACCTCGCCCGCATTCTCGCGATTCTGGAAATCGAGTTTTCCTACGACCCGTTCGCGAGCGGCGACGTGCCGATCACCGGCCTGCGCACGGTCGGCGATCTCTGCGCCGCCTACGAGCGCTGATCAAGCAGTTTTTTTGGAAGCAGTCGATTCCCGTGCCGGCCACCCTGCGTGGCGGGCTCGATGGCATCCATTGCAGCAGGATTCGGAATGGAAAAGCAGCACAGCGACATCGCAATCATCGGAATGGCCGGCAGATTTCCCGGCTCGACCTCGACGCATGAATTCTGGACCAACCTGTGCGCCGGTCGCTCCGGTATCGCCGCACTGTCTTCCGAAGAACTGCTGGCCAATGGGGTATCGGCCAAAGCGCTGGCCGATCCGAATTATGTGAAAGTAGCGCCGCTGCTGGCGGACCACGACTGCTTCGACGCCGAGTTTTTCTGGGTTCCGCCGCGCGATGCGGAAATCATGGATCCACAGCATCGGTTGCTGCTCGAATGCGCGTGGTCGACCATGGAGGATGCTGGCTATCCGCCCGACACCCAACCCGGCCGGGTCGGGGTATTCGCCGGATCCGGCGGCATCGTTTCCAGCCATCTGCTGTCGTGCACCGAGCACTACGCCGATGTCGTCGGCAAGACCGGGGGCAGTTGGCATGTCGGCAACGACAAGGACTTCGCTCCGACGCGCCTGTCCTACAAACTGAATCTGCGCGGCCCGAGCGTCGCGGTGCAGACCGCATGCTCGACCTCGCTGGTTGCGGTGCATCTGGCTTGCCAGAGCATCCGCGTGGGTGAGTGTGGAATGGCCCTCGCCGGTGCGGTCGCCGTGCGCACGCCGCACATGGCGGGTTATGTGTACGAGAGCGGCAACATCCTTTCCGCCGACGGGCAGGTCCGCGCCTTCGATGCGAACGCGCGTGGCGTCGTATTCGGCAGCGGTGTCGGCATGGTCCTGCTCAAGTCCCTGCAACAGGCGCTGGCCGACGGCGATTGCATCCATGCCGTGATCAAGGGATCGGCCATCAACAACGACGGTGGCCAGAAGATGAGTTTCCTGGCCACGAAGGTCGAAGGCCAGCTCGACTGCATGCGTGCCGCGCTGGACAGCGCTGGCGTGTCCGCCGACAGCCTCGGCTATATCGAGGCGCATGGTACGGGTACGGCGATGGGCGATCCGATCGAGATCCTTGCGCTCAGCCGGTTGTTTCGCAGCGAGACCCAGCGTCGCCAGTTCTGCGCGATCGGATCGGTCAAGAACAACATCGGCCATCTCGATATCGCAGCCGGCATGGCGAGTCTCATAAAAGTCGCGATGTGTCTGAAATTCCAGCGCATTCCGCCGTGCGTCAATTTCGCCACGCCGAATCCCAAGATCGATTTCGAGAACAGCCCGTTCCACGTCAACACCGATTCGATCGAATGGCCGCAGGGCGACACGCCGCGACGTGCCGCGATCAACTGCCTCGGCATCGGCGGCACCAATGCCTTCATGGTGCTGGAAGAACCGCCGCAGCGGCCGCTGCCGCTGCGCGCGGCGCCAATGCCGCGCATCGTGGTGTTGTCGGCAAGGACCGAGGCCGCGCTTTGGCGCAAAGTCACTGATCTCATCGCCTGGCTCTACGCCGGCAACGGCGAACATTTCGACGATATCGCTTTTACACTTGCCACGGGCCGCAGTCTGTTCGCGAATCGCTGCGTGCTGGTGGTGAACGATGTCGGCGATCTGATTGCCAAGCTCGAGCGCTTGAACCGGCATCGGCGCGCGCCGGATTGCTTTGTCGGCAGCGACGTCGAGCGTTCGGGCAACGCGACGCCGGGCCTCGACGAGTTCGCGAATTTTCTGGTGCAGCAGGTTCTCGGCGGTTTGCCGGCCGAAGAAGTGCGCAGCAAGCTGCTCGCGCTCGCGGATCTGTACTGCCGCGGGGCGACGCTGTCGCTTGATGCCTTGTTTGCTGGATCGGGAGCGCGACGCATCGCCCTGCCCACGTATCCCTTCGAGAAACGACGCTTCGCGATACCGGAGCGGCCAGAGGTCACCAGGCCGGAGCCAATCGCAGCGTCGGCAGCGTCGATGCTGCATCCCTTGCTGCACGCCAACGTGTCGGATGTATCGGGTCTGATCTTCACGTCCGAGTTCGACGGCGAGGAATTCTTCCTGCGCGACCATGTGGTGCTCGAACGTCGCGTGCTGCCCGGCGTGGCCTATGTCGAAATGGTGCGCGCCGCCGCGGCGCTGGCGCTGCCGGGGGACTGCACGCGAGCCCTTGAATTCCAGGATCACGCCTGGATCCATCCGGTAGTGGTCGACAGCGCGTTCGCGCTGACGGTGGTGCTGCACGACAACGGCGAAGACGAGGACGGCGGACATTGGCTCGAATACGAGATCATCTCCGAAGGCGGGGGCCGCGAAACGCCCCATGCCAGCGGAAGGGTCCGCTGTAGCGCGGACGCCTTCGATGCCGATCCGGTGGATCTCGCTGCGGTCAACGGGGCCATCGAGGGCGAGGACCGCGATCGCGATGCGCTGTACGCACGTTTCGAGTCGCTGGGTTTGCGCTATGGGCCGATGATGCAGGGCATCGCCGAACTGCGCAGCGACGGCGACGAGGTGATCGCGCGCCTGCGGTTGCCGGGCGCGTCGGACCCGCGCTTCGGCCTGCATCCCGCGATGATGGATGCGGCGATGCAATGCACGGTCTGCCTGCTCGCGGGCCTGGACGGCGAAGGCGGTGCCGCGGTGATGCCGTTCGCCTTCGACGACATGATCGTCCACGGCGGCACCACCGACGACATGTGGGTCTGGGTCCGCCGCGCACCGGGCACGCCCATCGCGGGCATGCCGTCGCTGGATATCGATCTGGTCGACGACCAGGGCCTGCCGCGGGTGAGCATCCGCGGTCTGATCTCGCGCACGGTCGCGTCCGCGCCCGGCGTTGCCTCGCCCGCCGTTGTGTCGACGCGCGCCGTCGTGGCTGCGCCGACGCCCGCGAGGCCGGCCGCGACCCCGGCGTCCAGACCCGCCCTGCACGCGCTGGTTCCGATCTGGAATCCGGTCCGCTTCGGACGCGACACGGTGACGCCGACGCCGGGCGAACGCTCCCTGCTGCTCGGCGGAGACGAGGCGCTGTTCGCCTGGCTGCGCGCGGCTCCGATCGAACTGCAACATCAACCGATCGTTGCCGGCGATTCGGTCGAACGGATCGCGCATCTGCTGTCCGATCGCGAATTCGACCATCTGCTGTGGTTCGCCCCCGAGGCGGACGTCGGCGACCACGACGCGATCGTCTCCAGCCAGGATGCGGGCGTGCTCTCGTTGTTCCGCATCCTCAAGTCCCTGAGTGGGCTCGACTGGTTCGAGCGCGAACTCAAGTTCACTGTCGTCACCCGCCGCGCGCTGCAGGTCTTCGACGGCGAACCGGTGTCGCCGCATCATGCCAGCGTGCACGGCATGGTCGGCAGCGTCGCCAAGGAGCTGCCGCAGTGGCGCTTCCGGCTGCTCGACATCGAATCGACCGCCGATCTCGACCCGCGCGAAATCCTCGCCTTGCCCTGGGACGAGCAGGGCAGGGGTCTGGCGTTCCGCCACGACGAATGGTTCCGCCAGGAGTTCGCCGATGTTGGCCGCCTGTCGTCCCCGCGCGCCGTGTACCGGCAGAACGGCGTTTACGTCGTGATCGGCGGCGCCGGCGGGCTGGGCGAAGTCTGGACGCGGCACATGGTCGCGGACTACGACGCCGAGGTGATCTGGATCGGTCGCCGGCCGCAGGATGCCGCGATCGAAGCGAAGCTGGACGCGATCGTGGGCTTGGGCCGTCGTCCGCACTACGTCTCCGCGGACGCCACCGACGCGTCGGCGCTGACGGCGGCGGTCGCGACCATCCGCGAGCGCTTCCCGCGGATCGATGGCGTGGTGCATTCCGCGCTGGTGCTGCAGGATCAGACGGTGCGCACGATGGACGAGACCGTCTTCCGCCAGAGCCTCGCGGCCAAGGTCGACGTCAGCGTCAACATCGAGCGTGCCTTCGCCGGCCTGGATCTCGATTTCGTGCTGTTCTTCTCGTCGGTGGCGTCGTTCCATCGCGACGCCGGCCAGTCGAACTACTGCGCCGGCTGCACCTTCAAGGACAGCTTCGCGCAGGCCATGCGCGCACGTCATCCGTACCCCATCAAGATCGTCAACTGGGCCTATTGGGGCAGCGTCGGCGTCGTCACCGACGCGTTCTATCGCAAGCGCATGGAAAGCATGGGAATCGGCTCGATCGAGCCGGGCGAAGCCATGCGGGAGCTGGAAGCCTTCGTCGCCTCGGACATGGATCAGGTGGCGCTGATCAAGGTGATCTCCCAGCGCGCGCTCGACGACCTGTGGGTGTCGGAGGAGGTCCGCTATTACCAGGACCACGACGCATCGGGCAGGTATGGCGGCGAAGCGGTGATCGCATCGTGAATCGAACGCATATGAACGCAGGGCCGCGCGCGCGCGACCCGGACTGTCGCCCACGCCCGCTACAGGCGCGATCAATGAAGTTGATGGCGATGCAGTCGGTGAGTATTTCCCTGCTGGCCCTCGGGGTGGCCTTCGGCGCGTGTGCGCAGGCGCCGAAGACCGAGCCTGCATCCGACCCGGACAGCGATTTGCTCGAAGGCGTCCTCATCGACCCACCCTCGGAGACGACGCCAGCGGCACCGGCCGCGAGCGGGGACACGATCCCGGCTGCATCGCTACCGGAGCAGGCCACCGACACGACTCTCGACCTCGACGACCTCGAAATCGACATCGATCCGAACATGGACGACGAGAAGGGCGATGTCCAGGGCGTACCGGCACCGCGCGCCGATGGCGAGCCTTCGCTGGATGGTCCGGATCTTATTGTTTCCGATCTTCTTGGTCAGGAGCCCGACGGGCCGGTATCGGCGACCGAGGGCGGCGAGGACCCGGCCGGGCGCACGGCGGAGGACGAGAGCAAGCTCGCGGCCTGGCTGGAGCCGCTGCGCATCAGCCTGAAGCATGAAACCTCGTACAAGTTCGCCTCGCCGAAGCGTGTGGTGAACAACCGGTCGTCCGTCCGGCTGGAATATTCGAAGCCCCTGACCAGCAATCTGTTCATGCGCCTGGATACGAAGCTCAATCTGCACTGGGGCAACGATCACCGCGCCAAGGCAAAGGACGAGAATCCTTTTCGCGAACTGGTCACCCGCGAAGCCTACCTGCAGAGCAGTTTCGGCAACACGAGCTTCCGGCTCGGCTACCAGATCCTGCCGTGGGGCGTTTCGGAGGGCGGCGCGATCACCGATGAAGTGAGTCCGCGCAACAGCGCAGAGTTCTTCTTCATCTCGCTGGAGGAGTCCCGCGTCGGTCAGCCGATGCTCGCCATGGACCATTTCGGCGACTCCGGCGAGTGGACCGCGTTCTTCGTGCCGCGTCCCGGTTACAACAAGTATCCCGACCGCGGGTCCGAGTACGACATCCCCGGCGCCTTCGACAGGAACGCGCCGGACGACGACTGGGACAATGCCGGCACCTACGAATTCGGGGCGCGGTGGAAGCGATCGTTCGGCAAGAGCGACATCAGCCTGATGGCGGCGCGACTGATCGACAACGATTACCTGGTGCGCCAGCAGCGCTTCCAGATGTACGGGCTGACCGCGAATGTCGGAATCGACAACCTGCTGCTGCGCGCGGAAGTGGCGCTGAAACAGCCGCGCGCGTTCTTCTCGCGTCCGGCCGGCAGCAGCGACCTGTCGATCGTCGAGAGCGACCAGTTCGACTCGAGCTTCGGTTTCGATTATTCGCCGGGCGGCCGGGCGCTCAGCTACAGCGCCGAAGTCACATGGAGCCGGTTGCTGGACTGGCGCGACAGCATCGTCGGCCGCGAACAGAACGAATATTCGTTGGTGGGCTCGGTGAGCAACCGCTTCTTCAACAACGACCTGACCCTGAGTTGGCTCACCATTTATACCCGGCCGTATACCAGCTTCCAGCACAAATTCCTCAGTTCCTACCTGATCGACGACAACTCCACGGTTTATTTCGAATTGTTCTATCCTGACGAACGGGACGAACGTAGTGGAACCTGGCCGTATCGCGACCAGAAGCAGTTCGTCATCCGATATCAATATCAATTCTAGCGACCGCGAGATGGATCCCGCCATGCAGATGCCCGTAGAAGACGTATCGAAAAAAATCCTGTCGAAGCAGATCGACAAGCAGGACGCCATGCGCCTGTTCCAGTCCATGGACAAGGAATCGCAGCTGCAGGTGCTGGCTATCCTCCGCCGTGCGGACGGCACCACGTCGGCGTACGACGGCAAGGGCGCGGCACGGGCCCTGAAGACGCTCGACCAGCGCGACCTCACCGACGAACATCGCGCCTGGATCGCCGCTCTGGTGGAGAAGTACGACCGGTTCGTGCCGAAGTCAAAGGCCAATGTTCTCGAAAACCAGGTCCACTTCGTCGATCAGCGTCGCGCCTTCCACCTGATCAAGGATCTGAAGAAGCTGCACTTCCAGATCACCTACACCAAGGCCGAGGGCGCCTACGTCCACGACGCCGATGGCAACAGGTACATCGACATCTCCGGCGACATGGGCGTGAACCTGTTCGGGCACCGCGCACCCTTCCTGATCGATGCGGTCAAGCACAGCCTGGACCAGGGCATCCCGCTGGTCGGCTATTCCGACATGATCTTCCAGGCCTGCAGGTTGTTCTGCGAGATCACCGGCCATGAACGCGCCCTGTTCACGCAATCGGGCACGGAGGCGGTGATGTTCGCGGTACGCATCGCGCGCGCGGCGACCGGCCGCAAGAAGATCGTTCTTTTCGACGGCGCCTATCACGGCCTCTCGGATGCGGTGGCGGCCACCAGGGACCTCGCCGGCAACAGCTTTCCGATGGCGCCGGGCATCCTGCAGGAATTCGCCGACCAGATCATCGTGCTGGACTACGGCGACATGGCGTCGCTCGACACGATCGAGCAGCTCGCCGGCGAGATCGCCACCGTGCTGGTCGAGCCGGTGCAATCGCGCCATCCTTACAAGAAGCCGGTGGAATTCCTCAAGGCGCTTCGCCAGCTGACGATCGAGAAGAACATCCCGCTGATCTTCGACGAGATGATCACCGGTTTCCGCGTCTGCCCGAAGGGCGCGCAGGGCCGCTTCGGCATCCAGGCCGACATGGCCACCTACGGCAAGGTTCCCGGCGGCGGCCTGCCCACGGGCGTCATCGCAGGTGCGGCGAAATACATGGACCTGATCGATGGCGGCACCTGGCGCTTCGACGACGACAGCATGCCGAGCTCCAAGCGCACGGGCATGGCCGGTACCCATTCGCAGAACCCGCTGAAGATCGCCGCCGCTCTGGCCGTCCTGGGAGAAATCAAGAAGCGCTCCGGCGATGGCGTGCAGTCGTGCGACGGCTGCACCTGCTTCCAGCGCACGCTCAACGAAAAGACCACGCGGCTGGCCGACACGCTGAATGCGTTCTTCGGCGAAGAGCGCCTGCCGGTGGTCATCGACACCTTCGGTTCGCTGTTCCGCTTCCGCTTCGTCGACAGCTACTGGGGCGTGACCGAAGCGCTGTTCTTCATCCTGCTGCGCATGGAAGGCGTGGAGACCAACATCCAGGGCAACTGCTTCCTGACCACGGCCCACACCGACGAGGACATCGAGGCGGTGATCGCCGGCGTGAAGACGAGCATGTCGAACCTGAAGCGCAGCGGGTTCTTCCGTGAACCCGATGAGGAACCGGTGCAGGACATCGCATCGCTGCCCGAAGCCACGGCATTCGCGCCTCCGCAGCCCGGCAAAGCGACGCCCCGCAACGAAATGGAGCGCCTGAAGGCGCTGCTCGCCGCCGACCTCGCGTTGGCAGAAGAATCAGGGAACTTGAGATGAGCGCTGTCGCGGAACCGATGTTGTTGGACACGATCGCGAAAACGGTCGCGTCCACCCTGAAAATCCCGGTCGATCGGCTGGACGTCGACGCTGACTTCGATTCGTTCGGCATGGACTCGATCATCGCGATCGAGCTGATGACCAACCTGAGCAAACAGCTCAAGGTGTCGATCACGCCGGCGCAGCTGACGTCGGTCAACTCGATCAGAGAGTTGGCCGGCGTCATCGGCGGTTCGATGAACGAGGCACCGGTCGCGCCGGTGCAGAAGGCGCAGCCGGCCGCCGCCGCACAGCCTGCCCCCGTCGTCGCCGCCGCCAAGGCAGCGGCGGGACCGGCCGCAGGGGGCGCTGCCCCGCGCCGGCGCGCGGAGGTACAGCGACAACCGCGCACCGACGGGGCGGCAGGCCTCGGGCGCATGTTGGCCTTCATCCGCGACGAATACGGCCTGGACCTGCACGGCGAGCGCTTCACATCCAAGCAGGCGCTGATCGACCATCTGCTGGAGCACCACGCCGACGCGCTTTCGCATTACTACGGTCTGTCCGCCGACGAGCGCAGCGCCGAGCTTGCAGAGCTCGCCGAAGTGCAGGAAGTGCAGGCGGTCGCGCTGCCGACCGGCAACCTCGGGATTGCGGTCGTCGGCATGGCCTGCACGTTCGCGGATGCCAATTCGCCCGAAGCGCTGTGGCACAACCTGATGGAACAGCGCTCGTTGATCGCGCCGCTGAAGGGAACCCGCTGGGGCGCTGCCGACGTCGACGCCGCGCCGCGCTGGGGCGCGCTGATCGATGATGTCGATCGGTTCGACCCCGCCTTCTTCGGCCTGAGCGAAGACGAAGCCCGCTTGTGCGACCCGCAGGAACGCCTGGTGACGCAGGCGCTTTACCACGCGCTGCAGAACGCCGGCCTGCGCGCGGACATGCTGCGCGGTACGCGCACGGGACTTTTCATCGGTTATGAGTACGCAGAATACGAGCAACACCTGCGGCGCAATCTGCACCGCGTCCCGAGCGCACCGGCGCTCAGCTCGTCCAGCCCGATCTACTACCTCGCCAACCGCATCTCGTTCCTGTACGACTTCAACGGCCCGAGCGAAGTGGTCAACGCCAGTTGCGCCTCGTCCGGGCTTGCGATCCACCGCGCCTGTCAATCGTTGGCACAGGGCGAGTGCGACGTGGCCATCTGCGGCGGCGTGTCGCTCAATCTTTTCCAGGGCGACTACGCGGCGATCGCGCGTTACGGCCTGCTGTCGCCCGACGGCAGCTGCGGCGTGTTCGACGACGCCGCCAACGGCTTCACCCGCGGCGAAGGCGTCGGCCTGCTGGTGCTCACGCGGCTGGACGATGCCGAGCGCGACAACCGCCGCATCTTCGCCAAGGTCGTCGCGACCCACCAGAACAACCGCGGCCGTGCCAGCTTCATCTCCGAGATCAAGCACGAAGCCATCACGCAGTTGATCGCCGGATGCTACGAGAAGCACGGCATCGCGCCGAACTCGGTCCGCTATATCGAAGTCGACGGCTACGCCACCAAGTGGGGCGATTCCTTCGAATTCGAAGGAATCAAGAACGCATTCGCTGCGCCGACCGCGGGCGAAAAGAACTGTGCGCTCGGCAGCATCAAGGGCAACATCGGTCATGTCGAGCCGGCCAGCGGCGTGGCCAGCGCGATCAAGGTCGCGCTGTCGCTGTACCACAAGCAGTTCCCCGCCACGATCACCAAAAAGAAGCTCAACAGCTTCATCGATATCGAATCCGGGGCGCATCCGCTGTATATCGCCGACCACCCGCTGCCGTTCGACACGCTGCGCCGCGGCGACGAACCGATCCGCGCGGGCGTCAACTCATTCTCCGACAGCGGCGTGAACGTGCACCTGGTGTTCGAGGAACACCGCACCGACCACGGCGTCGCGCGCGCGGAGCAGGGCGGCCGCCAGTTGTTCGTCTTCTCGGCACGTACGCGCGAATCCATGCAGGAATCGTTGGCCCTTGCGCGCGAATCCCTGCAGGAATCGTTGGACCTCTACACCAGCCGATCCGCACCGACGCTGGAGGACATGGCCTACACCATGCAGTTGGCGACCGTACCGATGGAGCATCGGCTCGCCATCATCGCTGCCAGCCACAAGGAACTGATCGAAGCTTTGACGCGTGCAGACAAGCATCTGGCCGGAAACAAGCCGTCGGACGGCAACGGTCCGATCTTCATCGGCGGCCCGCAGGAGCGCGACAACGCACGCGTGTTCGACGTGATCAAGTCGCAGATCGGCGAGGGCAAGCTGCTCGAAAACCTGCGCGAAGGCATGCTGAAGGATATCGCGCTGCTGTGGGTCGGCGGCATCGACATGCCCTGGGATCGTCATTGGCGCGAGGTGGTACTGACGCGTCGCCGCAACGCGCAAGCGCTGCCACAGCTGGTCGACATTCCGCCGTACCCGTTCGCCAAGAACCGCTACTGGCTGGATTTCGACGACAGTGATACATCGTCGCGCGTGGAAATCCCCACCGTGGCAAGGCCGCAGAAAGCAAAGGGCGAGCACGACGGCGGTGCTGCGCCCGAGGCCGCGCGCGAATGGCGCTTCGTCGATGCGCTCGCCGACGGCGAACGGGCGGAAGCGCTCGATGCCGAAGACAAGATGGCGCTCTTCCTCACACAGGAAACCGCCGGGCTGCTGCGCGTGCCGCGCGCGGACATCGATGTCGGCCAGAGCTTCATCGATCTGGGCTTCGATTCGATCGGAATGGCCTCGTTGATCCAGACAATCATCGACCTGCTCGACGAGAACCTCTCCCCGAGCATCGTGTTCAATTATCCCGACATCGGCAGCATCGGTCGCCATCTGGTCGAAAGCTATCGACCCAAGATCGATCGTATCCACGTCGTCGGCGCATCCGTCCCGTCATCGGCTGCCTCGACTGCCTCGCATGCAAAGCAGCCGCAGACGACCGTGCCAAAAAACGATCTCGAAACGTGGTTCGTGAGCCGGGAATCGTTCTCCGACAATATTCTCGTGAAGATGCAGACCAAAGCCTCGGGAACGCCGGTATTCGCGGTCCCGGGGTCGGACGGCAGCGTCATGTCGCTCCAGACCTTGAGCCGTGCGATGGCGGGCATCCGACCGATGTTCGCGTTCCAAGGCGTTGGACTGGACGGCAAGCGCGAACCCCTCGATTCCATACAGACGATGGCCGAAACCAACATCGCCGCACTCGCCACATTGCGGGACTGCAACAATCTGAGCCTGCTCGGCTATTCCAATGGCGCGGTCGTCGCCTTTGAAATGGCGCATCAACTGATGAAGAACAAGGTCACGATCGAGCGCCTGGTGCTGGTGGATGGCCGCTGCCCGGCGTCGACCGTCCGCACCATCACCGATGAGATCGCCGTGGCCTTCACCGATCTGATCAATGAGCTCGGCGGCAGGTGCCCGTTGGATGTCGAGGAATTCCGCGGAATCCCCGAGGACGGGCGGGCCGAGTATCTCCTCGAGCTCGTCCGGCGCAACGGGTTCTGGATGCCCAAGGAGCTGTTCATGCGCGCTTACCGGCTTTCGCTCGCCAGCGAGGACGCCTGCCGCAGCTATCGCGTCAAAAAGCTGCCGAAAGCCTGCGAAACGGTGATCATCCGCGCGACGCGGAACAACGGCGACCAGACCCCGGCATTGGGCTGGGACAAGTTCCTGCCCAAGCCCCCGATCTGCATCGATATCGACGCGGATCATCTGTCCGTCGTCGGCAAGGATGGCAGTGCGGTGATCGCGAGGATCTTCCAATGAACCGCCGGCCTGGCGCGGCCGATCGCACCGGCTGGATCCGGAACGCATCGCCGCATCCAATTCCCGAACAGTCTGTCTTTGCAGTGGCTCCGAACCCCCGCAGGGCAATCACCATGATCAACAGGAAGTGCATTCATGTCCTTTAGAGAGCGAATCGTAAACCGATTGTCCGACCACTTCGAAAACATTCCGGATGTGTTGCGCAAGAGACGCCTGCTCGTCGTTATCGTGTTCCTTGGCTTGCTTGCCGCGAGCATTTTCGGCATCGGCAAGCTGCGTATGGACATGACCATCGAGGGCTGGTTCCACAAGGAAGACCCGACACTGGTCGCGTTCCATCGCTACCACGCGCAGTTCGGCAGCGAGGACGGGGTCTACATCGTCTACAAACCGAAGGACGGGGACGTGTTTTCGCCGGCTTCTCTGGAAGCCGTGCGCGGTATCCAGGACGAGCTGATCAACTTCCGCGCCAGGCTCAAGGAAGGTGAGGAATCCGCGCTCGAACACATCGTCAAGGTCGATACACTGGTAAACGCTTCGGTGTTGACGGTCGACGGCGACGTGCTGGCTGCCAGGCCGCTTGTCGGCGACAAGGTGCCCACTTCGCCCGAAGCGCTCGCCGAGATCAAGGCGATCGCGGAATCCGAGAAGCAGCTGCCACTCCAATTCTTCTCGCGCGATCACAAGTACGGCGGGATTCAGATCGAAACCGATTTCGGCGCCATCCCGGTCGACGCGGAGGAGGTCACCGAGGAAACGGTGCTGTCGCTTGAGCAGACCGCCTCGCCGGACGAGGAAAAGCCGGTCGAGTTCAAGCCCACCGACCAGGCCGATTACCTGAAGCTGTTCGAAGAAATCAAGAAGATCATCGAGAAGCCCGAGTACGCCAAGCAGTTCGACTTTTACGCGGTCGGCAACACCGCGGCCGCCGAGCACGACGTGAAGATGTCCGAAGAGATGGGCATTCTCTACGTGGCCGCGTTCGCTATCATCATGGTGCTGCTGTGGTTCCTGTTCCGTTCCGCGTCCGCCGTGGCGTGGTCGATGCTGATCGTCATCCTGAGCACGGTGTTCACGCTTGGCGTCACCGGGTTGCTCGGGCTCACCGTCACCGGTTTCCTGATCCTCACCATTCTGCTGATCCTCACGGTCGGTGTCGCCGATTCGGTGCACATGCTGACCGGCTACACCCGCCTGCGCACATCCGGCATCGAGCATCAGGATGCGCTGCGCCGTACCTACAAGTTCACCGGCGTGGCACTGCTCCTGACCGGCATCACCAACATGACCGGCACGATGGCGCTGAACATCACGCCGGTCGTTCCGATCCAGAACTTCGCGATCATGTCGACCCTCGGCATCCTGTTCGCTTTGCTGCTGACCTTCTACCTGCTGCCGGTGCTGATCGACTTCTGGCCGACGGTGTCGAAAAAGAAGGTGATCGTCGTCACACCGGACAAGAAGCGGTTTCTCGATGTGCTGCCGTTTCTCAGATCGGCCCTGGACAAGGTCGTCCCGCTCGTGGAGAAGCGTCCGGTCGCGTTCATCATTCCCTTCATCCTGGTGCTCGTGGTGTCCCTCTACGGTGCGACCCAGGTGAAGATCAACTCGCAGATTCTGGACCAGTACCCGAAGGATTCGACCTTCACGCAGAGCGTGCAGATCGCCGACGAGCACATGATGGGCGCCTACTCCATGGTGCTGTACCTCGACTTCAAGGAGGACTTCGCCCTGCAGGATCCGGAAGTGCTGAAGGCCATGGACGCGCTTCAGAAGAAGTTCGAAACCAAGTACGAGAAGTATGTGGTGATGACCAACTCCATCGCCGATGTGGCGAAGGATGCCAACCGCAAACTCAACGGTAACGCAGCGGAGTACGAGCGGATCCCCGACACACGCGAAATGCTGTCGCAAACGCTGTTCATGTTCAACAACGCGAACCCGAGCGAGCGCCAGCGCCTGGTCGACGACAGCTACCGCAAGGCCAACATCCAGATCGCGCTGCACAGCTACGGGTCCTACGAGTACTACGAAGTCTTTCAGCAGATGCGCGCCGACATCGATGAGATGATGGCAACGCTGAAGAGCAAATACCCCAAGACCGAGGTGTCCATCACCGGCATCTTCGCGCTGGCGATGCAGGCGGCCCAGTACATCACCGAAAACCAGGTCATCACTTTCGGCATCGCTCTTGCCGTGGTGAGCGTAATCCTGCTGCTGGTGTTCGGCTCGTTCAAGGTCGGAATGATCGCGTTGCTTCCCAACCTGATCCCTGCGCTGCTCACCCTGGGGGTGCTCGGGATGACCGGAGTTCCCCTTGATTTCTTCACGATGATGCTCGCGCCGATCATCATCGGCATCTCGATCGACGACACCGTGCACTTCATGTCGAGTTACCAGATGCAACTCGAAGAGGACGGCGACGTCAACGCCGCGCTGCGGCGGACCATGGCCGAAGCCGGCCCGGGCGTGGTGTTCACCTCGCTGATCCTGGGCCTGGGCTTCGGCGTCATGGCGCTCGCCTCCGCGGCGGGTACGTCCAACATGGGCAAATTCGGCGCGCTGGCGATCTTCATGGGTCTGCTCAACGACCTGTTCCTGCTGCCGGCCCTGTTGTTGACATTCAAACCGAAGTTCAAAAAGGAGACTGTTGGATGAAATCATGGATGAAAGCCACCTGCCGTATTTCCCTCGCGGCGCTGTTCCTGGCAGCCTCGACGGCAGCGTTGGCGCAGGACGCCGGCGAGATCATGATCAAGGTGGACGATGCGACGAATCACAGCTTTTATTCTTCGGTCCGCCAGATCAAGTACTCGACCTGCCGCTACAAGATCGGCGGTGGAAAGCTGTCCTGCGCCGAGAAGCCGCGCGTCGTAGTCATCGAGTCGTTCAGTAAGACCCGTCGCCCCCCGGGGATGCGCGAGCTCGAATTCAAGGCGCTCGACGTCATCATCCAGCCGATCAGCGACAAGAACACGGCGATGCTGTCCTGGGGATACGCCGAAGACGAAAAGGCTTCGGACTTCTGGGTCTATCTGCCTGTGTTGAGCAAGGTCAAGCGCATCGTGTCCGTCGCCGACAGCGGCGAGAGCGGGGCCGTGTTCGGCTCGGAACTGTCGGCCGAAGACGCGGACGTCAGGAAGGTGAGCGACTACACGTACAAGATGCTCGGCGAGGACACCTATCGTGGCCGTAAGGTCTGGAAGATCGAGTTGACCCCGACGGCCAGTCGCCGCAAGCGTTCCTTCTACGGCCGCATCGTCGCCTACGTCGACAAGGAGCGCTTCATCGTGATGAAGGAGGATCTCTACGATCGCAGCGGCAGGCATTACAAGCAGTACACGGTGCAGGACGTGAAACAGTTCGGCAAGGTCTGGCTGGTCACGGACGCCGCGATGAACAACCTCACCAAGCGCCGGATCACCACTTGGGAGCATCCCGGCGTCGTGATCAATGTCGACATCGACGAAGAGTTCCTGAGCCAGCGCTCGCTGACCGACTTCGCCTATCGCGAGCGTCATATGCAGCTCTACAGCAAGCACCTGACCCAGGGGAAGGGCGGGACGCAGCAGGCGCCGGCCAAGCCCTGACCATGCCCGGGATTTCCACAGGGTAATGCTCGCGCCGAGCATCATCGGCATCCCGGTCGACGACACCGTGCACTTCATTTCGAATTACAAGCTGCAACTGGCCAAGGACGGCGACGTCAACGCCGCGCTCCGAGCATGTCCAACATGGGCAAGTTCGGAGCGCTGGCGATCGATCTTCATAGGTTCGCTCAGCGACCTGTTCCTGCTGCCTGCCCCGTTGTTGACATTCAAACCGAAGTTCAAGAAGGAGACCGTTCGATGAAAGCCGCCTACCCTATCTTCCTCATGGTGCTGTTCCTGGCCGCCCCGACCGTATCGCTCGCGCAGGACGCTCGCGAGATCATGGTCAAGGTGGACGATGTGACCAATCGCTCGTACCGGTCGTCCGTCCGCCAGATGAAGTTCTCGACGTGCCGCTACAGCTTGTCCAACGGTAAACTCTCCTGCGCTGAAAAGCCGCGCAACATCCGGTTCGAAGTATTCAGCAAGCACAAGCCCGCCGCACAGGGCGGGCTCGACCACAAGTCGCTCGACGTTATCGTCGATCCCGTCAGCGACAAGGGTACGACGATGCTGTCGTGGATCTATGCCGACGTCGACAAGCCTTTCGATATCTGGGTGTACCTACCCGTACTCAACAAGGTCAAGCGTTTGGTCGCGGTTTCCGATGGCAACGAGGCCGCCGCGATGTTCGGATCGGAGGTGTCGACCGAGGACTCCTCCGACGACAGGAAGATCCGCGACTACACTTACAAGCTGCTCGGACAGGACACCTATCGCAGCCGGCCGGTCTGGAAGATCGAAATGACCCCGACAGCCAGCCGCCGCAAGCGTTCGTACTACAGTCGCATCGTGGCCTACGTGGACAAGGAACGTTTCAACGTGATCAAAGAAGAGCTTTACGACCCCTCCGGTCGTTTGTACAAGGAATGGTCGGTGATCGAGGCCAAGCAGTTCGGCAGGGTGTGGTTGCCGATGAGGGCGTCGATGAACAACCTGCTCAAGCGCCGGATCACGATCGTGGAGACGTCCGGCGTCGCGCTGAACGTCGACATCGAAGACGAGTTCCATACCCAGCGCTCGCTGACCGACTTCGCCTATCGCGAGCGTCAGATGCAGCTCTATCGCAAGTCCTTGACCCAGGGGAAGGGCGGGACGCAGCAGGCGCCGGCCAAGCCATGACGATGTCCACGGACGGCGAAATCTACGACTGCATCGTCGTCGGCTCCGGCACCGCCGGAGCCGTGATAGCGCGCGAACTCAGTGGGCGCGGGCAGAAGGTGCTGATCCTGGAGCGGGGGCAATATCTCCAGCTCAAGGAGACGGTCTGGACGCTCGCCTCGATGGTCAACGAAGTCCACGTAACCGACAAGCTCAAGGACGCCAAGGTGTACGCCGCAGGCGGCGCGAGCGCGCTGTATATGGCGGTCATGGACGAACCACCGATCGATGCCTATCGCGCGCTCGGGATCGATCTGCAGCCCGCCTACGATGCGATCCGTCTACAGGTCCCGCTCGCCGAGATGCCCGATGCGCTGATGAGCCCGCAGGCGCACAGGGTGCGGGAAGCAGCCATCGCACTCGGTTACAACTGGAAGAAGAAGCTGATGCTGATCGACCAGTCGAAGTGCAGCGGCGTCTACTCGTACGACGCCAAGTGGAAGGCGCTCACCTTCGTCGACGAAGCCGTGCGCCAGGGCGCGGTGCTCAAGTGCCGGGCCCTCACGGAACGGGTACTGATCGAGAATGGTCGCGCAGTCGGCGTTGAATGCCAGATCAAGGAAGGCGCGTTCGGCAGCCGTGCCGTCCGGTTCCGTGCAGAGCGGGTCGTTGTCTGCGCGGGCTCGCTGGCGACGCCGTTGCTGCTGCGCGACAGCGGGCTGCAGCATGTCGCCGCCGGCGGCTATTACATCGATCCCAGCTTTACGTTGTTCGGCCGCGTCCCGGGCCTTCGCGGCGTCGACAGTTTCTGCGGCACCATGGAAACCACGCTCGAAGACGGGATCGTCCTGAAGGACGCGACCGTCCACAAGCTGCCGTTCCGCATGTTCATGCTGCAGTTCATGCAAGTTTCGCGGATGTTCGCGTATCCCGAGCACATCGGAGTCACGGTGATGGCCCACGACGAAGTGGGCGGCGGGCTCTCCGCCGATGGTCGCTATCACAAGACGCTCGATGCCGCGGTTTTCGACAAGCTCGCGCGCGGTGAGCAGGCGGCGCGGGCGATCCTCGAACGCGCCGGTGCCGGTGACATATTCAAGGCGCCGATGTTTTCCGGCGGCGCCCTCGGTACGCTGCGCATTGGCAGCGATGTCGACGCGAGACTCGAAACCAGCGTGCGCGATCTCTACGTCTGCGACGGCTCGCTCATTCCGGAGAACGGACGGGTCGCGCCGACACTCACGCTGCTTTGCCTGGCGAAGTATCTCGCCGACATCCTGACCCAAACCCGTAACTTACCCGCCGAAGCGGAGGCCGTGTCGGCCTGACCGCCGCCGCCCCGCGAGTGGCGCTCGCGTTCGATCACCCAACCCATCCCAACGACAGGAAGACAACATGACAGAAGTATCGAATACCGCGGCCCCCAAGAAGATCAAGGATCCGCTCTGGAAGAGGCTCTATTTCGCGTTCAGCCTGTTTGTGATGGCTGTACTCGTCGCGCATTTCGCGTGGGCGGCCTCCGGTTCGGCTCAATGGAAGCTGGCCAAGGACGAGGATGGCATCAAGGTCTACGTGATGAAGGCACCGGGCGACGTGATGCTGAAGATGCGGACGGTGATGGAAGGCGACTACACGCTGACCCAGTTGGTCTCGCAGCATATCGGCGTCGGCGACACACTGCAGGTTTGCAAGGAATGGATTCCCGGATGCGTTGATTTCAAGCGCATCATGGACTTCGACCCGGCGCGAGGCTATGACAGGGATATCTGGCGCGTGGAAGTACCTGGACCGTTCGCCGATCGAGAACTGCTGATCTCGACATTATTCCACCAGGACAAGCAGACCAAGGCGGTCACGCTCGATGTGGTGGGCATGCCCAACAGCTTGCCGCATACGCCCGGCGTGGTACGGCTGGAGCGGATCCACAACCAGTGGACCTATACGCCGAAGGCCAATGGCAAGGTGGAAGTGGTGCTGATCCAGGACGTTGGTTTCTCGGAGGTCGGCTTCGTGCCGTACCCCCTCCTGAACCTGACCCTCGTCGACGATAGTCACAAGTTCTTCGCGACCACGTTGCGGACCAGCTTGCTGGAAGACAAATACGTCAACGCCAAGGTGGATAAGGTTGACCTCGTGGACATCCGCTGACCGGATTCCCGCAGCTACCTCGGCACACGGCCCCCAGCCGCCGAATTTGAACAGTAGGGTGGGGCGCCTGTTGGACACTCATCCAGCACCCTGTTGGGTAGCAGAACAACACGCTCGCCCAAAGCGATGAAAGCATCAAGGGAACAGAACCTTGATGTCATCCAAGTAAGGTCTGGATGACGCCATCCCGGCGTTATCCAGACGTCGCGAACCCGGGCCAAGCCTGTGTTCGCTGCCACTTGGTTGACACGTGCGGAATACAGAATATGCTCAATCCAAAACCAATCATGCCATTCATTACTTAGAACGGAAGCAACCATAATGACCGAGACGACGCAGGAAGCCGAGGCGCCCCAGCACACCGAGACGACCCAGGAAACCGGGGCGACTTTGGAAATCTTCAACCCGTTCACGCCGGGGTTTGACGATAACCCGTACGAGCACTACAAGACGCTGCGCGATACCAACCCGGTGCACAAGCATCCGATGGGGTTCTGGTTCGTGTCCCAGCACGCCGACGTTTCCACGGTGCTGCGCGACGCCCGACTGTCCGTGGCGGATCACAACCTCGCCGACGGCCCGATGCGCGAGCAGTACGAGCAAATCATCCTCGACGCCCCCGTCAAACTGGTGACGCTGATGGACAGTGACCCGCCGGACCACACCCGGCTGCGGTCGTTGGTGGGCAAGGTGTTCACGCCGCGCTCGATCGCCGCGCTGGAGCCGAAGGTGACCGCAATGGTCGACAAGTCGCTGGACCGCATCGCCGATGCCGGCTCGGTCAATCTGATCGACGCTTTCGCGTTCCCGTTGCCGTTCGAGGTGATCTCGGCGATGCTCGGCATGCCGGACAGCGATCCCACGCGGCTGCTCGAATTGACCGAGACGTTGGTCATCGCGCTGGAACCGGTCGGCGATCCCGAGGTGATGAAAGCGATCGTCGCGGCCGAGGTCGAGCTGGCCGGCATGATGCAAGAGGTCATCGCGTGGAAGCGGAACAATTTGGCCGACGACCTGCTGAGCGCGCTCATCCAGGCGGAGCATAACGGCGACCTGCTCTCCAACGACGAAATGGTGGCCCAGATCCTGCTGCTCTACATCGCCGGGCACCATACGACCGTCAATCTGATCGGCAACGGTGTCGCCGCGCTGCTGCGCCACCCCGACCAGCTTGCGCTGCTGCGGTCGAACCCGGACCTCATCGGCAACGCCATCGAGGAGTTCCTCCGCTACGACAGCCCCACCCACCAGACCCGCCGGATCACCCTCGCCCCGTACCAGATCGGTGGCTTGGAGATCCCGGCCGGCGAGATGATGATCGCCTGCCTCGGCTCGGCCAACCGGGACGAGCGGGCGTTCGGCCCGGACGCCGATGTGCTGCGGCTGGACCGCGAACAGGCCCGCCAGCATGTGTCGTTCAGCCTCGGCACGCATCACTGCCTCGGCTCCGCGCTCGCGCGACTGGAGGGGCGGGTGGCGATCAACCGGCTGGTGAACAGGTTCCCCAAACTGGCGCTGTCCGGCCCGGTGAGCTGGAACGGCCGCATCAACCTGCGCGGCGCGACGGACATCCCGGTCAGCGTGTAGACACGTGCCCGATTGGTCGCAAGGGGCGAAGACCTCGTCGACGTCGGGCAACGCCCGCAGTCGCCGGGGTCCGCATGATCCCTCGCCCTGACCTCGCGCCGGACAGAACCCTCTGGTCCGGCGTCGTAGGCGCACGAGCTGATCGGACGTCGGCACGCCGTCCACTGATTCAACAGCGCGAACAGCGCCAGCACCTGTGCCGCATTCTTGGTCTAGCCGCCTTGGTCTAGCCGCGGTAGCGCATCTCGGCGAAACCGGACTGCCGCCTGATCATTCGGAACTGATGTTCCGCCTTCGCCCGCACGCTGGCTTTTTGTGATGCTCCCATCCTCCGCGTAGCGGCGCTCGCGTGCGTTCTTCATCGTTAGCAGGCTGTTGAAATTCGAATCGATAGCAGCAAAGTTTTCATCATTGCGGCTTGATTGCGGCTTGCCGACAGGCGATTGCGACTGTGGATTCGCTCCGCAATCCGGCCTTCGTCGGCCCTATCGCCCGCTCTGGGCGCACGTTCCCCGTCAGGGCCGTCATGCTACGGCCCCTGCAGCAATCAGCTTCGGCAATCGCACCAGATTGTTCGCTGCCATCGCCAGCTGGAACAGCGCTTCGACCTGTTCGATTCCGCGCCGCTTGACCTGTTGCAGACCCGCCGACGACTTCAGCCAGCCGAAGTGCGTCTCGATCCACGCACGAATCTTCAGACTCACCGCATAACCGCTGTGTCGGGTGACGCGACCATCGATCGCACTGCGGCGGTTGCTCGTATTCTGTGCGACATGCGGCGTCACGCCAGCGGTCCGGCAGTTCGCAACGAACTCGGCGCTTTCGTACCCCTTGTCCATGCCCAACGTGCGTCGTCTTCACGGGAAGTGCCTTCACCATCGCCAGTGCCGCATCGCGCTCGCCGTGACCGCTGGCATGCGTGAGTCGGGCGTCGCGCACCAACCCGCTGCGGTTCTCCATCAGCACATGTCCCTGATAGCACAGCTGCGCACCGGTATTGCCCTTGCGATACAGCCGCGCATCCGGTTCGTTGGTCGAGGCGTGCGTGTCGTTCTTCCGAGCTTGTCCCCGGAAATCTGCCGGCTCATTGCGTTGCCCGCCGCCACCGGATGGCGGCTCGTCCTTCGGGCGGAAGCTCTTGTGCGAGGCCCAGGCCTGCAACAACGTGCCGTCCACCGAGAAGTGTTCGTCCGACATCAGACTGCGCTTCTGAGCCAGCACCGCCACTTCGTGCAGAAACTCCGCTGCCACCGCATTGCCATTGAGCCGATCACGGTTCTTGGAGAACACCGAGTGGTTCCAGAGCGCCTCATCGATCGCGATTCCCAGGAACCAGCGAAACAGCAGGTTGTACTGCAACTGCTCCATCAGCAGCCGCTCGCTGCGGATCGAGTAGAACAGTTGCAGCAGCTGCGCACGCAGCAGCTTCTCCGGGGCGATCGACGCCCGTCCCGTCTCCGGGTAGAGCGTCGAGAACAGGCTGTTCATCCTGCCAAGAGCTTCATCGACCAGGGCGCGGATCTCGCGCAGCGGATGATCGTCAGGAACGAAGTCCGTCAACGTCGCGGTCGTGAACAACAAGATCCTGGTGATCCAGCGCAGCGCTTACGCCTACCGCGACGAGGACTACCTGAGGCTCAAGATCATCGCCAACTTCCTTCCACCGCTACCCGACAACGCCAAATTGCATCCACACTAATCCGCGAAGACCCAAAATGTTGAGCAATACATGGTTAAGCTGGATTTTGCGCAGAGCTGTTCGCTATTCCAAATACGCACAGACGTTCTGATCCCAGCAGGTTGGAAAGTGTCATGAAACGACGAAAAACCCTTTTCAATGGTTTTTCACGTGCAGCGTACGGGCCGGCGATCGCGCCTATGCCGCGTCCAGATAACGATCGAAGCACATCGCGATGCGACGCAGCAGCAGCCGGCCGCGAGGCGTGACCGACACGCGCTGCGGATCGGTCTTCACCAGGCCATCCGCTTCAAGCGGCGCGAGGCGCTGCAGGGCATCGGCGAAGTAGTCGGGGAAATCGATGTGATGGCAGCGGGCGATGGCGTCGATCCGCACTTCGCCCTGGCACATGATCGACTGGATGATGTCGGCGCGCAGCAGATCGTCTTCGTCCAGACACACGCCGCGCGCCACCGGCAGGTGTCCGGCATCCAACGCCGCTTCCCATGCGCAGATGTCGCGCGCGTTCTGGCTGAAGGTATCGCCGATATGGCTGATGGCGCTGACGCCCAGCCCCAGCAGATCGCTTTCGGCGTGCGTGGTGTAGCCCATGAAATTGCGGTGCAGACACCCCTGCGCGCGGGCGATGGACAGGGCGTCGCCGGGCAGCGCGAAATGGTCCATGCCGATGTACTCGTAGCCGGCCGCGGTCAGCGTCTGGATGGCCTGCCACAGCAGTTGCAGCCGCGACTCGGCGTCGGGCAGGTCTGCGGCTTCGATGCGCTGCTGGGCCTTGAACATGGTCGGCAGATGCGCGTAGCCGTACAGCGCGATCCGGTCGGGCCGCATCCGGACCACCGTCTCCAGCGTGCGGCCGAAGCCCTCCGGCGTCTGCTTCGGCAGTCCATAGATCAGATCGATGTTGATCGAGCGGAAACCGTTGCTGCGGCAGGCCTGCACGATGGCGTCGGTTTCGTTGACGCCCTGGAGCCGGTTCACCGCTTCCTGCACGACCGGGTCGAAATCCTGCACGCCGAGGCTGGCGCGGTTGAAGCCCGTTTCGGCGAGCGTGGCGATGTCCTCGACGGCCACCGTGCGCGGATCCAGTTCGATGGAGATGTCACGATCCTCGCGCGCAGAGAACCGGAATCGCGTCTGCAGCGTCGCGATTAACCCGGTCAATTGCGCGGGCGACAGGAAATTCGGGGTGCCGCCGCCGAAGTGCAGTTGGACGACCTCGCGGTCGGCGTCGACCAGCGCTGCGGTCAGCGCGATCTCACGCTCCAGATGGGTCACATAGCGGGCGGCGCGCGTGCGGTCGCGGGTGATGACGCGGTTGCAGCCGCAGTAGAAGCACGGATCGGCGCAGAACGGTACGTGGACATACAGCGACAGCGGACGCGGGATCGGGTCGCCGTTGCTGGTCAGAGCGGCCTCGCGCAGCTCGCTTTCGCCGAAACCCGCGTGGAAATGCGGGGCGGTGGGATAGGAGGTGTAGCGCGGGCCGGGCAGGTCGTGGCGGCGCAACAGGTCTGCATTGATCGGGGGCATGGGCATGCAGGCAGGGTAGGGCGGCCGGCGATCGTCGCCTTGACCCGGATCAAAAACGTCTGCGGCGCGCGTTTTTTTCGCCTCTGTGGGGGCAACGCTGCCATAATCGCGGCGATTCCACGTGGAGACCGTCATGCCGAGCGGGTGCAATACGGATCGCAGCACGGATCGCGCGGGGGCTGGGCCATGACTGAGCCGAACGTTCTCGATCTGGGCCGGTTGCGCCGCAGCTGCGGGCAGTGTTCGCTCCAGCAGCTCTGCCTGCCTGCGGGTGTCGGCGCCGAGGGACTGATTCTGATCGATGCACTGGTGCGCAACCGGCGTCCGGTGGCGCGGGGCGATCGGCTGTTCCGGGCCGGCGACGCCCTGCATTCGATCTACGTCGCGCGGACCGGCGGTTTCAAGACGATCGGCGTGAGCGCCGGCGGCGAGCCGCAATTGATCGGCTTCCATCTGCCGGGCGAAATCGTCGGTCTGGACGCGCTGGGCGACGGCACCCATCGCTGTGAGGCCGTGGCGTTGGGCGATTCTGAAGTGTGCGAAGTGCCATATGCGCGTCTTGGCGAAGTCGCCGCGCAGGTGCCGGGGCTGCATGTGCAGCTGATGCGGGTGATCGGCGGCAGCATGGGCCGCGATCAGGACCACGTGGAAATGCTGATGCGCCGACAGGCGGTGGAACGCATCGCGCTGTTCCTGCACGGCATCGGCGAACGCTACGCCCGCATCGGGCAGTCGGCGCAGGTGTTCAAGCTGCCGATGAGCCGGGAGGACATCGCGCACTTCCTGGGTCTGGCGCTGGAAACGGTCAGCCGCGGCTTCACCCGGCTGCAGGAGGACGGCACGATCGCGGTGCAGGGCCGCCGGATCGAGATCGTCGACCCGGGTGCGATCGAGCGGCTGGCGCACGGCGGCGAGGACGCAGCGCAGACGCGCCTGCGCTCCTGACGTCGCAGAACGTCAGCCGGTCGCGGCGAACGCACTGCCGCAGCCCAGTGCTTTGAGGGCGCCATCCATCCCGGGATGCGAGACCAGCCACGGCGCGGCGAGCGTGAGCACCCCGGCCATCAGCACACAGACGCCGGCGGCATGACGCAGCGCCGGGCGCTGCAGCCAGCGTCCCAGCCGCGCGCCGGACCAGGTCAGCGACACCATCAGCGGCAGCGTGCCCAGGCCGAACGCGAGCATCGTGGCCGCGCCCTGCAGGGCATCGGCCTGCAGCCACGCGGCGGCCAGCAGCGTGGTGCTCAGCCCGCACGGCAGCCATGCCCAGAGCATGCCCAGCGCGATGCGCTTGGCCGGCGAATCCGCGGGTGCGAGTCGGCGCTGCAGCGGTTGGATCCGCCGCCACAGCGCAAGCGCCGGGCGCGGCAGCGCGCGCAGTCGGCCGGTCGTGTCGAGCAGCCGCAGCGCGGCGAGAATCAGCACCAGACCCACCGCGGCCCGCGAAGCCATCACCAGGCCATCGATGCGGGCCACGCTCAGCAGCCCGTCGCCCAGCCCGCCGACCAGCGCGCCGGCCAATACATAGCCTGCGACGCGGCCGCCATTGGCCTGCAGCGCAGTGGACAAGCCGGGACGCGCCGCAGCGGCGGAGAATCCCGCGGCGATGCCGCCGCACATCGCGGCGCAGTGCGCGCCGCCCATCATGCCGCTGGTGAACGCGGCGGCCAGCAGCAGCCAGTCAGGCGTCATCGTCGCCCTCGTCGTGCCGCGCGTGCGGGCGCGGCGTCGGGCGATCGCTGTCGCGCAGGATGTCCAGCGGCGGGGTGTCCAGATCGTCGAACTGCCCCTGACGGACCGCCCACCAGAACGCGCCGATGGCGATGCCCAGCAGCACCAGACTCACCGGCACCAGGATCAGCAGACTGTTCATGCGGTGGCTCCGGCCGGCAGCGCCGGCGGCAGGGGAAGGGATGCAGGCTGCAGCGCTGCCGGCACGCGCGCCAGGCGCAGGGCGTTGGCGGTCACCAGCAGCGAGGACGCGGCCATGCCCAGCGCCGCCGCCCAGGGCGTGACCAGTCCGCACGCGGCCAGCGGCAGCGCCAGCAGGTTGTAGCCGATGGCCCAGGCGAGATTCTGACGGATCACCCGCCGCGTCCTGCGCGCCAGCGCGATCGCATCGGGAATGCGCTGCAGCGCGCCGCCCACCAGCACCACGTCGGCAGCGTGCTGCGCCAGCGCCGAACCGTCGGCCAGCGCCAGAGAAACATCCGCGCCGGCCAGCACCGGGGCGTCGTTGATGCCGTCGCCGACCATCGCCACGCATTCGCCGCGCGCCTGACAGGCACGCACGAACGCGAGTTTGTCTTCGGGCGACTGCGCCGCGCGGAGGGTGTCGATCCCATTCGTTTCGATGCCGACCTGCGCGGCCATGGCGGCTGCCGGCGCCGCGGCGTCGCCCGTGCACAGGGTCAGGGCCAGACCTTGCCGGCGCAGTGCCTCGACCGCAGCCCGCGCATCGGCGCGCGGCGCTTCGCGCAGAGCGAAGCGCGCGGAGGGCAGCAGACCGTCGCCGAGCCACAGTGCGCCGTCGTGGGTGCGCCCCGCGGCCCAGTCGCCACGGCCCAGGCGCCAGCGGACGCCGTCCACCTTGCCTTCGATGCCGACGCCGCCGACCTCGCGGACGTCCGTCGCCGGGATATGCGTTCCTTTGTCCGCCACATCGTCGAAAACGCGGGCCAGCGGATGGCGGCTGTCGCGTTCCAGCGCAGCGGCGATCCGCAGCGCCGCATCGTCGCCCAGCCCGCCCCAGCATTCGCTGCCGGCGCGACGCGGCAGCGCGTCGCCCAACGTGCCGGTCTTGTCGAAGACCACCCGATCCGCACGCGCCAGGGCGTCGAGGGCATCGGGCCGCAGCGTCAACACGCCCATCCGCGCCAGCGTGCCGTGCGCGGCGGCCAGCGCCGCGGGCACTGCCAGCGACAGCGCGCAGGGGCAGCTCACTACCAGCACCGCCAGGGCGACTTCGAATGCGCGCGTCGGGTCGTAGATCCGCCAGACGAGGTAGGTCGCGGCCGCGGCGCACAGCAGCGCGGCCGCGAACCACGTGGCGACCGCATCGGCGCGGCGCGCCAGCGCCGGGCGCTCGGCCTGCGCGCGTTCGACCAGGCGCACCAGCTCGGACAGCCGCGTGCCCGCGCCGGTCAGCGTGAGCCGCACCCGCGCCGGGGCATCGCGGCAGACGCTGCCGGCGTAGACCGCATGGCCCTGTTGTTTGCGCACCGGCGCCGCTTCGCCGGTGAGCAGCGATTCGTCGAACGCGGCGGCGCCGTCCAGCAGCACGCCGTCCGCCGGCGCGGCCTCGCCGACCGCGACGCGGACGATGTCGCCCTGCGCCAGCGCCTCGAACGGCACCAGTTCGCGCGTGCCATCCGCCCGTTCGCGCACCGCAAGCGCGGGCCGCGCCCGGGACAGCGCGTCGACCTGCGCCGAGGCGGCGCTGCGCGCGCGCTGTTCCAGCATGCGCGCCGCCAGCAGCAGGAAGACGAACATCACCGCGGCGTCGTACCAGACGTGTACGCCGCCGCGCAGGGTTTCGATCAGGCTGGCGAAATAGGCGAGGAGGGTGGAACCGGCGATCAGCGTGTCCATGCCGATCCGCCGCGCGCGCAGTTCGCGCGCCATGCCGATCAGGAACGGCCATCCGGCGAAGAACACCACCGGAGTCGAGACCAGGAACGCCAGCCAGCGGAAGGCATCGCGGGTGGCGATGGGCATCTGTCCGGCAGTGTCCAGATACAGCGCCTCGGCGAACATCATCGCCTGCATGGCGCCCAGCCCGGCGACGCCCAGGCGCAGGATCCATCGCCGCTGTTCGCTGCGGCGCTCGCGCTCGCGCGCCTGGCCGGTGGCCAGCGTCGCCCGGTAGCCCAGCGTCGCCAACTGCGACAGCAGTGCCGACAGCGGCGTACGCGCGGGATCCCAGACAATGCGGATCCGGCCGGTCACGGCATTCGCACCGGCGTCCAGCACGCCCGGCTGGCGACGCAGGAAACTGTCGATCAGCCAAGCGCAGGCGCCGCAGCGCATGGCGTCGGTGAGAACCGTGATCTCGCGCCCGCCGGGGACGGCGATGGCATGGCCCTGCAGCACGTCTTCGCGATCCCACACCGAAAAATCCGGAGCGTCGGGATCGACCCGCGCAGCATCGGCGCTGCGCAGGCGGTAGTAGTCGCCCAGGTCGGCGCCCTCGATCCAGGCCGCCGCGGTGGCGCAGCCGTCGCAGCAGAAGGCGCGTGGCCCGTCGGCATGCTCGGTACGAGCCGGCACGCGCGGCAGGGGTTCGCCGCAGTGGAAACAGGTGCCGGTGGCGATGTGCGTCATTCGGGAGCGGTCATTCGGGCGCGGTCATGCTGCGACCGTCATTCGGCCAGCGCCGGCGAGAGTCGCACGGCCCGTTGCTTCGCCTGAAGACGGCCGACCAGCCGCCATTGCCCGTCGTCCGGGCCCAGTTCCAGGCGCCAGTCGTGGCCGCCGTCCAGCGCGTGCGGCGCACGCCAGCCGAGTGCGGTCGGCGTCAGGGTCATGTCGCGATCGGCGGCCGCGGCCGTCGGGTGACGCAGCCGCAGCCGCAGGGGCGCGGTGCGGTCGATGGCGCCGGAGACCGGCAGCACCTCCAGCGCGTCGCCGTCCACCCGCAGCAGCACCGCCAGGCCCAGCGCCTGCGCGCGGGCATCGGGATCAAGATCGGCGACCTGGATCTGGGCGGTGCGGCGCACGTCGTCGGGCAGGGCGTCGTCGCCGCCTGCGCGCACGGCGATGACCAATGTCGAGATGCCCGCCACCAGCACCGCGGCCGGCAGTGCGGTCACCAGCCAGACCATGGGTTCGCGCCACGCCGGCCGGTGCTGTACGGGCGTCGGGGCGAGTGGCGTCGGGGCTGGAATCTGCACTGCGTTCATGGCGAAGGACCGAAGAATGTCGAGTCTACTTCGACCCGGGTGCCGTCGCCGGCCACGATGATGAAGCGTACGTTCCTGCGGCCGGCCACCGGCCCGCCGGACGCGGCGGTGATCGGCGTGGAGACCATCTCTTCCGCGTCCGCGCGCACTTCGACCGGGGCACCGCGCAGGGCGATACCGTCCGGCGCGACCAGCGCGACGCGGTAGCGCTGCGGCTGCATGGTCTTGTTGGCGATCTTCAGCAGGTAATCGTTCTCGACGCTGTCCGCGGTTTCGCGATACAGCGCATTGCGATCGCGCAGCACCTCGGCGATCAGCGTCGACCGATGGCTCACGCCCCACGCGAATCCGCCCAGCAGCGTCAGCAGCAGCGCCGCATACAGAATGATGCGCGGACGCAGCACGCGGGTCGGTTTGCCGTCGACCGCGTTCTGGCTGGCGTAGCGGATCAGACCGCGGGGATAGCCGATCTTGTCCATCACGCCGTCGCAGGCGTCGATGCAGGCGCCGCAGGCGATGCACTCGTATTGCAGGCCGTCGCGGATGTCGATGCCGGTGGGGCAGACCTGCACGCAGAGCGTGCAATCGATGCAGTCGCCCAGATCCTCGGGCGCATGGCGCGTCCGCACCGGTGCCGCATCCGCGGTGGCGGCGCGCTCGCGCCGCACCGCGTCCGTCACCCAGGCGTCGGCCACGGCCTTGGGCAGCAGGCCGCGCGCGCGCGCCAGCACGCTGTCCAGACCGCGCTTGCGCGGGCCGCGCGGTTCGCCGCGCAGCGGGTCGTAGGCGATGATCAGGGTGTCGCGGTCGAACATCGCGCTCTGGAAGCGCGCGTAGGGGCACATGTATTTGCAGACCTGCTCGCGCAGGAAACCGGCGTTGCCCCACGTGGCGATGGCGTAGAACAGCAGCCAGAAGGTCTCCCAGCCGCTCCAGCCCAGCGGACCCTCGGCCGTCAGCGTGCGGATCGGCGTGAAGAAGCCGACGAACGTAAAGCCGGTCCACAGCGCGAACACGATCCACAGCGCATGCCGCGTGCCGCGACGCAGGATCTTGCGGCGGTTCCACGGCGAGGCGTCGAGTTTCAGACGGCTGTTGCGGTCGCCTTCGGTCCACTGCTCGATCCACACGAATACTTCGGTCCACACCGTTTGCGGGCAGGCGTAGCCGCACCACAGGCGGCCGGCCAGCGCGGTGAAGAAGAACAGGCTCATGCCGGCGATGATCAGCAGCATCGACAGGAACACGAAATCCTGCGGCCAGAAATTCAGCCCGAACACGTAGAACTTGCGTGCCGGCAGGTCGAACAGCACTGCCTGGCGGCCGTCCCAACTCAGCCACGGGAAAGCGTAGAACATGCCCAGCAGCACCCAGACCGCCAGTTTGCGCAGACGCTGGAAGCGTCCGTCGACGGCGCGCACCTGGATGTGCGCCTCGCTCACGTAGAACGCGTTGCCTTCTTCGACCAGCTCGGCGGGAATGCGTTTGTTCACGTCAGCCACCCGGTGTCTGGTTGGAGCGGGGCTGGTTGGAGCGAGGCTGATTGAACCGGCTGGCCGGCCGCAGCAACAGCCACGTGAACAGGCTCGACGCGGCGGTGGCCATCCAGAACAGGAAGAACCCGATCGTGTAGCCGGCTTCGCGTCCGATCTCCAGACCCGGGAACGTCAGGTCGCGCAGCGCCAGCGGATCGATATGCGCGAAGCAGACCATCGTGGCGACCCCGGCCGAGAAGAAGCTCGGCCAGAGGATCGCGCCGAGCCGCTGCACGAGCGGCCGCGGCGGGTGATCGAAGGCCGGCGGGCGGGTCATGGCGCACCTGCCGCCTTCGCGTTCGCCGGTGCGGCCGGCGTTGCGCCCGCAGCGGGTTTCGACGCCGGGTGCGACAGCGACCAGACATAGGCCGCGGCCAGACGTACGCGGGTTTCGCCGATCAGCTCGCGGTGCGCCGGCATCGCGCCCTGCCGGCCTTTGGCGATGCTGGCGGTGATCGCCTCGGTGCTGGAACCGTAGAGCCAGTAATCGTCGGTCAGATCCGGCGCGCCCAGCGCCTGATTGCCTTTGCCGTCGATGCCGTGGCAGGCAGCGCAGACGCTCTCGAACAGTGGCTGACCCTGCGCCGCGAAGTAATCGCCGCTATGGCGGCCTTGCGACAGCGACCGCGTATAGGCCATCGCCGACAGCACGCCGTTCTCGCCGCCGATGCCGGTCAGCACGGTTTCCCATGCGGGCATCGCTGCGGTGCGTCCTTCGAGGATCGTGGTCAGGATCTGGTCGGGCGTGCCGCCCCACTGCCAGATGTCGTCGGTGAGGTTGGGATAGCCGATCGCGCCCTTGGCCGACGAGCCGTGGCAGGTCGCGCAATTGTTGGCGAAGATCGCGCGGCCCAGCGCGACGGCCTTCGGATCGCGCGCAATGAGGTCGATCGGCTGCTTGTCGAAGCGCGCGAAGGTCGCGGCGAGGCGGCGGTCTTCCAGCGTCTTCTCGGCGCGGTGTTCGCCGCCGGAGCTCCACTTGCCGGCGCCGATGAATCCGCCCAGACCCGGGAACCACGCCAGATACGCCAGACCGAACACGATGGTGATGTAGAACAGGTTGATCCACCACCGCGGCATCGGCTTGTTGTATTCGGTCAGGTCGTCGTCCCAGACATGACTGGTGTCGGTGGGGGCCGGATCGCCCGGACGGCGGCGCCCGGTCCACCAGATCAGCCATACGCAGCCGAGGATGTTCAGCGCGACCAGCGCGATGATGTACCACGTCCAGCCAGCGGTCATCGCGGCGTCTCCGTGCGGTTGGCGAGGTCGGTGTCGATGGCGGTCTCCGTTTCCTGCAGCGGAATCCGCGCCGCCTGATCGAATGCGCGTTTGTGTTTCGGGCTCCAGGCCCAGATGCAGCCGCCGACGAACAGCGCCAGCAGCAGTCCCGTGATGATTCCGGACAACATGTCAGTTCCCCCTCGGAGCATGGCGCCCCAATGCCTGCAGATAGGCGACCAGCGCGTCGAGCTCGGTGTGCTCGCCGATGGCCTCCGGTGCGCCGTCGATGTCGGCCTGGCTGTAGGGGTCGCCCAGGCGCCGCAGCGCGATCATCTTGCGCTTGACCAGTTGGCCGTCGACCCGCGCATCGGCCAGCCACGGGAACCGCGGCATGTTCGATTCGGGCACCACCGCGCGCGGATCGTTCAGATGCTCGCGGTGCCAGTCGTCCGAATAGCGGCCGCCCACGCGCGCCAGATCCGGCCCGGTGCGCTTGCTGCCCCACTGGAACGGGCGGTCGTACACCGACTCACCGGCCAGCGAATAGTGGCCGTAGCGTTCGGTCTCGAAGCGCAGGGTGCGGATCATCTGCGAATGGCAGTTGTAGCAGCCCTCGCGGATGTAGACGTCGCGGCCGGCCAGCTGCAGCGCGGGGTAGGGCACGACGCCCGGCAGCGGTTTGATGGCTTCGGCCTGGAACATCAGCGGCACGATCTGCGCCAAGCCGCCGAAGGACACCGCCACGGCGATCAGGATCGCCATCAGGCCGACGTTCTTTTCGATCTTTTCGTGTGAATGGCTCATGCTGGGAAACCCGGTATGAAGAAGGATGCGGTGCGGCTCATGCGCGGGCCTCGGACAGGTGCGGCGCTTTCACCGGCTGGCGTGCCAGGGCGCCTGCGGTCTGCCAGGTGCGGATCATGTTGATGGCCATCAGCACCATGCCCACGATCACCAGCAGCCCGCCGATCAGCCGGCCGAGGTAATAGGGGTAGGTCGCGTTGAGCGCTTCGACGAAGCTGTAGGTCAGCGTTCCGTCCGAGTTCGTGGCGCGCCACATCAAACCCTGCATCACGCCGGCGATCCACATCGACGCGATGTAGAACACCACGCCCAGGGTGTGCAGCCAGAAATGGATGTCGATCAGGCGGATCGACCACATCCGCTTCGCGCCGACCAGGCTGGGCATCAGCACGTAGATCGAGCCGATCGAGATCATCGCCACCCAGCCCAGCGCGCCGGAGTGCACGTGGCCGATGGTCCAGTCGGTGTAGTGGCTGAGCGAGTTGACCGTCTTGATCGACATCATCGGCCCCTCGAACGTACTCATCATGTAGAAACTGATGGCGACGATGAGGAACTTGAGGATTGGATCGGTGCGCAGCTTGTGCCACGCGCCGGACAGCGTCATCACGCCGTTGATCGCGCCGCCCCACGAGGGCGCCAGCAGGATCAGCGAGAACACCATGCCCAGGCTCTGCGCCCAGTCCGGCAGCGCGGTGTACTGCAGGTGATGCGGGCCGGCCCACATGTAGATGGCGATCAGCGCCCAGAAGTGCACGATCGACAGCCGGTAGGAATACACCGGACGGCCCGCCTGCTTGGGCACGAAGTAATACATCATTCCCAGGAAGCCGGCGGTCAGGAAGAAGCCCACCGCGTTGTGCCCGTACCACCACTGCACCATCGCATCGACCGCGCCGCTGTAGATCGGATAGGACTTGGTGAGACCGACCGGGATCGACAGGTTGTTGACGATGTGCAGCAGCGTCACGGTGATGATGAACGCCGCGTAGAACCAGTTGGCCACGTAGATGTGCTGGACGCGGCGCTTGACGATGGTGCCCAGGAACAGCACCGCGTAGGCCACCCAGACCACCGCGATCAGCAGATCGATCGGCCACTCCAGTTCGGCGTATTCCTTGCCCTGGGTGATGCCCAGCGGCAGGGTGATGGCGGCGGCCACGATCACCGCCTGCCAGCCCCAGAACACGAACGCCGCGAGGCGATCGGAGATCAGCCGCACATGGCAGGTGCGCTGCACCACGTGCAGGCTGGTCGCCATCAGCGCGCATCCGCCGAACGCGAAGATCACCGCGTTGGTGTGCAGCGGTCGCAGCCGGCCGAAGGACAGCCACGGCAGATCGAAGTTGAGCGCCGGCCAGTAGAGCTGGGCGGCGATGAGCACGCCGACCAGCATGCCGACAAGACCCCAGACGACAGTCATGGCCGCGAACTGCAGCACCACCTTGTCGTTGTAGGTATCGGCATCCTGCCCGGGGGGCGCGGAGGGTGGAACAGCGGTCGCGGCGAGAGCCTGCATGGCGGCATCCGAATCGGGGATGCGTGCATTTTCGGCACGGGGGCCGGAGTCGCCTTGATCCAGATCAAATGCACCCGCCACCATGGTCGAAGCGGGGTGGAACGACGTGGTCGGAGAAAACCGCAGGCGACGGGCGAACGCCTGTCAGTCAACGCTGCCGTGCATGTTCGCCGGCGCCGTGATGTGGCCTCCTCCCCCGCGTGCGGGGGAGGATTGAGGTGGGGGCGCGCGACATGGAGCGCACAGCGCCCCCATCCCGGCCTTCCCCCGCGCGCGCGGGAAGGAGAAAACAGCCGCACGGGACGGACAATTCGCTTGAACGACCGGCATCAAGGCGACGGGCGGCCCTGCGCCGCCGCCCGTGCAACCTGCACGCTCAGCGACCTGCGTGCTCAATCCTCTTCATGCCTCGGCTTGTACGCATCGATCAATTTCGCCTGCACCTGCGCCGGTACCGGCTCGTAGTGGCTGAAATCCAGCGAATACCGCCCTCGGCCCGCGGTTACCGACTTGAGTTCGGCGGCATAGCCTTCCAGCTCCGACAGAGGCACCTGCGCCTTCACCACGATCTCGCCGCCGCGCACCGAATCGGTCCCGTTGATGCGCGCGCGTTTCGACGACAGCCCGCCGCTGATGTCGCCCATGTGCGACTCCGGTGCGGCGACCTCCAGATCGACGATCGGTTCGAGCACCTGCGGCCGTGCCTTCGCGATCGCATCCAGGAAGGCCTTCTTGCCGGCGGCGACGAAGGCCACTTCCTTGCTGTCCACCGGATGATGCTTGCCGTCGTAGACGATCACCCGCACGTCCTGGATCGGATAGCCGGCCACGGCGCCGCTGGCCAGCACCTGACGCACGCCTTTCTCCACCGCCGGCATGAACTGGCCGGGGATGGTGCCGCCCTTCACCTCGTCCAGGAACTCGAAGCCGTCGCCGCGCGGCAGCGGTTCGATGCGCAGGAACACCTCGCCGAACTGGCCCGCGCCGCCGGTCTGCTTCTTGTGGCGGTGGTGGCCTTCGGCGTTCGCAGCGACGGTCTCGCGATAGGCGATGCGCGGCGGCCGGGTGATCACGTCCACGCCGTAGCGGTCCTTCAACCGCTGCAGATTGATGCGCAGATGCAGATCGGACAGCCCACGCACCACGGTCTCGTTGGTTTCCACCTCATGCTCGACATGGAAGCAGGGGTCTTCCTCGGACAGCTTGTGCAGGGCGATCGACAGTTTCTGCTCGTGGCCCTTGCTCGCCGCGTCCACCGCCAGGCCGAACATCGGTTTCGGGAAGTCCAGCGGCGCGAGGTGGATCTGGTCCTCGTCGTGGCTGTCGTGCAGCACCGCGTCGAAATGCAGGTCGTCGATCTTCGCGACCGCCGCGATGTCGCCGGGAATCGCCTGCGCCACTTCCACATGGTCCTTTCCCTTCATCCGGAACAGGTGCGCGACCTTGAACGGCTTCTTGCCGTCGTCCACGAACAACGGCGTATCCTTCTTCACCGTGCCCTGGTACACGCGGAAGATGCCGAGCTTGCCGACGAAGGGATCGTTGACGATCTTGAACACGTCGGCGATGACGTGCGCGGAAGCGTCGGGCGTCGACCGGATCGGCTCCGCGGCGTCGCCGACGCCCTTCACGAACGGCGGCGGATTGGCCTCGCCCGGATGCGGGAAGAGCTTTTCGGCGATATCGAGCAGTTCCCTCACGCCCACGCCGCTGCGCGCAGACACGAAGCAGACCGGCACCAGATGGCCCTCGCGCAGGCACTGCTCGAAGGCGTCGTGCAGTTCCTGGCCGCTCAGGCCTTCTTCGCCCACTTCCAGGAAGTGATCCATCACGCCTTCGTTGATCTCGACCACCTGATCGATGATCCGCTGGTGCCAGTCGGCGACCGGCCCCAGGTCGCTGATTTCATTGGTGATGCTGCCGGTCGTGCTCCAGAAACAATCCACCACCGCCTTGCCGCCGTTCGCGGGCAGGTTCAGCGGCAGCACCTCGTTGCCGAAGGTCTCGCGCAGTTCGGCCAGCAGCGCGCCGGGATCCACGCCCTCGTGGTCGATCTTGTTTACCACGATGACCCGGCAGAGATTGCGCGCCTGCGCGTACTCCATCATCCGGCGCGTGCCGTAACCGATGCCGGTGTCCGCGTCGACCACCACCGCCACCGTTTCCACGGCGGCCAGCGCCGACAGCGTCGGGCCGCGGAAGTCCGGATAGCCGGGGGTGTCGATCAGATTGATATGAATGAGCGGCTGCCCGGGCGCGGTGTGGTCGATGCCGGCGATCGCCGCGTCGATGGAATGCCCGCGTTCCTTCTCGATGGCGTCGAAATCCGACACCGTGTTGCCGCGTTCGATGACGCCTGCCGTCTGGATTGCGCCGCCGGCATGCAGCAGGGCTTCGAACAATGTTGTTTTGCCGGCGCCGGGGTGACCTGCCAGGGCCACGTTGCGGATCTGTTCTGTGGAATACGACATGAGCGACTCTCCTTGCGCGAAGGCGTGGAAGGAAGGCCGTCATGGCTGTCCGCATCGGAAGCCTGCCGTCCGAGCAGGCGCTCGGCGGGCGGTCATGGCGGGGCGCCCGGGGGAGGGGCGCGGGTCAAGCATCGGAAGTTCGGGCGCGCGGGTCAAGCCGCGATGCGGCAATGCAAGGCCGCGATGTCGCTTTCCTCCGGCCTCGATCGACCGCGAGCGGCCATGATCGAAACCGGCGTCAGCGCTCCATGCGGGTGCGCGTGAACGCCCAGTCGCGGCCCTGGCCGCGCGCGTAGGCGAGATGGATCCACGTCATCGCGAACGGTTCGAGATACCGCGCCGCCGACAGCGGACCCGCATCCATCGCATCGAAGCCCATGCGCGTAGCCAGTGCGACCACTGCGGCGCGCGCGTCGGCATCGTCGCCGGCGGCCGGCATGAACACCGATGCGCTGCCGGTGCGCGGATCGGCCATGTTCTCCGCGCCGGTCACGTTGAAGCATTTGACGACGCGCGCATGCGTGGCGCGCTCTGCGATTTGCTCGGCGGCGGAGCTGGTGGTGCCGACGCTCAGCCCCGCGAAGCCGGGCGCGATCGGGTTGGTTGCATCGATGAGGATGCGGCCGCCCCAATCGGCGACCTGTGTCGCGATCTCCAGCGCGGCCGCGTACGGCACCGCGAGGATGGCGATGCCGGCATCGGCGATCGCCGCTTCGACCGTGCCGATGCGTGCGCCGAGCCGGGATGCTGCGTCTGCGTACTTGGCCGGATCGGGTACGCCGAAGAAGATGTTGTCGCCCAGAGACGACAGGTTTTTCGCGAGCGCCATGCCGACGTTGCCGGCACCGAGAATTGCGATGGAAGAATTCATGGAAGCACCTGTATGAAACGTGCGGAAGGAAAACGCCTGCATCACCACTTCATGAAGGGCGGTGGGCTGAGCGGATGTTTCGAGAACCAATCCTTCGCGCCAGCCATCAGAAAACGATGGAAACCGGCGTTCGGAATCTGCTTTTTCAATGTGCGGACGTAGGCGCGCGGCAGTCCGAAGCGGATCAGGCCGAGCGAGAAATCGACCAGATCGCCCTTGCGAAACAATTCGACGAGCGGATACCGCGCATCGCGATACGGCCGTATCCTGTGATGCATCTCGATCATCAGCGCGATTTCGCCGGACCACTCCGCGAGTCCCGCGTCCGCCAGATAACGCTGCGCCTGCGCCATCGACGGCGGCAGATAGTCCGCGGTATGGTCGGACCATAATCCGATGTCGTGGAAGCATGCGGCGATGGCGAGCTTGCGACGTTCATCGTCGCTGCAGGCGCGCAGGGCCAGACAGACGTTGAACATCCGGTAGACGTGGCCGCGATAGCCGTCGAATTGTGCGCCGATGCGCTCGCGCCATGCGCCGAGGATGTCTTCGATCAGCGGCTCGTGCTCGATGATGACGGGAAAGGGCGAGCCGGACATTCAGCGCCCCAGCGCTTCGATCACCAGGCGCGCGGTTTCGGCGCCCGAGAAATTCTGTTGACCGGTGATCAGATTGCCGTCGCGCACCGCGAAGCTCCGCCACAGGCCGGCCTGCACATAGTTCGCGCCACGGGCCTTCAGCGCGTCTTCGATCCGCCATGGCATCAGGTGCTGGCCGCGCGGCAGCACGTTGTAGTCCCACACCGCGTTGTCGGCGAAGTCTTCCTCGACGTTTGCGAAGCCGGTAACTGTTTTGCCCTTTACCAGATATTCCCCATTCGGCAGCTTCGCGAAGTCGAGGATCGCGGTGCCGTGGCACAGCGCGGCGGCGATCTTGCCGGCGGTATGGAAGGCGACGAAGGTCTCGTGCAGTCCGGTGGCCTCGGCATAGCTGAACATCGGTGCCTGACCGCCGGCCACGACGATGGCGTCGAACGCGTCGACGTCGATCTCGCGCACCGGCCGCGTGTTCTCGACCAGCGCTTTCAGCTCCGGCGTGTGGATGAAGCCTTGGCTGATCAGGTCGGTCCGGCTGTAGCCGCTGGCATCGTTCGGGTCGCTCATGCCGTCGCCTTCGCAGGCGCCGCCGTCCGGGCTGAAGATGTCGACCGCGTATCCGGCTTCGGTGAAGGCGAGCCAGGGATGGGTCAGCTCGCTCCACCAGAACCCGACCGGCCAGCCGGTGGTGGTCGAGGTGGTGGGGTTGGCGATGACCAGCGCGACGCGCTTGCGGCGGTCGGCATTGAGGGGGTTGGGATCGTGCAGGCTCATGGAGCGCTCCTCGGTTGGGGTGCGCGCAGTATCCGGAGCGGCATATCCGTGATAAATAACCCGGAACAAGACCCATCGTTAACAATCAGGACAACAATGGAGCTTTCCCGTTTGCGGGCTTTCGTGTCGGTGGTGCAGGGCGGCAGCTTCACCCGGGCCGCCGAGGTGCTGCGCAGCCAGAAGGCCGGCGTGAGCCGCCAGGTCAGCGAACTGGAGACCGAACTGGGCGTGCGCCTGCTCGAGCGCACCACCCGGACGCTGCGCCTGACCGAAGTCGGCCGCGAGGTCTTCGAGCGCGCGCTGGGCATCCTCGCCGCAGTCGAGGACACCCAGCGGGTGGCGCAGGCCGTCCACGGCGTACCGCACGGCCTGCTGCGGATCACGATGCCGCTGGAGTTCGGGCTGGTGGCCGGTTTCGCCTGGGTGCAGGCGCTGCTGGCGCGGTATCCGCAGTTGTCGATCGAAGTCGACAGCAGTTCGCGCATCGTCGATCTGGTCCACGAAGGCTACGACCTGGCGATCCGGATCGGGCCGCTCGCCGATTCGCGGCTGGCGGCGCGCAAGCTCGGCGAATTGCGCTATGGGCTGTACGCGGCGCCCGCCTATCTGCAGCGCCGCGGCGAACCGCAGAGCCCTGCGGATCTCGCCCAGCATGATCTGATCGCGTTCGCGCCGGGCGGCAAGCCGGCGCCGCTGCGCCTGCATCGCGACGCTTCGCAGGTCGAAATCGTGGAAACGCCGCCGCGGCTGCGCGTGGACAGCCGTTACGCGCAGCGCGACGCGACGCTGGCCGGGCTGGGCGTCGCCGAGAATCTGGAACTGATCACCGCTGCGGATCTTGCATCGGGTCGCCTGCGGCAGGTGATGGCGGAATGGGCCTCGCCCGCCGTGCCGGTGCATGCGGTGTTCCCGAGCCAGCGCTTCCTCACGCCGAAAGTCCGCGCGTTCGTCGAGCATGCCCAGGCGGGTTTCCCGGTCGCGGGAAATGCGTAGACTCTGGAATTCCCCCACGAAAGGAGTCCGACCATGGCTTTGAAACGTATCGCCACCGCGCATTGGGAAGGCGACATCCAGACCGGCAAGGGCGGCATGAGCACGCCGCAGAGCGGCCTGTTCGCCGACCAGAATTATTCGTTCAAGACCCGCTTCGGCGACGAGAAAGGAACCAACCCCGAGGAACTGTTGGCCGCCGCCCACGCCGGCTGCTTCAGCATGGCGCTGTCATTGGTGCTGGGCCGCGCCGGCTTCACCCCGACGAAGATCGACACTCGCGCCGAACTCTCGATGGACCCGGGCATGGAACCCGGCCCGACGGTCACCGGCGTGCACCTGATCCTCAGCGCCTCGGTCCCGGGCATCACCGCGGAACAGTTCGCCGAGATCGCCAACGCCGCGAAAGCCGGCTGCGTGATTTCGCGCGCGCTGGCGGTGCCGGTGACGCTGGAGGCGACGCTGGTTTGATGCCGGCGCGCGTTGGTCGTTGATGGCTGCGGGCGGCTGTCGTCGCCCGCGGCCCATGGCTTGCCGAGAGGCATGATCCATGTGCTCCAAGATAAATCACCGGTAATCAGAAAGATGAAAGCATGAAGCCCACGCAATGCGCGGGCTTCATGCTTGATCGACTATCAGAAAATCAACTTGCCCGCAGTGACTTCCTTACATCTTGTCGTACAACAGCTGCGCTGCAATCGCCGGTTGAATTCACCCCTTTGCTTGCTTGGCGCGAGATACGAGCTTGCCCTTGCGAAGCAAGCGCTCTGAACGCATGACATGCAGGATAAAGACCTTGTCACCGTCATGGCGGTAAAAGACACGACAGGGTGGCTCGACAATCTGACGGTAACGGGACCGGCCGAGTTCCTTCGGCTTACTGCCACTCTCAGGATGCTCGGCAAGCTGATCGACGTGGCCGAATATGCGTTTGACAAACTCTGCCGCCGCGGCCGGACTTTCCAATGCAATGTAGTCGGCGATGGCATCAAGATCACTCAATGCCGGCTCCGACCAAACTATTTCAGCCATCGGGCGAGACGCTTCCTGGCTTTCGTGTGAGTCACTACACGCCCCTCGGCGATTGCGTGCTCTCCCCGGGCAATGCCCTCCAGGAGTGCCATGCGCTGCTGCATGAGTTCATAGCTCTCAACGTCCACAAGGTAAGCGCTGGGCAGACCGTGTTGGGTAATGAGGATTGGCTCCTTGTCCCGCTCAATGTCCGAGAGGAGTTCGGTTGCTTGACGCTTCAGGGTGGTCACTAATTCTGTACGCATGAAGTGACACTACAGTATCACTCCGAGTCGCACAAGTGTTCGTGCAAAGGTCTGATGCCTGAGTCAACCTGCCCTGTGGCCGACGCCACGACATGGGGCCGGTTTGACCGAATTGGTCGTAGGCTGGGCTGAGCGCAGCGAAGCCCAGCATCGCATCGGGCCAATCGCATTTGCCCCCACATGCTGGGCTTCGCTGCGCTCAGCCCAGCCTACGAATGCTGTTCGACATCCCGGGCGACAACGACGATGATCGGTCGAAGGAAGGGCTTCAACGTCATCGGTCAATTCAGCTGGAAGCTCACCTTCACCGATGCCTTGATCTTGATGGCTCCCGGCGCGAAACGTGCGGTGTCTCCTGAAAAACCGTCGACCGCGGCCGAGCTGTTGGCGCTCATGTTGTAGATGCGTGTGGATGCGGTGTCTTCTTCGGTGATCTGTACCGCTTTGCCGATCGTCTGGCCGATCGCGGCGGTCATCGCGACCGCTTTTTCGCGGGCGGCTTTCATCGCCATGGTCCGGGCGGCGTCCCGGTGTTCGCGGAGTCGCGACGTGCCCAGTTCGATATTCGCGACTTCGCTGACGCCCGTGGTGAGGATCTCGGCATAGAACGGCTCGAATCTCGCGATGTCGCCGAGTTTGACGATGATGGTCTTCGAGACCAGATAGCCGCGCAGCGCACCGGTGCGTCGAAGGCCGTCGTCCATGGCGGCACTCAGTTTCGAAGGCGGGTCGCGCACGATGTCCATCGACACCTGATTGGTCTGAACATCGCGCACCGGGATCGAGAACCGGCGGGTCAGCGCCAGGATGTTCTCCACGCTGTCGTCGTTCATGCGCTTGGCGACCTGCAGATCCCTGTCGAATTTTTCGACGCGCATGGTCAGCACGACTTCGTCGGGTTCGACACCGACTTCGCCGGTTCCCGACACCGCGATCACTTGCGGCTGGTCCGCAGCCATGGTCATGGCCGGCCAAGCGGACATGATCAGGACGGCGCTGAGTAGTGCGTGTTTGAAGGACATCGCAAGTTCTCTTCTGAAAAGTGGGGATTTGACGCGGGAACAGACCATCCGGAAAAAAAACCTGAGCCATTTAATCGAACGAATTCTTAGCCCTCTTGCCGACGCTTCTTGAGGCTTGAACGGACACGCTCAAGTGACGTTTCACTTAGTCTCATTTCTTTAACGAGATTGCGATACCCAGAATCTGCTGGAACAAACTTTGAGATTGAGACACGTCCATCAACCGCGCTTATTCTGAGCAGATTCGCGTCAAAAAGGCGATGGAGATCAGTTCTGAGTAGAAGACCGTTGTCAGCCGAGTAGTTGCCGTGATCCCTGACGCTCGTAATATGTGCCGCGTCGAGCGCGCACTGTGCGCTCTCTCCACTGAGTTCACATATTTTGGTATGTTTGACGAGTGCATTTTTAAATTTTTGCTGCTTCCGCTTTATTCGGATATATGCTTCGTATTCGATCGCCTCCTTAATGCTCAGTTTTATGATTCTTCCTGGTGCAACGCCATCGTATCTATCGTCTGGAGGGCTACTTCGCCAAGCGGCCGAACAGTTCATGTTTTTTGTATCAAATTTTATTAGAGATATTCCCCAGCAGAGCTCATGAATTTCGAGGCTCGGGTTGTCTCGAAGGGAGTACTCCAGTCGCAACTTATGCTTAGTTCCAGTCCTGCTGTAATCGAGTACCCGTGCTGTGTATGCCACGAGAAGATTATTGTCTTCAGGCCAGGTTTCGCTTGTTGAAAATTTCTGTCCAATCTGCGGTGGTGAATCAACGTCGAGAATTAAAGATTCTTTTGACCAATCCCAGCGGATGTCGATTGAGAATTTTGATGTCAAAAATCACCTGCCAATTGTTTTTGTGTGAAAGAGGCCTAGTCCCTTGAGTTAAGCCGCCCCGCGACGGACGGCGGGGCGGCGGACGCGTGCTAGCGTAGAGTAAGCACGCAGACGACACCATGATGTTGGGTCGGCCTGAACGAATTCTTGGGCTCAGGAGCACAGTGATGCTATGAAAAGCTGATTTCAAAACCCTTTGCGCCCGCTTTAACTGTCGGGGGCTTATGCCCGGTGAGAACTCTAATGGCCGAAAAACCTCCACCAAAAATGAGAACTGCACCCGTGCCTAGAGCCGCTGCAATTTTGCTAAAGGGTTCTGGGTCAATTATGGCCATAACTAGCAAGTATACGCCTGAGCCGGCCATGCCAAGCGAGATCAACACAGCCCCCCACTCCTTTGCTGTAAGGTTTGCTTTGCGGCCCATTTGAAGCAGCGTTTCATTAATTGGGTTTACCCCAAGTTTGGCGTCGTCGATAAGGACGACCGATATTTGCGCTTTGTAAGCATTTGCCAGCGCAGGTAACCAACCGTCGCTGCTTGTATATATTTCTAAACCCGTAGAAGGCGAACTGCTTCCCATAACTCTCCCTATGACTTAGTCTTTCCTGGATTTTAACGCCTGAGTTAAACCCGCTCCGAAGCGTAGTGGCGGACGCGTGCTAGCTTAGTGCAGGCACGTGGCCGACGCCACGATGCGGGGTGGGCTTGAACGAATGTTTAGACGGCACCTGCGTCCACCTGCACATCAGGAAACGCAAGTTGCGGACTGCGCCGGTTGGCAAGTTCTGAGCTATGCCAATGCTGATGAAGTTCATTCTCAAGCCAATCGGTTAGCTGCAAGCATGATTCATAAGACTCAAGGAAATAGTTTGTATCAACAGGCAGATAAGCTCCTGATTTTACTCTAGCATGAGACGCGGATTTCCTTGTGTATATGTCGTTTGCAAGGCCTCTATTGTGAACATGTATATCTCTTGTTGCTTTTACTTCGACGTACTTGTGAAAGGCTGGACAGGCGAGCAGGTTTACGCCCACGAGGGCATCAACCGCTTCTGCAAATTCCAATGGTGATTTATAGGACAGCTCGTTGGCTAGAGCGTCAGTCGCTTTTAAGTGAACTTCTTGCAGAGACGACGCCTCCAGTACAGCTTGGACAAGAATTGTTCGCTTTGCGCCAAGCTTCTGTGGGTATCGAACAACAATGGATCTAAGAACATCACCAAGCATTGACTCTATGATCGTGACAAGTTGCATTACCCCATTTATTCCGAGCTGTTTATATGTCAGAAAATGATAACGCTCAAGCAGCTCTTGCTTAGTGTAAGTGCGAGCGAATGGCATAACTGTGCGATCTGCGTTGTAGCCGATCGGGTAAGTTATCTCAACATTATCTGACTGATTTTCGCTTACTGAATTTGCGGCGTAGTCAAGAGCAAGGTGAGTTAGCTGGGCAAGTTCGCCTTGCACGAAAAGCGCGTGACACGAAGATCGCACAATCCTATTGAGCTCATCTCCAAGATTTGCAGTTGTCATGATTTCTCCTGTGGTACCTAACAGGTCATATGTGGTGAAAGTAGGTTGATAGAAACCGTTTAACAACTGAAATGTGTTGACTACTCACAAGTCTGCCTCGCCGGATCACTAATCTCCAACTCCCGCAAGATCACGCTCGCCTGCGTTCGATTGCGCGCGCCGAGCTTCTCGAAGATCGCGCTGAGATGCGCCTTGATGGTGCGCTCCTGCACGTCGAGGCGGTCGGCGATCTGTTTGTTGAGCAGGCCCTGGGCGACGAGTGCGAGCACGCGGAACTGTTGCGGGGTGAGGCTGGCGAGGCGGGCGGCGAGGTCGGCGTCGCCGGGCGCGGAGCGGGCGCGGGCCACGGCGGGGCGCAGCGCGGGCGGCAGCCATTCCTCGCAGCCCAGCACGGTGCGGATGGCGTCGCGCAGTTCTTCAAGTCCGGCGCTTTTCGGAATGTAGCCGGCGGCGCCGTGGTCCAGCGCGCGGCGGATGATCTGCGGGTCTTCGTTCGCGGAGACCAGCGCCACCGCCACCGCCGGATACTGGGCGCGGATCGCCGCCAGTCCGGCCAGGCCGTGATTCCCGGGCATGTGCAGATCCAGCAGCACGAGGTCGATATCCGGGCGCGCTTCGAGAATGGCCAGCACTTCGTCCAGCGACGCCGCCTCGCAGGTGCCGACATCCGCGACGGCTTCGGCCGCCGCGCCGCGGAGCGCGGCACGGAACAGCGGATGGTCGTCGGCGATCAGCAGTTGCGGCATGAGGATGGCGGCATGGTGGTGTCGGTATCGTTCCCTGCGCGGCGCGCGCATATCGTCGTCAAGCCTAGCAGGGAGGGAAGCAGCCCGGACGTCGCCGATACGCAGGCGATCTGGTACCAAAGTACGATGCCCCGGCATCGGCCGGCTGTTACGGTGCGGAGTTATGACCACGATATCGCTCCGTTCCGCATTCCGGTTGTCCATGCCCCTGGCGCTGGTGTTGTCCATGGCCGCTTGCGTCACGGGCCCGCGTACCTCGGGAGATGTCAAAAACCGGGAATCGACCATGTTCAGCGCGGAGCGCGCGACCACCCATCGCGACGGCGATGATCTGCTGACCGCGGGCCAGGGCCTTGCGGGATTGCGCAGCCTGACGCCGCCGGCGTTCGCCGACGCAACTGCGCCGACCGCGATCGAACTGCGCCGACGCGCGATCTGGAGCAACTGGCGCGGCATCGCGGATCTCGCCCCGGGCGGCGGCTACGGCGAGCTCTACGGCAGCACCGTGACGGTGCCTGGCCGCGAATTCTCGGCGTTCGCGACCGTGCCGGGCGCGCGTCATCCGCATCGCGTGCTGACGCAGGTGCCGGACAGCTTCGACCGCAAGCGCCGCTGCCTGCTGGTGGCGCCGTCGTCGGGTTCGCGCGGCGTGTACGGCGCGATCGCGGTGGCCGGCGCCTGGGGGCTGCCGAAAGGCTGCGCAGTGGCCTACACCGACAAGGGCACCGGCACCGATTATTTCGATCTCGATACCCGCAGCGGCGCGCGCGCCGACGGCACGCCGGGCGTGGCCGGGCAGGGCAGCGACCTGGCCTTCGCGCCCGAGGTGCCGGGCACGATGTCCGGCGTCGCGTTCAAACATGCGCATTCGCAGGACAACCCGGAAGCCGACTGGGGCCGGCATGTCCGCCAGGCGGCAGAGTTCGGGCTGGAGGCACTGAATCGCGCGTTCCCCGAGGACGCGCCTTTCACTTTCGCGAACACCCGCACCATCGCGGTCGGTATTTCCAACGGCGGCGGCGCGGTGCTGCGCGCGGCGGAGCTGGAAGGCAGCGCATCCGATGAAAGCTGGTTGGATGCGGTCGTCGCGGGCGAGCCCAGCGTGCTGGTCGAAGGCCATGGCGGCCGCGCCTTGTACGACTACACCACCGAAGCCGCACTGCTGATGCCCTGCGCGTTGCTGGCGATGGAGCATCTGCCGCAGCCGCCGCTGCAAACCACGGCACGCACCGTCTGGGCGCAGCGCTGCGCGGCCCTGCAGGCGGCCGGTCTGATCGAAGGCGCGGATGCCGATGCGCAGGCGCGCGACGCCCATGCGCGGATGCGGGCGGAAGGTTGGACCGACGAGGCCCTGCGTGCCGGCGCGCTGAGCGTCGGTTTCGACCTGTGGCGCGCGGTGGCGGTCACCTATGCCTCGGCCTATGGGCGATACGGCGTGGGCGAACATCCCTGCGGTTTTTCCTATGCGGCCTTGAATGCGGATACGACCGCGCGCGCCGCCACGGCGCAGGAACGCGCGGCGTGGTGGAGCGACGCCAGCGGCATTCCGCCGGGCGCTGGGGTGGGGATCGTCGATGACGTGGCGAAGGTCGATCCCGCCGCCACCCGCCTGCAGTGTCTGCGCGATATCTGGCGCGGCGCGTCCGCCGACGCCGATCGCGTGCGCAAGGGCATCGCCGAAACCCGGGCCGGGCTGCCGCGCGAAGGTCTGCCGGTGATCGTGATCCACGGTACCGACGACGGCCTGATCCCGATGGCCTTCACCAGCGCGCCCTATGTCGCCAACGCCCGCGCTGCAGGGCGCGATGTGCGCTTCTGGCAGGTGCGCAACGCCCAGCATTTCGATGCGTTCCTCGGCCTGCCGGACTACGGCGCGCGCTATCTCCCGATGCTGCCCTATGTCTACACCGCACTGGATCGCACCCTGTCCATGCTCGAAGCCGATGGCGGCAAGCCGGCCGGATTGGACGTGCGCGACGCCGTCATCCAGACCGTGCCGCGCGCCGGCAAACCGCTGACGGCGGACCATCTGGCGATTCCCGGGCGCTGATCGGGCACCGATCGAACGTTCGCCGGGCTTGCCCCCGGCGGGCGCGTTTGGCACGCTGGCGGTCGTCGAGTCGCAAGGGGTGGGCATGAAGCCGCGATATCTGGGTCAGCGTCACTTCTCGATGTTCCGGGATTTCCATCTCGCCGACTGGCTCACGCTCGCCAATGCGTTCTGCGGCGTCTGCGCGGTGTTCTTCGCGATGCGCTACATGCAGTCGGGCGAAAAACACGATCTGGTCTGGGGCATCGCCCTGGTGCCGCTGGCGTTCGTATTCGACGCGCTCGACGGCCGCGTGGCGCGCTGGCGGCAATCGTCCTCCATCCTGGGTCGCGAGCTGGATTCGCTGGCCGACGTGATCTCGTTCGGCGTGGCGCCGGCCGCACTCGGCTTCGCTGCGGGTCTGCAGGGCGCCTGGGACTGGATCGTGCTGGGGTATTTCGTCTGCTGCGGCGTCAGCCGCCTCGCGCGCTACAACATCACCGCCGAGCAGTTGTCCGAAGGCGACGACAAGGTGAAGCACTTCGAGGGCACGCCGATCCCGACCAGCCTCGCGCTGGTGGTGATGCTGGTGATCGCCGCCGATGCCGGGCGCATCGGCGACGATTTCTGGTTCGGCGCCTATCAGATCGGGCCGTGGGTCCTGCATCCGCTGGTCCTGGCCTATGCGCTGTCCGGCTCGCTGATGGTCAGCAAGACGATCCGCATACCGAAGTGGTAATCGCGCGGCGTGCGTCGTCTCCATCGCGCAATCGTCGTCGTGGCCGTTGCTATGATGTCGGCATCAGACCGGGAGCGATGCGATGTGGACTGCAGGCGGTGCGGGTGGATCGGGTTTCGGCGGACCGGGCTTCGGCGGGCAGAGTGATCCCGGCGCCTTGGCGCAACAATACTGGAGCGCACTGACCGAGGCGATGCGTTCGGCCGGCGGCGGCGCGCGTCAGCAGGATCCATGGCAAGCCGCGATGCAGCAGTGGTCGCAGCTCGCGGGTGGCGGCCAGAGCCGCAACGATGCCGGCGACGCCATCGAACGTTTTTCCGCGCAGGCGCGGCAGTGGTTCGGCACCATGCAGCAGGTCGCCGAACAGTTCGCCGGAAAATCCGCCAGCGCCCAGGACATCGCCGCCGCGTGGAAACAGGCGATGGGCGGTGGCGGCAATCCCTTCGCGAGTCTGATGTCCGGCATGAGCGGCCGCGGCCAATCCGGTTTCGAGGACTGGTACGCGCAGATCGCGCCGATGCTGCACGGAGGCATGTTCAACGGCCTGTCCGGCGGCAATATGCTGGGCGGGATGCGCCAGGAAGCGATGAGCTGGCTGCACACGCCCGCGTTCGGCCACAATCGCGAACAGCAGGAGCGCTGGCAGGCGCTGATCGCGGCGCAGTTGGAACTGCAGCAAAAGAACGACGCCTACAACGCGCTGATGCTCGAAGTCGGCCGCGACGCGTTCGACCGCTTCGAACGCAAGCTCGCCGAACGCAGCGAGCCCGGACGCCAGCTGCAGTCGGCGCGCGCGCTGTTCGACCTGTGGATCGATGCGGCCGAGGAGGCCTACGCCGAAATCGCGCTGTCCGCCGGCTTCCGCAAGGTGTACGGCGAACTGGTGAATGCGCAGATGCGGGTGCGTGCGGGCATCCAGGACGAAGTGGAGCGGATGTGCGGCATGTTCGGCATGCCCGGACGTACCGAAGTCGATTCTGCGCACCGCAAGATCGCCGAACTCGAGCGCCAGCTGCGTCGTTTGCGCGATGCGGTATCCGCGCAGGCGAAGGCGGCGCCGGTCAAGGCTGCGCCTGCGAAGTCTGGTGCTGCGAAATCTGTGTCTGCGGAAGTCGCGAAGGCTGAGCCTGCGCCGAAGCAGGCGGCTCGCGCTAATCCGTCTTCTGCGAAAGCCGCAAGGAAGGCTCCAGCCAAGAAGGCGCCGGCCAAGAAAACTCCCGTCAAGAAAGCCGGAACCTCGCGCGCAGCCGCCAAGCCAGCGGTGAAGAAAGCGCAGCGACAGGCCATCGCAGCCATTCCCATGCCCGAACCCCTGAAGCCGATGCCGGCGAAGCAGTTTGCATCCGCCAAGACCGCGAAGAGGACACGCTGACATGTACACACCCTTCGACGTCTCACCCGATAAACTCGCGCAGGAAGCCGCCACCGTCCAGCAGAAGCTGGGCGCGGGTCTCGCGACCCTGCGCGAACTCGACGATGTTCATTACGGCGTCACCGCGAAGGAAGAAGTCTGGCGCGACGGCAAGGTCGTGCTGTATCGCTTCAAGGGCGGCAAGGCGCCGACCGCGAAGGTCCCGGTGTTGATCTGCTATGCGCTGGTGAACCGGCCGTACATGGTCGACCTGCAGGACGACCGCTCGCTGGTGAAGAACCTGTTGGCGCTGGGCGAAGACGTGTATCTGATCGACTGGGGCTATACCGACCGTTCCGATCGCTACCTTACGCTCGAGGATTACATCGAGCGTTTCCTCGGCGGCGCGGTTGACCATCTGCGCGATGCGCACGATCTGGATGCGATCAACTTGCTCGGCATCTGCCAGGGCGGTGCGTTCTCGCTCACGTACAGCGCGCTGCATCCGGAGAAGATCAAGAACCTCATCACCATGGTCACGCCGGTGGATTTCCACACCGACGACAACATGCTGTCGAACTGGACCCGCGGCCTCGACATCGACCTGTTCGTCGACACGCTGGGCAACGTGCCGGCCGACCTCATGAACCTTTGCTACCTCACGCTCAAGCCGTACCGGCTGTTCGTGCAGAAGTACGTGGGCATGGTCGACATCCTCGACGACAAGAAGGCGATGGAGGATTTCCTGCGGATGGAGAAGTGGATCTTCGATTCGCCCGATCAGGCCGGCGAAGCCTTCCGCCAGTTCATCAAGCAGTACTACCAGGGCAACGGGTTCGTGAACGGTGGCATCGACATCGGCGGGCGCGAGGTGCATCTGGGCCTCGTCGACATGCCGGTGCTGAACATCTACGCCGAGCAGGACCATCTGGTGCCGCCGTCGGCGTCGCGGCCGATGAAGGATCTGGTCGGCAGCGAGGATTATTCCGAAGTCTCGTTCCGCGGCGGTCACATCGGTATCTACGTCTCGGGCCGCGCGCAGAAGGAAGTGCCGTCGGCGATCCACGACTGGCTGACGAAGCGCGCGAAGTGAACCGATCGTATCGTCTGCTGTTCGTCCTCGCGTTGGGCGCGTCAGCCCCCATGGCTTTCGCCGCGCCCACCGCGAAAGCTCAGCGCGAGATCGATGGCCTCATCGCCGCGCTGGGCGATTCCGGCTGCGAATTCGAGCGCAACGGCAGTTGGCACGATGCGAAGACGGCGCGTGCGCATCTGCAGAAGAAGTACGACTATCTGCGCAAGCGCGGCATGGCCGACACCGCGGAATCGTTCATCGAACGCGGCGCCAGCAAGAGCAGCATGAGCGGCAAGCCTTATCGCGTGCGCTGTCCGGGCAAGACGGTGGACACCGCGGCGCACTGGTTCGAACAGCGGCTGCGGACAATGCGCGCCGAACCTGCGCGTTGAGTCCGACTCTACTTTCATCGAGGTGATACCCATGGCCGGAACCAGAACCCTTGCCCGCAGCCGCAATGATCGCGTGCTGGTCGGCGTGGTCGGCGGTATCGCCGCGCGTCTGGGTTGGAACCCGACGCTGACGCGCGTGCTCTTCGTGCTGATTTCGGCGCTTTCGGCCGCATTTCCGGGCATCCTGGTGTATCTGATCCTGTGGCTGCTCATGCCCGAGGAAGGCAGCAATTGAGCCTCTGGCAGCGCCGCGCGCTGATGACGCTGGGCCTGCTGTGGGCTTTGCCCAACACTGTGCTTGGACTGGTCGCCGGCTTGCTGGCGATGCCTTTCGGTGCGCGCCCGAAATTCCGCAGGCGCGATCTGGCGCTGGTGTTCCACGGATTCCCGATGGGGCCGGGCGGTGCGTTGACCCTCGGCAACGTCATGCTGAGCACGCACTCGGACATGGACACGCTATGCACCACGTACGCGCATCGCGCGAAGTGGTGCGTGCAGCCGAAAACGCGCATCGGCGATCACGAGCGCGCGCACGTGCTGCAGTACATGGCGCTGGGTCCGCTGTTCCTGCCGCTGTATTTCCTCTTCGGCGGGGTGAGCGTGCGCAACCGCTTCGAGCGCGCGGCCGATCGTTATGCATTGACAGGCAGTGGCTGGTGGCCATGGCTGAAGGTCAATTCGAAAGCCGAAACGCTGCGACTGGGCGAGTCGTCAGCACGCTCAATCGATCTCGCCTGAGCGTCGCTCACGTAGGAGGGGCTTCAGCCTCGAAGCCTTTGTGTAAATCGGGGGTGAAGACTTTCGTGCGCTGGTGGTGAAAAGCTCGGGCCTGAAGGCCCTCCTACGCTGGCGAGATCAGAAATCCGGCCGCAGCTTCACCGTTTCCAGTTCGCGGCGCACGCTGCGCATGAAGATGCCGGGCGCGAACCACGTGTAGACGCAGAAGCCCAGCCAGGCGATGGACAGCGCCGGTGTCCATGACTTGAGGCCGTAATCGACCAGCGCGATATCTGCGGCGCGATACAGCAGGTACATGCCTACCAGCAGCGCGATCGCGCGTCGGCTCGATCCCGACGTGATCCATGTCTGGAAGCGCCACCACACGCCGAGAAACCAGTTCTGCCGGGCCTTGATCGCGGCCAACAGCGTCAGCGCGCCTTCGTCTCCAGGTTCGTTCTGCAATGCCCAGATCGCATGCGCGCGGGCCTCTTCGACGCGGCCGGCGGCGAGGTCGCAATGACCGAGCAGGACGAGCGCGTCGATATGTTCGGGATCGATTTCGAGCGCGCGCTCGGCATGCGCACGCGCGGGTTCGCGCCGGCCTCGGTCGTATTCGATCCAGCCGTACTGCGCCCACACGCCAGCGTCGTCCGGGTCGCGCTCGCTGGCTTCGACGATCTCCGCAAGCGCGCGTTCGGGTTTGCCCCAGTTCTGATAAAGCGTGGCGGCCAGCCGGCAGGTGTCCGCACTTTCGGGCGCCAGCGCTCGCGCCGCATCGATGTGCGCTTCGGCCTGCTTGAACGCGCGTCGTGCGATCTGCACAGCAGTCATCGCCAGATGCGCCAGCAGCGAGTCCGGGTCGAGTTCCAGCGCCTGTGCGGCTTCCAGATTCGCGGCGTGCAGGCGTTTGCGCCGCACCAGGCAGGACGCGAGGATCGCGTGCGCGTCGCTGTGATCGGGCGCTTCGCCCAGCACGCGGGTCAGCACGTCGATGGCCTGGTCGTGATGGCCGCCGTGCATCAACTGCAGCGCGTGTTCGAGCAACCGGGCGAGGCGCAGTTCGTCGTTCATCGCAGCGCCACCGCGAGCAGACCGGGCAGTTCCAGCGTATCGAGCACGCTGCGTGCCAGCACGAAACACACCAGCAGACCGACCGCGCCGTTGCGCAGCTCGCCGCCGAAGTGGAGGATCAGTTCGGTGCTGCGCGACTGGCTGACGTACAGCGCATAGCCGAGCGACAGTTTCAGCGCCGGAAACGCCAGCGCGGCGTACTGGATTGCCGAGTTCTCAAGGAAACCGTTCTGCCTCGCCCAGCCGATGGCGAGCGCCAGCAGCACGCAGCCGATCAGGCTGGCAGCGATGTACGTCCATTCGCGCGCCGCGCTGGCGCTGCCCAGCGCGCGCGAGTTGAACGCGAACCACGCCAGTCCCAGCGCATTGCCGGACAGCATCAACGCCAGCAGCGGCCACAGCGGATCGACGGCGTAGCGTATCAGGCCAGTGGGACGGGGTTCGTCGGGGATGCGGTAACGCGCGGCGTGCAAGGAAGGATTACCCCTGTTTTTCGAGGAATTTCAGCACTTCGTCGTACTGGCCGCCCTGATTGGCGTAGCGCGCGTGGTTCTTCGCGCTGGTCAGCCATTCCAGCGTGGTCGGCCGGATCTGTTCGAGCGCGTCGCGCAGATGCTGCGGCGAGATTTCGGTTTCCTTGCCCGAGGCGATCGAGGCTTCGATCGCCTCGTCGGCGGCGGTGTCGACCAGATTGCGCAGATCGGCGCCGGAATGGCCCGAGGTGCGGCGCACGATATCGCGCAGATCGATGCCGTCCGCGACCGGGCGCCCGTCGAGCAGCAGGTCGAGAATGATCTTCCGCGCTTCGGCATCCGGCGGCGGCACGAACAGCACGCGATCGAAACGGCCGGGCCGACGGAACGCCGGATCCACCGCCCACGGCACATTGGTCGCGCCCAGCACCAGCACGTGATGGTTGTTCTGCGAGAACCCGTCGAGTTCGGTCAGGAACTGGCTGACCACCTTCGCCGATGTCGCTTCGCGCGCGTGCTGGCGCTTGCCGCCGATGGCTTCGATCTCGTCGAAGAAGATCACCGCCGGTGCGGTGCGTCGCGCCTGCTCGAAGATTTCGTGCAGCTTGCGCTCGGATTCGCCGATGTACATGTCCAGCACATCGGTGATCGAGACGTTGTAGAACTTCGCGCCGCATTCGCCGGCGGTGGCGCGCGCGAGCAGCGTCTTGCCGCAGCCGGGCGGGCCGTACAGCAGGATGCCGCCGCCGGACTGGCGCTTGAAGCGCTGGAACAGCGATGGTTTGAGGAACGGGGTGATGATGCGCCTGCGGATCTCGCGCTTCACGTCGTCGAGGCCGCCGACATCGTCGAAACCGATGCGCGCCGCCGGCTCCTGATAGCGTACCGCGTCGAAGGCACCGGTGTCGTCGTTGGCGATGCTGGGCACCGCGCGTAATCTCGCTTCCGAAGAGCGCGCATCGGACAGCGAAACGACCTTGCCGCTCAGCTGCGATGCGAACGCCGCATCCTCGATCGCCGGATTGCGGGCGACCGCCGCGCGATAGGCGTCCTGCGCCTCCGCGCGCCTGCCTTCGTCGAACAACAGATGCGCCCTGGCCATCGACGCTTCGGCGGAATCGGGCGCCAGCCGCAGCAGGGCGTCGTGCTCGCCTGCGTCGGCGAGCAGCCGTACCGCGCGTTCGCGTCGATCCTGCGTTTCCAGCGCTTCGGAACCGCACAGTTCCAGCACCGTCAGCAACGCGGCGGCATCGCGCTGATCGAAACACGCGTCCAGCACCAGCCCGCGCAGCGGTGCGTTGTCCGGAGTCGCGCGCAGCGCCGCGAGCAGGGCGTTGAGGGTGTCACTGGTCATCTTGATGCGAGCTGCCTCATGGCGATGCGATCCGGCTCAGCGCCAGATCGACAGGCGGTCGGCGTCGGGCAGCAGCATGGCATTGCCGGCCTTGCAGCCGAACGCCGTGCCGAACGCCGGCAGCTGCATCAGCGGACCATTGGTGCGCGATTGTCCCGGCGGATACGCGGCGGTGGCGGCGTGCACGGTGGCGGCGCGCGTCGACAGCTGCTGCGGCCACAGTCGCGCCCAACCGCGGAAGAAGTGCTGCTGGTCCGCGGCCTTCGCCTGCGGCTCGGCTTTGGCGTAGGCGGCCCACGCCAGTTCCAGGCCCGACAGATCGGCGACGTTCTGGTCGCGGGTGCGCAGGCCATCGACCTTGAGCGCGGTGTTACCCGGATACGAGAACCGCGCGAAATACGTGCCCAATGGCGCGATGCGCGTGTCCCATGCGGTCGCCGTGGCGGGCGACCACCAGTCGCGCAGCGTTTCCGATGAATCGATGAGCCGGCCCTTGGCATCGACCGCGCTGATCATCTCGTGGCCGATCATCGCGCCCAGGCCGCCGTACTGCGCCGCCAGCGGCTGCTTCATGTCGAACACCGGCGCCTGCAGAACGGCGGCAGTGACGTACAGACGGTTGTGGGCCAGGTCGTAATTCAACGAGGGCGACTGCGGCAGCACGTCCCAGCGACGGCTGGCGTTGGCCTTACCGATGCGCTTCATTTCCTCGCGGTGGTGCCAGGTCGATGCGATCAGGATGTTGCCGCCGAAACTGCCGCGGCCCATCGGCTGGGTCGTGAAATCGAGGTCGTGACGCGGACTGCCGATCTCGATCTTGATGCGGTCCACTTTGGAACGCGCTTCGACCTTGGTCTGCGCATCCATCCAGGTGTTGCGTTCGATCGCATTGCCCAGCGCTTCCTTCACGCCGCGGGCGATGGCATCGGCGCGTTCGCGATCGGCATCGGGCAGATGGCGCGCCACGTATTCGTGGGCCAGCATCGAACCTGCGGAAGCATTGATCGCGTCAAGCACCTGGCGCCAGCGTTCGGCCGGCTCATCCTCGCCGCGCAGCAGGCGGCCGCGGAATTCATGATCGGCCTCGCGCCAGTTCTTGCTGAGATACGGCGCCATCGCATTGCCGACGTGGAAGCGCAGATAGGCCTGCCACTGCGCCGGCTTCAGACTGCCGATCATTTTGTCGAGCTGTGCGAAGAGTGCTGCGTCTGCCATCGAGACCTGTTCGGCGTTCACGCCCTGCGCCTTGAGGAACGCGGCGAGCTGCAGGTTGCGGTATTTCTTCGCGAAATCCTTGGTCGGCACCGGGCCGTAGCTGGCGTTGATGCTGCGCAGCGCTTCCTGGGTCTTCGACAGGCGCGCGATCCGGGTTTCCAGATCGATCACCAGCTGCGCTTCGCTGGCGACCTTGGCCTGCGGCGTGCCCGACAGCGCCAGGATCTTCTGCACGTAGCCGTTGTATCGGCCCAGCAGCGCGCGCGCGTCGGCGTCGCTGCGCGTGTAGAACGTGGCATCGGGCAGGCCCATGCCGCCCTGGGCGAAATAGCCGAGGTAGGTATCGAGATTCTTCAGATCGATGTCAGCGGTGAAATTGAAGGCCACCGGGATGCCGATCTGATGCAGCGCAGCGATCGCCGGTGCCACGTCCTGCGCCTTCTTGATCGCGCCGATACGTGCGAGCAGGGGCGCGATCGGCGCCGCGCCGTCGCGCTCGACCGCCGCTTCGTCCAGCCCGCTGGCCCAGAAATCGCCGAGCAGCTTCTGGACCCCGTTCTGCGGCGCGTTCATCGACGCATCCAGCAGATCGCGCTGCTGTTGCTGCGCGCGCGCCGCCAGCTGCCCTAACGCACTGACGCTGCCGTCCGCCGGGACCGGGTGCGCCTTCAGCCAGTCGGCATTGGCGAACGCGTAGAAATCGGTGCAGGCCGTCGCTGAGGGCGCAGCCTTCGGGGCCGGCGCGGCGGGCTTGCGCTTCTTCGCGGCGTCCGCGTGCGGAGCCGCAACCGCGAGCACCAGACAAAAGGCGAGGGCAGAGGGGCGCAGGATGTGCAGGTTCGTCATCGCGGCGTCGGTCCTTGGTGGAGGTGCCGCAGTGTAGCAAGGGTGGGTGCCGGGTCGTCCTGAATCGTCCTGAGCGAAGCGCCTGACGAGTGCCTGCGAACGTGATTGGCGTCACGCCCGCGTTGTGCGCCTCGGTCGTGTTCGATGGGCCGTTGGCCGTGAATACCGTTCAGATCATATTTGAGGGTCTCGTCTTCCATGTACGCACTGCATGCATGTACCCCCATGTAAGAAATCCGCATTCAATCCGGCCGATCGGCTCGTAGTCCGCTTAATTCCCCGAGCCAGCCGCCCGCTGCGGCACCCGCCTCACTTTCGAGATGTCATAACCGAGCCTTTTCAGCCGCTCGACATGCGCGGCGTAGTCGGCTTCGGAGATCTGCGGTGTACGGGCCATGATCCAGGCGTAGTCGCGGGCGCTGCGGCCGATGATGGTCTGCGTGTAATCCGCGTCGACATACACGATGACGTACTCGGCCTTGATCGGCCAGACGAACTGCATGCCCCAGACCGCGTTGTTGGTGCCTTCGCGCACCGTGCCGACCGGGCGCATGGTGTCGACCTTGGCGTCGAAGCTGCCCTTGCGCTGGCGGAAGGTGGTCTGGATCTTGCCGTCGTCGCGCATTTCGTAGGTTTCGATCGCGTCGTAGGACTCGCGTTCGAGGAAGGTCGGGATATTGGCGATCACGTACCAGTCGCCCATGAACCGGGGCAGGTCGACGCTGTCGACGGGCGGGATCGGGGTTTTGCCGTTGGCGTTGAAAGCGAACAAGGCGGTGGCTCCCAGTGCGATGAGCAGGGTGGCGACGAGGATTTTCTTCATGGGGTCGCTCCAGCGGATAAGGGGGCGGCTTCGGGCCTGGCGAAGCGGTAATGGGCGACCAGCCATTCCTGGCCACCGGCGTATCCGAACAATTCTGCGCAGGCCATCCAGAACATCCGCCAGCGCTGGAACCAGAGCGCGGCGGTCGCGTCATCATAGGCTTCCCGGAGCACGGCCATGACATCTTCGCGGGCGGCGTCCTGATTCTGCAGCCAGTGATCGGCGGTGCGCTGGTAGTGGGTGCCGTCGACGTGCCAGCGTTGTTCGATCCGCAGATCGCGCTGGAACCACAGCAGGGTGTCGGAGGCCGGCATCAACCCGCCGGTGAAGAAATGCCGGCCCATCCAGTTGCCCTCGCCCTCGGTCTCGAAGGGATACATCACGGTCTTGTGGGCGAAGATGTGCACAAAGAGCTTTCCGCCGGGTTTCAGCCAGCCGGCGATGTTGCCGAGCAGGATCTCGTAGTTGCGCATGTGTTCGAACATCTCGATCGACACGCAGCGGTCGAACTGGCCGTCGCTCAGCAGCAGTTGATTCACGTCGCAGGTGATCACCCGCACGTTGTCGAAGCCGCGGATCCGGCACTGTGTTTCGATGTGTTCGCGTTGCGGGCGCGAATTCGATATAGCGGTGATTTTCGCGTTCGGGTAGTGCTCGGCCATCCACAGCGTGAGCGAGCCCCAGCCGCAGCCGAGTTCGAGAATATGCTGGCCGTCCGCCAACTCGGCGCGTTCGGAGTACAGCTTGAGCATCGCCTCTTCCGCTTGGTCCAGCGTTTCGTCGCCGCGAGGGTAATAGGCGGAGGAATACTTCAGGCGATTGCCGAGGCAGAGCTTGAAGAACGCCGGGGGCAGTTCGTAATGCTGTGCATTGGCTGCGTCGGTATGGATCGCCACCGGGCTGTTGCGCAGCCGGTCGATGCGCTCGCGGAAACGCGTCGATTGCGCTTCGAGGCCGCCGTCGAGTTCGCTGCGCAGCCGGTCTTTGCACTGCTGGCGGATGCCGTAACGCAACAGGGCGTCCGGCAGCAGGCCGCGCTCCGCGAGCCCGAGCAATCCGGGGGCGGCGGTATCCTGGGGAAGTTCGTGCGGCATGGCGATGGTCTCGTTCATGGTGCGTCGCTCGGAAAGGGATTGGAATTCATCGGGCATGGCCTGCGGGAAAGGCGGCCCGCGCGATGGCGCCCGACGACCATCGCGATGCCAGCGTCGTCAGCAGCGGAATGGCGATCGCCCAGCCGACGACGAGGGCGACGATGGCCATCCAGCGCGGTTCGGCGAAGGCGATGGCGCCCCAGCCGCGCGCCGCGCCGAGATAGGCGAGCGGGCCGCCGATGGCGCCGAGCAGAAGCCCGACCAGCGGACGGCCGAGCAGGAAGGTCATCGAATGCCGCAGCGTCAGTGCGAACGATGCCCAGATCGCGAGAATCCACAGCGGCGGACCGCCGGACGACAGCGCGAGCGGATCGGCGGCGTAATCGGCGAGTCCGGATCGGGCCAGTCCGCCGTCCATGATCAGACCGCACAGCAGAGCCACCAGCATCAGCCGAAAATCGACCGCGCGCTGCCCCGGCGTCTGCCGGCACAGTGCGAGATGCAGCAGCACGAACACGATCGCTGCGGAAACGCCGGGCCACCACAGCCCGCGGCCGGCACCGATCACCGCGCTGAACCAGACGATCTGGTAACCGATGGCGTTGGCCCAGAAGCTCATGCCTGCAGTTCGCTGCGCGGGATGAATTCGGGCATCGGCGCGGGGGCGCGATGGCCGGGTTTCGCCATCAACAGCTGGGCGACGCCGATCGAACGCTCGCGGAAGCCGCCCTCGCAGTAGGCGAGATAGAACTCCCACATCGCGATGAAGCGGTCGTCGAAGCCCTGCGCGCGCACCTGCGGCAACGCGGCGATGAAGCGGTGGCGCCAGGCTTCGAGCGTGCGCGCATAGGACAGCCCGAAGTCTTCGAGCTGGGTGAGGGCGAGATCGCTGGCGCGGCCCTTCGCGGCGACCATTGCTGCGATCGATGGAATGAAACTGCCGGGAAACACGTGGCGTTTGATGAAATCCACCGAATGCAGCGCCTGTTCGTAGCGGTGGTCCTCGATGGTGATCGCCTGGATCAGCGCGAGCCCGTCGGGCTTCAACAACGAACCGATCTTGGCGAAGTATGTCTCGAGATACTTCGCGCCGATGGCTTCGATCATCTCGATCGACACCAGCTTGTCGTAGGTGCCGGTGAGGTCGCGATAGTCTTCCAGCAGCAGCGTCACCCGGTCTTCGAGACCCGCTTCGGCCACGCGCTGCGCTGCGAGCGCATGCTGTTCTTTCGAGATCGTGGTGGTGGTGACGCGACATCCGTAGTGTTGCGCCGCATGCACCGCGAAACCACCCCAGCCGGTGCCGATCTCGACGAGACGATCGCCGGGTTTGAGGTCGAGTTTGCGACAGATGCGGTCGAGCTTGCGGGTGGACGCCACTTCGAGGCTGTCGCTGTCCAAGGCGTCCCCGTCGCCGGCCCAGATGCCCGAGGAGTACATCAGGTCCGGCGACAGGAACAGACGGAAGAATTCGTTGCCGAGGTCGTAATGCGCGGCGATGTTGCGGCGACTGCCGGTGCGGGTATTGCGACGGAACGCGTGCAATGCGCGCATCGCGATGCCGCCGAGTCGGGCCATGCCGGTCTCCATGCCGTCGAGCAGATCGCGATTGCGCACCAGCAGGCGCACCAGCGCCACCAGGTCGTCGCAGCGCCACTGTCCGTCCATGTACGACTCGCCTGCGCCGACGCTGCCGTTCGCGGCGATCGCGCGATAGAAACCCGGCGAATCCACCTCGATCCGGACCTGCAGGTCGGTCACGACGTGCGCGGGTTCGCCCAGTTCCACGGTGCCCAATGCGTCGTGCAGTACCAGCCTGCCGTGACGCAGTTGAGCCATTTGCGCGATCAGGCGCTGGCGCAGGAAGCGTTCGAAGCTGCTGAAGTCGGCAGTCGTGTCGCCGGTGGCGTGCTTGGCGATCTCGTTCATCGTGAACCTCGGAGGGACAGGTCTTTTGCGGGGTGGTCGTGGACCGGATTGCGTTTCAGCCACAGGCGCAGCGCCTGCCAGTGGATGGCGCCGACGACCTGCGCGGTCATCAACGGATAGCGCCAGAGCACGCGTCGCAGCGACGCTGCATTCAACGGCCGACGTTCCAGGCGCAGGGTCGCGTCGAATTCGCGCTGGCCATCGTGCGTCACCTCCATGTGCACATGCAGATCGTCGCCGGGCGCGGTGAAACGCCAGCCGTAGTCGCGCGCCATGCCGACGAACGGCGAGACATGGAAGGCTTTGGCGAACGACCAGTGCATCGCGCGGCCGTGCAGGTCGGCGCCTTCGACCGGCAGCACATAGGCGTGGCGCTCTTTCCACGGCGTATTGGTGATCTCGGCGACGATGCAGTCGAGCGTGATGCCGTCGGCGGCGTAGCAGTAGTAGAAGCTCACCGGGTTGAAGGACAGCCCGGCGTAGCGCAGATGGGCCAACACTCGGATGGGCCCCTGCGGTCGGCGGCCGAGCGCGACGGCTGCGCGGTCGCGCACGGCTTCGGATAACGGTCGATCGGGTTCGCCGAGAAAATCGCTGCGGCGGAATTCGGCGAGATTGCGCCGGTTCGACGACCATAGCCAGCGGCGGTCGAAGACCGAATCCACTTCGTCGAGATCCAGATACAGCTGCGCCATGCGATAGCGGAACGCATGCGGATGCGGCGCATGGCGCCGATGCCGCACCACGCCCTCGTACACCGCGCTGGCCAGGGGCCCGCTCATGCGGCGACCTTTTCCGGCACGGCGATGTCCGGCGATGCGCGACCGGCGTGCGTTGTCGAATTCCACTGCACGCCCAGCGCGTTGGCGACGTCGACCGCACTGCGCATGCCGTCCTCGTGGAAACCCCAGCCCCAGTAGGCGCCGGCGAACCAGGTGTGCCGCTGGCCCTGGATTTCGGCCTTGCGCGCCTGCGCGGCGACCGAGGCGTGGCTGTAGACCGGGTGCTCGTAATGCATGCGACGCAGGATCTTCGCGGGATCGATCGCATCGGTGCGGTTGAGGGTGACGATGAAGGGCTCGGGCGAGTCGATGCCCTGCAGCAGGTTCATGCAGTAGCTCACCGTGCAGACATCGGCCGGGTCGCGCGGGATGGTCGCGTTCCAGGCGGCCCAGGCCTTGCGCTGCCGCGGCAGCAGCGAAGCGTCGGTGTGCAGCACGGTGTCGTTGGTCTGATACGGCAGATCGCCGAGGATCGAACGCTCGGCGTCGCCGGCATCGCCCAACAGCCGCAAGGCCTGGTCGCTGTGACAGGCGAGCACGATCTGGTCGAAGCGTTCCACGCAGGCGTCGGTGAAAACGGTCACGCCGTCCTGGCTGCGCAACACCTTGCGGACGGGCGTGTTCAATCGTTCTTCTACGCGCCAACGGCTGCGCAGCGCGCGCACATAGCTGTTGGAGCCGCCGCGGACCACGCGCCACTGCGGGCGGTCGGTCACCTGCAGCATCTGGTGATTGGCCATGAACTGCACCAGATACTTCGCCGGGAACGCGAGGATCTTCGCCGAGGGCGACGACCACAGGGCCGACGCCATCGGTACCAGATGCTCGTCGCGGAACATCGCGCCGTAGCCGCTGTCGGCAAGATAATCGCCCAGTGTCGGACCTTCGCCGGGCAGGGCCAGCAATGCCGGCGCTTCGCGATAGAACCGGAACAGGTCGCGCAGCATGCCCCAGAATCGCGGCGACACCAGATTGCGCCGCTGGCAGAACAGGCCATCGAGATCGGTGGCGTTGTATTCCATGCCGCTGGCCTCGTTGCGCACCGAGAAACTCATCGTGGTCGGCTGCGACGCGACGTCGAGTTCCGCGAACAGCGCGTTCAGCAGCGGATAGTGCTGGGGGTTGTGGACGATGAAGCCGGTGTCGACCGCATGGCGACGTCCGTGCAGCTCGATGTCGTGGGTATGGGTGTGGCCGCCCAGATAATCGTTCGCCTCGAACAGCACGACCTCATGGTCCCTAGACAGCAGCCACGCCGAGGCGAGGCCGGCGATGCCGGATCCGACGATGGCGATGCGCATCAACCGGCCCTCGCTTTCGCCGCGACCCAGGCCGGAACCGGTTTGAGGTCGTGGACCAGACGCAGCATCGCCATCGTGCGCAGGCCGTAGTAGGTCAGATCGATTTCCCACCAGCGGAAGCCCTGACGCGCGGATCCCGGGAAAAAATGATGATTGTTGTGCCAGCCTTCGCCGAACGTGATCAGCGCCAGCCACAGATTGTTGCGGCTGTCGTCGCGGGTCTGGAACCGGCGCTTGCCGAACCGGTGCGCCAGCGAATTGATGGTGACGGTGGCGTGGAAGAGGACGATGGTGGACACGAAGAAGCCCCAGACCAGCATCTGCCAGCCGTTGGTGCCGAGCCCTGGCGCGGCGGTTTCCAGCCAGGCGCCGAGCAGGAACAGCGCGACCGCCAGCACCACGGGCACCAGGATGTCGTAGCGATCGAGCCAGCGCAGTTCCGGGAAGCGGGCGAGGTCGCGGATGCGGCCCCAATCGGTGCGGAAACCGCCGCGCGTGAGGAACCAGCCGACATGGCTGCGCCAGAAACCGTGGACGACCGGCGAATGCACATCGTGCGCGGTGTCGGCGTGACGGTGATGATTGCGGTGATGCGACGCCCACCACAGCGGCCCGCGCTGCACGCACGACGCGCCGATCAGCGCGAAGGTGAACTGCACCGCGCGCGAGGTGCGGAAGCTCTTGTGCGAGAAGTAGCGGTGATAGAAACCGGTGATCGCGAACATCCGCACCGCATACAGCGCCACCGCCACCGCGACCGCGATCGGCGAAACGCCCACCCAGAACACCGCGAGGCAGGCGATGTGCATCGCCAGGAACGGCAGCGCGCGCAGCCAGTCGATGCGGTCGCTATCGGTGACGTCGGTCTCGGCTGCAGCAGTGTCGAACCAGCGCGCGACTGCGATGCCGATCCGCTTCGTGGCGGAAGGATCCGCCGGTGGTTGCGGCGGATCGGGTGGGGCGGTGACCGGCATGTTCGTCTCCTCGGGTATCGACGTTGATTACGTCGATGCCCGGGATCCGGATGCAGTCGCTGTGCGGCTTTATCTCAGTGATCGGAAGACAGATTCCATGAAGGAACCCGTCGTCACAGGGTCACGATATCGCCCTTCGCCACGGTCGGGCCGGTGGGAATGCCCTGCGGCGCACCGCCGTTGGGCTCCAGCGTGATCGCCAGCAGCGCGCCCTTCGCGAGCGCGTCGCGCAGCGTATCCGGCACCTTCACCGTATGCGACCGATCGATCGACACGACGCCCAGCGACTTCGGACTTTCGCCCGGCGGGATCAGCCAGAGTTCGGGCACGCGACCTTCGGCGTCGGCCGCGGCCGGCACCGGCACCATCAGCACCGTGCCGTCCTTGCGGTCGACCGATGCCAACCAGCCGGGGCTGCCGTCGTCACGGGCGAGCGTGGTGACGGGCTTGGGCGCGTCGGGATCTTCGACAGGCGGTTGCGGTGGCGTGGGGCCGGGTTCGACCGCGATCGGCCCGGGGCCGACATCGGCGGCGTCGCGCAACAGACCGAGCGGCCCGATCGCGACGGCGGCCAGCGCGGCCGCAGCCGCCAGACCGGTGGCGGCGCGCCAGAATCCGGCGCTTTGCCACAGGCCCGGCTTTGCCTTGGTCGCGTCCGTCGTTCCGACCGAGGGCCAGCCGAGCTGGGTGCGGATGCGCGGCCACAGATGCGGCGGCACGTCGGCATTGCCATATTCGGCCAGCAAGGGGGCCAGACGCTGTTCCCAGTCGGCGACCAGACGCGCGAAGCCGCTGTCGCTGGCGATGCGCGCCTGCGCTTCGCGGCGCTGCTCGGCATCGAGCACGCCCAGCACGTATTCGCCTGCGAGCAGGTCGGCCGATGGCGGCTCCTGGCCGTCGAATTCCTGATGATGGAGATCGCGGATGTTCATGAGAGTCGCACGTTCATGCTTCGAGGCACCCACGCAGTTGCAGCAGGCCGCGGCGGATCCAGCTCTTGACCGAACCCAGCGGCGAGGCGATGCGCTGGGCCAGTTCCTCGTAGGTGGACCCCTCGAAGAAGGCCGCGCGTATCAGCGATTTGCGGCGCGCATCGAGCTGGTCCATGCAGGCTTCCAGACGTTCGCGCTCGTCGGCGGACACCGCGGACTGCAGCGGCGACGCGCCGCCGTCGGCGATATCGTCGGCGAATTCGATCGGCGACAGCGTGCCGCGCGCAGGCTGCGAGCGGATCCGGTCGATGGCTTTGTTGCGGGCGATCATCGCCAGCCAGGAGATGGGGCTGGCGCGTCCCGGATCGAACTGGTGCGCCTTGTGCCAGATGGTGGTGAATACTTCCTGCAGCACATCTTCGGCCTCGGCGCGGTCCGGAATCACCCGCAGGCAGACGCTGAACAGTTTGGACGAGGTGGCGCGATACAACGATTCGAATGCGTTGCGGCTGCCGCCGGCGATTTCGACGAGCAGCGTGTCGAGCCCGGGGATGTCCTGTGCTGCGTTCTGTACTGCGTTGTGTGGGCGCATCTCGGGCATCCGGAGACCTTGTAGGGGGAACAGGCGGGACGCCATGTTCCCGGACAAGGCGCCCGGCGGCAAGTATGCATGGATCGATGCCCGGCTTGTCGCCGACATGCGTCGGCCGCCACCGGGCGGGGCGGCGGGACGGGCCGATGCTGGAAAATCGTGCGGAAATGCGTACATGCCGTTGGATACGGGGCGCATTGCACGGCGGATGCAGGCGCGGCGCTGCCCACAACGACAAGGCCCGGTGCGTGCCCGGGCTTTGTCGTGCATTTCACAGGATGTGTGCCAGCGGATCTCTTACCAGATCACGATGCGCTTTTCGCCATCCCGGAACATCGGGTCGCCGGCTTTGCACGTGAACGCCTTCGCGAACGCAGGATGGTTCGAGGGCGAACCCACCGCGCGGAAGTTCGCCGGTGCGTGCGGGTCGGTGACCAGACGCACTTCGAGTTCCTTCGGCGTGAAGTTGCGGCGCCACACGGTGCCCCAGTTAAGGAAGAAGCGCTGATCGCGGTCGATACCGTCGACCTTGGGATCGGGCTTGCCTGCGCTCGCGCGCTGCAAAGCGTCGTAAGCCACCGCCAGTCCGCCGAGATCGGCGATGTTTTCGCCCAGGGTCAGATTGCCGTTGACCATCTTGCCTGGTGCCGCTTCATAACCGTCGAACTGTGCGATCAGTTTGCTGGTGAGCGAGGCGAAGCCCTTGGAGTCGGTTTCGCTCCACCAGTTCTCGAAGTTGCCGGTCGGTCCGAAACGGCTGCCCTGATCGTCGTAGCCATGGATCATCTCGTGGCCGATCACGGCACCGATGCCGCCATAGTTCAGCGCGTCGTCCGCCTTCGCGTCGAAGAACGGCGGCTGCAGGATCGCGGCGGGGAATACGATCTCGTTCTGCAGCGGGTTGTAGTAGGCATTGACCGTCTGCGGGCTCATGCCCCATTCGGTCTTGTCCACCGGCTTGCCGATCTTCGACAGGCTCCACTGGTAATTGAACGCATTCGCCGCAAGCACGTTCTCGATATAGCTGTTGCGCGATGTCTGCAGGCCGTTCCACTCGCGCCATTTGTCCGGATAGCCGATCTTCGGCGTGAACGTGGCCCATTTCTCCAGCGCCTTCTTCTTCGTCTCGGGGCTCATCCATGCGAGATTCTCGATGCGGCCCTTCAGCGCCATGCTGAGGTTCTTCACCAGCTCTTCCATGCGCGCCTTGGACTCGGCGGGGAACGCCACCTGCACGTACATCTGGCCGAGCGCCTCGCCGGCCTGGACTTCGATGGTGCCGAGCACGCGCTTCGCGCGCGGCCGCATTTCCTTCTGGCCGCGCAGGGTCTGGTTGTAGAAATTGAAGTTTTCCTGGACGAAGGCTTTGCTGAGGAACGGCGATGCGCCGTCCACGGTGCGGAAACGGAGATAGCTTTTCCAGACCGGCACCGGGGTGTCGGCCAGCATCTTGCTGACTTCGGCATGGAACGCCGGAATCGCCAGCGAGAACATCTTCGGCGCTTCCACGCCCTGCGACTCGAAGAACTTCGTCCACGGGAAGTTCGGCGCCAGCTTGTCTGCGTCGGCGAGGCTGACCGGGTTGTAGGACAGCCCGGCGTCGCGCGAGAGTTCTTCGCTCGACTTCGACACTTTCGCAAGGCGCGTTTCGAAGGCGATCACGTCCTTGGCCTGGTTTGCTGCGTCGGCGGCGCCGATGCCGGACAGTTCCAGCACCTTGGCGATGTGCTTTTCGTACTCCGCCACGATGTCTTTCTTGTCGGTGTAGTAACCGGGGTCCGGCAGCCCGAGTCCGCCCTGGAACGCGTACGCGATGTTCATCGAGGAATTCTTGAAATCGGGGCTCGGTCCGAAACCGAACACCGCCTGTTCGCCCTTGGCGAACGATTGGCGCAGGTATTCGGCGACCCCGGGTCCGTTCTTCAGTGCGTCGATGGCATCGAGGCGGCTCTTCAGCGGCGCGATGCCAGCGGCTTCGATCTTGGCCTCGTCCATGCCGGTCGCCCAGAAATCGCCGACGATCTTCTCGACGCCGCTGGCGCCCTTCATCGCGGCGGCCTGCTCGGCCAACTGCTGCTGCACCGCGAGCGACCGTTCGCCGAGCATTTCGAAAGCGCCCCAGGAAGTGCGGTCGCCCGGGATGGCGTTGGCCGCCAGCCATCGGCCGTTGACGAAGCCGTTGAAGTCGGTGCACGCATTCCTGGCGGCATCGAGATCGGTCGCCTTGAACTGGTTGAAGGGCGGCAGCTTGCTCTGGTCGAGCATCAGGCCAGTGTCCCTGGCTGCCATCGCCGGTTCGGCATTCATCAGCGAAAGGCCCGAAACGACAGCCGCCACCGCGGCGGACAACAACAGGGTGCGGGGTCGCAGAAGCGGATTGGATTGGGTTTTCACGGAAGTCTCCGGCCCAGAGGGCGTACGGGAAGGCGGCGTCATGGGGCCGCGACGTCGAGCGGCGCACGACTGTAACGCCAGGAAGGGCCGATGGCCGGTGTCGAAGGTCATAGAGGCACGACGCTGGCCCAGCGAAGGTCGGCCTGTCCTTGATTGCACAAGTTCACCGTTCCTTACACAGACGCGGGCGGACACCGCCCAGCCGACGTCCAAACCGATAACGAATCCAACTCCGAGGGTAACTACGTGAAGAATTCATACTTGATCGCTACTTGTCTGGCCTTGGCGCTGCCTATGTTGACCATGGGCATGGATGCCGAGGCAGCGGGGAAAGATCAGCGCAGCCCCCGCGGCGAACTGGTCCACCGGATCGTCATGAAGTGGGGTAACCATGTCCAGGAGGCGTATCGCGCCGATGTCCGCGAGTGGGCGTCCGACATGGCGCCGTTGTTTTCGAAGGCCTCGCTCGATACGCTGAGACGCGCAGCGAATTCGCCGACTTTCGAGCTGATGAACGATGCGTTTCTGGTCGACGACCGTGGCAATACCGCACACACCAACCTGTTGAACGCCGTCAATACAGGCGCCACCAAAGTGCCGACAAAACTGCTCGGCGAGATCAACAATGATCTGGTGTTCGTGCCGATCACCCCGTGCCGGATCATCGACACCCGCATTGCCGGCGGCCAGATCGCCGCCAACACCGTGCGCAGCTTCGATGTCACGGCCGTGTCCGACTACGGCTTCCAGGGCGGCGAAGCCAGCAACTGCAGCGGTGCCGGTGCCGCCGGTTCCTTCGCGGCAGCGGCGATCAATTTCACCGTGGTGACGCCCGCTGCGGCCGGCTATATCACCGCATTCCCGTTTCTCGGCACCCAGCCGCTGGCGTCGACGGTCAACTATACGACGGGCAGCATTGTCGCCAATTACAGCGTGGTCAAACTCGACCAGGGCGCGTCGGCCAACGAGTTGAACGTTTATTCGTTCGCGCAGACCCATCTGGTCGCCGACCTCGTCGGTTATTTCATCAACCCGGTGCTCGGCGAACTCGATTGCCAGGAAACCGTCTCCAGCAACATCACGGTCAATGCCAGCTCCACCGGCACCGGCTCGTCGCCGGCCTGTGCGGCCGGTTACACCATCGTCAGCGGTGGTTGCACCATGTCGACATTCGATGGTCGCATCGTCTCCAGCCGCCAGTTCCCGGGCAGCAATAGTCACTTCTGCGCGTTCCGCAACGAAAGTACGACCAGCGCGAACACAGGCGTCGTTTACGGCCGCTGCTGCAAGCTGCCGAGCGGGCGTTGATTTTCGCGTCACCGCAATCGGGTGACAGCAGCAGTCGGGGCCAGGTTCACTTCGAGAGAAGTG